>JAISVR010000043.1 GCA_031271465.1 Prevotellaceae bacterium | reverse complement strand
CGGGCAGCATCGATAATGCGCGCATCCGCTATCTGCTGAGCCTGCGAGTTCCAGTCCGAAAGGATAGCGCCGTCGCTGCCTGCGGCAATAATACTGCCGTTTACCGCCAGCAGGTCGTTAATAATTTTCCCGCCGCGGTATACCGGCACCTCTGTCCCCGCCCGGTACACATAACCCTCGTTGGTGCTGATGTAGCTTGTCGAGTTTATCGTTTCGATAGCCGTAATCCCTGCACCGTAACTGTCAATTTCAGGATTGTTCCAATCCCCGGCAGAAGAAGCATCAAACTTATACAGCTCCCCGTTATCCGCGCCAATCAACACAGAGCTGTTATTAATAGCAACAGCCGATAAATTGCCGGCAACGCCTGTCGTTACAAAGCTCCAACCGCCTGCCTCTTTGCGCAATACCGTGCCTTCGTAACCTGCCGCTACGGATAATGTACCGTTAGTAGCCACATCGCGCAGGGCTTTTATTTGCAGCGGCTTAAAGGCAGCTAAATTATCTTCGCTGTACATCAAGCCCGCAATCGCCACAAGAGGCTTGCCTGTTGCTTTGCCGGAAGAAACGGCGCTGTAGCCCTTGTTGTGCGTATCGGGAGTATTCGAATTTCCCGTATCCCACTTTTTATTTGCCGACATTACCGTCAAAGCAGCATTATTTTCGGACACATATAATACTTCCGGCTCCGTAAAGTTTGCCAGGCTTGCCGCATGCGTGTAGGTATCCCACGCTACATCGGTTGTTTTAAGCACATTCCCTGCCACATCTATGGCGTACATGGCAGAGTTGTCAACATATAATGCACAAACTTTATTGCCGGGTATGGTAACCGCGACAGTTTTTACTATTTGCTTGTCATCAATAATCTCCAACAGTTGTTTTGTTCTCATTATCCAGGTCGTATCATTTCTCATTTGATACAACACATTGTCCTTTACGGCATAAGCAATACTTGTGTTTGGAACCACAGCAAAAGCATCTGCACCGGTCAAATTCGAAGCCTTCCACGACTTACCGCTATTCTCCGTGAAAAGCAGTCGTTTATCGCTGTCCATAGCAATCCCGTTGTTTGCCGAGAAGAAATGCACTTTGCGAATTTCTACGGGGTTGTACATCTGAGTTTTTACCTTCCAGTGTTCTCCGCCGTTGTTACTTTCTGCAATCAAGCCGTTAGAGCAAAAAGCGTAGCCTTCCGAATCCGAATACAGATGAATAGCCGTAATTTCGGGCAATACGCTTTTTATGGTCGATTTGCTCCAGGTAATAAAATCGGTCGATTCGTACACCACACCTTGACCGTTTTCTTCACCTGCGGCAATCGCAGCGCCGTTTTGAAACACAATTTTTTCAATATGAAAATTACTGCCGATTCTTTTGCCGTTTACAATACTCCAGAAATTCCCGTTTTTAGAATAAATCCGTCCGTCATTGCTGTACATATAGCCGGTATTCCCGTCGAAATAAATGCCCGTCAAATCGCCGCTAACACCCGATGCGTCCTGAACTCTCCACTTGTTGTCGCTGCCCCTGCTGATAATATTACCATTATCGCCCACAGCCCACAGTTGCTTGGCAGCATCTTGCGCCAGCGCGTTGAAACTCGTCAACCCAAATGCCTCTACCGCTTTCCAGCTTGCACCGCCGTCAGTAGTGCTGTATGTCAAACTTTGCGTCGGGTCATTCGGGTTGCTGCCGAATAAAACTCCGTTCATATTGTCGGCAAACAGCGTGGAAGCAATTGTCATACCGGCAGCCAGGTTTGCGGCGCCATTTACTGCCCTGCCGTCAAAAGCATCGTGGTCGGGCATATACTGTGCCGTCAGCTGGTTCAAACTGTTATACAAATAGCGGGTTTCCAAACGGTGTTTGGTAAAAACCGTTTGCGTGCCTGCCTTGCGGTCTTTATCCACATCAGCCCATTGTTCTGCCGGCACAAATTCTACGCCCTCGGGCGGAATGGTTTTTATCAAATTGCCGGCTTGGTCGTAGTAGTAGAGCGTAAAATGCCGCTCGCTGTCGGTATATTCCGCTGTGAAAATTTCTTTCCCTTCGGTATTTGCCAGGCATTGATTGCTGTATATATCTACAAAAGCGGCGGTAATACTGTCGGCATATTCTTTATACAGCGTTTCCACATCTTTTACAATTATCCGCATCATATCCTCTTTACAGCTGCCGCGTTTTTGCTCCTCTCTGTCGCACAGTTTAATGCTCTTATCTGTTCCGTCGTAGCAATTTTCTATCGGGAAACATACCGAGCCCAGCATAGTTGCAGGTACAATACTTACTCCGTATCCTACCTTAACATCAATATAAAAATAATACTTGCCGTCGTTGCTGTTTCGGTATTCCTCTGCCGGGCGAATATTTTCAAATACAGGCACAATGTTTGCCAACTCATAATCAATCGTATCGGTAAATTCCAGGTTTATCGAACAATCGGTAGAACAGCCCTGTGCCCCTGCTATTTTCATCGAAAGTTTGTTGCCGTTATCTACGCTTGCTTCAAAAGAATATTCCTCGCAGGCACAAGCGGGGAGAAGCGCATCAAGTTTTGAGTTTCTAATATCTCTCGAAATTGCTTCACCGCAAATGGTATCTGTTATTCTTCCACGCGAAAGTACATCGTTCAACAGCGTTTGCAACGATAAAGCCTCCGGTGAAAGTTCGCAGTAAAGGCTATCCGATTCGGTACATTTTTGCAAATGAGCCATATAATCCAAATAAGACTTGTCGAGGTTAAACTTATTATTCATAAAATTAACCATTGCTCGCTGTCTGTTAGATTCGCTTAAGCTTGTGCCGAAAAAATCCATCAGCTGGTAATATCTCCTCATCCAGGGCGTAGATTCAAATTCTGCCATGGCTGCCGTTATCATATTGCAGTCGATGCAAACATCGCAGTTTAATTCCGTAGGCATATATTCGCGCGAATTTGCCAATATCGCTTTGGCATCTTCATTTCCCGTATTCAAACCGGCAATCAAAGCTTTATCACACAAGCAAAGCTTTCCCTGATAGTTTTCTATCTCGTAACCGTATGCCCACGCAAAATATTTTTTCCCCGAAGTAATGCCGGGTGGCAGGTCGTGTCGCTCTGCAAACTCTGTTTCCGCCTTCAAAAGCAGATTACAACCGCAAGAATCTATAATTTTGTAATTGCTGCGCGAATTATATTCGTAGCCGTATTTCTTAGGAAACGAAATAAGGTCGGGGTTACACAGTAAACTGAGTTGACTTGGGTCTAAAACAGCCTCCATGGCATCGGCAAAACTGCGGCATTCTTTATTGTTAACAATAAGAGAAGGGGCATTGGGCGGCAAATCTGATGCGCCAAACATATTTGCGCCGTCGCAAGAAGCTACCATAATTTCGACAAAAGCTTCCCGTAGAGCAACATATTGCGCGTTGCTGTCGTTCCACAGGGCATAACCCCCCACTGTATTAACGGTATCCAAACAGCCTGCCAGCTCGTACAAAATATTATCAACCTGCGCTTCTGCCTGCAGGCGGCAAATACTGTCCACCCCGGCATCGGGGTCAATTCCCAACGCATCTGTCGATTGGGCGGTTTCGCTGTCGGCAATAATAGCCAGTTCGGAGCTTGTATAAGGAGGCTGTATTCTCGCCTGTTTTCCCTGCGGTACATTTCCCCGGCAGCTGTTATCGGGCATAGAGGCTTCAATAAGGCTTTTTTTGCCCAAATACAATGCCCGGAAATTTTCCCACACCCGGTCGCGAACGCAACTGCAAGTATTTGCTCCATGTTGCCCGGCTGGGTCGAATACAAATTTTTTCGCCCGGGTTTTACAGCTGTCTACTATTGCCGGAGTTTCAAGCGTATCTAATTCTGCCCGGTATGCCATATATACGGCTTGTTCCCATAATGAAGAGAATGTTAATTGATTGCCGGATTTAGGGTCTTCATACACCCGGCTGCCATCGGTCATATAAGTTTTCATAACGCCCGAATAATCTTTGCCCGGTCCGTTGTCTTCGTCAAAAAACGGGTCGAGATAGTCAGGGTGGCTTGGAATATGCTGCGGATTGTTACTGCCTAACGGATTGAGGTTTGACAAACCAAGCGGATTCAACAAGCCCCTGTTATAGGCTTCCGTGTATGAATCGGTATTACGAACGATAAAATCAAAGCGTTGGGTTTTTTGATTCACCGAGTCATTGCAGGCAGCTAAACAATCTTTTTCGGGATGAAAATACACTGCCAGAGTTTCTGCCCACTGGGGATTAAATACTTCGATAAATTTCTTTATGCCGTCCGAATTGTTCGTAATACTATATAAAGCACTGTCTGCCGGATATATTGTTTTTAAGTAAGTAAGCGTAGCAGCGAAATTCGAGAAAATATCGTAAGCAGAATATACATCATCTGCACTGTAAGTGTAAGTATAAGAAACTGAAAGGGTATCGTTACCATCTTTTTCTACAATCGCATTTTCCACTACCTTATACAGCGCATATTGCCCAACTCCGCCTGCTTCTGCTCGTGTCGGGTTCAGCGTATCGCTGTTAATTAGATTTCTGTCGGCTTCGGACATAACACGGGTAGGAATATAATCAGCCGCCAGCATACTTGCCGATTGTTCGCAGTTGCCGGTATATTCTTCTTCCAGTTTACATTTCAAGATACAGTCTTCGGGATTATTGTCAAACAAACATTTTTGTTCACAAGTTTGAGGCTCTTCGCAAGCGATATCTAAATTCGCTTCTGCAATTTTTTTGTCGATAACATCTCTTATATTGACCAAATTGATATGCTGTTTCAAATAATTGTCGATATGAGCGTCGCTCTTAACCGAAATAGTTCTCGAAATAGTGTATTTACCTTCCTCAAATCGAGCTTTGAAGTCAAATTTAATATCGCCAATGCTGTCGCAAGTAATATTTTCCATATTACCCAGGGTGATTCTTACAGGCAGGCTGTCGCCCGGAGTTATACCCGCCGGAAAGTCTGTAAGTTGGGGGCGTTTTCCGCATTCGTCTTTAATATCTATCACTAAATCGTATACGCAACTCAGGCACACTTCTTCGGGCAACGAAGCGTCATGGATAGACGACAGTGAAGAGGCAGGCAGGCGATATGAAAAATCGTGTATATCGGCAGTTGTGGATATATGATGATACACCGATGTGTATTTAGTGGCGCCAACAGCAATCGGCTGATTGTCCAGTATGCTAATTTCTAGTCTTTTACCGTTCTGCTTCGATGCCAGTGCTTCCATTGCGTCGGGCGTGCCGCCTGCCAGCGATGTAGCTACCACCTTGCCTTGCATATCCAAGTAAGATACGCTCATTTGTCCATTGGCATCTTGAACTACATTTTTTTGGTAGTAGGATTTATTGCCCGCCTCGGAGGCAAACATACGGTTTAACTCTTCCTGCGAGGGCTTGCCGTAAAAATAAGTTGTGGGATGATAGCCTGCTATCAGACTGCCTAATTGATAGGTTTTGCCCACGCCCCCTTGACGGCGAATGCGTCCGGTATTGTCGGGCTCATATTCTGTTTGGCTGAAAGGATAACCGCCCGCATCGGGGATATATTTATTGAAATCTTTGTTTGCATCGGGATTTGCGCTCGAATAATACCTGGAGGCGCCACTTGCGGTGCTCATGCTGTCTGCCGCCACGGCACAGGGCGCGTCCGAATCTTTATCAAAACTGTTGCGCCCGTAAACACTGTCGTTCGGGCTTTGATTGAATTTATTGTAGTATTTCAAAACCGATTCGTCGGCAGGAACAGGCAAAGTTTGTATGGCGGCTCTGCCCTGGTGGTCGTAGAAAGTTTCGCCAACCACGGCATTTTTTTGCTCGCTGTTAATGCGGGTTACCAGTTGACGTGAACGCATACTGCCGTCGTAGTAGCTTACAACTTCTTTTTTCTTGCCGCCCTCGGCGTAGTTGCTAATGTATTGCCAGTTCAAACTGTCCAAAGTATGGGCATCGGCTTCGGTTATGGTTATTTTTGGCTCAAAACTGTCTACTGTTCCCTTGTCGGCATTCGACCATTTTGAGGCTACTATTTGTGTTTTTTGAGGGTCGAGATAGTTAATTGCCCGCACGCGGCACAGCAAGTAACCTTGCTCAAACAACGAAGTTATTCCGTAACTTGTTGCAGGTGCTTTAATACTGACCCGGGTCGAATTATTCTTAAAATCGTATTCGAGTTTCGATTCTTCTGAAATGTCATAATTATTGATATGCACCCATTCCAACTGATATTCGTCGGCATCGGTAACTTCGTCCCAACTAACCTCATATTCTCCGGTAGCGTTATTAAAAACGCTGGCTTGGATTGCCGGTGCGGAATGGTAAAAATTTGCCTGTCCGTTGGCAGGCAAAAAACTGATACACAGCAACACGGCACAGCAGCAAATATACTTCGCCGATTTCTTTTTGTTAGCTGATAAATGGTTTGAATACTTCATTGTAACTGAGATTTATTTTTTTTTAAAAACTTATTCGCAAAAACACCCACGAACAACTATTGTGCTGCTCTGCAGCTTATAGATGTTTAAAGGTTATGATGTAGTTGTAAAGATTAACGCTGCGTTGCAGCTCCGGGGTTAATAAAGAAGCTGTCCCAAAAAATCTTTGTAGCAATTTAAAAAATAGTACATAGTACCGTAATATTATTTTTGAATATTGTTGCGGATTAAGCATATCTTTTTTATTTTCTTATATTATTCAGCAGTCTGTAATTGCTGTATTTTTCTTTTAATGTTACTGCGCCTTGGGCATCGAAGGCAATAATGCCGGAAATGGAAAACAGGCTGCCGTCAAAATCCTTGCCTGTCGATTGCCTTTTGTACACAAAATCTATGCGCGGCTGGCTTTTCGTACCCTCTTCTATCTCTACCGCCTGGCGAAACACGCCCGAAATCTGCTCCAACAAACCTGTTTTGACGGATAAATAAACCGTAGTTTGTGTGTATTCGCCGTAAGCGTAATCGAAACGATAGGATTTTGTGCCGTTGTGCTCGCCCAAATACGAACAGGTATATTGCTCCTGCTGTTGCAGCGTGTCCAAGCCGTAGGCTTTTGCCAAATTGGCAATGGATTGTTGCAATATCTCCATTCCTTCGCTGGGCTTTGTGTCTGCTTGCTGCGTTTCTTTTTGCTTGACGGCAACGATACCCGCGCTTGTATTGACAAATACCACATAGCTGCCATCGCTGACGAACTCCGTGCCATACTGCCGTATCCTGTATTTGTCGCCCTGCCTGGCAAAGTATATTGTTTCGCGTTCAACAGGAACGGTGGCAGCGGCAGAGGGATAAAGCAACTGCTCTACCTCCACTTCCAAATTCGGCTCCGAAAAAATGGCGTATGCCTGTTCGATATCGGCTTTCCAGTCTTGGGCATGTAGAGTTAATCCGTAGCTGAAGACTATCGATAGAAAAACAATCTTTTTCATAGTATAATTAGCCCTCCGCCCCCCGAAGGGGCAGGGCAGTTAAGTTATTTTGTAATTAATTAAATTTCAATGTTTCGCTACTCCGGTAGCTTTTTCTTGTTCGTCATTGCCCGTCATTGCGAGGTACGAAGCAATCTATATTCTGTACTGCGATTGCTTCGTCATTGCGAGGTACGAAGCAATCTCGTTGTGTTTTCTCTGGATTGCTTCGTCGTTCCTCCTCGCAATGACGCGAAGCCGGTTCCGTTCGTTATTAGCTCCCGTTAGTCGCTATCCGTCATTGCCCGTTGCTGTCCGTCATTGCCCGTCGCTGTCCGTCATTGCGAGGTACGAAGCAATCCATTCTTGTACTGCGATTGCTTCGTTGTTCTACTTAGCAATGACACGCTTCGTTGTTCCTCTTAGCCCAAAGGGCTTAATCTTCATAACCGCAGTGTCAACGACCTGCGGTATAAGCCGCAAAGTAACTCTTTGCCTGTAAGGCAAGACTAACCATATAGTCTAAAATCCTGCCTTTCAGGCAGAGAGTTGTTGTTTCTTAATTCCGCAGGTTACGCTACGCTTACCTTCGGTTATGAATATTTGGCTTTTCAAGCCTCCCGTTGGTTGCTGTTCGTCATTGCGAGGCACGAAGCAATCCATTCCTGTACTGCGATTGCTTCGTCGTTCCTCCTCGCAATGACGCGAAGTTGGTTCCGTTCGTCATTAGCTCCCGTTAGTCGCTGTTCGTCATTGCGAGGTACGAAGCAATCTCGTTGTGTTTTCTCTGGATTGCTTCGTCGTTCCTCCTCGCAATGACGCGAAGCTGTTGCCGTTCTGTCGAATTACAAATTCGAAAGAACGGTGGCTTTAACGCCCCCCTTTGGGGGGTTGGGGGGCTATTTTCTGCTGCCCCTGCCGCGCTTCGCGGATAGTCATCACGCCTCGCTCGGTTTCCTTTTTTACCCGTATCAGGGCGCCTTCTTCGTCGTACTCGTAAAAAGTGGCGTAGTTGTTATCGTCCAGCTCTGCGCTTAGGCGAAGCGTTTGAGGGTCGTAAACAAAAGATTTCAAGCTCGCGTTAAACGGGTGTATGCGGATATCATCGAAATACACTTCGTCGCTTTGACTGTTGTTATTTAACTCCACGCCTATTTTGCAGGCGTGCTCAGGCACAGTAAATGCAGCGTGTATGCGTTGCCAGCCGTCGATAATGGAACCGCTTGGTTTTAGCGTTTTAGTTTCCGTTTTATTATCCGACAACTCAAACGAAATCGTAACCGAGCAGGTGTTTTCATAACTGTGTTCTCCCGCTTGCAGTGCCATATCATCTTTTACCCAGGCACTGAATACATATTCCTTGCCCGGTATGGGGGCAAAGTCGCCGGGGCAGGAGGAGCAGGTTTCGCAGGGGGGAGTTGCTTTTTTGGTTGAAAACAATACTCGTTGATAACAGGTTGTGCCGAAATTGGCGGCAGGGCTCAACACGCTTGTAGCTATGATAATATGGCTGTTGTCGGGCAATGGATCCATAGTTGTTTGCACGGTAACTGTAGAGCTCGAAACTGTTACCGCACTTTCTCCCATCCATTGAAGCATACGCCCTTCGGCATCGGATTTATATACATCAACTATTAATGTGCTGCCCATAGAAGCATTTTCCAAATTAAGCGTATAGTCCAGGGTGTCGTTATGATATGTTGCTGCATTATCGGCAACCGTAAAGCGAGGGTTAAAAAATCCATTCTGAAAATACAGGGGCGGCACACTGTCTAATACGACATTACGCCTGACCAAGGCTCCCAAATATGGAAGATAGAACCTGCCGTTGTTTATTTTATTATCTGTAAAGTTGTACCGAATCCCGTTTCTGTAGCCAACCAGGGTATCTACACCGACAAAGTTGGAATGTCTGGTGTGCGATGCTTCATTGTTAACCATTGCCGGATGCTGCTTGACAAAATGACCTACTTTATTTACTCGTACATTGTTAATCTCCAAGCGACCTAACTGACCGAGTATTTCATCGTTTCCTTCAATGGCAACGGTCAGGTTTTCGTGCCAGTTTTGATAAACGGTATCTGTTAGCTGCTGTGGTTTAGACATATAAAAATCTTCCGCAAGCTTATTAAAGGTGCAATTTTCGATTTTTACGGTATTGTTATTATGAAATTCCTGTTTGCTTAAATCCTTATTATAGTTTTCGTCTGGTGCTTCCGGCGGACGGTTATTGTTTGCCAAAGCAATACCCTGGGCATTTTGATTCAACTCAAAAGTTGTATTGACACACTCGAAATCATAACGGTTTATGTTGAATCTGACAGCACTCTTTTTTAACAACCGGTTCTTGAAATCAACCCATTCATTTTCTACAAAATTTCCGTCTTCGTAACAGTCCTTTAATTCTACTTCATCGTAATAATGATTACGAACTTTCAATATGCAATTTTCTATGCGTAAACTCGCCTGATAATCCGTATAAACAGCATCAACATTTATTCCACAGTTATCAAAAGTCAAGTTGCGAATAATAATACTGACAGGATTATTTACCTGTGTACCCGGATACATTTCACTACCGTGAAAGCGGAAATGTCCGTCTTTAAATTGCAAATCCTTCCCACCTTCGTTCGATGTATCGGAGCGTACGCCTGCAACTGCATTAGGATGTTCCGAAAACAGTTCAACTGTTTCCAGCCCGGGGGATAGATAGAAATTTTGGGCTATATCGTGTTCATCTTCAGCTTGAAAAAAAATCAATATCTCGGGACGAGTAAATTCTACCTTGATATGCTTAATGTTAACAACACTCTTTCTACCGCACATATCTTTAATCCTCAACATTACCTGGTCTAATGAACCTTGTACCACTATTGAATCCGGCGTAGAGCTTAGTATACTGAGATTTTCGTTCCTGGAAGTAGTTACTTTAAAATGAACAGCTTGACGATTTAGAGAGTTGTTGCTAATATTCTGCTGACTGTAAACAGTAGAAATAGATAAAAAAAGAAATACCAATAAAAGGAAAACACGCCTTGTTCTTCCAAAAATATTGTATATACATATTTTACTCATGCTTATAGTTGTTTTGTGTTCTTTGATTTTCTTGATAGTTCACGGCAAACTATCTTATTCTCTTTTCCGTTTTCCCATTCTCATACACAATAATATAAGTTCCTTTGTCGGGTTCGGTAGTCAGGCGTTGCCCTGCAGCATTGTAGTAGGCGGTTGGCAGAGGTCGAATATTTTCGACCCCTGCATTGTCAATGCCCGTAACGCCGCCAAGCGTAGTGAAATCGCCTGCCTGACTTGACAGGACAACACTCAATACGCCCAGTGCTTCGAGGGTATAGTAATAATCAGTGTCACCGTCCAAACCTTCTACTTTATGACTGAGTTTTGTGCCTGCCGCACGAACATTTACGGTATTAACCACATTGCCCGCAGCATCAAATTCTACAATGCGGATTGTATCCGTATGCGCCGCATCGGCAAAGATAGCGAGGCGGTAGCCTGTGGCATGTTCGTTGGCTTGCCATTCGATAAATGCGCCCTCTTCGATGGGCGTTTCAATTATCTCTTCCGGTGCGGGAAGCTCTACGATATTAAAATCCTGCCAAATAGGGGTTGCGCGATAGGCTTCGCCCGAACCGTAGGGAACAACGACAGAGCGGACATCTTTCGGATAACGCAAAGGGCTACCATCTAATTGCGGTGGAACAGTACTTAAAACAAGCACTTTATCAATACTCAAAGAATCAAACCTGCAATTTCCCAACGCACTGACACATTCGCCAAAAATTAGTGATTTCGTATTGGAACAATCAAGAATCACTGCCCTATGTCCCTCACTGCCTATTATATGTCTCCCTACAAATATTGTATCTAACCCTGTTTTTCCTATGGGTAGAGAAAAAATAGTGCCGCCTTCGGTCATCAATGGCTTTTCGCCACACTCAATTACCAATTTTGTCAGAGGGCAGTAGTCTGTTAAGTCTGTGTCTAAAAATTCTACAGAGCCGGGGATAGTAAAGGAAGTAAGTCCACAACCGAAAAAAGCCCTTCTTCCCATTTCTTTCAGTGTTTCGGGCAGATTGACTGAAATCAAATTTCTATGGTATGAAAAAGCACCATCTCCAATAATTGTAATCCCTTCTTCTATTTCCACATATTTAATCTGACTTTCAGTCCAGTTCCCCCCAACCATTTTTCCTGTTCCACTAATGGTAAGCGTACTGTCGATAAGTGTAGCTGTTACATCCGTAGCAACAGGGCTACCGATATTCCATGTTTGCTGTGCTCCTGCACCCGCTGCCAAAAGCAGCATTAAACTCGTTGCTAAAACTTTAATTGTTTTCATAATTTGTAATTTTAAAATTGTTGTTATTTTTTGATAAATTATTTTTTATGCTTATCCGCAACACTGCCCAGCTATCATATTACGCAGCTCCGCAGCTTGTTTATTGAGATAATTATTGTCTACAAAGATTTATGCTGCGCTGCAGCTATCCTGTTTTGTAATCAAGGCACAGCGTGCCGTAAAAATTTGTAGCAATAAAAAATAGTACCTGTTCAGGTGCATAGCACCGTAATATTGCTTCGGTCGTGTCCGTCATTGCGAGGTACGAAGCAATCCATTCCTGTATTGCGCGATTGCTTCGTCGTTCCTCCTCGCAATGACGCGTGGTTGCTGCGCGATTGCTTCGTCGTATCTCTTCGCAACCAACGGTCATGACCGAAGGGAATAATGACGCGAAGCCGGTTCCGTTTGTCATTAGTTCCCGTTGGTCGCTTCCCGTCATTGCGAGGTACGAAGCAATCTCGTTATGTTTTCTCTGGATTGCTTCGTCGTTCCTCCTCGCAATGACGCGCGGTTGTTGCGAGATTGTTTCGTCGTAGCTCCTTGCAATGACGCGAAGCCGGTTCCGTTTGTCATTAGCTCCCGTTAGTCGTGTCCGTCATTGCGAGGCACGAAGCAATCCATTCCTGTATTGCGAGATTGCTTCGTCGTAGCTCCTCGCAACCAACGGTCATGACCGAAGGGAATTGTAAATCACTGACCGAAAGGAAGTAATAATGACGGGCGCTATGCATCCTCTGACTTTGGCTTAGCCCGAAAGGGCTTAATTTTCATAACCGCAGTGTCAACGACCTGCGGTACAAGAGCCGCAAACCTACTCTCTGCCTGAAAGGCAGGACTAACGCATATAGTCTAAAATCCTGCCTTTCAGGCAGAGAGTTGTTGTTTCTCAATTCCGCAGGTTACGCTACGCTTACCTACGGTTATGAAAATTTGGCTTTTCAAGCCTCGTCATTACTATTTCACTCACAATCGCCTCTGTTTGCGGCACAACCGCTGTTGTTTCCCGCACAATCACCTCTGTCTCTTGCACATTCGTTGCTGTCTGCGACACATTTGCCTCTGCCTCTCGTGCATTCGTTGCTGTCTGTCGTGCAATCGCCTTTGTCTCTCGCACATTCGTTGCTGTCTGCGACACATTTGCCTCTGCCTCTCGTGCATTCGTTGTTGTCTGTCGTGCAATCGCCTCTGTCTGTCACACATTCGTTGCTGTCTGCGACACATTTGCCTCTGCCTCTCGTGCAATCGTTGCTGTCTGTCGTGCAATTGCCTTTGTCTGTCACACATTCGTTGCTGTTTGCAACACAATTGCTCCTGTCTCTCGTGCAATCCATTCCTGTACTGAGATTGCTTCGTCGTTCCTCCTCGCAATGACGCGAAGCTGGTGCCGTTCGTCATTAGCTCCCGTTGGTCGTGTCCGTCATTGCGAGGTACGAAGCAATCCATTCTTGTACTGCGAGATTGCTTCGTCGTAGCTCCTTGCAATGACGCGCGGTTGTTGTGCGATTGTTTCGTCGTACCTCCTCGCAATGACGGTTTGTTTATTTCTCACACGATGTCATTCTATGCAACTTTACCGTTGTTCCTCTTGTTACTTTAATACTGTTTTTACCTGTATGCGATTGGTTTTCGCTTGCGTCTGCATTTTCAAAACCTAAATAGGTATTGTCTGTTTCTTTTTTGTCTTCGGCATTGCCGGAGATTATTTCCTTATACTGCGCATTGGCAGAAACAGCCGTTGGCAGGGTGTTGTTGTAGCCATAAGTGGCAGCGGTGTAACGCCCCAGCGCATCGCGGTTTTCCAGTTCAAAACCGTAGGGGCTAAACATGGTTACTTCGCTGGCAGATGTCCAGTCGGCAGAGTTTATTCTCCACGGAGCTCCGCCCATTGCTTGCCAGAAAGGCGAGAATCTGGTAAATACACCATCGCGGCGCAGGTTTGAGTTGCGGTTTTTGTCGCTTTGCGTGCGCTCTGTGAGATACACCCACGAGCGTTGCGGGCGGTAGTTGCCCAATGCGCCTGTTGTGTAGGGGTTGGCATTTTCTTCCGGAGCATCTTCTCCACAGATGCTTGCGCCCCAGTTGTCGTTAAATTCTACGGCTCCTGCATTGACTACGCGGGCATTGGAGAAATTAAGCGTTTGTCCGTTTGCTATCGGGTTGCCCAAACTTGTTACGCTACCCATCGGTGTGCCTTGCTGGTTGCGCCGCCCCGAGCGCACAATGGTTATGTTGCCGCCGTTCAATTCGGAGCCTTCTCTGTCTTTAATGCTCACCCCGTTGCCGTTTATGGCTGTAACCCAGCCTTTTTCATTGCCGGCTAACACCTCGTCGCCCAAGCTAAAATAGGAAGAAGCATTTTCTATGTTGTTGAAATCATTTACATTGCCTCTTACGCCAATATTTTTATAGGCGGGCGCCATTCCTTCGTAGCCCCAGTGAGAGGGATAGGTAAATGAATACACCGGGTCGCCAAAATTATTTTGGGTTTCGGTGAGCAACACATCGCCTGTTTCGGCATCCCACGCCATATTGGTGGTGGTGATGTGCGAACCTAAATCCTGCGCCATAGTTCGTTCTAAAATACCATAACGGGTAATTACTTTGGTTGAAGTAATGGAGCGGAAGCGTGTTTCTTCGCTATACGCGCCGGGCCAAAAAGACGGTATGGGCAACGGAATGCCAAAAATAATTGGCGATACATCTAAATTGCCATCGACAGACCCGCCTATGGTAACACTGGCGTTTTCACGCTCGTCGAATGTCATATCTATGTCAATACCGGCTAAGGCATTGCTTACCCTGCCGTTGTCGTTAATTGTTTTTATGTTGTTCGACAATTTGCCGCTGCCTTCCTGTTTGTAGAAATATTCGACCGACGAAACCGGTTCCGTTTGTCCTTCGCCAAATACCTTTTGAGATTTTTGCTTGCCGTGCATATCGTTAAGCTCTATGGCATAGCTCTGACTCACCGTGATGTGGTCTTTTACGCTTACTTTCAACAATTTATTTATCCACGATGGCTTGTCGTGATATATGTTGCCCTTGTAAGGCTCGCGCACAATTACGGGAAAATCTTTAGCGGTATAAAATTCGTGTTCAGCGTATCCGCTTGCGGTTCTTGTTACATTTTCGTGCTGCAAATTCGTTACTGTAACTTTGCTGTATCCAACCGATGGCGATGGGAAAAACATTTCGCCGTAGGGTCGTTCCTGATAAAACTGATTGTCGGGCGCCATGTTGTTTCTTTCTACATACGAAATTGATTCGCGCCAGGGGTTTTCTTCATTGCCGATAAACGGTTCGTAGGTAGCTACCCCGCTGCTTATTTCCGTGCCTTTGGGTATGCCGCAGTGGTCTTGCTCCAAAGTGGTGGTGTATTTGTATGTCTGTCCGTATTGAGCATCAATAGCCGTTTTTTCGTTTGTCATAGTTGCCCAGTTGTCGCTCATCGACAATTCTTTTACACGCAATCCGCCACCCAGCTTATTATAGTCGGTAGTCATCAGGCGCACAAACGATTTTGTTGTATCAACCTCTCTGCCCATATCTCTCGATGCCATAGCATGATACTGTCCCTGTACCTTGGCAAGAATATCGGTTATCAAGCCCGCCATTTTGCGCAACACAACTTCCAGCTCCCCTTTGTTTTCTCTGTTTCCGCCGTAAAATAAGTCGGAAGCATTCAAGAGTACATACTGCATGGCTGTTTTGGCAATCGGATTGATTTCTCCCCCGTAGTTATCGTCGCGTCGAACAAGATTTAGCTTAATCCAGCCTAAGCCATTACTCCAGCCCGATTGCTCTATATCAATTTCGGCATAGCCCATTATGTAATCATATTCGCCTTTTCCGCTCAAATCAACATAGCAGCGATAGAATAATTCTTTCATTTTGTTGTTGCTATCCTTGCCCAAACATTTTTTTCTAAAATCGTTTTCATCTGCAATGGCATT
This sequence comes from Prevotellaceae bacterium, assembly GCA_031271465.1. Lineage (GTDB taxonomy): Bacteria > Bacteroidota > Bacteroidia > Bacteroidales > Paludibacteraceae > JAFGVL01. The sequence continues at coordinate 133,919 of JAISVR010000043.1, read as the reverse complement.
AGGCGTTGTTTCTACATACACGAAATTGTTGTTGTGGATATTTAGCCCTTGCAGTGAAAATAAATTTTTCGACAATTGCGTTTTGTTTTTCCATCCGCCTTCGGCAAAGCCCACTATTTTGAACATATTGGCAGCCCGCCTGTTTTGAATATACGCGTAGTCGTCCGATTCATATTTCGCGTTAATCGTTCCGCCCGAAGGAAGTTGAATCTTTATCAAAGTCCACGCAGCAGCGTATTGGTCTGCCGAATCTTTATGTTGCGTTACATAAGGCGCATCAATATTGTATGGTTCAACAGTAGGATTAGGCTTGTAGTTGCCCCAACGGTCTTGCGCGCGCGCATCGTAATCCGGATTATATCCGTAAGTAAATTCATACGGGCTCAGTGCTCCTTTCCTGGAGTTGCCAAAGGTGAAATATACTTTTTTAAGGGTAAGCTTACCGCCTTTGGTCTTATCGTGTGAATTTAAATCTATGGACGATAAGATACCCCTGCACAACGAGTAATCGTAGTCAAAATGAACGGTTTTTAATGGAACGGCTGCGTCTTTTTTTGTATTCCGCTCATTTTTATTGTATAATTTTATGGCATCTAATTTATACAAAGTTCTGCTGTCGCTTCTTCCGCCCCGTTCATCTTGCACATCATAAGCATCATCTCTTTTGCTGTAAATAAACTCGGCAATATTGTTTTTCGTTTCGATGGAGTGCAACATTTTAATCTCTTTCTCGCCGTAGATGTAAGTTCCCTTATCATCGCTTTTTTTAACGCGAAGCCCTGCCTGAAAGTTGGCTTGATTGGCATTATATGGATTCCGCCATTTGTAAGGATTACTGCTGTCGTACACTTGCGTGTAATTAAATTTGGTATAATTGCCAAAATCATCGTCGGTCAGCCCGTCGCCTTTTGCATCTATATAATCGGCAGACAACACGGCTGTTAACAAATAAGCGGTAGCGTGAGCCGGCAGTTCGTTAGAATTATAGAAATGGTCGATACCCTTGTTGTTGTTCGAAGAAGCATCTTTGGAACCATAGCTTACCAATCCTGCTTGATGGTCAATGCCATTGCCCTCTACATTAAATGTAGCCTCTTTCTGCTTGTAATTATAAGTTTGAGTGCCGTACACATAACGGCTGCCATCGGGTTTGGTTACGGTTATTTCAGACAAATGGTGTTTTTCTCTGCCGTCTCCAACTCTGTTTATTTCAATTCTATCTGTTTTGTTCGTTTTAGCATCATATTTATAATTAAACATCTGCATTTCCAATCCTGCTTTCGATGCTTCCTCTGCCGTTAAGAATGAAAAAACCTGATTTCGCTTAACTCTATGCTGGCGTGTATTATCTGCTATATCCGAATTTGATTCGGAAAAAGAAGAAACACTGTTTCTTCTCAAATAGTTGTTGTTCATTCCCCCGCTGCCGTCCAACTGAATACGCACAGGGTCGAACTCCTGTATTTGCTTAAAATAACTGTCATCAAAAACAGCAATATCTCCTGCATTTTTAAAGTGAGCAGGCTCGTAGGTAGAAAGAGAACCCGGGCTATCTCTGAGAGATAAATGTTGGGTTGTGGCATTATTACCACCCGACCATTTGCCCGAAGTAGAAGATGAAAAATCGCCGCTGGCATTTACACCGCCTTTGAAATAAGCAGCCGCCCCTATATCCATTCCTATAGAACCGCCTCCGCTGACGCTGTAGGTATAGGGGTCGTACACGGTGCCAAAATCCCGGTGCGGGCGAAACATTCCGCTAACTCCCTGCCCCGATGCCGTATAAATATCGTAAGTCATTTGAGTCATTGCCAACGCGGGAACCTTTTGGTTGAATGCACCGTCTTTTTCACGGTTAAAATCGTGCATGGCATCTCTGCTGTTTGCCGCTTTCCCCGAGTATAAATAACCGTAAGCCGGCGAAGATTTGACAGGGTTACTCAACGACTGATGACTGAAATAACCTTCAATTTTTCCTTTTGCATTTGCCCAAAAAGTTTCCAAGCCTACACCCAGGTTGCCCGAAATGGAATAGGCATCCATTGGCGCAGTGTTTTGAGGCAGATAACTCGCAAGCCCAATCGGAATACCTGTCGATGAGCCGATGTTTTTTCTCACACTTTCTGTTACTGTTTTTTCACCTGTTATTGCATCTTTTGTGTATTTTCCATAAGCGACAGCCGATGTTTTCATATCTACTCCAATAGTAACTTGACGCAAGCCGGAACGAGAGTTATAGGGAGTGCCAATGCTCAAGCTGCCGTCGAACATAGAATTGTCCGCAGCTTTATTTTTACCGATAGAAAAATCTAAACCAAGCGTTGGGGATACTGTAATGCCGTTGTCGGTAGACAAGCCAAGGTTTAACGAACCGCCCATTTTCATTTTGCCACCACCCAGGATAGATGGATGGGAGACACCTACGCCCATTTCTTGCCCTATGCCGGTGTAATTGTTGTACAGGATACCGGCTTTAAGGCTCATGCCCAGTGGAAGTTCTTTACCAATGATTTCGGGGTTGCCAATAGAAAAATTAACCCCAAATGTCCAGTTAGGATTGTAATTGGTGGTGGTAGTTATTCGCTCACTGCCGTCAAAATCGTCGGGAATACCGCGCACCGCTCTGTTAATCATACCGGCAGCGTTCAATGTCCAGCCCAAACCTACGCAACTTGCCTGGTCTTCCATGCCAATGCCCGAGCTGTAACTCAAATTAATCGGGTAGCCTTCCACATCTAACAGCGGAATATTGTATTGAAAATCGCCCGAAAACAAATCGACCATATCGTTCACACCGGCAGGAGTAAAACTCTTAAATTCAGGCTGCGATGGTCCGCCGGTAAGTGCAAAACCTTGTTGTAGAGGCAATAAGAATTGACTCGACAGCACGGCTAACATTATTTTTGATAAAATACTGCTTCTGATTTTACTAAACATAAACTATAAATTTATTTAATTTTTAACTGTGGTATTTTATTGATATTTTCTCTTTTAATAGGTATTCTCAGCCAAGCTCGCCGGTATACATCGGTACGAAACAAAAAAACAAGGTCGTCTTTTTCATCTTTTGGCTTTTCGAAGGCTAACACGCACCGGTCGTAAGGAATTAAGCTGTTTGCCGATTCAAAATGAGACATGACACATTGTAAACTGTCGCCTCCGGAAAGTACAAACATATCGTTTTGTATGCCCGACAATAGATAAGAATTCTTATTGACACTGTTAATATCCATATCGGATAAAATTCCTCTTTCGCCTTGTTTCTGCATTTTCAAGCTGAAATACAAATAATCGCCGCGATTATCTATTGCCTGTTTTAAGGCAGCCGGTGTAATTTGCGGATTGTTCGTTTGCCTGATTGCCAAATACGCTACCGGTTGATATTGCAATTCGTATAGATAAGGACTGTCTTCCATATCTATTTTTAATCCGTTGTCTTTGTTTTCTATCCACCGCACATAATCAATCGGCTGCAATGCTTCCTGCCGTAACACACCAATTGTGCGGCACGACGCAAACAATGCAATCAACAAAACAGATGTAATGACCTTATACATTCTTAATTAATGAATTAACGGTATTCTACTTGCAATTCGGTAATTGACAGGGACATTCTGTCTGCGTTATTTTAACGGGAATGCAGTGGCTCATTTGCGCTCCGCAATCATTAACAGCCTCCACACACACATAATAGGTGCCGTGTATGGTGTATGTATGATTTACCGAACTACTGCCTGCTGCACTTGTTCCATCGCCAAATGTCCATTTGTAATCGCTGTATTCTGTATTTTCTGTAGCATTAAAACTAATATTACAGCCATTGTTTGTGTAGGAAAAAAACAACTCGTCGGGTTTTGATGTTACGCTTATTGTTTGGCTCGACAAGCAACCGTCTTTTATCCCGGTTACGGTATAGGTTTTATTGCCCAATACGGTATGTCGGGGATTTGGGCAATCGTAACAACTTAAACCATCTTTCGGAAACCAGCGGTATGCATCGGCTCCCGAAACATCAAATGCAATACTTTTTCCTTTACACTCAATTCTGTTATTCTCTCCGGCTTCCAATTTAAATGGCTGGCTAACATTAACATATACTGTTTTGTTAATTCTACATCCTCCTGCGGTAGTTATCTGCACATTGTATGTTGTAGAAGCCGCAGGCGATGCTTTTGGATTAAAAATGGCAGCATTGTTCAAGCCGTCAGTCGGTGTCCAGCGGTATGAAAGAGCAGCGCCTGCATCAGCGTATAGTTGGATTGAATCGCCGCCGTGGCACATATTTGTCGATTGCATCAAATTTCCGTCTTTACCATACACGCCCATTTCTTGCATACTACGCACTTGTACTTGACGAGTAATGCTTTGCCCGCAACTGTTCGTGATTATTACAGAGTAAACACCCGGTTTCGATACATTGATAACAGCCGTAGTGTCGCTGTTCGACCAGCGATAAGAAACATAGCCGGTAGCCGAAACAGAAGCATCTAATTCAATGCCCTTATTTTCGTTACACATATCTTGAAGCGCAGGTAAATTACAATCCAGTTTACATCTGTTACATGCCTCAGCAATATTGATATTATCAATCAAAATATTAACATCGGAACTTTCGCTAACAGGATGACGCATACGCCCAACTTTAATTTTCACATTATTGCTTGTCGAATTAATGGGCACAGAATACTTCGAAAATGGTTCATCCTGCCTGCTGCTTTCGCTTTTTTGTATTACAACGGTGTCTACACTTTTCCACGGTCCGCCATCTTCGGAAATCTGTATCTCTACCGAATTTGACCCTTTAGCCCAGTTTTGCAAACGAGCATCAAAACTAAGTACCTGAGGAGCATCTACTGCCGGAGTAATAAAATAACCCAGTTTCAAAGTATTACCACCGCCGCTATGCCTGAGAATTACACATTTATCCAACGGATTATTATTAGCACTACCACTGCTATACTCGTCATCAGCAGTATTGAAATACCATTTTTTACCGTGAAGGATAATAGTATCTTTATTCTGTTGTGTCGAAAAAACATACTCATTAAAATCCTCCATTAAAAGTTCTTGCCCCTGTGCATTCCCTTCTGTGATATTTATCGTTGTGTCGCTAAACTGACAGCCGCAATCTATTTTGACATTATATTGCGTTGCAGAAACATCGGTCAAGGTATTTGAAGTGTTTGGGATTACTTCATTCGCTGCATTTTTCCAAACAACAGAACAAGAAGCATCGTTTGGTATCAAATTGATACTGCCGTTATTTTCTCCGCAAGTTGGTTGAGTAATGTTTATTGTACCTAAATCGCTGAAATTCACAGCCTGTGGTTCTGCGTCGGTTATAGTTATTGTGGTGTCGCAACGAACATTATTACAATTAATTTCAACCGAATATTCTCCGGCTGCAACATTGAGCAAAGTGTTCGTTGTGATTTGTCCAATGGAAGGCGCTTGCCAAACAGCAGTACAAACATGAGCGTTTTTGGGCACTAAATTGATACTTCCGTTACTGCCCCCACAAGTTGGTTGAGTTATGTCGAACGAAACTAAACTGCCGCAATTTACAGTACTTGATGTTGCAATGCCGATATTGTCAAGCATAATATTATAATTTGTGCTTTCTGATGGATATACTCTGCTGCGCAAAAACTTAACCCGCACATTATTGCTTGAAGAATTAATCGGCACAGTGTAGCGCTGGTAGGTAGTTCCGACAATTTCTACCATAGCAACACTGGTAAATGGAGCGTTGTCGATAGAAACCTGAACATCTAAAAAATTGTTTGTCTTTGTAGAGTTTGACAAGCGGGCATCAAAACTGATTGTTTGAGGCGCATTTAAAACAGGAGTAATTATGTAGCCCATTCTTAATTCCCCTGATGTACAATAACTAAGCACCGCGCATTCGACAAAAGAGTTATAATTCTTTTGTACATAGAAAAATTCCCATTTACCACTGGCAAGCGTAACCTCACCCGGAGCGTTACAAGTTGTATTGCTTTGAATCCCCTTAAAATCTTCTTGTATTTGCTGTGAAAACAAATTGCCGGCAAACACAGACCAAAGCAATACACCAAAAATAATCTTAATTCGCTCGTTACTTAATTTAAATAATAGTGTCATATTTTTTTGAGTTTCAATAATCAAACCGTCCTTTTATAATTTAAAATATCTTTGTTATTTTAAAGCGGCGGCAAAAATAAGTTTTTTATTTTATTAAATGACTTTCTTTTGCCATAAAAATCAAAAAAAATAAAAAAAACAGGATTTTTTTAAAAATTTGCTCAATAAATGTTTGTAATATGCCGGCAGTCAATTCGCATCAAACTCCTTTTGGAAGCCCGATGCCGGGAAAACAAAATAGAGCTGAGTCGGGGTATCGATATAACTTCGGCGGACAATGATTGTTTTTAGGTATTTTTGCGCATAAGCATTTTAATTGTTATAGTGCTATTGCGCGTCAAGCCCGCAATCAACGGAGGCTAATGACTAATACGCTTAAATGAGAAAATTTCAATTAGTTTTAAAAAAAAATCTTTCCGTATGAATTTGCATACGGAAAGATTTGTCGTTATGGACGGTTAATCCTTGTTAGTTATATTTATAATAATCCTTATAAACATAAATCGAGCTTCCGGTTAAGGCACCCCAGCCATAAAAAACCTGGTCATCTCCTTTGCGATACACCCAATAACTTTGTGTGTCCTCAACCCAGGAGCTGTCTTCATCTAAAACCCAACCATCGGCTGCAAATTGAGCACTACAAGGATTATCGTTTGTAGCATAGCCTTTGAAGTTGATAGCTAAAGCATCTACATCTCCCGCCGATTCTACCTGATATTCAACATCGGTAACTCCTGTGGGGAGCGAAAGCCCGGTAAGCCCAAAATCTGCCAGTACCGAGGCACTTGGCATACCGGAATTAAAATTACCACCGTTATTGCCGCCATTGTTGCCACCCTTGTCGTCGCCATCGTCGCCGCAAGCACTGAACATTGTTACTCCTGCGAGGCAGATTGCTATCGCAACCACTTTCCTCAAATTAAAATACTTTTTAAACATAAAATAAAAATTTAAAATGAAACATATAATTGAATTTGTAAAGAAAACACTACTGTCATTGCAAGGATACGATTGAGCTTCTAAGATTGCTTCGTTCCTCGCAATTGTATAAGTCAAGCAATTCCGTTTCTAATTAGGATAAATCACTTCATTGTAAGGCATTTCACTCATACGGTCGTACGACGGTGTATTCCAGTTGATGGTAGCTGCTCCGCACGAGAATTGAACTTGATGAAAAATGCGTTGTATCGGAAAATCATTCTGTATATCGCCGTAAAAATCTCGAATAGTGCCCAGTACTTGAACAGACACGGCGTATGTACCGTTTCTTGTAAATGTGGGAAGCTGAGTTACATTACCTCCGCCGATACCGGAAATATCGCTCATTAACATTCTGCCGTTTCCCATAGGTTCTCCACCGACACTTATATAAGGCGAAGCCAGTGCTCCTTGCTGATATTGAACGGAACTGGTAACGGTGCCCGCATAGTCGTAAATCATAATGGTTACATCTTCGCTGTTTGTAATAGCTTCGGGAAGACCTTGAAGTGTGAGTATTCCGCAGTTGTCGCCCGTATCGCCACCATCGCCGTTGTTACCACCGCCGCCGTTATCTCCGTTGCCGCCGTTGTTATTGCCACCATTATTATTGCCGTTACCGGGAGTTAATGCCTTATTATTAAAGGCTTCCGCCAAACAAACATCCTCGTCCATCCACTCCACCGTTCCTATTATAACCGAAATACCGCTTCCCGCTATGGTAATCTGAAACTCCTGCCGGGCACACAAGCCGGAAACAAGTATCATTATATAGTTTTCGTAGGTTTTTACCTCACCGGTGTTTACATTCATTCCATCGGTAAATACATAACGGTCGCCTGCCTGTGGAGTGTAACTCGACGAACTTCTTAGCGTGTTTTCTGCGTTTGGGCTTATCGTCAGTGTGTACAGTTTCCCGTCGCTTGCGGTACCGGTATAGATGGCGGTTTGCGGAGTTGCGTTACCGCCGTCGTTGTTGCCATCGTCCTTATCGTCGTCGTTGCAAGCGGTAAACGCTGTCATTGTTGCGAGGCAGGAAATTATCATTGCCACAGTCCTCAATTTGAAGTAATTTTTACTCATAAAAATAAGATTTAGGTGAAACAAAAAACCCCAATCCGAAACTTGTAAATTTCGGATCGAGGCTCAAGGATTTTCTTACAAAAGGAAGTAAGAATATGTGTCTAACAAACTGTTTTTCAGTTACCCGCGCGTACGCATTGTGTGTGTGTGTGTGTGTGTGTGTGTGTGTGTGTTTAACACAATTTGCAAGCCTTGCAAATTGTAGTTGTTAAAAATGATATGTTTTTGGACACACTGCATATTCTTTATTTTAGTTTAATCGAATGCAGGGCAAATATACAAATACTTTTTTAAAAATATAACTTTTTTAAAAATATCGGAATGCCGTCCTTAATAACGGCAAGTAGTTCATACACAGCTTTGGCTGATGCCGGTTCTTAATCCTCAAATCCGTTTTAACGGTTGAAAAAAGTTAATTATCCATTACCCAATTAGCTTGGTATACTTTTATCTTCCTTGGGTCGAACTCCAAATCCTCCTTGCGGGGAAGAATTATTTTATACTCTTTACAAGCCTTGTTGTCTAATTTGCGGGCGCGAACCCAAGTATTATATTCTTTAAAAAGCACATAAGGAATATCGTGTTCTTTAGCAAACACAGCCCAATCTGTTACGGTACTGTCCACCGTCAGTTCCACGCAGCGCACAGTGGCATACAGCTCACTTTTGGCAAGCCGGTAGCCATAGCATTGCGGCTCGGCAAGAAAAGTTTTCATAGCCAGCAGGCGAAACACATAGCGCGAAGTTTCCTCGTTGAGCCACAAATTATGAAAGCAATCTTCCTGCTGCTTTTGCAGTTCGGTGCTGAGTCGCCCCATGCCCGCGTTGTACGAAGCCGCCACCACGAGCCAGTCGCCATATTTAGCGTATGCCCGTCGGAAATATTCGCACGCTGCCTCGGTCGATTTCTCAATGTGGTAGCGTTCATCTACCTGCTCGTTCACTTCCAAGCCGTATTCTTTTGCAGTTTCGGGCATAAACTGCCAAAAACCCGCCGCTTTGGTAGACGACACCACTTTATTGCTCAGGTTGCTTTCAATCAGAGCCAGGTATTTGAAGTCGGCGGGAATGCCGTTGCGCGTCAAAATTGGCTCAATAATAGGAAAATAGCGGTTGGCGCGTTTCAGTCCAAGTAAGGTAAAGCCATGGTTGTAGGCAATATGCGACAGTTCGCGGTCGAAGCGTTCGCGCAGGTCATTACGGACGAGCGGCATAGTGTCGCCGGCAAACACTGCCTGCTCGGGTATCGGGAACGAATGTACGGGCTGTGCAGGAAAATCGTTGAACGAAACAAGAAACAAACAAGTTGCCGACAGCATTATAAAGCGGAAAAGATTACGCATAAGGAAACAATTTTCGTTTTTAAATTTCGCGAAAGTAGTCTTTTTAATCCGTATTTCTTTATATCTTTGCTCGAATTTTTTAACCATGAGCAAAAAACGGAGCGATAAAAAATGACAATAGAAGAAAACCTCGAAACGGAAAATACCATTGAACCCCAACCTGCCGGCGACGAGCAACCCGAAGCCCACTCGCGTTACAAAGTGCCTGTGTTGGCAGACGATAGCGTGAAATACCACCTCTCGGGAATGTATCAGTCGTGGTTTCTCGACTATGCCTCGTATGTAAACCTCGAGCGCGCCGTGCCGCATATTAACGACGGATTGAAACCCGTACAGCGGCGCATCTTGCACTCCATGAAACGAATGGACGACGGGCGATACAACAAAGTTGCCAATGTTGTTGGGCACACCATGCAGTTTCACCCCCACGGCGATGCTTCCATCGGCGATGCGCTTGTTAATATGGGGCAAAAGGAACTGCTTATCGACACGCAGGGAAACTGGGGTAATATTCTTACAGGCGATGGTGCGGCAGCTCCGCGTTACATCGAGGCGCGGCTATCGAAATTTGCCCTCGAAGTGCTTTTCAGTCCCAAAATTACCGAATGGAAAGCTTCGTACGACGGGCGTAACAAAGAACCTGTTTCTCTCCCCGTAAAATTTCCGTTGCTGCTCGCGCAGGGCACCGAAGGTATCGGCGTGGGTTTGAACTCCAAAATCCTGCCCCACAATTTCAACGAATTGATTGATGCTGCTATTTCCTGCCTTAAAGGCGAGGATTTTGTATTGTTGCCCGATTTCCTTACGGGAGGTTCCATCGATGTGGCAAAATACAATGACGGGCAGCGTGGCGGACAAGTGAAAATCCGTGCAAAAATCAGCAAAATAGACAACAAAACCCTTGTTATTTCCGAAATTCCTTACGGAACAAATACAGGTTCGGTGCAAGACAGCATTGTGAAGGCAAATGAACGGGGCAAAATAAAAATCCGCAAGGTGGACGACAATACCGCCGCTAATGTGGAGATTCTTGTGCATCTTGTGCCCGGCACTTCGAGCGATAAAGCCATTGATGCTCTCTACGCATTTACCAACTGCGAAATGAGCGTATCGCCCAACTGTTGCGTTATCAGCGACAATAAGCCGCATTTCCTCCGCGTGAGCGATGTGCTGCGCTATAATGTGGAAACTACAAAAGAATTGCTTCGCAAGGAGCTTGAAATTCAGAAAGCAGAATTGCTTGAGCAGTTGCATTTCGCTTCGCTCGAAAAAATATTTATCGAAGAACGCATCTATAAGGATAAAAAATTCGAGGAAAGCGCGTCGCAAGACGAGGCTATCGGGCATATTGACAATCGCCTCGAACCTTTCAAGAAAGATTTTATCCGTGAAGTTACGCGCGAAGATATTCTCCGCCTGTTGGAAATAAAAATGGGGCGAATCCTCCGATTCAATTCCGACAAGGCGGAAGAAAACATCGCTCTGATGAAAGGCAATGTAGAGGAAATAGACTATCACCTTGCACATTTGGTGGAATATACAATCACTTGGTTTTCGGGATTGAAAGCCCGCTACGGAAAGCTTTTCCCGCGCCGAACGGAAATTCGCAATTTCGAAACCATTGTTGCTACCAAAGTGGTGGAGGCAAACGAAAAGCTTTATATCAACCGCGAGGAAGGATTTATCGGCACTTCGTTGCGCAAGGATGAATTTGTGTGCAACTGTTCGGATATGGACGACATTATTGTATTTTTCAAAGATGGAAAGTACAAGGTTGTCAAGGTTTCGGACAAGCTTTATGTGGGCAAAAATGTGTTGTATTTGGCGGTGTTTAAAAAGAACGATAAGCGTACGGTGTACAATGCCGTGTATCGCGACGGGCGCGACGGAGCGCATTATATTAAACGATTTTCCGTTACCGGTGTTACCCGCGATAAAGAATACGATATTACGCAGGGCACGCCTAACTCGAAATTGATGTATTTCTCTGCCAATCCCAACGGCGAGGCGGAAATTATTAAGGTAACACTCAAACCGAAACCGCGCCTGAAAATTCTTGTTTTCGAGAAAGATTTTGGCGAAATAGCTATCAAAGGGCGCGCTTCGATGGGTAATGTATTGAGTAAAAACGATATTCACAAAATTGCCCTCAAACAAAAAGGCGGTTCTACTCTCGGTGGGCGCAAGGTATGGTTTGACCACGATGTGTTACGCCTCAATTACGACGGACGCGGCGAGTTTTTGGGCGAATATCATAGCGACGACCAAATTCTCGTTGTTACTAAAAACGGCGAATATTATACCACTTCGTTCGACCTCAATAACCACTACGACAACGATTTGTTGAAAGTAGAACAGTTCGATGCCGAAAAAATATGGTCGGTTGCGCTTTACGATGCCGAACAAGGTTTTTCGTATATCAAACGCTTTCAATTTGAGCCGAGTCAGAAACGGCAAAATTTCCTTGGAGACAATGCCGACAGTCGCTTGATATTGCTTTCCGGACAGGTTTATCCGCGCTTCGAAGTGGTGTTTGGCGGGGCAGATGCTCACCGCCAGCCGATGGAAATTGATGTGGACGAATTTGTCGGTGTAAAAAGTTTTAAGGCAAAAGGTAAACGCATAAGTACTTTCGAGGTTGCCAAAGTGAAGGAACTCGAACCTACCCGTTTCCCCGAAGCAGAGGAAGGAGAAGTTACGGACGAAACCGAAAATCAAGCAGAAACGCCAACTGCTGAAGCGAAAGAAGTAGTTTTCTACACCCCAACATCAGAACCTGAAACCGAAGAAGAAAAATCCAAACGCGAAGCGCAGGATATTGTGCAGATTACGAACGAAATTACGGGGCAGATGTCGTTGTTTTGAGTTTTAATCTAATACAAGTATTATGCCGCAAGAACTCACATACGAACAAGCCTTGCACCGTGCTGCCGCTCTTTGCACTGCTTCCGAAAAATGTTCGGCAGACATCAATGAAAAACTGCTTGCGTGGGGCATTAATCCATCGGATGCAGAAAAGATTATCGATTATCTTACGAAAGAAAAGTTTTTAGATGATGCTCGTTTTGCCCACGCTTTCGTGCGCGACAAATTTCGTTTCAACAAATGGGGCAGGCAAAAAATAGCTTTCGCTTTAAAAATGAAGAATATTTCCCCCGCGCTTATTGCTGATGCCCTTGCCGAAATTGACAGCGAAGTTTACTGTGAAACCCTTGTTGAATTGCTTCGCGCCAAGCAACGCGGAATGAAATTCAAAAACGATGCCGACCGCCGTGCCAAACTCTACCGTTTTGCTCTAAGCCGCGGTTTTGAACTGTCGGCTGTCGGTGAGGTGTGGAAAAGATTGTGATAAAAATATGCGCTATGAATTTCGTTCAATTCATAGCGCATATTTTATTTCTACACTCTTCTCAATCTTCCAAATAGAAAACAATATTACTTATCACGCGTGCGGTTTGAGTATGCCGGTTGTAGCGCAAATCAATTTGCCCCTGCGAAGCAGTCTTGATTTTACCCAATTTCGACTTCGAGTCTTTGGCAAACTGTTCGCCTGCCTCGCGTGCATTTCGCGTGCTTTCGGCTATCAGTTCGGGTTTAATACTGTTCAATTCGTCGAAACGGTAGTCAGTAAAAATATTTTCAACATTGGTCGAAAGATTTTTGTTTATCAAATCGAGATTGATTTTATTTTTCACCCCTTCGGCTTTTTCCACATCTTCTATCTCAAATGAAAGGGTTTTCGACGCCTTGTATCGGTCTTTTTTTACATTGATATATTTTTGTATATCATCTTGCCATTCTTTTTCAAAATAAGTTTTGCTGTCGTAAATATCAATTTCCGATACGCGGCTTCCCTTTTCATAGCCCATCGTTTTGAGATAAGCTGCAATATCTGCCGCCGTTTTTTCGGTTTTCTCCGACAGTTCTTTTGGTAAATCGCCCGAACAGCTCACCGAAATACTTACCATGGCAGAACTGGCTTTAAATTCCTTTTCCGCCAATCCCTTTACTGTTACCACTCTTTCTCTGTTGGAAAAACTTTGCAGACCCTTGTTTATACAAACGCCCAGCAAGATTAAACCGATGGCAACAACTGTGCCCGCTACCGCAATTTGAATTTTTTGTAACATGATAATGTAATTTTTAAGGTTAGAAAATACCTTGCAAAGATAAAATAAATTCCATTATCTTTGCCCCGCTATGAAAAAACGACTAAAAACCGTTGCACGATTTTTGGCTTATAGGGTCAAGGCTCGGCATTTTCGTGGGCATGGCATACATTCGCCGTTTGCTTTCGATTTGGTTACAAATGTTTTTGAAGAGAAAAATCCCTACTATATATATAAGGAGGTAGAGGAAGCGCGAGTTCGTTTGCTCGATAGTCGCGAAACGATTTTTGTTAACGATTTTGGCACAGGTCGTTCGCGCCGTCGCCGGGTAGCTTCTATAGCAGCCCACTCGCTTAAAAAACGAAAATATGCCCAACTGCTTTTTCGTTTGGTGAATGCGGCAAAACCTGTCAATATTATTGAATTGGGTACTTCGCTGGGTATTACCACTGCCTATTTAGCTGCAGTAAATACAGCTACGCCTTGTTATTCGCTCGAAGGTTGTTCGCAATCGTTACAAATTGCCCGTAGAACGCTTGCTGTTTGCGGGTTGAACCATGTTAAACTCATCGAAGGTAATATTGACGATACCTTGCCGGAATTGCTCGAAAAATTAGACTGTGTGGGTTTCGTTTTCTTCGATGCTAACCATACGAAAGAGGCAACGCTCAATTATTTTTATCAATGTTTGAAAAAAATAACTCAGGCAAGCGTTTTTGTTTTCGACGATATTCATCATTCGAAAGGCATGCAGGAAGCTTGGCTCGAAATAAAACAACAGCCCCAAGTGCGCGTGTCGTTCGATTTATTCTCGCTTGGTATTGTTTATTTCAACTCAGAATTACAAAAACAAGATTATTTTTATCGACTTAGAAATTAATTATTTATGAAAATATACACTAAAACGGGCGATAAGGGACAAACATCTTTGATAGGCGGTTGTCGGGTATCAAAAGCCGATAACCGGTTGGAGGCTTACGGTACTGTTGATGAATTGAATGCACATTTAGGAGTGTTGCGAAATTGTATGGACGAAAAAGATTTAGCTGAAAAAATATTGCGTATTCAAACTTTCCTGTTTGATGTCGGAGCTTTTTTAGCTACCGAAACAGGCAAACATAAACTCCCTTTAGTTGCCGAAAAATTGCAGGAAGAAATACAGTTTTTAGAACAAGAAATAGACGAAATGGACAAAAATCTTCTGCCACTAACAAAATTTATTATACCGGGAGGAGAACACAATTTTACCGTAAGTTATATCCATGTATGCCGTACGGTTTGTCGGCGGATGGAACGCAGCTTATATCGATTAGATGTTGATTTACAGAACTTTGAGTTTATTTATTGCTATGTTAATCGTTTGTCCGACTATTTATTTGTCTTGTCGCGATTTATTGCTCATCGAGTAAACGAAAAAGTTTTTTTCAAAGATTAGTTGTTAATATCGGATTTCTTTTTAATTTTGCACGCAATTATAGTAAGTAAAACATTGTTAAAAAAATAAGGCGTCATGTATTGGACACTCGAATTAGCTTCAAAATTGGAAGATGCACCCTGGCCCGCAACTAAAGACGAATTAGTTGATTATGCCATGCGTTCGGGAGCTCCTTTGGAAGTTATCGAAAATTTACAAGAAATGGAAGATGAAGGCGAAGTATATGAAAGTATAGAAGATATTTGGCCCGATTATCCGAGTAAAGAAGATTTCTTTTTTAATGAAGAAGAATATTAAAAAAACTCATTTTGAGCGTTTTTTTGTGCAAAAAGTGTTTGTGTATACAATATTTTGTTACTTTTGCTGTTTATAAAACAGTTTGATTGTAAAAATAAATAAAGAATACGCTTGTTTGAGAACGGCTTACATACAATAGGGAGATGTTTTTTACTGATTATTTCTTGTTTGTTTGTGAACTGTTTTCTTGTCAGAGGACAGTCTGAAGCTCAAATAAGTCAGTATATGTTCGGCTTTGAAACTTTCAATCCGGCATCAATCGCAGAAAATGATGAAATAAATATTTTCGGTTTGCAGCGATTGCAGTGGATAGGAATGCCAAATGCACCTCAAACTACTTTTTTTGCGGCAAATATGCCCTTGAAACTGTCAGGGAAAGTGCATAATGCAGGATTGATTTTTTATAATGACAAAGCCGGAATTTTTTCTACGCAATCGGTCAATATGCAGTATGCGTATAAATTTCGGTTGGGAGAGGGGAGTTTGAGTTTTGGAGGAAATATAGGTTTTGTTAATCAAACTATACATGGAGATAGCGTTCGAGATGTAGCCAGCGATTACCATAATATACAAGGTGATGGCAAAATTCCGAGTCAATCGGTTAATGCAATGGCAGTTGATTTTAGTTGTGGAGCTTGGTATAATGCGAAAAATTGGTATGCCGGAGTTTCGATGTTACATGTTTTTGAACCGACATTTCAGCTTGACGACAACATTGAGAGTTTTATAGGTAGAGTATTTTACCTCACGGGAGGATGCGAAATGCCGCTTATAAACGAACGATTCAGGTTTTATCCGAGTTTTTTGTACAAAACTGATTTCATTTCGTTTCAAGCTGAAATTGATGCCCGTCTCGAAATGGACAAGAAGTATTGGGGAGGAATAGGTTGGAGGTATCAAGATGCGGTGATTTTATTTTTAGGGATAAATTTATCCAACGGATTGTCGGGAGGTTATGCTTTTGATTTACCCACATCAAAATTTATTGTCAATTCGGCAGGTTCACATGAATTATTTTTGAGGTTCAGTTTCAAATTAGGGACAAAAAAATTAAATAAATATAAGAGTGTTAGAGTTTTATAATCGTGAAACATATTTTAAATTGATATGAAAAAGTTTCTGTTTTTTTCTGCTTTGGTACTAGCTTTAGTAAGCTGTGGAAGCAAAGGTAATGGTGAGTTGGTAGGAGTTTATTCTCGTGCGTATGCAGACCCGACCCCATTTGGAATGGTGTTTATCAACAGAGGTTCGTTTACTACCGGTACTAATGACCAGGAGGCAAATTGGGCGATGAACTCTCAGTCGAAAACTGTTTCAGTCGATGCGTTTTGGATGGACGAAACCGAAATTACAAATGGTGAATATCGCCAATTTGTGATGTATGTTAGAGATTCCATTGCTCGTGAACGCTTGGCTGATCCGGCTATTGGAGGCGACGAATCGTTTAAAATCACCCAAGATAGACAAGGTAATGAAGTTGTTCCATATTTGAATTGGGATAAACCAATTCCATGGAATAAGCCTAACGAAGATCAAAAGCGTGCTTTAGACAGTATGTTTTATGTTGGAGAAGAGGCAATTGATTTGGTACCTCAACTTAATGCAATGCGTTTGAATTACAGATTCTCGGTAGCCGACTATAAACAAGCTTCTGAGAAAGTAAACAAATTCAATGCATTGAAAAATAGATACGATAGAAGTGTAGATGGTTTGGGAGTTACTAAAGATAGTGCCGATGTGATGGTAAAGAAAGATACTGTTTATAGTGTTGACGGTGGCTATGTAAATCAAACAATTTATCGTCCTTTGAATAGTCGAGGTGACTTTATATCTGAAAAGATTTTGAATATCTATCCCGACACATTGTGCTGGATTCGTGACTTTACCTATGCTTACAACGAACCTTACATGAAGATGTATTTCTCACACCCCGGTTATGGCGAATATCCGGTGGTAGGAGTAAGTTGGGAACAAGCAACAGCGTTCTGTGTATGGAGAACCAGATTATTTAACTTACATCAGGTAGAAGCCGGTGGTCCGTTAGTGCAAGATTGGCGTCTTCCAATCGAAGCTGAGTGGGAATATGCCGCTCGCGGTGGTAGAGATTTGGCAATGTATCCTTGGGGAGGAAATTATATCCGAACCGCGAAAGGATGTTTCCTTGCTAACTTCAAACCTCTTCGTGGTAACTATACCGACGATGGTTATATGATTACTTCTTTTGTGGCAGCTTATCCGCCAAACGACTATGGTTTATATGATATGGCTGGTAATGTTTCGGAATGGACATCGTCGGTTTATGCAGAGTCTACATTGAGTTTTGTGAACGATATGAATCCGGATTATCAGGTGAATGTGAAATCGAACGAGCCGGATGTTCGTAGAAGAAAAGTAATTAAAGGTGGTTCTTGGAAAGATATAGGTGCATATCTGCAATGTGGTTCGAGAACTTATGAATATCAACAAGAAACAAAATCATACATTGGCTTCAGATGTGTTAGAAGTTTTATTGAAGGACAGAAAAATTAATTAAATAGCAAATAAAAAATAAAAAAACACAACCCTTAAATTTATTACGAAATTATGAATATTGGAGATTGGATGGAAACCCCGAGTGGGGCGAGAATCGTAGGATATGCTTTTGGATTTGGAGCTGCAGTTGTAATCGTTGGTGCACTTTTTAAAATACAACACTGGCCCGGTGCATCAGTGATTCTTACCGCAGGAATGGGAACAGAGGCAGTACTTTTTGCTATCACAGCTTTTGGTAAACCTCACAAAACTTATCATTGGGATAATGTATTCCCGCAATTGAAAGAAGAAGAAGAAGCAGAAATGGAAGGCTTTTCTACATCATCGTTTGGTGGTGGAGGTGGTGGTAATGTAAATATTACCGGCGGTACTGAAGGAGGAACAATTGATTTGAGTGGTGTGCCATCTCTTTCGGAAGACGATGTGCAAAAACTTTCCGATGGTATTTCTCGCTTGTCTGAAACAGCTTCGCAGCTTTCCGAACTCGGCTCATTGAAAGGTGTAACCGATAAATTTATCGACTCGTTAACTTCGGCTACCAACAATGTATCATCATTTGCAAGCAATCAAGCTGCGATTAATACTTCGTCAGCTGCGCTGGTAAGTTCATATCAAACTATTGCCTCTGAAATGTCGACAGCATCGCAATCATCAAGCGAATATCTAAATATTGTGAAAGGTATCAATAAATCGCTTGTATCGGTCAATGCAGTGTATGAATTACAATTGAAAGAAGTAGATGGACAGGCGAAAGCAATACAGATGGTAAATGCTGAATTAGGAAAAGTAAAAGATGCTGTTTCTCAATCTTTAGTTTCGGTAGAAGCTTATAAAACCGAAACAACCAAATTAACAAAGCAAGTTTCAGACTTGAATAGTGTGTATGGAAATATGCTCAATGCAGTAGCATAGTTTGCAATCATATTATGTAAATTTTACAGAATTAGAAAGGAATAATATAATATGGGAGGAGCAACCAATTGTCCGGAAACCCCGAGGCAGAAAATGATAGGTATGATGTATATCGTACTTACTGCGATGCTTGCATTGAATGTGTCGGCAAGTATTTTAGAAGGGTTTACCATGGTGGAACACAGTCTGAAAGTAAGTACCGAAGGAGTAGTAAATAGAAATGAAGGGACGATGAAAAAGTTCGGAGATTTATATGTAATGAATCCTTCGCAACGAATCGCTACTTGGTTGAATAAAGCTAAAGAAGTACAACAAAAGTCGAATGAATTATACAATCAGATTGATACTTTAAAACTTAAAATTATCAGAACTGCCGATGGACCTGAAGGAACTTTAGATCACATTGAAGCAAAAGATAATTTAGATGCCGCAGGTACTGTGTGCTTGGATGAAAACGGTGGACAAGGTAAGGTGATTCAGAAAGCGATAGAACAGTATCGGGATTATATGGCAGGTTTGGTTGCCGACCCTGAAAAAAAGTCGCAGATAATAAAAACATTTGATACAGGTGATCAAAGAAATGATGATGGTGAAATGCGTCCTTGGCGTGTTGCTACTTTTGAAATGATGCCGCTTGCAGCAGTAACTACCATACTTTCAAAAATTCAGGCAGATGTTCGTAATACCGAAGGCGAGATGATTACCTACTTGAAGAGTCAAGTTGATGCCGAAGATTTTCGTGTAAACAAAGTTGAAGCATTGGTGATACCGAATTCTAAATATGTTATTAAGAATAGTAAATACTCGGCGCAAATTGTATTAGCAGCAAGTGATACAACGCAAAAACCGGAAGTATATATTGGTGGCGATGTGAAAAGCTTTACCGGAGGAACTCTTGTTCCCGACGGAAAATACGAAAGAGTTGCAAGTGCTATTGGAGAACAGAAGTTCGCAGGTTATATTCGTATCAAGCGTCCTGACGGCAGTCCTCAACATTTCCCATTCGAGTCGGATTATAATGTGGGCGAGCCTACAGCAACTATCTCGGCAGACCAGATGAATGTTTTCTATGCCGGTATCGACAACGAAGTGAGTGTTTCCGTTCCCGGAGTGCCGGCTTCGCATGTAACGCCAAGTATTACCGGTGGTACTCTTACCAGAGCGGCTAAGGGTTACATTGTGCGTCCTGCAAAGGTAGGACAGGAAGTTGTGATAACCGCAGTTGCAAAAATTGATGGTAAAACCCAAACAATGGGTGCAAAAAGTTTCCGTGTAAAAATGTTGCCGCCGCCTGTAGCCTTTATTCCGTATACGAAAGATGGTTCGCCTCGAAAATATAAAACTCCTGCGGATAGAGAAATGAAAAAAAGCAACTTGCTTGAAGTTACCAAACTCAGAGCTGAATTGGACGATGCCGATATTGAAGCAAAATTTGATATACTCAGTTTTGAGTTGAATGTTACCGAAGCAATGGGTACAAGTGTAGAACCTTCAAATGGAGATAATTTTACGACTGCGCAGATGACTTACATCAAGAAACTGCCAAGGAATAAAAAATTCTTCCTTTCGGGTATCAAAGCAAAAGGTCCCGATGGATTAGTGAGAAACTTACCGCCAATGGAAGTTATGATTTATTAAACAGATAAAAGAAGTATAATTTAAAATAGTATAATTATGAAAGCAATTAATCGGATATTATTGCCGTTGATGGTAGTTTTCGCTTTAGGCGCGAGTGCATTTGCTCAAAGTTCAACCACCGACGATTTCTTTAACGAATATGGTGAAATTCCTGCTAACTTGCCTACAAGTTATGACATGAAGGAGTTAACTCCCATAGAGTATCAAAGCCCAAGAGCCGACGATATTTATTGGCAGAAAGTGGTATATCGCGTGTTAGATTTGCGCGAGAAAATGAACTATCCGCTTTACTATCCTGAAGAACCGTCGAATAATGGTCGTGCGCTCTTTTCTGAGATTTTTACCTTGATTAAAGATAAAAAGGTACCTGCTTTTAAGTTCGAATTTGCCGATGAGAAATTTACCAAAGCAAATGCGATTGACTTTGAAGAAGATATTTTGAAGAAATTTGAAATAATCTATAAAGCTCAGGTTGACCCAACTACTAAAGTTAGAACTTTTGAAGTAGAAGAGGCTGATATTCCAAACCGGGAAGTGATAAAATATTTCATGAAAGAAGTATGGTTCTTCGATAGAAATTCTTCTACTTTTACGGTGAAAATTATTGCCATTTGTCCGGTGCTTGTTACCGACCGTGGAGTAGGAATACAAAATTTCCCAATCTGCTGGATTCCTTACGATAACTTGCGTCCATATTTTGTTCAGCATGAAATTTTGATTACTGACAAAAATAATGGTGCTCGTATGTCTTTTGACGATTTGTTTATCAAGCGTCGTTTTGCAAGCAATATTTACAAGGAATCGAACATCCAAAACCGTATGATTTTGGATTACAATGGAACGCAAGAAGATGTAAAACGCGAACAGCAACGCATCAAAACCGATATTATTAATATGGAGCAGGATTTGTGGGAATATTAATTTCCTCTTCTTTGCCTATTAAAAACAAAAAAGCCTGTATTTTACAGGCTTTTTTGTTTTTAATATTTATTGGAACTATCCCTTTGATGCTAGTTCGTCATTGCGAGGTACGAAGCAATCTATAGAAAAAATATTACGAGATTGCTTCGTACCTCGCAATGACGGCGATGGTTTGCTTTACAAGCAATTCCGTTATTTACTATATTTTTCTTTTACTTTTTTAAATAAATTGGAAGCAAAGACAAAATCATTGAGATATTGATTATTGCTATGTAATATTTGGTGACGATTTCCTTCCCATTCTTTTTCGCCTTGGCGTATAAAAATGATACTGTCGCCGATTTCCATTACCGAATTCATGTCGTGGGTATTTACAATGGTAGTGATGTTGTATTCTTCGGTAATTTCTTTGATAAGACGGTCTATTACGAGTGCAGTAAAAGGGTCAAGCCCCGAGTTTGGTTCGTCGCAGAATAAATAGCGTGGATTAAGGGCAATGGCACGGGCAATAGCAGCGCGCTTTTGCATTCCGCCGCTTATTTCGGAAGGAAAAAGTTCGTAGGCTTTCGGTTCCAAATTGACACGACCAAGGCAGAATTTAGCGCGTTGAGCAATTTCTTTTTCGGTCATATTGGAAAACATGCGCAGTGGGTAACATACATTTTCGAGCACCGTTTGTGAATCGAAAAGAGCAGATCCTTGAAAAAGCATACCAACTTCTCGGCGCAGTAATTTCATTTCCTTAAAACGCATATCGGGTAGGTTGCGTCCGTCGTAGCGAATTTCACCGTTATCGATACGATGCAATCCGATAATACATTTCATTAAAACAGTTTTTCCCGAACCACTTTGTCCGATAATAAGATTGGCTTTTCCTGCCTCGAACACTGCCGAAATTCCTTTGAGTACTGTGTTTCCATCAAAGGATTTTTTTACATTTTTGATTTCTATCATGATTTTGAGAACCGGTTGACAAAGATTAGGTGAGCATAAAATTAGTAATCACGATATTGAACA
Organism: Prevotellaceae bacterium; assembly: GCA_031271465.1. Lineage (GTDB taxonomy): Bacteria > Bacteroidota > Bacteroidia > Bacteroidales > Paludibacteraceae > JAFGVL01. Next base: position 111,532 of record JAISVR010000043.1, on the reverse strand, counting down.
AAAGGATGAGTATGCTGCTGTTTACCACGGCTTTGGTACTTGCTTTGCCCACATCAAGTGCACCGCCATGTGCATAGTAGCCGTAGAATGATGCTACCGAAACAATAATAAATGCAAAAACGAGCGATTTTACCAGCGAATATACAATATAAAAAGGTATAAAATAGTACTGAATGCCGTATATATAATCGTTTACCGTAATTACATCGGAAAACATTCCCACCATATAGCCACCTACCAACCCTACACCCATACTGATAATAACCAGGCACGGAATCATCAATACGAAAGCGATTATTTTGGGTAGAATAAGGTAATTGGCTGAATTGACTCCCATTATTTCGAGTGCGTCAATTTGTTCGGTAATGCGCATGGTGCCGATTTCGGAAGCTACATTGCTGCCTACTTTCCCAGCCAGAATGAGGCAAAGGATGGTAGACGAAAATTCGAGCAACAGTGTGTCGCGCGTAACTAATCCGGTACTGTAACGCGGCAGTAATGGGTCATTGGTATTCAACTTGGTTTGAATAGTGAGAATGGCTCCGATAAAAATGGAGATTATCACTACAATGCCCAACGAATTGATAACCAGTTTATCTATTTCAACCGGAATTTGTTTGAGTGTCATGCGCCAGCGGTCGGGGCGCGAAAATACTCGCCACATCAGTAGCGTATAACTTCCGAGTTCTTTAAGTGCTGATAGGAAATACATAAATTAGAGTTTAGTGATTTGGAATATGGAGTTTAGTGATTAGCGGTTTTTTTCTTGTACTAAACTCTATAACAAACTATACTTTATAAAAATGCTTTGATAATACTTACAAAATCGTTGGCTACGAGTGCAGAACCTCCAATCAAGCCCCCGTCTACATCGGGTTGCAAAAAGAGTTCGCGGGCGTTAGAAGGATTGCAACTTCCTCCATAGAGAATACTTGTGTTGTCGGCAATTGTTGCGTTGTATTTTGCTGCGATTGCTGCGCGTACAAAGGCGTGCATCTCTTGTGCTTGCCCGGCAGTGGCAGTTTTGCCTGTACCGATAGCCCATACGGGTTCGTATGCCAATACAAGGCGTGCAAAATCTTCTGCCGGAAGACTGAAAAGCGATTCTTCAATCTGTGCTTTGACTACCGAAAAATGGCGATTCTCCTCGCGTTCTCGAAGCATTTCGCCAAAACAGAAAATAGGCGTAAGATTATTTGCCAAAACCATTTCTACTTTATTTTTAAGCATAGCTGAAGTTTCGCCGTAATATTGACGGCGTTCCGAATGCCCGACAATAACATAGCTTGCTCCGGTCGATTTTATCATTGCCGCACTTACCTCGCCGGTGTAAGCTCCTGCGGCTTTGTCGGAACAATTCTGCGCGCCGATTTTAATTACGCTTCCTTCCATCGCATCGACCATGCAGGGCAAATGGATAAACGACGGAAGAATAATTACCTCACAGGGAAGCGGTTCGTTGTTCAATAGTTCTTTTATTTGTGTGGCAAGTTCCAGTCCTTCGTCGAAGAGCTTGTTCATTTTCCAGTTTCCTGCTACGATATTTTTTCTCATGGTTTATTGAGTTTGTAAGTTATTCAAGGTTGTAAAGTGTATAAAGAAGTTTTTAGATTCTTCATTTTTCCTTCTTTATTTTCAAAAATCTATCCACGCCGGCAATAAGCAGTACGGGAATGAAAAACAACAGCGCAACGATAAGAATACGCCCTTTTGTGTCGGGAAGTTCAGCCTTGCCAAGATATGAATTTTCGAGCGGTTGGCGGAACTCAGGCAAATCATTGTGATGCCATTTGCCAATCACGGTAGCATTTTTTATCAGCATTAAACCCGGATTGGAACGAATAATGGTTTTGAGCGTAATTTTGTCTGTAAATCCAAAAGGATATTCGGCTCCGCTTGCTTTTCGATAATTCTCAATATCGCTGGCAAGCGAAGCGGTGAGGGCATAAAAATCGTAACCGTTTTGCTGTGCATACCGGTAAATGTTGTTGAATTTCTCTGCCTGTGCGAGGTTGGCTTTGTTTAAATCGTAGGCAATGAGCAGAAATGTGTAACCTTCATTTGCCAACATATCTTGCGTAATATCTTCGCCATCGATCGTGATGGTAAAATCGTGAATGGGCGGTTCATAGCCTTTTTTTATCAAAGTAGTTTTTTGGTCGACGAAAGTCCATGTACTGTCGCTTGCGGGATAATTTTCGAGGGCGAATTCCTTTTCTACGCCGTCTTTGGTATAAATGAGTTTGATGTCGAACGAATCCATTGGCGCATTTTCGGGAACAGACATTCCTTCCAAGATATTGGCTTCAATTTTATAAGGACGAAAATCTATCAGCGGCAAATGACGATAGCAATATATCGACAGAACGATGGCAAATACAAAACCGTAAACGGCGATTATCCATTGCGCACGGTTGCGTACAAAGGGACGATGTTCCTTTCGAAGCAGGAAAATAACGATAATTAATGCACACAACACAGTGTTTTTCCAAAAAGTTGTCCAGTTGTCAATCACCAGCGCATCGCCGAAGCAGCCACAATCGGTTACAGGGTTTGTGAGGGCAATCCACAGTGTGAGGGGTGTCATAAACAACATGAGTAGAGCCGCACCGAAGTTGCTTTCGCGCAAGCGAATTCCAAGCACGAGATTCAACCCGACAACCAGTTCGACAGCCGAAAGCAATACCGAAGCAATGAATGCCAACCCGGAAAACTGTTCCATAAACGGACCCATCGCCGTGAGGTAATCTTCAATTTTGTAGGTAAATCCGAGTGGGTCTATCGCTTTTACAAAGCCCGAAAATACGAATACGCTGCCGAGTAGCAGGCGGGAGATGATAAGAATCGTTCGTTTCATATTTTTTGTTTTAATTGTCGTTATGGGTTTAACCCGCAATTTTCATTGTTTTATGAGAGATGCAGAAGCAAGTTCAGCATGATGGTTTTTCAAATTCTATTTTTATCAAGCCGAACACGGCGTAATTTATCATATCGTAATAATTGGCGTCGATGCCTTCGGATATAAGCGTTTTGCCGGCGTTGCGTTCTATTTGCTTGGTACGGTAGAGTTTCATCAGTATGAGATCGGTGTACGATTCGGGGCGCATAAGTCGCCAAGCTTCGTCGTAGTCGTGATTTTTGGCTGTCATCAAATCTTTTGCAGCTTGCAGGTAGTGGTCGTATTTTTCGAGCACCTGTTCTTTCGATAAGTCGGCTTGCTCGGAAAATCCGAGTTCGAGTTGTATCAGTCCGATGATGCCGTAATTGACAATAGCAATCAGTTCGCCGCGGATGTCGTCGCCTACGAGGCTGACTTTTTTCGTTTCGATGCTTCGAATACGGTTTGCTTTGATAAAAATCTGGTCGGTAACCGAAGCGGGACGCATAATGCGCCATGCTGCTCCGTAGTCGCTTAGTTTTTTGCTGAAAATATCGCGACAAATGGCGGCTATGTGGTCGAACTGTTGGTTAGTATCCATGTTGAGAATTGAAAATAAATAGGAATTGAATAATTGAAGGAGCAAAAATAGGCAAATTTTGATATTTTCCACAACATAAGCACAGCTTTTCACCTTTATCTTTTACTTAATTATTGCTTAAGAGAAGTTTTTTTACAATATATAAATATTTTTTTCTTCCTTAGAATAGTTAAAAGTAGTTTTGCGGATAAGCAAAATAATTTATCTTTGTGGGCAGTAAGTTTTTTAATGTGGATAATCGGAAAATGAATATTGCCGCACTGGTTTCGGGAGGAGTAGATAGTTCGGTGGCTGTGCACTTGTTGAAAGAGCAGGGTTATAATCCCGATATTTTTTACATAAAAATAGGCATGGAAGATGAGCACGGATATATCGACTGTCCGGCGGAAGATGATATGACTATTGTGCAATGGCTTGGGCGGCACTACGGCTTGCGGGTTGAGATGGTATCGTTGCACAAGGAATACTGGGACAGCGTGGTTGCCTACACCATCGATAGCGTGCGCCGCGGACTTACTCCAAACCCCGATATGATGTGCAACAAACTTATCAAGTTCGGTTATTTTGACCAACGGTGGGGGCACGATTACGACAAGATTGCTACCGGACATTATGCTACGACCACGGAAATAGAGAATACTGTCTATTTGTCTACTTCGGCAGATAGGGTGAAGGACCAGACTTATTTTCTTGCCCGGATGAGCAATATGCAGGTTAGCCGTTCGATGTTTCCCATTGGGCATTTGCCGAAAAGCGAGGTGAGGCAAATTGCCGTCGATGCCAAGCTGCCTTCTGCTACGAGGAAAGACAGTCAGGGTATTTGTTTTCTCGGCAAGGTGCATTATAACGATTTTATTAAACGCTATTTGGGCGAAAAGCCGGGGAAAATTGTGGAGTTTGAAAGTGGCAAGGTGCTTGGCGAGCATAAAGGGTATTGGTTTCATACCATTGGGCAGCGCAAAGGTATTGGCTTGAGCGGCGGACCGTGGTTTGTGGTGAAAAAGGATATCGACGAAAATACGATTTTCATATCGCAGGGCTACGACCCCGAAACGCAGTATGGAACAGTGGTAAACCTCAAAGGTTTCAATTACATTGCTGCGCCTTATATGCTTGCGGCGGTAGAGGAGGGGGAGGTATGCGATTGTTTGGTGAAAATTCGCCACACGCCCGAGTTTACCCGCGGCACAATAGAAAAGATAGGTGATATTTACCGCATTCGCACCGAACAGAAACAGCAGGGCATTGCTTCGGGACAGTTTGGAGTGGTGTACGATGTTGAGGGACGGATTTGTATTGGCAGCGGAGAAATTATTTGATGGTGGAATTTTTTTAACTTGCATTAAATAGATAATTTCGAAAAACATTAAAAACAAAAACCATGAACGAATTAATTTGTCAAAGTTGCGGGATGAACATGAAATCCGCAGAAGATTTCGGTACCAATGCCGACGGAAGTACCAATCGCGAATATTGTCATTACTGCTATCAGCATGGGGCATTTACCCGCGATGTAACAATGGAAGAAATGCTGGAAACAAACCTGCAATTTTTAGACCACTGGAACGCAGAAACAGGAAATAACTTCAGCCCCGATGAGGCACGCCCTATGCTCCGCGAGTTTTTATCTACATTGAAGCGTTGGAAGAAAGTGTAAACGGGAAAGATAACGCGTAGAGGCATTTGCACAGTGCTCTTGCAACAACAAATACCTTTCCTGAACGAGGGATAGGGATAGCGGAATAAGATTTTTTTTAAAATATAATTTAATAATTTAAAGGTTGTGCCCGACACTTATTTTAGGGAAAGTAAAATGAATTGGTATTTACAGGTTTTGAAAAACTACGCAAATTTTAAAGGAAGAGCAAGAAGAAAAGAGCTCTGGATGTTTGTTTTGTTCAATGTGATTTTCGCCATTGCAGCAACGATTCTTGATAATAAAGTGTTGGGAATAACATTCGATATGAATGGACAGAGTGTAGGATATGGTTGGATTTATTTGATTTATTGTTTAGCAGTATTTATTCCGGGTTTAGCAGTTGAGGTACGCCGTTTGCACGATATTGGCAAAAGCGGTTGGAATTTGTTACTCGCATTGATTCCTTTGGTAGGAGCAATCATTCTGCTCGTTTGGTTCTGTAAAGACAGTCAACCCGGAGAAAATAAATGGGGGAAAAATCCAAAAGAATAAATTGACTTTTTAAAAGACAGCGCGTAGGGGAGACCGAGAGAGTTGCTTCTACGCGCTGTTTTTTGTTGAAGAATTTCTGTATAAGCTAATCCCTATATATTAACCCCTCCGCTTCGCTCGTCCCCTTTAAAAAAGAGGACAATGTTGCACAAGCATCGTGTTTGTACAATAAGGCAGTTTGTATTAAACTCTCCCCTTATTTTAAGGGGAGTACCCCAACGGGGGGAGGGGTTATTAACAAAGGACGAGCTATATTATAAAAGCACCCCGAAGGGCAAGGGATTAAATAAAATATACACACAAAAAAAGGAGCAGTTAGCTCCTTTTCTCATTAAAGTCTTTCGTTGCTCGGAATGTTCATTTTCTTTTCCGATTCATGTAGCTCATCTATCAAGCTGTTTTTTTCTGCTTCGGAAAGCTCTGAGAAATAACGATTTAAAATGAGATGAAGCGATTTCTCTTTCAAAATGTCTTCAACCGAAGCACTGTCAGAGTTGTACTTGTCGGCTAAATGCTTCCAAATTTTTGCGTAAGATTCGTTAGTTTTGTTTTCCATGTTGTTTATGTATTTTTAGTTAGACATAATTTTTCCGGTCAAAGATAATCTTTTTTCATTCATTTAGCACAAATTTAACCCCATTAAATCTAAAAAAGAATAAAAATATAAGTTGATAAAATGGAACGGTTGAAGGAAGGCGAGCTTTTTTAAACCGAAAAGATTTCGTGCCCGCTGTCGTTTTGAAAAATAATTATAATTTTGTGCGTTGGAAAAAATACCCGCTTGGCGTAGACTTTTCCTGCGTCGCAAAATAGAAGCAGCAGGTAAAACTAATAACAAGTGGAAAACACACGAACATGCTGACGAATTTTTAAATACATCGGCACAAAAATTTCCATAGGTAGTGAGAAAAATTTGTTTAGATGTACATATACCACATGCGGAGATGTATATCTAAGCACCCGTTAGATGTACATCTCCGTTCTATTTAGATGTACATCTAAATAAATTTTACACACGGACTAAAAAAATTTACATGCCGATAAAAAAATATTTTACACTAGACGCCGTTTTGGCGCGAGCTTAACGAAGCATAACTTATGCCGCCGCTGGAATTGATTTATAAAATTTAAGATGGAACAAAAAAAGATGGTGCTCCGCACCGAAAACTTAGTGAAACGATATGGCGCACGAACCGTAGCCGACCATGTTTCTATCAGTGTAGAACAGGGTGAGATTGTTGGTTTGCTTGGACCTAACGGTGCAGGTAAAACCACTACTTTTTACATGACTACCGGATTGGTTGTGCCCAACGAAGGCAAGATTTTCCTCAACGACGAGGATATTACCTCCTTTCCTGTGTATAAGCGTGCCCGAATCGGAATCGGCTATCTGGCGCAAGAGGCTTCGGTGTTTCGCAAAATGACGGTGGAAGATAATATCCGTGCGGTGCTCGAAATGACCAATTTTACCAAAGCTTACCAAGAGGAGAAACTCGAACTGCTTATCGAGGAGTTTCACCTCGGGCATGTGCGGAAAAATCTTGGCGACCGTCTTTCGGGCGGTGAACGGCGTCGAACCGAAATTGCCCGCTGCCTTGCCATCGAACCTAAGTTTATTATGCTCGATGAGCCTTTTGCCGGCGTCGACCCTATTGCCGTACAGGATATTCAGGATATTGTATGGCAACTTAAGGATAAAAATATCGGTATTCTTATTACCGACCATAATGTGGACGAAACGCTCAGTATTACCGACCGCGCTTACTTGCTTTTCGAAGGGAGAATACTTTTTCAAGGTACTGCCGAAGAACTTGCTTCCAACCCTACCGTGCGAGAAAAATACCTCGGACGCGATTTTGAATTGAAACGAAAAGTCCCAAATGCTAATGATTAATTAATAACTAACAATTAATGAAAATACTCTCCTTTAATGTCAACGGCATTCGTTCTGCGGTAAACAAGGGATTTTTCGAGTGGCTCGAAGCCGAAAATCCCGATGTGATATGTTTGCAGGAAACCAAGGCGCAGCCCGAGCAAATCGATGTATTGAAATTTAAGGAATTGGGCTACGATTCCTATATCAATTCGGCAGAAAAAAAAGGTTACAGCGGTACGGCAATTTTTACGAAAATAAAACCGCAGTCGGTTACTGTCAATTTTGACAGCTGTTTCGACAACCGGATTTTTGCCGACCAATACGGCGATGTGTCGCGCGAAGGCAGATTGCTTAGCCTTGAATTTGCCGATTTCTTCCTGCTTACCACCTATGTACCCAATGCAAAACACGACCTGTCGCGTCTTGCCATGCGCCACGATGTGTGGGATAAAAAACTGCTTGAGTTTATTACTTTGCTCGAAAAGCGGAAACCCGTAGTTTTGTGTGGCGACCTCAATGTAGCTCATCGCCCGATAGACCTTGCCAACCCGAAACAAAACGAAAAAAATGCCGGATATACGCCCGAAGAACGGGAGGGGTTCGATAATTTCATGACTCACGGGTTGGTAGATGTTTTTCGCCGTTTTTACCCCGACACGGTGAAATACACCTGGTGGAGTATGCGCACGCAAGCGCGCGACCGAAATGTTGGCTGGCGTATCGATTATTTTCTTTGCTCGCAAGCCTTTGTAAAGCAAGTAGTGAGCACCGCAATCCTCGACGAAGTAACTATAAGCGATCATTGTCCGGTTCGGCTAATAGTTAAAAATCAAGGCTAAATCCTTAAAATGCTCTCTTATAGATACAAAAAACTCTATATAAAGTAAACGCAATATGTTTTTAACAATTTTTTAACTATTTCTTTTTAATATTTCTTCTTCCTTTGTAAGGTTTATAAAAAATGAAACAAATTCGTTTTATTTTTTTAAGAAAGAAATAAAGTTTATACAAGAAATTGTTATGAAAAAAGTTAATCGTTTGTGGCTCGCGTTGAGTTTACTTTTGTGCGTTGTATGCTCTGTTAAGGGACAAACCATTATATATGAAAAATCGACTCCAATTGCTGCGGTAGATAATGATGATATACGAATCACATTATCTACAGGACCTTCGAACTCCGGAAATGGAGGACTTTGTAAAGATTACGATGGTAGTGCTGCAAATATTAGTACCAGCAATTATTTGCAAGTGCAACTGAAAAGCGAGTATATCTACGGAATCGATATTTATCTTTCTTCAAACAATTCTACTACCGGCAGTCGAACAATCAGCTATGATTATGATACTTCTGCGCCTGCTGCTTTAACTGCCGATGGAACTGTTGCGGGAACTGCTGTCGGTAATGGAAAACTTAACGATTGCGATATTTCGCCGTATAAAGTAAGTATTATTCCGTCAGCAGGAGAGAATTTCAATTATTGTAAAATATGGGCAAATTCAAATACTCGAATATTTAAAATAGTTGTTTATAAAAAGGATTGTTTTGGTACCCAACTGACCGAAACTCCTCAAAATGCAGCCAATGCAGCACCCACAGGAGGAAGTACACAACTTTCGTGGGATGCGCCAACAACAGCGGTATCGCCTTCTACGCTGGTTTATACTATCGAATTGTATGAAAGCGCCACGGTTACGGGAAATCCCGTGCGCCGTATCGTTAATGTATCATCGCCTTACAACCTTACAGGCTTGCAAGCCGAAACCGATTATGTAGCCCGCATTTATGCCGTGGGCGATGCAGTGAACGATTGCGACAGCACTTTTGCCGATGTTTCGTTTATAACAGCGGCGTGTACAGGTACGCCTTTGTCCACCGTAGGAAAACCAAGCGGAAGCGATGAAACAAGCGAAGGTTTTACTGTTCATTGGACGGCGGTAGCAAACGCGGTCGGTTATGTAGTCAATGTGTATGATGCAAGCGGAGTAAATCTTATTGCTACCCATGAGTTGTTCGACGGAAGTCTTGAACAGTTGGCAATCGGCGGGCTAAAATCATCAACCGGCTATACCGTAGAAATAACAGCATTAGGCGATAATGATAGCTATTGTTCGGCTTCGCCAAGCGAAAAAAGCGATGTAATTACCACCCTTGCACCATCTTTGCCGCCGGAATATGAATGCGAAAATTTTGATGCCGCCGTATGGTCTGCTCTTAGCAACGGCAGCGGTAATACCGTCGATGTGGTTTCGGCTACAGGCACATGGAAACTGAACAGCCTGTATCGCGACGATAGAAATCCGTATTCGGCACCCAATACGATGCGATTCGGCACTTCGGGGGCAACACTGCAAACACCAAGCTTGAGCAATGGCGTGGGGATTTTATCGTTCCGTGCTCAAAAAGGAAATTCGGTGCTCGTAGAGCTGTATAACGCAAGCAATACGAAACTGGATTCCAGAAGTTTTACCACCACCGCTTCGTGGGAAGAATACACTTGGGCAATCAACAACTCCGCAGTGAGCTACATTAAATTTGTTCGCGACGGAGGCGATAATAATACCCAACTCGATAATGTATGTATAAATCCTATTTGTAGCACGGTAGTGGGTACAGCCACAATCAATGGCGAAGATATTCTTGCCGATTGCGATGAGCTTAATAAAGTGTTGAGTTTTGAATTAACATTAACCGGACAAGCTGCCGGAGCATCTATTCAATGGCAGAGTTCTACCACCGGCGATTTGAGCGACTACAGCGATATGCCGTTGGCAAATACAACGCCGTATGAAGTAACCACGCTGCCTACCGTAAGCACATGGTATCGAGCCAAGGTAACAATGGGTTGCGTTGCCTATTCTGTACCGGTGCAATATTTGCCGGCACTGTCTTTGCAGCCCGTTGTTTGTAAAGATACTACCTACAAACAATATGCCGTGGCTGAGGAAATTATAACCGAAGCTACGGGAGCAGTTTCGTGGCAATGGTATAAAAATACAACTGCTTCTACCGTGGGCGGAACGCTCATTGCCGGAGCCACCGAAAGCCATTATACTCCGGGCACTTCCGAGCTGGGCACTTTTTATTATTACTGCGGGATAACGGATTTTTGTGACAACGAAGAATATACCACTCCTTGCGCAGTAAAGGTAGAACCGCTTTGTGTGGGCAACTCGCGTTCTTTCGAAATATTGAAAATAGATTTTGGAGTACACGATAGCCATGATTATATAGGAGAATATGAAGGTATGGATACGCCTTACAGTGGTAGTGGTGATTTAAATGCAGGTGGCAGTTATCGCGTGTGTGTAGACCCGCGTGAAACAACTTCGTGGGCAGTAGCAGGTTGGGACCATACCGGTAATGGCGATGGCTCAACAACTTTTGGCGGTATGCTTTTTGTCAATGGAGCTGAAAAACCGGTTACAGTACTTGATACCGAGATAGATGGTTTGTGTAAAAATACTTTTGTAGCATTATCGGCTTGGGCTGCCAATGCACATAATGATGCTAATGACGACAATCCGCCAACACTTACTTTCTCGATTCATGATGCCGATACCGACGAGGTTCTTTCGGAATATACAACACCGCTGATGCATGAAGAACCTACCAATAATTTAGCAAATCGGTGGACGGAATATTCCTTACCTCCTTTTAATACAGGAAATAGAGAGAGTTTGCGTTTGAAAATTACCAACAATACGGGAGGAGAAGCCGGAAACGACTTTGTAGTAGATGATATCATATTCTCTGTTTGTGTGCCTGATGTTACGGTATATATCAACGATACTACCTCGCAAAAGGTAGCTTGCGGCACTACGGAGGTCAATTTGTCGATACCCGACAATGATATGGAATATTATAGAGAAGCCTTGCCTGCCGTGTTTGAAACAGGTTATGTATTGTGGCAATACAGTGACGACGGGGCTGTATCGTGGACAAATTTTCCGGAGCCTATCGCAGTAGCCGAAGGCTATAGTATTAAGGATGTGGAAGATAGCTATGTTCCACCTCTCGCAGGCGGCGAACGACTTTATCGCGCAATTTTTGCAACCAGCGCGGCGAACTGTTTAGATATAGCAGCAGGCGAAACCTCCTCTATGGGTTGTAATGCCTATGTAATCTCGTCCGATGCGGTACAAACTTGCTGCGCACTCGCGGAGCCGGGCGTAATTACCAATACCGGCGATAGCATATTGACATGTACAAATAAAAGCATAACACTGACGGCAGACAGCGACCCAAGTTATATCGGTTATCTTTGGTTCGAAATTAGCGGTGGAGGAAAAGATACCGTAAAAATAGGCGGAACACCGGTAACGACTCGAACTCTTAATGTCGATTCGATAGGGCATTACCAGGTTGAGGTAATCAATACCGATGGATGTAAAGCTTATTCTGCTCCGCCGGTAGTAGTACAGGTTGATACCGTTAAACCTGTATTCAGCATCGATTATTACGGAAAAGATGAAGGAAAGCTTGCCGAGCTTACTTGCGATACCTTGCAGAAAGCACTTTTTGCCAAGGTAGAAGGAGATGAAAGCGGATTAACATACCGGTGGTCAAATTTAGAAAACTCGTCGAATATAACCGTTTCGACGGCAGATGAATACAGCTTAACAATAACCGGAACAAACGGCTGTTCTGCCCAGGCATCGGTAGAAGTAAGCGAAAATAAAACCCCACCGACTCTTTGCATAACCGACCCTCCGGCTGTATGCGAAGGTTCGAGTATCAACTTGACAAATCCTGCTATAACCAACGACGGTGGTTCCTGTGTAACAGATGCAGGAGCAGTATTATCTTATTATACCAATTCCGAAGCTACTTTGCCGTTGGCGAACTACGAAAACATCACAGCTTCAGGTACATATTATATCAAGGCGACAGCCGAAAATGGCTGTTCCGGCATTGAACCGGTACATGTTGTTATTAACGACAAACCGGTGTTGTCGGCACGAACACTCGAAACCTGTGAGCCGAATGCAATAGATATTGCGCTTTCAGCAACACTTCCGGCTTACTATAAATATTATTCCGACGCCGGTGCTGCAAGTGAATTGGCAAGCACTAAGGTGGGCGGCTTTACGGGAACACAAGATTACTACATCTCATATTTTGACGGTAATTGTACAAGCGAATTGTTGAAACAGCCTGTAACTATCAATCCGCAACCGAAATTCAGTATCAAACAACCCGATTCGGTAGTATGCGCTCCTACTGTGGTAAACATTGCAGCCGCCGGATTTATTGTTCCCGGCGAAGGATATGCGGGAAGTCCGAAGTATTATTCCGATGCCGCCTGTACGACAGAACTTACCGGTGCATCTTTAAATATCTCTGCCGTTGGAGTTCATTCGTATTGGGTAGTAGGTTTTTCGGCACATTGTAGCGATACAATAGGAGGAAAGGTAACAATAAACGCAAAACCCGTATTGCAAATTACGAATCCCGACCCTGTATGCGCGCCCGCTACGGTCGATTTGACCGAAGCAGCAGTAACCGCAGGCAGTACGCTCGAAGGAGCTGCGTTGTCGTACTGGTTAGATGAAGATGCTACGAATAATGCCGCACTTGACGAAACCCAAGTAGACAATGGTACTTATTATATCATGGCAAAAGTGGCAAGCACTGGTTGTTTTGATATAAAACCGGTTACGGTTACGGTAAACGAAAAACCAACGGTACAGGTAAGTAATCCTGCGGCAGTATGTTCTCCCGCTACGGTCGATTTAACAGCACCGGCAGTAACCGCAGGCAGTACGCCCGGTTTAACCTATACTTATTTCAATGACAATGCAGATAAACCCGGCAGCGAAATTGCCGATGCAAGCAAAATCGCTGCAAGCGGAAAATATTGGATTGTAGGAACAAATGCTACGACACAATGTGCCGATACGGCAGCAGTAACCGTTACAATCAATCCGAAACCCGAATTAAAAATCACAAACCCCGATCCTGTTTGTTCTCCAGCTACAGTTAATTTAACCGAAGCGGCAATAACTGCGGGTAGTACACTGTTAGGAGGCGATTTGACCTATTGGAATGATGAAGCCTGTTTATCATCTGTTGCCGACGAAACCCAAGCAGGCAACGGAACTTATTATATTAAAGTGCTTGTTGCCGCAACAACTTGTGCCGATACGGCAGCGGTTACGGTTACGGTAAATCCGAAACCGGAAAAGCCCGCGGTGTCCGATTATAAATCTTGCCCGACAAATGCATCGGAAAACGGCAATTGGTCAGACCTTGCAAAAGCTACCGGAACCAATACCCTGAATTGGTATCAACCCAAGGGAACAGCTGCGACGCCGCCTACAACCTTCGACAAGCATATCGAAGACAGTGTAATGTATTGGGTAACACAAACTGCAACTTATGCCGGTGGTTTTAGCTGCGAAAGCGATGTAGATTCAGTAAAAGTAGTAATTGAAAATAAACCTTTCGATGCAGATGTCGATAATTATATAGAATGTGCCGCAGCAACTTCGGGTACAAAAACTTGGGCTTCATTGGTAAAAACAAGTGGTACACAACATTGGTATACCTCACTTGCCGATGCCCAACATGCTGAAAATGAAATCCTTCCTTCGGGAGAATTCAACCTTGATGTTGCCAATGCAGCAGGCGATACCTTGCGTCGTTGGGTTACAGTGTACAACAACTGTCTCAGCAATCCCGCCGAAGTAAAAGTATTTATCAAAGCTCGTCCTGCGGCAACAATCAGCGGTACGGCTACGATTTGCGAAGGTCAAAGCACCGGTTTGACAATCAGTTTTACCGGTACGGCTCCATTTACTTTCCGCTATACGCCGTCGCCCGGTTTGCAAACAGCCGACATCACTTTTTACAACAGCCTCGGAACCAACGATACTATTATTACAGTAACTCCTTCAACTACCACTTCGTATACAATAACACAGCTTAGCGATGCCAATTGCTCGGCAGTAGCAGCCGATATGACAGGCACAGCTACCATAACAGTAAACAAAGTACCGCAACTAAGCATCAACAATCCGGCTCCTGTGTGTGATCCGGAAACGGTAGAAATTTCAGGTACGGCAACAAATTCGGTAGCCGGAGCCGAGCCGGTTTCGTATAAATATTACTCTGCCGCCGATTGTTTACCTGCCAATGAAATTACCAACACAGAAATAAGTGGTGTACAAACCATGTCGTATTGGGTTGTAGGAACAAGCCTTGGTTGCAGTGATACGATAGAAGGCGTATTGACTATCAAAAAGAAACCATCTATCCCAACTGTTACAAATGCAGAACTTTGCTACGACGGCAAATCGCACAGCCCTACCGTTGTCAGAACCGAAACCGGTAGCGAAGGAGGCTTGGCATGGTATACTTCCGAAGACGGTATGTCTTCCGCAAGTTTGCCTTCACGCATAAATGTAGGAATCTCTTCGGCGTGGGTAGCCGATACGCTTAACGGTTGTTCGAGCGACCGAGTGGAAGCAAGCGTAACCGTGAATGCAAAGCCTGCATTAACAATCACATCACCCGCTGCTGTTTGCTATCCCGCTACGGTGAATATAGAAAATACAGCAACCGGAGCCGACAGTTATACCTATTATTCCAACGAAGATTGTACCGACGAACTTCTTGGAACCGACCTTATCTTCAACGGAGTACAAACAGCTACGCCTTATTGGGTAATAGGAAAATTCTCCGTTGGCGGTTGTACCGATACAATACAAGGTAGCGTAACTATCAAAGCCAAACCGGAAATTGTTCCCCCTGTGAATGCGACAATGTGCGAAGGTACAACGCTCGATTTGGATACAACGGCAATAACTCTTGCCGGCGGCAGCTGGACAAGTTCCGATGCAACGATAGCGTGGGTCGATGCCTCTTCGGGTGTTGTAACAGCAGTAAAATTTGGAATAGTCGATATTAGCTATACCGTAAATGCTTGTTCTTCCGATGCAATAACAATAACCGTGAATCGGATACCTGATGCCCCAATCGTGCAGAATTATATTGCCTGCCCTACTCTTACTTCGGAAATGAAAGATTGGGAAGATGACCTGGTAACAGCCAATAAAACAAATCTTACATGGTATGATGCCGCAACGGAAGGAAATAAAGTAGGAGAGCCACTGCCATTTGATACACAAACCGAATTTGCTGCAGAATATTGGATAACAGAAACGGTAGACGGTTGCGAAAGTTCCCGTACATCAATCAAAGTAGATATAGCCGAGCCGGTTTCAGCCCCTGTTATCGAACCTTTTGAACAATGTGAAGAAGCGAGTGGCACTAAACCATGGGCTGAAATCGTAGGAATGGATCCATCGGTATTGTATTGGTATAATGATGAAACAACTGCTGCCAATGATGCGACAGCCGAAAGTACTGCTAATGCTATAGGAACTCCGGCAGATATTGACTTAACAACACCGGTAAATACATCGCTTTGGGTTGTAATAAAAGGAGGCGATTGTTATTCACAGCCCGCAGAAGTTACGGTGAATATTAAAGCTCGTCCTACGGCAACGCTCGTAGGAGATACAACAATCTGTAATGGTAGCAACACGGCAAATGCCTTGCAAGTGAATTTCACGGGTACAGCTCCTTTTGAATATCGATACGATGCGAATGGAGTAACTACAGCTCTCATTAATAGTGCCGGAACATTGGATACGCTTAAAAATTTAACTCCAAACACTACGACGGTTTACGAATTGGTATATTTGAAAGATGCTACCGGCTGTGGAGCATTCTTTAATACTGTCGATAGAGATGATAGAAAAGCTACCGTTACGGTAAACGATAAACCCGAAATTGCAGATGAAATTACTGCTCCGGCACTTACCTGTGCAGGCATGAATAATATTAATATTGCGCCAACTTCGGTCAATTGGAATGGTGATGGAAGTGGCGACGGTTCGTGGTTTATATCTACCACAACCGAAGCTGTGGCATTTACTTCGATAACGATGCCTTATTCGGCTGCTTACGATAAAAACGGATATAGCATTATTTATGTTGCCGAAAACTCTTGCGGAACAGATACCGGCAAAGTATTGTTATCTATCAAAGATACGGCGGAAATAACCGAAGCATTAACAGTATCGCCCGTATGCGCAGGAAAGAATTTAACCTTAACTGCTCCGACAGTAGATTGGAAAAACGACCCTGATATTAATAGCGAGGAATGGAAACTATCCGATGCGGTAGGCAGCGATGTTTTCGTTTCAGTTCCTACTCCCGTAACGATTTCCGATAATGGCAAAACTTTGATATTTATTGCCAAAAACTCTTGCGGTTCCGATACGGTTGAAACAACTATCACGGTGAACGATGAGCCAACCATAACAGCACCAACTTTGCCCGATGCAATTTGCGCTGGCGAAAGCCTTAACTTGCCGGCAGTAACAGTTGCCGACAATGGTTCTGCAATTACTAATCAAGGTTGGTTGTTGGACGATGTTATAATTACCTCTTCCGATAAAATATCTTTTGCAAAACACAATGCCACACTGAAATATTTTGCCGTAAACGGTTGCGATTCTGTATGGGTTGAAGTAGGCAAAATTACAGTGCGCGATGTAGCAGAAATAACAGGAACATTAACGGTATCACCCGTATGTGCAGGCGAGAATTTAACCTTGAATGCTCCGGTGGTAGATTGGAAAAACGACGAGGCTCTGAATACCTCTTCCGAATGGAAGCTATCCGATGCGGTAGGCAGCGATGTTTTCATTTCAGTTCCTGCTCCTGTAGTGGCTTCCGACCATGGTAAAACTTTGATCTTTATCGCCAACAACTCTTGCGGTTCCGATACGGTTGAAACAACTATTACGGTAAATAATTTGCCCGATTTGGTACAAGATTTTACAATAGAAATTTGCGATACGGAAGAATTATCGCCCAATCCATGGATTGTAGATAAAACGCTTTATCCCGATACAACTTGGCAGATAGAAGCAAATGCAGGAGCAAAAGACTATATCGAAATTTCTGCTTATCCGTTGCCGATTTCCTATGCTACCGACAAAGGCAAAGAAGTACTATTTATAGTAAAAACTATTTGTGGCAGCGATACGGCTCGCGCAACAGTTATGGGCGGCAATTCGCCTTCCGTAGGAACATTAGCTACTCCGGCTGCTGTTTGCGAAGGCGTTGCGTTATCGCTTGTTGCTCCAAGTGTGAGCGATGAAATATCGGGGCGGACAGGTTGGGAAATAGAAACAGCTTCCGATGTATGGGAAGAATTTGTTCCTGCTACACCGATGGTTTATGCTACGCACAACGGAAAGAACCTGCGTTACTGGGCAGGCAACGATTGCGATACCGTGTATAGCAATACCGCCGCAATAACCGTACATACCAAACCATCGATTACCCTAAACGGTAGTCCGGCTGCAGTGCTGTGCGAGGGCGACTCTCTAACACTGACAAGTGTAACACCTTTGGTCGATTATCGTGGCGCAAGCAAGATAAGCGAAGGATGGTTGCTTGACGGAGTTCCGTATGTTCTCGAAACAGCTCTTGTTGCTGCCGACCATCATAACAAAGAATTGAAATATTATGCCAAAAACGATTGTGGCAGCGATACTGTCGAAGTAGCTATCATCACCGTAAATACCAAGCAAAAATTCCTCACTGCACTTCCGGCAATAGATATTTGCGGTGAAGAAGAATTAACTCTAACCGAGCCATGGGCAACAGCCGATAGAACATTGGTTACCGGTAGCTATTGGCAAATAGAACAAAACGCAGGAGCGAAAGATTACAGCAATATACCTTCATTCCCATTGCATATTTCTTACGCGGCAGACAATGGTAAGGAAATTATCTTTGTAGCAACAGCCGATTGCGGCAACGATACGGCTCGGGTAACTATCCGGGCGGGAGCATTGCCTGCGATAAATGGGACACTGGCAGCTTCGTATTCCGCATGCGAAGGCGTTGCGTTATCGCTTGTCGCTCCAAGTGTGAGCGACGAAATACCGGGGCGTACAGGCTGGCAAATAGAAACAGCTTCCGATGTATGGGAAGATTTTGACCCTGCCACACTTATGGATTCTACTACGCATGATGGAAAGAATCTGCGTTACTGGGCAGGCAACGATTGCGATACCGTGTATAGCAATACGGCAACAATTATCGTAAATACCAAGCCAGCCAAGCCGGCAGCTGTTGTGCCTCCAGCCACCGTTTGCGCGGGCGAAAATTTAGCTTTACCGGTACAGAATTGGCAAATAGAAACAGCCGTAAACAGCGGCTATTTTATGCCGTTTGCAGCACCTTATACCGTGTCGGCAGAACATAGCGGCAGAAAACTTTTCTATGAAATCAGCAATAGCTGTGGCAGTACACAAAGCGATACTGTGCTTGTCAGTGTAGCCTCCGTACCCGAAATTCTTGCTCCCGTTGTGCCTGAAACGCTTTGTGTGGGCGACAGCCTGAAACCAAAAGCAGTAGTAGTTTCCAATGGAGGAGAAGCAATTACAAATTACGAATGGTTCTTCTCCGACGATTTGCTTACGCCGATATATTCATCATCTACCGACGATACGCTACGCTACGAAGTAAAAGAAAGCGACAATGGAAGACAATTAATTCTGAAAGTAAGCAACTTGTGTGGCGATGCTGCATCTACACCCGCGATACTTCAGGTAGGCAAAGTGCCTGTGGTGTCTAAGCTTGCTTCGATAGCTCCTGTATGCGAGGGCAGTTCGCTTATACTAACAGCACCACAAGTAGAATGGAATGGCTTAACCACGCTTTCGCAAGGTTGGGAAATTCGTTTAAACGGCAGTTGGCAACCTTTCGATCCGCATACTACCCCGATGGTATATGCAACACACAACGATAGCTTGTTGCGCTATATGGCAAGCAGCTCTTGCGGCACAGCATATAGTGATACGGCAACGATAGTTGTAAATGAAGCTGTTACCGCCGAAGCAGGCAGAGTAGATAATATTTCATGCGTTTGTCTGTTGTCAACGGCTCAGTTGGCAGCCGATGCGCCAAGCGTAGGTACAGGCAAGTGGACGCAAACGGCGGGCACTGCGGCAACTATTGAAGATGTAACATCGCCTGCGAGTGTTGTCAATGGACTTAGCCCCGGCATATATACTTTCCGTTGGACAGTAACAAATGATTTGTGTCAAGCAAGCGACGAAGTGAGTTTTTCTGTTTTGGCAGACAATGAAGCTCCCGTTGTTCATTTATCGATAGCAGAATTGGAAGCCCAATCGGCAGGAAATGACTGTAAATTTACCGTGCCCGATTTGAGCTCGTATGTAAATTACAAGCACGACGACTGTACTCCAGAAAACGAACTTATTTATCATCAAACACCGGTGGCAGGCTCTTCGTTGAACAATACTACTGCTGTACGAGTTTGGCTCGAAGATAGTTGTGGTAAATACGGCACTCCGCAAGTAGTAGTAGTTACGGTAAACAATTCGTTGCCTAAACCGGTTATTGTTGGCAATTTCGATCCGGCTTGTTCGGCAGGAGCAAATCTGCAACTAAGCGTAGACAACACCGCCGGAATGTACGATACGATTTATTGGGAATACAACGGAGTCGACCTTGGTCTTGACAACCAATATGTACTCAATGGAGTTAGCCAGGAAGGAGAATATCGCGTCATAGTAGAAAATGCAGCCGGCTGTACAAACACTTCTGTAGTTAATGTAGGCACTATGCCGTTTGTATACGATGTGGCAGATATTGTGCTTTGCCACGGCGAAGATTTCCCCGGATATACATTTAACCACAGCAGCAATGCCGAAGTATACTGGGAAGAAGTAGTAGGCTACGATCCGATAGGAGGAAGCGGCGAGACTGAAGGCGTAGGTTTGCCGGCAAAATCGGGCATAGATGTTTTACCTGCCTTTACGGCAAAAAATTCGAGTGCATACCCGATACGGGCAGTTTATCGTGCAACGCCACGCAGCAGTTCTTGTATCGGTGAAGCTAAAATGTTTATCATAACGGTTAATCCGGTTCCCGGACTGGCAAAAGGTGTGGATAACCGAATTTATTGTTACGGAACACAGGTGCCGAATTATATTTTCACTACCGATGTGGTAAATACCGATTTTGAGTGGAAACGAATAGGAGGAGATGTTATCACGGAAATTCCCGAATCGGGCGATAATGTTATGCCCGGTTTTACGGCAAGCCCAAGTAGAGAATTGACGGCACAATATGAAGTGAAAGCATCATTCAATAATGCCGGAAAAGTATGCAGTGCAAGCGAAAGTTTCAAATTTAGCATTACACTTTTACCGCAATTTAGCGTGTCGGTTGCTCCCGAAGACCAAACAGTTATTTCGGGCAACAGTTTGACGGAAATCGTATTTACGCCAACATCGTCAAAAGTCGATAGCATTCGTTGGGAGCGCATACAGGGACAAATCCCCGGATTGGCAACTTCGGGTACAGGCAATACTATTGCAGCCCAAACGCTTACCAGCAACGACAGTCAAAATCTCTTCGCGCTCTATCAGGTTACGCCTTATATTCGCGTCAGCGAGGCTCTTACTTGCGAAGGCAAACCGGCAACCTTTAGTATTACGCTCAAGCCGGAAGAAACACTCGAATGCAACCTCGAAATAGTAAAACAACCCGAAAATCAAAATATCTGTGGCGACGGAACAACAAGCGTTACACTTTATGTAGAAGCTGTAGGAAAAGGAGCGATAAAATATCAATGGTACGAAGTGCTTGCCGGAACAACTCATGCCGAAAAACGACCATTGAGCGGCGAAACCGCAGCAACGCTTAAATTGAACTATGACCCTTCTATGAGTGGCAACGAATATCAAGTAGAAGTAAGTAACGATTGCGGTAAAATACTTTCGAGCAGCTATGTCGTACTGCAAGGCAATAATCTGCGTGTTGTGCAGGAATGGAGCGATGTTCTTTATGTAGAAGGACATGAGCATTTCAGCCGTTTCCAATGGTACAAAGACGACTATGCAATAAAAGACAATGCTTATGCGCCGTATTATAGCAACAAGCAAGGATTAAATGGCACTTATAAAGTCAGGGCATATTATGCCGATGGCTCATGGCAGGAAAGTTGTCCGATGAAAGTGGTATCCGAATCGCAACAAACAGGCGATGTAATAGTAGCACCAAATCCGACAAATATCAATTCGAGTATTGTGGTAACAATTACCGACCCATCGTTCAATATTTCGGAAGCAAAAATCGAAATCTTTTCTGAAAATGGACAACTGGTCGGTACTTATCCCGTAACGGGAGAAACAACCACAGTGCCTACTCCGGGCGTAGCAGGAAATTATATCGTTCGCGTAACGCCAAAACTCGGAAGCATAGTTGTCAAAAAAATTATTGTGAAAGATTAATACTTACAGTGAAGAAAGATTTTTAGGTATGAAAAAAGCAGTATATACCATGTTGCTCATTAGCATAATGCTGGCAGCAAAAGCTCAGGAAAAAGGGCATTACATCACCGTAGGTGGAGGTGTAGGACTTACCGGTTTGCGTTATGATTGGAGCGGACCTGCAGCCGAAGGAGAAAATAAACTTCTCTTGGGAGGAAATGTGCAATTGGGCTATTCGTACTTTTTTACTCCTCACTGGGGACTGGGTACGGCTGTTTCGCTGGCATATTTTCAGTCGCGAGCCGAATACAATCGAGGATTTTACGATAACGAGTATTTCAATCTTGGACAGCAAACGGCAGACAATATGAACAGCATCGACCCCAATATGCACGATTACGAATTGAGAGCTCGTATTGCCGGTTGGCGCGAAAATCAAAGTGTTTATACTTTTAATGTGCCGTTAATGTTGCAATATCAAACCAAGTTTGGAGAGAAAAAAACGATAGGATTTTATGCCGGAGCAGGACCGAAATTGCATTTCCCCATTCGAACAAATTATGCGGTGCAAGACGGTAAATATCTTTCCGACGGACGACTCAATATTTCGGGCTATTTTCCCGGCACTTCCAATATCGACTATGGTGCGCCTTCCGGTCCGCCGGTCGACCAACACGGTTTTGGCTCGTTATCCAATCCGAAAGGTCGACACAGCTGGCAAGGCGATATACCGCTTAAAATGAGTATCTCTGCTTTTTTCAATACAGGTTTAATTTGGACTCTTTCGCCTAAAATAGATTTGCTTACCGGACTGTATATCGACTATGGATTGAATAATGTAAAAAAACAATCGAAAGAATTATTCAAAGCACCCGCAAATTACAGTGCATCGTTTCCGCCCAACAATAGCAACAGTATAGGGACGGGCATTACATACAGCGGCGTTGTCAATTCGCAACAAACTAATCGCGCAACTCTTTTTGCAGGAGGTGTAGAATTGGCTTTGCGATTCCGCCTGCATTGCGACAAAAAAGAAAAAGAAATTAAAACCGATACGGTTTACAAACAAGATACGGTAGTTGTTTATAAGAAAGACACGGTGGAAATTCCGGCAAAAGAAACGATAATATATACTACAAGCACAGAACTTGCTCCGCCCTATACCTATCGGGTAGTAGTGCTCAATAGCCGCACACAGCAACCGATAGAGCGTGCCGAGGTTGATATGGGAGGCATGATTACCATGCTTACGAGTCGCATCGGAGTGGCGAGTTATCGTATCGACCAAGATACGCTGTTTGGAACCCGGATTAGAGCTGTGGGCTATTCCGATATTGAAATCGTATCGCAAGTACCGAAAGACGGCAAAGCTGTGGTAGTCGATACGGTATATTTGGATATTAACTCAAGCACACAAATGGAGCTGAACGATATTTACTACGATTTCGACCAGTACAACATTTCGCCCGAATCGGCAGTAGAATTGGACAGAGTGGTGTATTTTATGCAAGACAATCCCGGTACGCATATCGTGCTTGCTTCGCATACCGACAGCCGTGGTTCCGATACTTACAACCTGACGCTTTCGCAACGACGCGCCGACGCAGCAGTAGCATATATTGTGGCAAGAGGTATTGCGCCTTCGCGTATTGTAGGCAAAGGCTATGGCGAAACTCAGTTGCGCAATCAATGTGCCAACGGAGTGAAATGCAGCGAGCAGCAACACCGCGTCAATCGTCGTACCGAAATAAGTGTTTCATATCAAGAAAATACCTATTAAGTTACGAACTTATCCTTTTTTAGGCGTGCTCGTCTTTGCGCGATTGACCCGCAATCGCGTAACAACAATTATTTGAAGTTTGTTCGTCATTGCGAGGAGGAACGACGAAGCAATCTCAGTACAGGCATGGATTGCTTCGTACCTTGCAACCAGCGGTCAGTGACCAACGGGAGCTAATGACGAACAAGCTTCAAAGAGATAATGCCGAAATATATAAATGCAAAATATAAAAAAACGCAAAAATGATTTGTTAATCAGAATATTAGTTGTACATTTGCAGCCGTTTCGAAAAGAGGTAACCCAAATAAGCAGCACTACTGCCGACGATGAGCAGTATCTCACCTCCCGGACTTAATTAATACATAGAATGTATATGTACGCAATTGTTGAAATTTTAGGACAGCAGTTCAAAGTAGAACAAGGACAAAAATTATTTGTTCACAGAATGAATGAAGCCGAAAGAGGCTCATCATTAGAGTTTGACAAAGTATTGTTAATCGACAACGACGGAAAAGTTACCGTAGGAGCTCCAACCGTAGCGGGCGCAAAAGTAACTGCCGAAGTAGTTTCGCACCTCAGAGGCGACAAAGTGTTGGTTTTCCACAAAAAACGCCGCAAAGGTTATCGTAAATTAAACGGACACCGTCAAGATTTTACAGAATTGTCAATCAAAGAAATTATTGGTTAACCTATTAAAAGTTTTAGAAAATGGCACATAAGAAAGGGGTCGGTAGCTCCAAGAACGGTCGCGAGTCGGAAAGTAAACGACTTGGCGTGAAAATTTTCGGCGGACAGTTTGCTAAAGCAGGCAATATTTTGGTTCGCCAACGCGGTACAAAACACAATGCAGGCGATAATGTAGGCATTGGTAAAGACCATACCTTGTTTGCATTGGTAAATGGTACAGTGGTATTCCGCAAAAAACGCGATAACAAATCGTATATCTCAATTCAACCTGTTGCTGAGGCATAATCGAATTGACGA
The DNA here is from genome assembly GCA_031271465.1 of Prevotellaceae bacterium. Lineage (GTDB taxonomy): Bacteria > Bacteroidota > Bacteroidia > Bacteroidales > Paludibacteraceae > JAFGVL01. Next base: position 86,894 of record JAISVR010000043.1, on the reverse strand, counting down.
TTTCATTTCATAAATAAAACTCGATTTTTCAGTATTGAAAAACTCGAGTTTTGTTTTTTGTATCTTTGCGCAAGCATTATCCCGTTAGGGATTTAGGTTCGGTAGAAAAGAAATGTTCCTGTTTTCTCGCATGCCGTTAGGTATGCGAACGAACAGCTTACAAACAATAATTATGTCTAATACATACACACAAATCCATATTCATTCGGTTTTTGCTGTTCAAAACAGATTAGCATTAATTAAACCGGTTTGGCAAGACAGATTATATCAATATATTATTGCCATTATCCAAAGCTATGGGCATAAAGTTTTATCAATTGGCGGGATGTCCGACCATGTTCATGTTTTATTTGGTTTTCGTCCCACGCAATCATTGTCGGAATTGATGCAACATGTGAAACGAAATAGTTCGGAGTGGATTAACAAAGAGAAATTAGCTTTGGATAAGTTTTCATGGCAAGAAGGTTATGGTGCTTTTTCTTACAGCAAATCACAAATAAGCCAAGTAGCGAGATATATTGAAAATCAAGAAGAACATCACAAAAAGAAAACATTTGTAGAGGAATACAGGAAAATATTAATAGATTTCGGATTAGAATATGATGAACGATATATATTTAAACAGATTGAGTAATGTTGCATTCCTACGGAATGCTTTTGCATAGGGTTACTACCATTTCTACCGAACCTAAATTCCTAACGGGATATAGTAAATTGCGAACAAAGAAATTCAACAAGAAATAGAACGATTAAAAACATATATAATATGCTTACACTAAAACAAATCACAGAAAATAAAGACGAAGTAATTCGCCGATTGGCAAAAAAGCATTTCGATGGGAGAGAGGCTATCGAAACGGTTATTGCGCTTAATGAAAAACGAAAAAGCACGCAAGGTGTGTTAGATGCTAATTTGGCAGAATTAAACAACCTGTCTAAAAGCATTGGTGCACTGATGAAAGAGGGCAAAAAGGATGAAGCTGAAACGGCTCGCGCCCGTGTTGCCGAGATGAAAGAGGGTAACAAACAACTCGAAACGGATATGAAAGAGGCAGAAGACAAATTAACAGCTTTGTTATGCACCATTCCCAATTTGCCAAGCGAACAAGTGCCTGAAGGCAAACACGCCGAAGATAATAGGGTAGAAAAAACAGGGGGCGAAATTCCAACGCTACACGAGGGAGCACAGCCTCATTGGGATTTGGCAAAAAAGTATGACTTGATTGATTTTGAACTTGGTGTGAAAATTGCCGGAGCGGGCTTTCCCGTTTACAAAGGAAAAGGCGCACGCTTGCAACGCGCTTTGATTAATTTTTTCCTCGATGAGGCTCGCAATGCCGGATATTTGGAAGTACAACCGCCCTATGTGGTTAATGCCGCTTCTGGTTATGCAACAGGGCAATTGCCCGATAAAGAAGGGCAGATGTATCACGCTACAGCCGACGATTTATATCTTATCCCTACAGCCGAAGTGCCGGTTACGAATATCTACCGCGATGTGATTTTGGATAAAAAAGATTTGCCGGTAAAAAATACCGCTTATTCGGCTTGCTTTCGCCGCGAGGCAGGCTCGTACGGTAAAGATGTACGCGGGCTGAACCGTTTACATCAATTCGACAAGGTGGAAATTGTACGCATCGATACGCCTGAACACTCCTACCAATCGTTGACAGAAATGGTGGATTATGTGCAATCCTTGATAAATAAATTAGAATTACCTTGGCGTATCCTTCGCCTCTGCGGCGGCGATATGAGTTTTACTTCGGCGCTGACTTTCGATTTTGAAGTCTATTCGGCAGCGCAGGAACGCTGGTTAGAAGTGAGTTCGGTATCGAACTTCGAGAGTTATCAGGCAAACCGCTTGAAATGCCGTTTCCGCAACGACGATAAGAAAACCGAGCTTTGCCATACCTTGAACGGCAGCGCGCTTGCTTTGCCCCGCATTGTGGCGGCTTTGCTCGAAAACCACCAAACGCCCGAAGGTATTCGTATCCCGAAAGCCTTGGTGTCGTATTGCGGGTTTGAGTGGATTGATTAAGCATTCATCTTCTTCAACAGAAACAATACGCCTGAATTGAAAAACCACCTGTGTTATGTGTTTAACATCGCAGGTGGTTTTTAATGCAAACCTTCAGTGGTTTTATTATAAAATCGATATTGGTTTTTTTAAGAAACCAATAGTGGTTTTGTATTGTATGTAACCTTGGGTTCTGTTGTTTTACGCCCGCCGGTAAACTGCGTAACCACCTTTATCCTGTATCTGCCCGCCTTAAGTGCAGGTATCAGCGCAATTATCTGTGAGGGTTTATTCCGGATAATGACTTCTGCTTTGCTTGTCGTACCATCTTCGGCAACAAAGTATAAGCCCGTTTCAGGCTTATCACCCAGTAGTTTGATTTTTATTCCCAGTATTTCTACTGCACCGCCTGCCGTAAGGATAGTATCCACACTGCCGCTTATACTGTCTTTTATTTGATGTATCTGAGGCTGACACCAGGATATGTTTGCTTTCGACAGTTTGACACGCTGTTCGGCTTTGCGAAGCACAGTGCCTTTCACCACATTAACACACAGCTTGTGGCGTGTGGGGTCAAACGCATCGTTTGCTCCCTCGAATACGCCTGAAATGGAAAAATTTGTGTTAAACAGCGGCAGTTTGAGTGTACCTCCGTTTTCGACGATGTACGCTGCCGTTTCTTCCATGTGATTCAACACGGCAATAATGTCTGTTTTCGAAATCAGCGTACCGCGCTCCAGCATCAGGTTGATAAACGCTTTGCGGTCGTAATGCAGTTTTGGGTGGGTTTGTGCCCACATATCGTTTGCGCGCTTGGTCAGTGCATTGTCGTGCAATGAATAATTTAACATAGTAGTTTATTTATATGTGTTTTTTTATTGTGAGAAATTCCTATTTTCTCGACACTGCCTTTGCTCCATAACCCAGTTTCCGAAACGCCTCAATCAGCTTTTCGTCCGAATTTTTACTTGCATCGTAGGTTACGGTAACCTCTTTTTTCTCCAAATTCACTTTCAGGTCTTTCACGCCTTTTTCGTAGGCAATGTTGCTTTCCACTTTTTGCACGCAGTTGTCGCAGTGCAAACTTACATCAAATACCGTTGTGGTAAAATTCTTTGTGCTCTTTTGAGCAGATGCGGATACTGTCAGCAACAGTATGCCAAAAATTACAGCTAAATTTTTCATGTTGTAAAATAATTAAGTAATTAAGATTTATATTATTCGGAATTATTCCATTTAGGCGTACTCGTCATTAGCTCCCGTTGGTCACTGACCGCTGGTTGCGAGGAACGAAACAATCCATGCCTGTATTGAGATTGCTTCGTCGTGCCTCCTCGCAATGACGGTTTTCTTTAGCCTGTTCGTCATTGCGAGGTACGAAGCAATCTAAATACAAGTACTCCAAGATTGCTTCGTTCCTCGCAATGATGCGCCGTTGTTGGGTTTTTCGTCGTTCCCTTTTCCCGTTATTGCTCTCCTTCGTCATTGCGAGCAATAGCGAAGCAATCTGTTCCTGTACTGAGATTGCTTCGTCGTTCCTCCTCGCAATGACGGATAGTGTTTGCTTTGCACGCCTAAATGGAATAGTGTTACTATTTTTTTGCTTCATATTTATGTAAATTCCACCGCAGACCGGCATAAAACCGTTGCCCTTCGAGTGGCGCATACACCATCGAAGCATCAAAATTCGTGCCCGTTGGATTGGCAGCATCGATAATCGGACGCTTTTGCTTATAACCTGTCAGATTTTCGCCTCCAACATAAATTGACCAGGCTCTAAAATTGCGCGTTATCTGCGCATTCAACACAACGAACGACGAAAATTCTTTATCCCACAGCGGATTTTGCAGGTCGGGGTCGGGCAACCGACTACCACCGTTGATTTGTGTAGTAAAGTCGAATTGCCATTTCTTCAGGCGTGTTTGATACGAAGTAGTCAGCAACGATTTGTAGCGGTTCGTAAGCGGTTTTTCGCGCAGTTTACCGCCAATCGTAGTTTTTGCATTTATAATACGATGTGCCGCCGTAACAGTCCAGCCGCGCAGTATTTCGTACGAAGCTTCCAGTTGAAAGCTGTTGGCATACGATTGCCCGTCGAGATTAGCAATCGTGGCGGCGTGCGGATCGCTATCCAAATCGCTAACAGCCTGATTTACAAAATCCGTTCGATAAAATTCACCCTGCAAGGTCAGTTCCCTGTTTTTGTAAACCGGAATGTGCCAGGTAGCATTCACGCCGTAGTTCCACGCCTCTTCCTGCTTTAAATCCGAAGCAATAATTAGTTGCCGCGAGCTTGCCAGCAAATAACTGTTTTCTGCCAGCACATTGGGCGAACGATACCCCTTACCCACCGAAGCGCGGGCATAAAACCGTTTCGAGAAATTCAATTTCGTGTGTAAACGCGGCGTCAGGAAATTGCCATAAACCGAGCTGTAATCATCTCGCAATCCAAACAGGAAAATTACCTTATCTTTCAGGTTCAGCGAATATTCGGCAAAAATCCCGCCCACACTTTCCATTCTCGTGTCATCGCTTTGAGTTGGGTGTTGGAAGAAAAACTCGTCGTATCGGTCGAGGTTGAAACTCGCACCCGTAGAAATCTTATTCCACTTGTTGAAATTGGTAGCAAAAATCAAATTCCCGTACACATTCGTTTGTGCCGCATCGTAGCGGGAAGCTCCGAAGCGAGCATCCTGTTCGTGTTGCGACCCGCTGACAATCAGCCCAATACTTCGGTCTTTTTCGTTGTTGAGAATAATGCCGTTGTGGGCAGAAAACTCCAGGCGGTTCGTGTAGATACCGATTCGATAGGGATTTTCAATATCCTCAACCTGTCCGCCGCGGCGGTTTTCGTGCAGGTAGCGCAGCTTGTAATGCGACATGTAATCGCCCCGCCGGTAGCTCCATTTATTCAACACATTGAACTGTTGCGTTTTAGGCATGTCCAGAAAACCATCGTCGTTCATATCCCATTCGCGGGTATCGCTGCTTGCATGGGCGAGAAGCGTGGTCGAAAGATTTTTGTTAACCGCAACAGAAGCATTGGCATTTGCTTCGAAACGCAACGCATCGTTGAAATACAGGTTTACGCCCAGCGGTTTTTCCTTGTCAGGATGCAGATACACGGTGTTTATTTGTCCCGCCAATGCCTCGTAACCATTTAATACCGAGGAAGTACCTTTCGATATTTGAATGCTTTCGAGCCATGCACCGGGCGTATAACTCAGCCCGTAAGGTGCGGCGATTCCTCGTAATGTAGGCACATTTTCTGCCAACATTTGCACATAAGTACCCGACAGTCCGAGCAATTTGATTTGCTTTGCACCCGTTGCCGCGTCGCTGTACGACACATCGACACTCGGATTGGTTTCAAAACTTTCGGACAGGTTGCAGCAGGCAGCTCGTTTTAACTCGCCGCTGCCCAGCGTTTGTGAAAGTTGTACGGAAGAGCGCGAATTAAGCACATTGGGTGCAGATTCTGTAAGTATAAGACTTTGCAATTCAATCGATTCGTCAATCGAATCGAGATTGAGGCTTGTTTGCGAGAATGCAGCAATGGCAGCACTCGAAAACAAGATGGCTAACATATATTTTTTCATAATTGTGTGTAATGATTATTAGTAAAAAGAGATTTTTTAATATAATTCGTCGGACTAAATCCGTAGCGATAATTAATCTTTTTCGGAATTATTCCATTTAGGCATGCTCGTCATTCTGTTTCGGTGCTATGCACCTTTTCTTACTTTATTGCATATAAACTACAAATTTTATGGCACTCTGTGCCTTATAGTATGCTTTCAGGTGCAGAGCACCGTAGTATTTGTAGCTTAAAAATAGAAAGAACAAACAGAGCTACAAAGTAGCGAAACATTGAAGTTCAATTACTTATAAAATAACTTAACAGCCTTTCCCTTGAGGGGGTTGGGGGATAAAGATTACTTCGTGCCTCGCAATTAGCAATCACGACCAACGGAAGTAATGACGGTAGTGATTTTAAAAAGATAAGTCCGCTAAATAATAAGCACACAATTGGACGCAAGTATGGCTCGTCCGCAGATAGAGAGGAGATTGGTTGAAGATAAAGAGATGTCGGAAAACGAAGAAATAATCGGTTCGAAAGAGAAAAGTACAAGCGCAGGTGCAACGAACAAATCGTTTACCGGCGCTGTAATTTTGAAGTTCTTAACCGTTGAAAATGAAAAATCATCGACTTTCCAGTGGTGAGTGTGGCAAGTTTTTGTACCGCCACAATCTTTTTTATTTTGGTTATGTGTGGTTTGATGCTCGGCGCAACAGTCATTTTCTTCGTGATGACAAGCATCTGAGTTGGTCAAAACGGCTTCGATGCCTGCCGTTTCGCAACGAGAGCAGCAATATTCCACAAAATCGTGTCCAAGTGCAACGGACACGAAAATGAAGGAAAGTATCCAAATCAAAGCGTATTTCAAACCATTTTTCATAACGAATGCAAAAATACTAATATTTCTATTCCTTTAGCAGAAAGAGTCGAGTAAAATTTTATTGAACAGTGAATTGTTATTCGATTTTCTTTCGTACATCGTTCAAGAAATCCTGCATTTTCTCAGTGTCTTTCGCTTTGATAATTTCCAGCAATAAAGCCAATTCATGTTGGATTTTTTCCACCTGTCCTTGTGTAAAAGGGTTGAACATGATTTCCGAAAGCAGGTAATCGTCTTCCGAAAGCAGTCCGCGGGCAATGTCCATATGTTTTTTAAAGGTAGTTCCGGGTGCATCCTGTTTTTTCATCACCGAAGCAAACACCAAGGTCGAAGCAAACGGAATGGAAAGCGAATAAGCTGTAGTTTCGTCGTGTTCGACAAACGAATATTCAAAAATATTAAGGCGCAGCGAGCCATAGAAATCGCGGAAAAACGCCTTTCCCATATCGTCCGATTCTTTGATAATGATGGTGTTGTGCGTACTCAAGTTATCGAGATTGGCAAAGGTAGGACCAAACATCGGGTGCGTGGAAACGAATCGTTTTCCGGTTTTTGCATAATATTCGGGCAATCCCGTTTTTACCGAAGCAATGTCCGAAAGCATACAGTTTTCGGGCAGGTAGGGCATTACCATTTCGAAGGCTTCGATGGTGTATTTCAAAGTTGTGGCGTTGATAAGCAAATCGGGCGCAAAGTTTTTTATTTCGTCCAATTGAGTCAATCGCTGTGTGTTAAAGACAAAACGCAACCGGCTTGGGTTTGTGTCGAACAATGCCACTTCGTGCTTCAAACACAAAGCGTCTGTAAGAAATGTGCCCATTTTTCCGGCACCGAGAATTAGTATTTTCATTTTTTTAAAAGTTACGGGAAGTTACGGGAAGTTACAGAAGTTAGAGAGAGAGTTAGAAATTTGCATTTTATTCTTAACTTCCCGTTACTTCTGTTACTTCCGTAACTTCTAAATTTATTATTTACTCACAATTTCCATTTGTTTGCGTACCGATTCTTCGTGTACAGCTTCGAGGAATGCGCGCATAAAAGCTTCGCTCAGTCCCAGTTTCGATCCTTTTTCAACACCGCGTTGCAGAATTTCGTCGTAGCGAGTGGTTTGCAAAATGGTAATGTTGTGTTCCTTTTTATAAATACCGATTTCTTCCGAAACACGCATACGCCGCGCCAAAGCCTCCAACAGTTCGTTGTCAATCTGGTCGATTTGCGTGCGCAGGTCGGCAAGGTTTTCGGTAGTTTGCGCCATATCGCGAATCACAATCCTGTTCATCATAAATTTCAGGAACTCGGGCGTAATTTGCTGTTCTCTATCGCTCCACGCCTGATCGGGATTGCAATGTGTTTCTATAATCAAACCTTCGAAATGTAAATCCATAGCCTGTTGCGAAATTGGCTGAATCAATTCGCGTGTGCCGCCGATGTGGCTCGGGTCGCAAAAGATTGGCAGGTTCGGATAGCGGCGTTTCAATTCTACCGGCAAATGCCATTGGGGCAGGTTGCGGTAAATCTTTTTGTCGTACGAACTGAATCCGCGATGAATAGCTCCAAGCTGACGAATACCGGCGTTGTAAATCCGCTCAATTGCTCCAATCCAAAGTTCGAGGTCGGGATTGACAGGATTTTTGATTAACACGGGAATATCTACGCCTTCGAGCGCATCGGCAATTTCCTGTACGGCAAAGGGGTTAGCCGTAGTGCGCGCGCCAATCCACAGCAAATCGACACCGTATTTCAGGGCTTCATACACATGTTTGGCGGTAGCCACTTCGGTAGCCACATACATGCCGGTTTTGCGTTTCACTTGTTTGAGCCAATTTAAGCCCACCGAGCCAACGCCTTCGAAACCTCCGGGTTTGGTACGAGGTTTCCAAATGCCTGCGCGGAAAATTTTCACGCCGTTTTCTGCCAACTGACGGGCTGTTTCCATTACCTGTTCTTCGGTTTCCGCGCTGCACGGACCGGCAATCAACATCGGGCGTTCGGTCGATACGCCTTCGAGTGTGATTTGTTCTAAATTTAGTTCCATAAGATTTTAAGAATTTACTATTTGACAATTTACTATTTACAATTTATTTGAAGTCGCAAGAAAAAGGAAATAAACAACGAATGAAAGAAAACACAACAAAGAAAATAGTATTAAAAAGACAGCTCGCCGAGTTCGTTTCATTTGAATCGATTTTACAGATAAAATGAATGATACAATACAACAAACAGGCATACTTGAAATACCAATCAATAAAGCATAATTGTTAAATGGAGATAATGGGATTAAAATAGCTATACAGAGAATGAAAAAAGGCAATCCAAATAAATATGCCGAAATAGTATTCAGTTTTTTATATTTTTCCATAATTGTTATTTCTATTTTTCAGTTAGTTTTCTTCTTTATAAAAACCGGAATTATAATTGGTATTTATTAAAAACTTGCTTGGATTATTCTTTTCATACCAGATTTCAACAATATTGTTTTGAGGATAACCGATTGTGATTAATAATTCATTGATCCTACTATTACTTGGAATTGATATTTTTTCAATATAGTTGATACTATCTACTGTATAAGAACATTGTATTACATATTGTACTGTTCTTGTCCGACTTCCTAACTGTGTTTGTGTGGTCATATTCGTTTCCTCCATATTCACTATTGCACCTGTGGTTTTTCCCATATTAGCCGTATTATAGAAAAGAAATCTCCAATCGACAACATACAAAGACGCAGCAAGAAATATGACAAGTAAAACAAGGGTCATTCTTTGAGTATCTTTTTTATTCCATTGCATTTCCATAATTATTAATTGTTATAAAACCTATCAAATTCCCAACGAATAGGATTATATTGGATATATTCGATGATATTTTCGTGTGCAATGCGGTCTCGAATGATGTTTTCGTAATAATTGCGTTGCCACGCAAAACAGACATTCGTTTTTCTGCATTCAAATGTTATACGCCCTTTTAGCCAACGAACAATTCGTGGTAAATTTTCATAAAACATTGGATTTTTTTCGTGTGCAAATCCGCCGTTTATGTTGGTTGGGGTTGCCGTTGTAGGGGCGCGATTAATCGCGCCCCTACCTGCGCCCCTACGCACATCGGATTGCGTATCCAATATCTCAATTATTCCGTGAATATGATTTGGCATTACAACAAATTCATTTGTCAAAACATTTGCAAACTGTTTCGGTAATTCGTTCCATAACATTTCCGCAATTTCTCCACATTCATTCAAAACCATTTTACCATCAACCACCTCCCCAAACAACCATTCGCCATTTTTTACGCAAATGGTTATAAAATACAAACCCGCCTGCGAATAATCGTAACCTTGCAGGCGTATGCTGCGGCGGTGGTGTATGTCGGGGTTGTATTTTGTCATTTTTTGTTTTGGTTAGATTTGATGATGGGTTGGGTTGTAGGGGCGCGATTAATCGCGCCCCTACCGTGCCCTGCAATTCTCTCCAATGCCTCCTGCAATCGTTCCTCCGTAGCGCAAAGTGAAATCCGCACAAAGCGTTTGCCCGCACTGCCGAAAATAAACCCCGGTGTGATAAACACATTCGACTCATAAAGCACCTTATCCGCCAGTTTGCCGCTGTCGGAAAAATGCTCGGGAATGCGCCCCCAAAGGAACAAACCAACCTGTGCCGGGTCGAAAGTACAACCCAAAGCCTGCATTATTTTTTCGGCAATCACGCGGCGACGGGCGTAGAGGTCGTAATTAAATTCTTTGTGCCATTCAGCGGAATTATTCAAAGCCGCCACCGCCGCTACTTGCATCGGTCGGAAAATGCCGCTGTCCATATTCGTCTTTACCTGCAAAATCCATTTCATAAATTGCGCATTCGTAGCCAATACACCCATACGCCAACCCGCCATATTGTGCGATTTACTCATCGAATTGAGTTCAATGCAGATATCCTTGGCACCGTCAATTGCGAGGATTGATGGTAGGGTCACAAAATGTTGTGACCCTACGGATGCTGCCAACACAAAACTATACGGGTTATCATTGACAATCACAATATTGTGTTTTTTGCCGAAAGCCACCAATTTCTCAAACAATACCCGTGTAGCAGGAGCACCCGTCGGCATATTCGGATAATTAACCCACATCAGTTTTACACCGGACAAATCGAGCCTTTCCAAAGCTTCAAAATCAGGATACCAGCCCTTAGCCTCGCTCAGCTCGTAAGGAATAACACGCGCTTGCACTAAATTGCTTACCGACGAATAGGTGGGATAACCCGGATTAGGCACCAGCACGCCATCACCCGCATTGAGGAAAGCCAGCGAAATGTGCATAATACCCTCTTTCGAGCCGATAAGCGGCTGTACTTCGGTATTCGGATTCAATTCCACGCCAAACCATTTCCTGTACCAATCGGCAAAAGCGCGGCGCAGTTCGGGAATGCCCACATAACTTTGGTAGCCGTGCGTGTTTGATTTTTGTGCCTCTTGGCAAAGCGCGGCAATCGTTTCATCGCTCGGCGGCATATCAGGACCGCCCACACCGAGTTCCACAATATCTTTGCCTTGCGCTTTCAGCTCGGCAATTTCTTTTAATTTGGTCGAAAACCAGTATTCCTGTACGGAATTTAAGCGGTTTGCGGGTTTTATATTGTTCATTTTATTATTATTTTTTTAATTTACAAATACTAAACCTTGTTCTAATTCAGCATATAATTCTTTTTTTTTTAAATTGAATTCGGAACTTTCAGAATATGATAAATCTCCGTTCTCATTTATTAACTTCAAATCTTTAACACAAAGAATTGTTGATTCCATTTTTCGTTTTATCATATGACCCTCACCAGCTTGGATAAATTGAAGCTTTGCATCAACAATCTCTGATTTTAAAGCAATATTAAATCCTGCTCCTTGCAGTGGGACTGTTGGATATATAATGCCGTCATATTTTTTTGTTTCATTATTGATATATAATAAGTAATAAATATAGTTGGCAATGATAAAATATTCTTTATGATTTGAAACTTCTTTGGCTATTTCATTTGACATAAATTTGGCTAAGTCTTTGGCTTCTTGTGAAACACCAAATTTTGATATTAAAGAATTCCAATGATTTTGAATATCTTCGATTGCTTTACAAGGATTTTCATATTTTGAACTAAAAGGTAGTGCTATTAATTTTAAATCATCTTTTGTAATCCATACAGAATAAGTTTGTTTTTCTATTCCTTCCGAACTTGTATTTCGTAACATCGCAGAAACTTCCGCAGCTACTACCATTCTTAGATTAGGGTCTTTTTCTTGATCATAGGAATTAGGGAAAACACTACCATAAAACATTGAATGTTTTGGCAAGTTAGTTCTACCGTATGATAAAACAAACTCATTTGGTGGATATGACAATTCCGATTTGTTGAAAAATAATTTATCTTGTTCATTTATTCGTAAGCGAATTATTTTATTATTTTTAGCTAATGTAAATGATAATACCAAATGTTCATTTTCAGGTACAGAATGAAAAATATCATACAATTCTTTTACAGGTTCTGTATAGATATCTAAAATATTTAATTTTTCTTTTATCATAATTTGTTATTAAAATCCTAAAAATCAAGGTTCAGACATTATATCGTCTGTTCCCCTTCCGCATAATCCCCCAAGCTTACCAAATCCTTTGTCAGCGGGCGAATAGCTTCCAGCGATTGCAAGTAGCGCTTGTGGTCGTCGTACTGCAAATCCACATAAAACTGATATTCCCATTCGCGCCCGATAATAGGCAGCGATTGTATTTTAGTAAGATTTATATCATAAAAAGTAAATATCGAAAGCACTTTGGACAGTGCGCCCGCACTGTGCGCCACCGAAAAAACAAGCGAACTTTTGTTCAACACTTTACCGTTGCGCAATTTTTCAGCCTGCTCGGCAGAAGCCAGCACAAGGAAGCGCGTAAAGTTGCGTTTATTCGTTTCGATACCGTCTTGCAGCACCTCCAAACCATACATTTGCGCCGCAAATGCACTGCAAATTGCCGCTGCGCCCATTAGTTTTTTCTCGGCAATCATACGCGCACTCGAAGCCGTATCCTCGTAGGTAATCGCTTTCAGCTGCGGATTAGCTTCCAAAAAATCGGTGCATTGCATTAAAGCAATCGGGTGCGAATACACCTCTTTTAAATCCTTCAAGTTTTGCCCGGGCAAGGCACAAATACAATGTTTAATGCGCAATTTGTGTTCGCCCACGATGCTTAATCCGCTGGCACGAATCAAATCATAATTGGGCAGCAAACTGCCGGCAATAGTGTTTTCAATCGCCACCACAGCGATGGTTTCGGGCGATTCTTTGACGGTTTTAAAAACTTCTTTGAAGGACGAACAAGGAATGATATTTACTTCTTCGTTGGGGAAGAATAGGCGCGCCGCGCTTTCGTGAAACGAGCCTGCGATACCTTGGATAGCGATGGAAAGCCTCCCAACCCCCCGAAGGGAGGCTTTGGATGGCGTTGTGTTATTTTCTTTTGTGGTCATATTCTTACACATTTAATTGTTTTTCTTGTCGGTTTATCTTTTCCCTAAGTCCCGCTTCGAGGGATTTAGAGGGCTGTACATAAAAAAATCCCGCCTTGTGAGCGGGATTTTATATTATTATCTATTTTTTTACTTACAAAATATATACATACAAGTTCCCGCTCTTATTTTTTAAAATAAAAGTAAAAATAAAAGAAGAACCAGTATGAGCGATTTGTTGCCATCATGTTTTTAATTTTGCGTTGCAAATGTAAATCATATTTTTGAAATTGCAAGGAATTTTTGCGAAAAATATTTTTTGTACTTTTGCTTCGCAAAAAAATAAAGATATGTTCAACGAAATTCCCAATCGAGTAGCGCAATTGCGGTTGTTTTTACAACAGCGCGGCTTGCAGGCTTGCGTTATTCCTACTGCCGACCCGCATGCGAGCGAATATATTGCCTCGCATTGGCATGCACGGCAGTATTTTTCGGGTTTCACCGGTTCGGCGGGGACGCTGATAGTAGCTGCCGAAGCTGTGGGTTTGTGGACAGATTCGCGCTATTGGCTGCAAGCCGAGTTGGAACTTGCAGGAAGCGGTATCGCTTTGTTTAGAGTGGGAGAGGAGGGTGTACCTGCGCCCGCACAGTGGCTGAGTGAAACCCTTGAGCGAGGTAGCCGTGTGGCGATGCTGCCCGAATTGTTTTCGGTAGAAGACATGCGGAAATATCAGGCAAAATTGTCGGCGTACCAAATTTCAATAGAAACAGAGTGTGATTTTATTTCTGCCTTGTGGGAAGGTCGACCTGCGCTTTCGAACGAGCCGTTTTTTGTCTTCGACGAAAAATATGCGGGCAAAAATACACGCGAAAAACTTGCCGGAATCCGCCAAACGATGCAACGGCAAAACGCAGAAATCCTGTTGCTCAATGTGCTTGATGAAATCGCTTGGTTGTTTAATATTCGCGGCAACGATGTGGCTTACAATCCTGTGGTAACTGCTTTTGCGGCGGTAGAAACGGAGCGTGTGCTGTTATTTGTCGCTCCCGAAAAACTGACTGCCGAAACTAAAAAGTATTTTTTCGAAAACGAAATTTTGCTGAAAGATTATGATGGTTTTTCCGAATATCTATGTTTGTTGCATGAAAAAACTGTGTGGTTGGACGAGCAGAAAATGAATTTTGCTGCCTACGAAATGGTTGTTCACAGGAATAAAATCCTGTCGGAACCTTCGCCTGTACTGTTAGCCAAAAGCGTGAAAAATTCTACCGAAATTGATGGAATGCGTCTTGCGATGGAAAAAGACGGCGCGGCTCTTACCCGTTTCTGGCTTTGGTTTGAAACGGCGATGAATCGAAACGGCGAAAAATATGTTGTACTTACCGAACTCTCGCTTGCCGAAAAACTGCGCGAGTTTCGTGCCGAACAGGAAGATTTTTCGGGCGAGAGCTTTGCGCCCATCGTGGGTTTTGCTGCGCACGGTGCTATTGTTCATTACAGTGCGACCGCAGCTACCGATAGCGAAATTTGTCCCGAGAGTTTTTTGCTTATCGATTCGGGTGCGCAGTTCCTGCACGGCACTACGGATATCACGCGCACTTTTGCTCTTGGCAAGCTCAGTAATCGCCAGCGGCGTGATTACACGCTTGTGCTTAAAGGACATATCGCATTGGCACAGGCAGTGTTTCCTGCCGGTACTCGCGGAACGCAGTTAGATGCTCTTGCGCGGCAATTTCTTTGGCGCGACGGATTGAACTACGGACATGGAACGGGGCATGGCGTGGGTTGTTTTCTCGGTGTGCATGAAGGTCCGCAAAGTATCAGCCCGCGCGAAAATCCTGTCGCGTTGCAGGCAGGAATGATTGTGTCCAATGAGCCGGGGTTATATCGCGAGGGCGAGTATGGTATTCGTCTCGAAAATCTTGTTCTTGTGAAAAAATGCGATTTCTTGGAAAAACAGGATTTTTTTTGCTTTGAAACGCTAACTTTGTTGCCGTTTGACCAACGGGCGATAGACTACTCTTTGCTTGGCGACGATGAGTTGGAATGGATAAATAACTATCATCGAGTGGTTTTTGAACGACTTTCGCCGCGATTATCTGCAGTTGAACAGGATTTTTTGAAAGAAAAAACAAAGAGAATTGATTTATGTGGAAATGAGAAAATTTGAAGTGGAGATTTCTCTTAACTTGCATTGGTTTGGATTGTTTCGTTCCTCGCAATGACGCGAACCCAAATGCAGTGTGTTATTGCGAGGAACATAGCAATCCGGAAAATAATCTAATAAATAATATAAACTATATTAGTTTTAACAATACCATTAAATAGCATATTATGAAAAAAATAAATTTATTTTTTGTTCTGATTTTCAGTGTTTTATTTTCTGCTAATGCTTTTTCGGCAGGCTACCAAATTGATGTTACTGCGGCTCAGAAAGCGGGCGAAGATATTTATCTTGCGGGATATTTCAACGGTAAGGTGTACGCTTTTGATACATTGAAACTGAATGATAAGGGCAAAGGTGTGTTTGCGGACAAGAAAGCACTCGATGAGGGTTTGTATCTTGTTTATTTTAATGCGAATCGATACTACGAATTTATGGTGGGAGCGGAGCAGCATTTGAAAGTGAAAATTGATACTACAAAAGCAGAAAATGGTTTTGAAATTAGTGGTGCGCCGCAAACCGACGCTTTTGTAGCGATGGGAAACTATATGAGTGAAAAACGCAGAGAGCAGGAAATTTTGATTAAAAAACTCGAAGAAGCGGGTAACGACAGCTTGCGTCGCAAAGCGGTTGAGAAGCAAATGGAAGCGTTGGACGACGAGGTGATTGCCTACCAAACTTCGGTTGCCGAGGCAAATAAAGGAAAGGTGATGGGCTTGTTTATTGATGCGATGACTGCGCCCCGTTTGCCCGAAGATTTGCGAAACGGCAACGGAAATGACAACGATTTTTTGATGCGCCGCTATCAATATTCTAAAAATCATTATTGGGACAATGTAAATCTTGCCGACCGCCGTATATGGCGACTTAATTTTATGACTCAAAAACTGGATAATTTTACTCAGAAAATGATTTTCCAAATTCCGGACAGTATTGCGCCTGAGGCAATTAAACTGATTGAAGCCGCGCGTCCCGATTCGGTGTCGTATCAACTGATGACCAATTATTTGATCAATTATTCTATTACCAGCAAAATAATGGGTATGGACAAGGTTTTTGTTGAGATTGCTCGCCGTTATTATCTTTCGGGGCTGGCTCCGTGGGCAGATAGCACGACTATTAAAAATATTCAGACTGAAGTGCGCAAGGTGCAGTACAATTTGATAGGCATGAAGGGAGCAAACTTGCCGTTGCAGAAACTTGATGGCACGAAATTTAACTTATACGATGTGAATGCCGATTTTACGCTTGCGATTTTTTACGAGCCTTCGTGTGGACACTGTCGGGAAACCTTGCCGAAAATTCATAATGTATATGAAAAGTTCAAGGATAGAAGCTTCGAAGTGGTAGCGGTGTATATGCTGACGGATAAAAAGGAGTGGACGGATTTTCTCGATAAAAACAAGTTTCTCGATTGGACGAATGCTTGGGATCCCGACCGCGAATCGTATTACTGGCAGTTTTACGACACTTCTACCACTCCGGGTGTTTATTTGCTCGATAAGGATAAAAAAATTATTGCCAAAAAATTTGATGCCGAATCGCTCGAAAGAATTCTCAATTTTGAGTTGAATAAAAAAGAAGAGAAATAAATCGGTGTTTATTTCGATGATTTTTCGATAATGGGTAGCGGATTAGGTATTATTTATAGTTAATGTCATTTGTTAGATTGCTTCGTCCCTCGCAATGACGCGTTGCACTTGGGTTTGCGTCATTGCGAGGGACGAAGCAATCTAAACTAATAAATATAAAACCATATCAATTTACAATACCGCAAATTAATTGTAGCACTTATCGTCATTTTCGCATTTTTCCCACATGTGTTCGTCGCCGAAATGAAGAATCCGTCCCGGATAATCTTCTGTCCATTTCAAATTGTGGGTAGACATAATTACCGTTGTACCGCTATTTTTGATTGAATGCAGCAACTGCACAATTTCGTTGCCCGTTTCAGGGTCTAAATGCCCTGTAGGTTCGTCGGCAAGAATAATGTCGGGCGAGTTGAGCAATGCGCGTGCAATCACGATGCGTTGCTGTTCACCTCCCGAAAGCTGATGCGGCATTTTGTAACCCTTGCTTGCCATGCCCACCTGTTTGAGAACTTCGGCAATGCGCGCTTCCATTTCGTGTTTCTTTTTCCAGCCCGTGGCACGAAGTACAAAAAGCAGATTGTCGTGTATCGTGCGGTCAATCAACAGTTGAAAATCCTGATAAATAATACCGAGTTTTCGGCGCAGATGCGGCACTTGCCGGCGTTTTATTTTCCGCAGGTCGTAGTCGAAAATTTGAGCCCGTTCGCCTGCATGTATGGGAATTTCGGCGTAGAACGATTTGAGCAGCGAACTTTTCCCGCTGCCCACTTTACCGATAAGGTAAATAAATTCGCCTTTGTGCACCTCGAGGTTGATATTGCGCAATACAAAAACTTCTGCTTGCACCAAATCGACCGAAACATATTTTATGAGCAAATCTTTATCTTCCATTTTTTAGCGTGTAATTAATAAAGTATTTTTATCTAAACTCTAATTGTTTTTGATATCTATACATTAAAGTTTATTTATGTCGTTTTTTCAATTCGCGCGCCAAATCTTCGAGGCGGTAACCTTTAGAGGCAAGCAATACGATGAGGTGATATATCATATCGGAAGCTTCGTAAAGGAAGCCTTCCTCGGTGCCGTTTACAGCTTCGATAACAGTTTCCACCGCTTCTTCGCCCACTTTTTGCGCCATTCGGTTCACTCCCTCGGCAAAGAGCGAAGTAGTATACGAGCCTTGAGGTTTTTCAACAAACCGGCGGTCGATAAAATCCTGCAAATATTTAAGAAACATGATGTCCTCGCTGTTCGTTTCGCCCCAGCAGGTATCTGCGCCTGTGTGGCACACCGCACCCACGGGATTTACCTTCACGAGCAGCGTATCGTTGTCGCAATCGGCAGCTATGGATACAAGATTGAGGAAATTTCCGCTCTCTTCGCCCTTTGTCCACAAGCGGTTTTTCGAGCGGCTGAAAAAAGTAACCTTGCCCGTTGCCTCGGTTTGAGCAAGAGCCTCTTCGTTCATGTAGCCGAGCATGAGCACTTTGTTTGTGGCAGCATCCTGAATAATGGCGGGTACCAGTCCGCCCTGTTTTGAGAAATCGATTGTCATATTTTCAGTTTCAAAATTGTCGACAAAGATAAAACATTTTTTGAAAAACGCTTTAAATCCGTAGAAATGGATTGTATTTCCATGGAAATGGGAGGGATTTGCATTATTGTATTTGGAAAAAATACTACTTTTGCAGACATTAATTTTAAAAAAACAGTACAGTTATGAAGCGAATTAGTCTGACCGCAAAGCTTCTTTTCATAAGTCTTTTTATCAGCCTTACCATTAATGCGCAGGAGCAAAAAGTGAAAAATATTATTCTGCTCATTGGCGATGGCATGGGTATAGCGCAAGTATATGCAGGTATGGTGAGCAGCCCTGCGCCGCTGAATATTGAGCGCATGAAAACCGTTGGTTTCTCGAAAACCTATTCGGCAAACGATTTTACCACCGATTCTTCTGCCGGCGGTACGGCACTTGCTTGCGGCGTGAAAACCAACAACGGAATGGTAGGCATGAGTCCCGATACTGTAGCCGTGAATTCTATCATGCAGATAGCTAAAAACAACGATTTGGCAACCGGACTCGTAGTGTCGTGCAATGTAACGCATGCCACACCTGCATCTTTTGTAGCGCACCAGCCAAGCCGCAGTATGACCGAAGCAATTGCTGCCGATTATTTGAAATCCGGTATTGATGTGTTTATCGGCGGTGGTCGCAACGATTTTGAAAAACGCAAGGATGGGCGCAATCTCAGCGAAGAATTACGCTCGAAAGATTATACCGTAGTGCATACGCTTGAAGCTATGAATAGAGTGCAATCGGGCAAAATGGCTGCGCTTTTGGCAGACAATCATCCTGGCAAAGCTGCCGAGCGCGACAATCTGCTGGTGAAAGGCGTTTATAAATCGCTCGAATTGCTTTCGAAAAACGAAAAAGGCTTTTTCCTTATGGTAGAAGGTTCGCAGATAGACTGGGCGGGGCATGTGAACCAAAGTGACTATGTGGTGAACGAAGTGCTCGATTTTGATAAAGCGGTGGGTGTTGCGCTCGATTTTGCCGACCGTAATCCGGGCACGCTTGTCGTTGTGGTTGCCGACCACGAAACCGGCGGACTTACTTTGCCCAAAGGCGATATTGCCAAACGGACTTTTAAAGCCAAATTCAGTACCCTTAAACATACGGGCGTGCCTGTACCGATTTACAGCTACGGCACAGGTAGCGAAATTTTTGGCGGATTTATGCAAAATACGGGAGTTTTCGACCGAATGTTGCAATCGTACGGATTTGGGAAATAGGTTATAGTATTACGGCGTGCGCGTCATTGCGAGGAACAAAGCAATCCGTTCCTGTGCCGGAGATTGCTTCGTCGTAGCTTCTCGCAATGACGCGCCGGTTTTTCCTTTTCTACAAAAATCGTTTCAAATCGCTCAATTTAATATTCCCTTCGTAAATCGCTTTGCCGAAAATCACGGCAGGAACACCTGCATGTTCCAATTCCTCAATATCTCGGATATTGCTCACGCCGCCGCTTGCAATAAGATACAAATCGGGGTATTGATTGAGTATTTTTCGGTACAAATCGACCGACGCGCCTTGCAACATGCCGTCTTTGGCAATGTCGGTGCAAATCACTTTCGTCAAGCCCTTGCGCTTAAATTTACCGATAAACGGCAGCAACTCAATATTGGTCGTTTCAGTCCAACCGTTCACGGCAAGCATTTCGTCGCGCACATCGGCGCCGAGAATAATACGCTCGCCGCCGTAGTATTTCAGCCAGCGTACAAATCGCTCTTCATCTTTCACGGCAATGCTGCCGCCGGTAATCATCGAAGCCCCGCAGTCGAAAGCAATGCGCACATCGTCGTCGCTTTTCAATCCGCCGCCGAAATCGACCGTGAGCGAAGTTTGAAGTACAACCTGTTCGAGAATTTTTTGGTTAACAATATGCTGTGCCTTTGCGCCGTCCAAATCGACCAAATGCAAGCGGCGAATGCCTGCTGCCTCAAACTCCTTGGCAACTTCCACGGGATTTTCGTTATACACCTTTTTGCTGTTGTAGTCGCCCTGCGAAAGGCGTACGCATTTACCTTCGATGATATCTATAGCAGGTATTATTTCAATCATAAAATTTTAATTTTTCGACTCGCAAAAATACGCTTTATTTGGTTTATTTACTACTTTTGCGTTTTGATTTTTTCTGATGAAAGAACATTTACAACACGATATTTTTCAACTGATTTCTTCGATAGCCGATGAGCGGGGCACAGAATGTTTCGTTATCGGTGGTTTTGTGCGCGATTTACTGCTCGGTCGTCCAAGCAAAGATATTGATATTGTTTGCCTTGGTAGCGGCATTGCTCTTGCAGAATCGGTTGCAGAACAGTTGGGGAAAGGAGTTTCGCTTGCAGTTTTCAAAAATTTTGGTACGGCACAGGTGAAAGTCGGCGATATGGAAGTAGAGTTTGTTGGGGCGCGGCGCGAATCGTATCGTAGCGACAGCCGCAAGCCGATAGTGGAAGACGGTACGCTTGAAGACGATCAAAATCGTCGTGATTTTACCATCAATGCCATGGCTCTTTGTCTGAACGCTGCGCGTTTTGGCGAATTGATCGACCCTTTTGACGGGAAGCGCGACCTTGAAAGCCGGATTATCCGCACGCCGCTCGACCCTGATATCACTTTTTCCGACGACCCCTTGCGTATGATGCGCGCCGTTCGTTTTGCTGCGCAGCTTGGATTTTATATTGAAGAAAAAACTTTCGATGCCATTGCCCGCAACCGTGAGCGGATTTCTATTGTTTCGAAAGAACGGATTGTTGACGAATTGAATAAAATAGTGCTCTCACCGCGCCCAAGTGTGGGGTTTTTGTTGCTCGAACAAACGGGTTTGCTCGAGCTGATTATACCCGAACTGAGCGCACTCAAAGGTATTGAAACGAAAGAAGGCAGGGGACATAAAGATAATTTTCATCATACGCTGGAAGTGCTCGACAGCTTGAGCCGGCACACGAATGATTTGTGGTTGCGCTGGGCTGCCGTGTTTCACGACATAGGTAAGCCTGCTACCAAACGCTATGACCCGCGCCTGGGCTGGTCGTTTCACAACCACAATTTTGTTGGCAGCAAAATGATACCGCATATTTTTCGCCGCATGAAAATGCCGATGAACGAAAAAATGCGTTTCGTGCAAAAAATGGTGTCGCTGCACATGCGTCCCATAGTGTTGAGCGAAGACGAGGTAACCGACTCTGCCGTTCGCCGTTTGCTTTTCGAGGCGGGCGACGATATCGACAGCTTGATGATGCTTTGTGAGGCAGATATAACTTCGAAGAATCCCGAAAAGGTAAAACGATTTTTGGCGAATTTTCAATTGGTACGGCAAAAATTGAAAGATATTGAGGAAAAAGACCGTGTGCGCAACTTTCAGCCCCCTATATCGGGCGAATTGATAATGCAAACTTTCAATCTGCCGCCAAGCAGTAAAGTAGGAGAATTGAAAATGGTAATAAAAGATGCCATTCTCGATGGGATAATACCTAACGAGTACGATGCTGCGTATCAATTTATGATGGAAAAAGCTGAGGAAATGGGGATTACAAAAACTGAAGTTAAGAACTAAAAAATTAAAAGTTTGAAATCGGCAAATGGATTATCATAAGTTTTTGAGTTGGTCGTTGCTGAATGCTATTATTGGTTTTGTTTTACTTGTGATGGGAGCAGTGATCTATCTTTGCGGTGAGCCCGAAATTGGTATTAATTATCGAGGCTTGCTTATTGTACGCGATGGTTCGATTGTGATGTTATTGGGAGCCGGATTTTTCGGCGCAGGCATTTACCAACTATTTCGTCGAAAAAAACTTTTCGATAGAATGCGGCAATACAAAAAACAACAGGAAGAAGCTGCTATTAAAAAGCATCGAAAACATTATCAATTATCCAAAAAAGAATATCCAAAAAAAAATCATAATTGAACAAATATGACCGACGAACAACAAATACAACAAGCATACGAATTACTGCTCGACGATTACAAAAAATCCGGGCATCGGCAGGATTTGGATCTTGTGGAACGAGCATTTCAGTTTGCCAATACGGCACACAAGGGTGTGAAACGCCGCTCGGGCGAACCCTATATGATGCATCCGCTGGCAGTGGCGCGTATCGCGGTGGGCGAAATCGGCTTGGGTACCACTTCGCTCTGTTCTGCCTTGTTGCACGATGTGGTGGAAGATACCGACTACACGGTGGCGGATATCGAAAATTTATTTGGGAAGCGTATTGCGAGTTTTGTCGATGGGTTGACCAAGATTTCGGGTGGCGTATTTGGTGCCGAAGCGTCGGTACAGGCGGAGAATTTCCGCAAAGTGCTGCTCACTATGTTCAACGACCCGCGCATTATTATGATAAAAATTGCCGACCGTTTGCACAACATGCGTACGCTGGCTTCGATGCCGCCGGCAAAGCAGTACAAAATTGCCGGCGAAACGCTCTATATCTACGCGCCGCTTGCTTACCGGTTGGGGCTTTTTAAAATAAAAACAGAACTCGAAGACTTGAGTTTCAAATACGAACATCCTGAGATTTTTGAAGAAATAAGTAGAAAACTTGCTGCCGACAATTCGCTGAGCGAAGAAGTATATCAGCAATTTATCGCACCGATACAAAAAGCACTCAAAGCAATGGGCTACGATTTTTACATCGAAAAGCGCATCAAAACGGTGTATTCGATTTGGCATAAAATGCAGACAAAAAAGATCAGCTTTGAAGAAGTGTTCGACTTGCTGGCGGTGCGTATTATTTTTAAATGCCGCGAAGATATTTCGGAAAAAGAGCAAAGCTGGAAAATTTATACCGTTGTTACCAATAATTATAAGCCTCATCCCGAGCGGCTTCGCGATTGGATTTCTACTCCCAAGGCAAATGGATACGAAGCCTTGCACACCACTGTGATGAGTACGCAGGGACATTGGATAGAAGTGCAAATCCGTAGCGAGCGAATGCACGAAATTGCCGAACGCGGATTGTCTGCCCATTGGAAATACAAATCCGATGATAATTCGCCTGCAACCGAACTCGACAAATGGCTCGAAAGTCTCAAAGAAGTGCTTGCAAGCGATGACCCGAATGCAATTGATTTTCTCGACACATTTAAACTCAACCTTTTTGCGAACGAAATCATTGTATTTACCCCCAAAGGCGAGGCAAAAATTTTGCCGCAGGGAGCAACGGCACTTGATTTTGCATTTTCGTTGCACTCCGATATTGGTATGCACTGCATTGGCGCGAAGGTGAACCACAAGCTCGAACCCCTGAGTCATGTTCTTTCCAGCGGCGACCAGGTGGAAATTCTTACTTCGCACAGTCAAAAACCTCAGGCGGAATGGATAAATTATGTTACCACTGCACGCGCGCGCGCTAAATTGAAATCAGTTTTCAAAAAAGAAAACCGGTTGTATATAGAAAAAGGACGCGTGTTGCTCGAAGAAAAATTCAAGGAATTGGGTTTGCCTGCTGATAATCAAAATATTCAATTGGCACTCAATTTTTTCCATCTCACGCAGCGCAACGAATTGTACTATGAACTTGGCTATGGAATTCGCGATTTACAGGATATTGATAAAAAGATATTTAAAAAGAAAAGTAATAAGTGGACGGATTATTTGAAATTCCCTTTTAGCGGTTTACAGAAGCACACTGAGCCGAAACCGGAAAGCGATAACACAAAATCGAAATCTCAAAAAATAGATCGGAAAAAAGTGCTTCAGCTTTCGGACAAAAGCTCGATTCATTACAAAGTAGCCGAATGCTGCCATCCTATTCCGGGAGATGATATTTTGGGATATATCGACGACGACGATAACTCGGTTGTGTTGCACAAACTCGACTGTCCCGTTGCTGCCAAACTCAAATCGAACCATGGCGAAAACATCGTATCAGTAAATTGGCATTCGAAGCGTATTCAATCTTTTCCTGTTGTTATCGAAATTCGAGGAATTGATGCACAAGGAGTGCTGGTGCAAATAATAAAGATGATTTCGCAAGATTATTCGGTCGATATTCGGAAAATAAACATCGACATCAAAGACGGTATTTTTACGGGCAACTTTCACATTTTTGTACACGACGCCGAAGAAGTGGACAAAATAGGTGTTACTCTTTCAAAAATCAAATCGGTAAAATCGGTAAAGCGCATCGAGGAAACCGAAACTCAACAGGCAAACGATAATCATCACCACACCGGAAGTGCTATGTGGTTTGGATAGAGCAGAGCGGATTAGGAGGGAATTTTTTCTATGCGATTTTCGTTTACAAACCACAAATAGCCACTCACATTTGAGTAACCCATTTGACGGAGCAATGCGGCGTAATTCTGCACTTGTTTTTGGTATCGAGTGTTTGCTTCGCCAAATTTATAATCTACCACCAATACTTCGGAATTGCCTATCATTACGCGGTCGGGACGACGGCTGATGCTGTGTCCGCATTCATCTTTCAATAAAATCTCACATTCGTTGAATAATTTATAATTATCCGAAAACCAATCCTGTACGCCACTTTCGGAGATAGCAGCTTGTATCCGTTCGATGTACTGTTGTTTTTCGGTACTGCGTATCAAACCGTCGAAAATCAATTCATCAACAGCAAACTCAATATCGGAAGTCGTGCGTATTTTCGCAAACAGTGCATGCATCACATTTCCTTGTTTAATGTAGCTTTTTTCTTCAGGCAGTTCGCCGTTTTGCACAAATTCCACCGATTTATTCGATTGGCGAAATTCCACTGCTGCAGCTTGTACTTCGAATTTTATCATTACATTATCACTGTTGGTTTTTTTCTTCATCACATTTTCGCTGCCGCTTTCCGTCTTTGTTTCACTCGGTACAATTTCGCCAAAAATAAACGAATTTTCAGTTTTCTCACCTATGGAGAAATCATCGAACATTTCGTACATAAGCGACGAAATAGTAAGTGTTTTTCCTTGTTTCGGCGGTTGTTTGCCGAGTACAATAAGATTGCTTTCCGCACGCGTAAACGCTACATAGAGCACATTCAAATTGTCGAGCCAAAGCTGCATCGTTTCGTGTGCAAATTCGCGGGCAAACACCGATTGCTTCATCATGCGGGTGTATTCTACGGGCAAAATTTCGAGGTCGTAAGGAGGATTTTTTCGACTGCACCACACAAGGTTTTTTTGATAAGGATTTGAGGGACGCGCCATATCCCAATCGGCAAATGGTAACACAACCGTGTGAAATTGCAAGCCTTTCGACTTGTGTATTGTCATTGCATGTACACCTGCAAATTCCGATTTTTTGGGTACGGGACGACGATACAATTCTTCGTCCCAAAACGCAAGAAACGCTTTGATATCTGACGGATTTTGCTGCAAATAATCGTTCAAATTATCGAGAAAAGCGTACATATATGCCGACTGGTCAAGCAATAAATAAGTGCCGGTCGTGTTTTTATTGTCCGTAATCGGCATTATGAAAAGTTCATAGATATACAGTACAAGGTCGTACAAAGGCATAAGTTCCAATGCGCCGTAATCGTTGCGGCGAAAACCCTCGGGAAGCAGACTGTCCAAATCGCGGCTGGCAAGCAATTCGTACATATTGGTATTGCTACGCGCATTGTTTGCTTCAAATTCTTTCCACAGCATAAGCAGTTCCGCACGGTACACCTTGTTTTCCCAATCCGTTAGCAGGCGCAGAGCTTCAATAATAATTTTCAGCGCGGGTGAGGCATCGAGTTGAAACGCATCGTTGGAAATAATATTGAGAAAACCTTCGGCATATAGTTCCGGTAACGCATCTTTTTGTGCCGAAAGCTGTGCAGCAATGCTTTTTATCTGCGCATTGGTACGGGTAAGAATGCAAATATCCTGTGCCGATACACCGGCTGAACGGAGATTTTTGAGATGCTCAAGCAGGGCAGCATAAACTTGCGTTTCGTAGTCGAAATTTTCATCTTTTCCCAAAAATTGCAACGACACGAAGCCATGTTTATCAGGTTTGTTGCATTTTTGTATCACATTTTCTGCTCGATAGGCGGTTGGAAAAGGATTTTCGACCGTGTCGGAAAATTCTGCCACCAATTTGTTTGACAATTTGCGGGCAGCTTGTACAAAAAAAGTATTATTGAACTCCACCACACGCTGCGTGCTTCGGTAGTTCGTATCGAGATTCTTGATATTTACAGGCAATTCATGTTCCAATTGGTTGAAAATACTCCAATCGCCGTTACGCCAGCGGTAAATCGACTGCTTGACATCGCCTACCAACAGGCTGAAATTTCGATTAGCAAGAATTTCCGATAACAAAGATTTGAAATTGCGCCACTGCAAACGCGAGGTGTCTTGAAACTCATCAATCATCACGGTTTTTACTTCCGAGCCGATTTTTTCGTATACAAACGAGGCGTCGCTGTCGGCAATCATTTGGCTTAGAAACAGAGCAGTTTGCGAGAGCATAAAGCGATTCTGTTCCCTGTTTTGTTCCTCCATTTCAAGCGCAATGTCCCATAACAAAGCGAGTTGATGAATGTTTTTCAGCAATATGACCGACGAATTGAAGCTTTCAATACCATCTTCACGAGCCTGTTCCGTTTCCTGTAAGAGAGCAAGATATTTCAAGTCGTCTGTCTTACCGGCTTCGCCGTCGAGCACCTTTTTAACATAGGAATTTGGCTCAGAATAATCGCCGTTTTTCAGTTTTTTGAAATAGCCGGGAATACCGTTTTTTTTGTAATAAAAATCTTCTTCCGATGGATTGTTGTTGAAAAAACGATTGGCAAAAGCCTCCATTTTCAGCTCAAATGTATCGCGTATCTTTTTGTGTTCGCGAATCATTTCGTCCACCAAGTTGGGGTTTTCTTCGAGTTGCCGGCGTAGCGCAGCTTCGTGTTCCTGAAAATATTCGTTGAAAATATTTTGTCCGAATTGCTTCAATTCCTTATCTACCTTCCAACTTTGCCCCTGTGCGATTTTTTCTTCCACATAACGGCTTATCCAATTGAGCAATGCAGGGTTTTCGTTCGATTTCTCAATCATTGCGCGTACTGCTTCATCTACCACGCGCACCGTGTTTAGTTCGATATTGAATTTGGAACCTTTGCCCAGTTCGCGCGCCAAATTACGCAACACACGCTGAAAAAAACTGTCGATAGTACCCACAAAGAAGCGACTGTAATCGTGTAGAATTTCGCTGAGAATTTGTCGGGATTTTTGTTGTATTTCGTTGTCGGACAACGGTTTGAATGCTTCGGAGAGTTTTTCCTGTACCGAGCGACGGAAATCTTGACTTTCGCTTAAACCTGCCGCCAAACCATAAAGTTCGGCGATGATTCGGTCTTTCATTTCGCCCGTGGCTTCTTTGGTAAAAGTTACTGCCAAAATATGCCTATGCGGATACAAATCATCGGCAAGCAACAGTTGCTTGATGTATTCCACAGCAAGCGTGTAGGTTTTTCCGCTTCCTGCCGAGGCTTTGTATGCGATAAAATCGGACAAAGCGTGGAGCTATTCTACACTTACAATTTTGTCTACAACAAATTCGCTCATACCGCGCCACATCAGCGGGTGAAGGTATTCTTTATAATGCAGTTCCACTTCTTTGCCGCTACACTTCATCAGCGAATCGGCAATATCCTTGTCTCTTACCGAAAATACAAATTCGTACGATTGTATTGTACTATTTCCCTGTGAACGGAAACCGCTTTGTATCAGCATTCCTTCGTAGGTTTTAAATATATAACCCTTATTCACTATGTAGTTGAGTTGTCCGGCTTTTACGCCCTCGCCAAACCCAAAATAATAGCGTATATAAAATACGCCTGCAAATATTACCAGCAGCACAACAGCTACGATTACAATCCATTTTTTCATCGTTTTTATTTTTTAAAATTCATAATAAAAAATTAATTAAATGCAAAAATACATTTTTTTTGATGTTTATATTGAAAAGTCTATAAAAAATTAGACACAATGAGAATATAAACCGCAAAGATAAAATAAAAACAGCTAAGCTATCGGTATGTTTTTTTGAAAATCGTAAGAATTATTTCAAAATACATTTTTTTTGAATGAAAAATATCTACTTTTGCGCCCAATGAATCTCAGCGTAGATATAGGTAATACTCGTAGTAAAATCGCTCTTTTTGAAGGTGATAAGTTGTTTTGTACACAGGCTATGGAAAGTGTTTTCAGTCCGGCTTGGGAAGAACTTTTTGCTCAGCATAATATCGAAAATGGTATACTGTCTTCCGTAAAGAGCAACGACGAAGAATTACTTTGTTTTTTGCAACAAAAAACGAAACATTTCATTGAGCTTTCGCATCGCACGCCTCTGCCCATACAAATTGATTATTCTACCCCCGAAACTCTTGGGAAAGACCGTTTGGCAGCGGTGATTGGTGCTTATACGCTAATGCCGCAACACGATATTTTGGTGATTGATGCGGGTACGGCAATTACTTTCGATTTTCTTTCGGCAAACGGCTGCTATCACGGCGGAGCTATTGCTCCCGGATTGACGATGCGTTTTCGTGCCTTGCACGAGTTTACAGGCAAATTGCCGCTTCTTTCTCCAAAAGAAGATACACCCCTTGTGGGACGCAGTACCGATGAGGCAATCCGTTCGGGTGTAGTGGGCGGGATGATAGCCGAAATAGAGGCGTATGCACAGGCTTTACGCGAACAATATCCCCAACTTTTGATATTTTTAACGGGTGGAGATGCTTTTTTCTTTGAAAAAAAACTAAAAAGTAGCATCTTTGCAAATTCAAATTTAGTATTTATTGGCTTAAACCGCATAATTGATTATAATGTTAAAATATAAAAGAAGCCTTTGTGCAACGCTCTTTCTACTATTCGTTTCCGGCATCATTCTTGCTCAAAACAATACCAATTCGTATTATTCCCGTTATGGCTATGGAGAGCTGAGCGACTTCTCGTCCGGGCGTAGTCGCAGTATGGGAGGAGTATCTACCGGAATGCGTTCGGGTAATGAAATCAATACTGCAAATCCGGCTTCATATACGGCTATTGACAGCTTGACATTTCTTTTCGAGTTTGGCGTTTCGGCAAAACAGTATATTTTTGAGAGTGCAGGAGCCAAATCGAAAACCTTTACGGGCAACATCGAATATTTGGCAATGCAATTTCCCCTGTCGCGTCGTTTGGCAGTGAGTGCAGGTTTGCTTCCGTTTTCGAATGTGGGCTATTCTTTTACTACACAAGGCTCGGCATCTATGCCTACTTATGCCGGAAACAACGACCAAGTGGATTATATGACCGGCTACACCGGTTCGGGTAATATTACGCAAGCATATCTTGGCTTGTCGGGAAAAATCGGCGAGCACTTTGCTGTGGGGATAAATGCTTCCTATCTTTTTGGAACAATAACAAACAGCAGAGCGTTGGCGTTTATGCCTAACCGTGCAACAAACGATTCGCTCAAAAGCTATGCATCAACTTTGCAGGATACACGCCTTCGGGTGCAAGATTTGCGCTTGCGTTATGGTGTGCAGTATTTTACAGATTTAGGAGAAACCGACCGATTCACCGCAGGTCTTATTTTCGAAAATAAAACAAAACTTGATGGAGATTATACCATCGAAACACAGGGTGAAGATACTATTTCAACCAATGCCGGCGATAATTTTGAACTGCCTCTCCTTATAGGAGTTGGTGCATCTTATCAATGGAAAAACCGCTTGACCGTAGCTGCCGATTTTATGTATCAAGATTGGGCTAATGTAAATTATTTTGGGCGTAAAGATACCTTGCGCAGTCGCTCAAAATTCAGTTTGGGTGCGGAGTTTATTCCCAACCGTAATGCAAAAAACTATTTCAGCCGTGTTGCTTATCGTATAGGAGGCAACTATTCGTCCGGATATGTAAATGTTAACAATCGAACTGAAGGCAGTTTTGGGCTTACTTGCGGTTTGGGGTTGCCGATGCGTCGTTCGACGCTCAATGTCGGTTTTGAATATGGACGCAGAGGAAGTACAGCTGTAGGGCAAATTCGGGAAGATTATTTTCGATTCAATCTCAGTGCGGCGTTCAACGAAATGTGGTTTTTTAAACGCCGGTTCGATTAATCTTTCATTTACATCTTGTTGAAAAAGAGTAATATAAAAAGGGAGTAAATGTTTCGATTCGAAAAGAGTTTTGTGTTTTTATTTGTTGCAGTTTGCTTGTTCCTGCTTTCGTGTGGCGATAGCAAGCCTGAGATTGTAGCTATGGAAAAGCGCGATTCGATTCCGTTGTTACTCGAAGAAAATGTGAGTACGCTTATTTCCGACTCGGGTATCACGCGTTTTCGCATTACTGCTCCGCAATGGCTCATTTTTGATAAACGGGCAGAGCCTTATTGGAGCTTTCCGAAAGGTATTTATTTTGAACGCTTTGACGAAAATTATCAAGTGGAAGCAACTATGCGCGCCCGTGAAGCAATTTATTATGAAAACCGTGAATTATGGGAGTTTAACGGCGCAGTAGAAGTAAAAAATTTGGCAGACGAAGTGTTTACTACCGAGCAGTTGTTTTGGAATAATGGCGAAAGCCGTTTTTATTCCGACTCTATTATTCATATTCAACAAAAAGAACGCAACATTACAGGTATTGGTTTCGAGAGCAATGCTTCGCTTACGCGTTACACCATACGCAAACCTATTGGAGAAATTCCGGTAGAAAACCAGCAGTAGCCTAAGAATCGAACAAAGAAAAATGACATGAATACGATTGCTATCATATTGATTTCGTTGATATTTTCCGCCTTTTTTTCGGGAATGGAGATAGCTTATTTTTCGGTCAATAAATTGCGTATGGAATTGGATAAGAAGAACAAAAATTTCTCATCTTTTTTCCTTGCTCATTTGTTCCGGCATCCCCAGCAATTTATATCTACCATGCTGGTAGGTAACAATATAGCTCTTGTAATTTACGGGCTTCAAATGGCAATATTGCTCGATCCGCCTTTGGCAGAAGTGGTGGATAGTGCTGCTCTTGTTACCTTGTTGCAAACTATTATTGCTACCATTATTGTACTTTTTACAGGTGAATTTTTGCCTAAAACCATCTTTCGTGTCAATTCCAATTTATGGCTTAAAATATTTGCTTTTCCGTTGTGGCTGTTCTATATGATTTTATATCCGGTGTCGAAATTTACTACCGCATTGGCAGCTCTTTTATTACGCCTGTTGGGTTTGCGAAATAATAAAGCAGGCAGTGAATACCATCTCAACCGTACCGACCTTGATTATTGGATGCAAGAAAGTATAGACAATGTGGCAAATAACGAAGAAATTGAGCATGAAGTAAAAATACTCCAAAATGCGCTCGATTTTTCGAGGGTGAAAATGAAGGATTGCATGGTGCCGCGCAACGAGGTGGCAGCTTTTGATAAAACGGTC
The DNA here is from genome assembly GCA_031271465.1 of Prevotellaceae bacterium. GTDB lineage: Bacteria > Bacteroidota > Bacteroidia > Bacteroidales > Paludibacteraceae > JAFGVL01. The sequence goes on along the minus strand of JAISVR010000043.1, from coordinate 55,264 downwards.
GATTTGCCTACGCTCAAAGCAAAATTCAGCGAAACAGGTTTTTCAAAAATCTTGATTTTCGAAGAGGATATCGACCATGTAGTAGGATATATCCATTCTTCCGAAATGTTTCGAAATGCCGAAAGCTGGCAGAATCACATAAAACCCATGACTATTGTGCCCGAAACCATGCCTGCCAATAAATTGTTGCAGGTACTTATGCGTGAACAAAAAAGCATGGCAGTGGTAGTTGATGAATTTGGCGGAACCGCCGGTATTGTTACCCTCGAAGATATTATGGAGGAAATATTTGGCGATATTGAAGACGAGCACGACCGCAAACGCCTGGTAGCGAAAAAAATGAACAATCGCGAGTATATTCTTTCCGGCAGACTTGAAATAGATACTGTAAATCAACAATTTGATTTGGATATTCCCGAGTCGAACGATTATGTTACCGTGGCAGGCTGTATTTTGCATCATTACCAGAATTTCCCCAAAGTGAACGAAATAATACGGTTTAATGACTTGCAATTTAAGATATTGCGGGTTACAAATAATAAGATAGAATTAGTCGGCTTAAAAGTTTTGTCGTAATAAAAACAGTAAACTAATTCCGATTTTTTTTGAGCAAATTAAGCAAAACCCGTTTAAAATGTGTATATTCGCGCGCTCAAAATATTTTGAACATACAAAAACTTAAAAAAATAGCATAGAAATGGCAACATTAGAAAAAATCAGAAGTAAAGGGGTATTTTTATTGGTAGTAGTCGGCTTAGCTCTATTCGCTTTTGTAATCGGCGATTTTTTGAACAGCGGTTCTACCTTTTTTCGTCTTTCACAGGAAAATATTGCTAAGATAAACGGCAAGAAGGTTGATATACAGGAATATCAAGCAGCAGTGGAACAGCTTACCGAGGTGTATAAAATAGAGTATGGAATGCCGTCGATTGACGAAGCGATGAACGCTCAAATTCGTCAAACGGTGTGGGATAGCTACCTGAACAACAGCTTGCTTGAAACCGAAGCCGAAAAAATCGGACTGGTGGTGAGTAAAAATGAAATGCTTGACCTTACAACGGGAAACAATCCTTCGCAGTTGGTGCTTGGTCGCCGTATTTTTGCCAATCCGGAAACGGGCATATTCGACAAAAGCCGCATGACTCAAATCTTAAGCCAGCTCAAAACCGAGCCTTCCGACCCTGAACAGCAAGAGCAGTATTTGCAGTTGAGAAATTATTGGATGTATTTTGAAAACCTTATCAAAACCGGCAGACTGGAAGAGAAATACCAAACGCTTTTGTCGAAGGCAATTAATGTGAATTCCATTGAAGCAAAATTGGCTTACGAAGCGAAAAAGAATACGGTTGATGTGCTGTATGTTATGCAGCCATACAGTTCGGTTGCCGACGATAAAGTGAGTGTTTCCGACCAAGAGATTACAGATAAATACAACGAAACGAAAGCTCGCTACAAACAAAACGAAGAACGCCGCGATATAAAATTGGTATCGTTCAACCTTACTCCAAGTCCGCAGGATTTTGAAAACGCGCAAGCATGGATTAACGGGCTGAAAGAGGAGTTTTCGACTACCGAAGATATAGTAGGTATTGTAAATTCAAACTCGAAACCGTATAGCGACATGCCTGTGTCGGCAAGAAGTATCGACCCTGATTTGAAAAATTTTGCTTTCGGCGGTAAAAAAGGCGATGTATTTGGTCCCATGCTGTTTGGCAATACGCTTAAAATGGCTCGCATTATGGAAACGGGTATTTCTTCTCCCGACTCGCTTAAATTGAAACATATTGTTGTGATTGCCGAAGATGATAATAAAACCCAAACGCTTGCCGACAGTATTTTGACTGCTCTCAACGGTGGCGCCGATTTTGCTGCTTTGGCTGTTAAATACTCTCAAATGCCGCAAACGGCTCAAAGTGGTGGCGAAATAGGTTGGGTGCCCGAAGCTTCGCTTGTGCCCGATATGCTCAACACGCTTAACAAACAACCGTTGAACAAGTATTTTACCTATAAAGACGGGCAGGCTATCCAAATTATGCAAATTACCGAAAAAACCGCCAATGTAAGCAAAGTGAAAATTGCGGTTATCGAGTCGGAAATTATTCCAAGTCAGGAAACCTATGGTGCGGTTTACAATCAGGCAAAACAGTTTGCTGCCGGGAGTCGTACGCTTACCGATTTTGAAAAAAATGCACAAAAAGACGGATATATCATTCTGCCTTTCCCTGCGCTCGATGCTAATGCACCTACTTTGGGTGCGATGAAAGATTCCCGTCAGGTTATCCGTTGGGCATTTGAAAACGAACAGGGAACGGTTTCCGATGTGTACGATTGCGGCGGACAATTTGTTGTGGCAACCGTAACCGCTATAAGCCCTAAAGGTTATCGTCCGATAGAAAGCGTGAAAGCCGAATTGAAAGCCGAGCTTGTGGTCGATAAAAAAGCCGAATTTATTGCTTCGGAATTGAAGGCTAAAACTGCAAGCGACCTTGGCGTGCTGGCTTCGCAAATTGCTTCTTCGGTCGATACGGCGCAGGTGAACTTCGAGTCGTCGGTATTCGGCAAGGCGGGTTTCGAGCCTGAGGTAATTGTTGCTGCGGTATACAGTGCTCCCGATAAAATTTCGGAGCCGGTAAAGGGCAAGCAGGGCGTGTATGTATTGAAACAGATTGCTCAAACGCCAAGTATTAATCCTTTTGATGTGAGGATTGAAAAGATGATGATTGCCAACCGCTATATGTACTCGGTATACGGGGCTACTCAGGCATTGAAAGAGAAAGCCGACATTGTAGATAATCGCGCGAGATTTTATTAATCTATATACTTTAATTACACACAAATCTTAGAAAAACGGAATGAGCTTTTCATTCCGTTTTTCGTATTCAGAATTCAGACGAAATGCTATGTGTAACGATACTCTTCTTGGGAAAACTTTTCCCGAACTTCAACATATTGCTGCGGGCTTAGGTTTTCCTGCTTTTGCTGCCAAACAGATTGCCGACTGGCTTTATAAGAAAAAAATAAGCGATATAGCCGAAATGACTAACCTTTCGGCGAAGAATCGCGTTGCTTTGGCTGAGAAATATTGTGTGGGACGCAGTGAGGCTGCCGAGGTTCGGATTTCTACCGACGGAACGAAGAAATATCTTTTCGAGGCTTCGGGCGGTTATGTGGAAACGGTTTTTATCCCCGACGGCGAGCGGGCTACGCTTTGTGTGTCGTCGCAGGTGGGCTGTAAAATGGGCTGTGTGTTTTGCATGACGGGGCGGCAGGGATTTGCGGCGCAACTCAGCGCGGGCGAAATGCTTAACCAGATTTTTTCCGTTCCCGAGAGCGAACGGCTTACAAATCTTGTGTTTATGGGTATGGGTGAGCCTTTCGATAATACGCAGGAAGTGCTTAAAGCTCTCGAAATACTCACTGCGGACTACGGGCTGGCATGGAGTCCGAAGCGAATCACGGTGTCGACCATCGGATTGATACCCGGATTGAAGCTGTTTTTGGAGAATTCGCGCTGCCATTTGGCTGTCAGTGTGCACAATCCGCGCCACGACGAACGGTTACGCCTTATGCCTGCCGAGAAGGCTTATCCGCTGCACGAAATAATTGACTTGTTGAAGGCTTATGATTTTTCGCATCAACGCCGTGTATCGTTCGAATATATTGCTTTTGGCGGGCAGAACGACAGCCTTACTCATGCCCGCGACCTGGTAAAGTTGCTCAAGGGGCTGGATTGCCGCGTTAATCTTATCCGTTTTCATGCTATTCCCGACAGCGATCTGCACAGCAGCGACGAAGAGCAAATGCTGCGTTTTCGCGATTATCTTAATTTGCACGGCGTTACTGCTACCATTCGCAAATCGCGTGGCGAAGACATCTTTGCTGCCTGCGGAATGCTTTCTACCGCTAAAAATAGCTAAAAAAAAGGTTTTATCCTGCTACGGGATTAAACCTTTTTGTTTTCATAGAGTCGAAAGTTTGCTATTCGATAAATTTATTCATTTTAAATAAGAGAAAGACTATGAAAACAAAATTGACCCTTGTTGCGCTGTTCATCTGCGGATTGATGGCGGCAGAGAATCCGGTGTTGACCAACACTTCGAGTACCTATTCGTCCGGCTATCTGGTAGGGATAGACGGTTACAGCAATTCCGAAATCAGGAAGGTAGATGTTCCTATCAGGGATATTGTCGACTTGATGAAAAACTTCAACGATGGCAATCCGAAGCTGAAAAATACTTACAGCACAAATTCGTCGGGTTATTTGCTGGGGATAGATAATTACAGCAACCCCGAAATCAAGAAAGTAAATATTTCTATTGCCGATTTATCCGACCTGGTAACGGAATTTAATCGCGGTGGCAACCCGAAGTTGAAGAATACTTATAACACAAACTCTTCGGGCTATTTGGTGGGGATAGACGGTTACAGCAACCCCGAAATTAAGAAAGTGGATATTTCTATTGCCGATTTGTCTGAGCTGATTAAAGAAGCTGCATGCATGAAAAGCAAATTGAACCGGCTGGAGGAGGAAAACGCCTTGTTGAAAGAACAGCTGATTGCTTTAAGCAAACATGTGGGGTTTGAGCTTCCCGAAACTTCGGTAGTGCCCGAAATGTCTTCCAACGGTTCGACAATTTATGCCGAACGCGGCAGCATAGTAATACAGAATGCGTTGAACGAGGATATTTTGGTATTTAATCTTGCCGGACAGCTGACGGCTCAGCAGATAGCCAACAGCGATTTGTTTCGTATATCCGTTGCGCAGCCCGGAGTTTATATCGTATGCGTGGGAGCAGATGTTAGCAAAGTGATGGTTTATTAATCGTTGTCCCTGCTATTGGCTCGTCCCCCCTTTTTCAGGGGGGATTTTCTTTTATATTACTTCTCCGGTTTGCTTGTCATTCTTATATTTTAACCCCTCTCCGTGTTATATCTTAACTTCTTGCCCTTTGGGCTTTCTCCTTAAAATAAGGGGCGAAGTTTAATACAAACTGCTTTTATTGTACAAACAGGAAGCTTGTGCAACGCATCTCCTTTATTTTAACCCCTCCCCCCGTTGGGGTACTCCCCTTAAAATAAGGGGAGAAGTTTAATACAAACAGCCCTGTTGTAGAAACAGGATGCCTGTGCAACACAGTCCCCTTTTTTTAAGGGGACGAGCGAAGCGGCGGGGTTAAGATAGAACGGATGAGGTAGAATCTTCTCCGCACAAAGATACTCTCCCTTTTAAAAGGGGACGAGTTTAATACAAACTGCTTTTATTGTACAAACAGGAAGCTTGTGTAACGCATCTCCTTTATTTTAACCCCTCCCCCCCGTTGGGGTACTCCCCTTAAAAATAAGGGGAGAAGTTTAATACAAACAGCCCTGTAGTAGAAACAGGATGCCTGTGCAACACAGTCCCCTTTTTTAAGGGGACGAGCGAAGCGGAGGGGTTTAAATAGATAACGAGGAGGGGAGGGCTTAAATAATGGAAACAAGAAAAGGTAAACTCTATTTATATTTCAGGTTCTACGGTTATCTCTAAATTGTTTTTTGCTTGCATGTGAAGATACTTGCTTTTAGCTGCGGTGCAGGCAGCTTCTACGCCGTGCTGAGGGGGGTGAATTTTCCACTTGAGGAAAAAATATTTTTCACTTGAGGAAAATTTCCGTACCACTTGAGGAAAATTCATCTACCACTTGAGAAAAATTTTCGTTCCTTTTGAGGAAATTTTTTCTTCGATTTGGAGCCGCTGTCGCGCGAATCTTTCGTGTGGTACAACAGCTAAGTTGTTGGAAGAGGAGGGGTGTAGTAACCCGACTGTTCGGACAAGTTGTTTCCACAATGTTTTTTTGTCGAAAGAATTTCTATTAGAGTTCTGCGTTTTATTTTTTCTTTCTTATATCTTACCCTCTCGCCCCGTTATTTATTAACCCCTCGCCCTTTGGGCACTCCCCTTAAAATAAGGGGAGAATTATGCGCAAACAGTCCTGTTGCACAAACAGATGCCTGAGCAATACTGTCCCCTTTTTTAAAGGGGACGAGCTTAATACAAACCGTTCTTATTGTACAAATACGATGTTTGTGTAACGCATCCTTTATTTTAACCCCTCCCCCCGTTGGGGTACTCCCCTTAAAATAAGGGGAGAATTATGCGCAAACTGTCCTGTTGCACAAACAGATGCCTGAGCAACATTGTCCCCTTTTTTAAAGGGGACGAGCTTGATACAAACCGTTCTTTTTGTACAAATACGATGTTTGTGTAACGCATCCTTTATCTTAACCCCTCCCCCCGTTGGGGTACTCCCCTTAGAATAAGGGGAGAATTATGCACAAACTGTCCTGTTGCACAAACAGATGCCTGAGCAACACTTTCCCCTTTTTAAAAGGGACGAGCTTAATACAAACCGTTCTTTTTGTACAAATACGATGTTTGTGTAACGCATCTCCTTTATTTTCACCCCCCGCCGTTGGGGTACTCCCCTTAAAATAAGGGGAGAATTATGCGCAAACAGCCCTGTTGCACAAACAGATGTCTGAGCAATACTGTCCCCTTTTTAAAAGGGGACGAGCGAAGCGGAGGGGTTTAAATAGAACGGATGAGGTAGAATCTCCTCCAAACAAAGATACTCTCCCTTTTTAAAAGGGGACGAGCTTAATACAAACTGTTCTTTTTGTACAAATACAATGTTTGTGCAACGCATCTCCTTTATTTTAACCCCTCGCCCTTTGGACACGCCCGTTAAAATAAGGGGAGAATTATGCGCAAACAGTCCTGTTGCACAAATAGGATGCCTGTGCAACACTGTCCCCTTTTTAAAAGGGGACGAGCGAAGCGGAGGGGTTAAGATATAACCTGTCAGGTTTTTAAAACCTAACAGGTCTCGAGGTCTCGATGAATCCATGCCTGTACTGAGATTGCTTCGTCGTTCCTTCTTGCAATGACGGCGACAATTTGCTTTGCAAGTCTCAAAGGTATAATTTCGTATAAAAAGGACAATCCCGTTTTTATTTTCAATATAAAAAAGAGCTTGTCCTAAAAGTTTTTTAGAAAGCAAATACCGCAGATATCACAAATGAACGCAAATTTTATTTCACTAAAAAACCATTGGGACAGGCTCTTAGATTTTTGTAGCTTCTTGCTTTTACACAAATAATTGAAGCAGATAATATATGCCTGCCGCCAGCAGAGCGCTGATTGGAATGGTGAGTATCCATGCCCACACAAGGTTGATGGTAACGCCCCAGCGCACTGCCGAGAGCCGCTTTATTGCGCCTACCCCTACTATGGCACCGGTAATGGTGTGGGTGGTACTTACGGGGATTTTCAGAAATTCGGTGATATAAAGTGTAAATGCTCCTGCGGTTTCGGCTATTACGCCTTCGAGCGGGGTAACTTTGGTGATTTTCGTCCCCATCGTTTTCACAATACGCCACCCGCCACACATGGTTCCCAGGGCTATTGCACCAAAACAGATAGCGGCAACCAAATCTATATTGTCCATTTGCAGGTGCTCAAGGCTGTCTACATTGCCAAACCAGCCGCGTATGCTTCCCCAGAAAGAGGTATCGGCGGCATCGAAACTGCCTGCCGCAAACAGGGCGGCGGCTACAATACCCATCACCTTTTGTGAGTCGTTCAAACCGTGTCCGATGCTGAACAGGGCAGACGAAACCAATTGCAGGCGTTTAAACCATTTTTCGGCTTTGTGAGGTTTTACATTTTTGCAGATATGAAGCGTGAGCGTTGTAAAGCACAGCGAAATAAGCATACCGATAAGCGGCGCCAGAATAATAAAGGCAGCAATTTTGCCTACCACGCCCATGTTTACTGCATTGAAGCCCACGGCAGCAACTGCCGCTCCCGAGAACCCGCCGATAAGCGTGTGCGACGAAGAGGAAGGAATGCCGAGAAACCAGGTAATCAGGTTCCAAACAATGGCGGCAATGATACCGGCTAAAATGATATACAGCCCGTCGATACCGTGCAGATGTGTGTCTTGAACAACTTTCGATACCGTGTTGGCAATACCAAACTCGCCGATAATAAATTTGGCAATAAAAAAGGCTACAAAGTTGAATGCACCCGCCCAGATAACTGCTTGTAAAGGAGTGAGCACTTTTGTAGATACTATTGTGGCAATAGAGTTGGCAGCGTCGTGAAAACCGTTGATGAAATCAAATACAACGCAAAGAAATATTGTAACAAAGAGTATAGTTAAAACCATGCAATTCAATTGATTTATGCGTATTTAATCATTAAGGTTTTCAACACCTTGGCTACCGCATTCACACAGTTGGTTGTGCGTTCGAGTTCTTTCATCAGCTGAGTCAGTTTAATCAGCTCAATGGCGTTTTTCTCCATCGTAAATACATCGAGCATAAATTGTTCGTAGAGATCGTCGGCTTGCTGCTCGAGGCTTTTCATGGCGTTGCAATGCTTCAACAGTTGCTCGCCTTTCGAATTTAAGCTGTTAAGCAAAAGCATGGCACTGTAAATCTCGTTGCAGCCTTGATTAATAATGTTTGCCATTTCGGCAGTTTGAGCAGGCAATTTTTCGGGTTGATAAAGCACGATTCGTTTTGCAGAGCCGTTGATGTAGTCGAGCACATCATCGAGCGCATCGGCAAGGTGGCGAATATCTTCGCGGTCGAATGGCGTGATGAAAGTGTCGTTCAACGAATCGAAAAGCTGGTTCGTTACTGCATCGCCGTTGGTTTCGGCGGCTTTAATTCTTTTGTAAATTATCCGGCGCATTTCGGCATCATCGGTACCGATAAATTCGACTAAACTGTCTCCCGCCTCGACAAGTAATGCACCCGACTTTTTGAATAAAGGGAAAAAGGTGCTTTCTTTTGGTAACAAAAAAGAAAAGATAGAATTTAATTTCATTCTTATGTTAATTAAATGTTGAGTTACAGTTAAAAAAACCGTGGCAAAGATATTATGATTTATTTAAAAACATAATTTTTATCCGAAAGAATTACATCAATCCGAACGAAAAATCTTCAATGTAGGCAAAGATGCAGCTAAGCAAACCGAGCAGCAAAGTGCCTGCAAGCGCTATAAACAAGGCTGTTTTTGTGTATCCGTTTGTTTTCAACCGGGCAATAGCAGTTATTTTGTCGTTGCCGATAAACATGGCTTTCACCACCAGCAAATAGTAGTAAAGCGACAATACGGTATTAATCAGGGCAATAAATACAAGTCCATAGTATTCTTTCTCGACCGCTGCGGCAAATACAAAGAATTTGCTGAAGAATCCTGCAAAAGGCGGTATGCCTGCCAATGAAAACAGAAAAAGCATCATGCCTACGCTGAGATAAGGATTCGTTTTGTACAGCCCGTTGTAGTCAGAAATTTCTGTTTTTCCCGTTCTGTTTTCTATTTCCGAAACGATGGCGAAAATACCCAGGTTGGCTACAGTATATACCAGCACATAGTACACAGCAGAAGTCATTCCGAAAGCGGTGCCGGCAAGCATGCCCAACAAGAGGTAGCCCGCTTGCGAGATAGATGAATAGGCAAGAAAGCGTTTCATGTTTTTCTGACGCATGGCAAAAAGGTTACCAATGGTGATACTTGCCACAATAAGGGCATAAACAACATATTCCCAGTAATCGAACAGGGCGGGGAATACTTTAAACAGCACGAGCATCAGTGCAAAGGCTGCGGCAGATTTTGATACCACCGATAAGAAAGCGGTAATATTTGTAGGAGCTCCCTGATACACATCGGCAGTCCACAAGTGAAAAGGCACCAAAGAGATTTTAAACGCCATGCCTGCCAAAAAGAATACCAAGCCGAGCAGCGTCAGCGAGCTGGGGATTGCCAGTGCGCGCACAGATTCGAAATACAAACCTGCTCCGCCTGACGATCCGTACAACAACGAAATGCCGAAAAGCAATAGTCCCGACGAAAAAGCTGCCATAAGGATATATTTCACGCCCGCTTCCACCGAGTTGTAGGAATATTTGTTGTAGGCAATCAACGCCGCCAGCGGCAGCGATGCCATTTCGAGTCCGATATAGAAAATAAGGAAATGCCCCGACGAAATCATCAGATACATACCCAGTAGCGTAGACAACACAAGGATATACACTTCGGCGCGCTTATGGGCAATCTGCTCGCTGTTGAGCCACATTTTCGATTGAAGAAACATAAGTATCACCCCGATGTTCAGTGCCGATTTCATTATCTCGGTAATAGGCGAACTAAGATACATGCCGCCAAAAGCTTCTACATCTGCCTGCGGAATAAAGCCCACTGCCGTGATAACAAGAAACAGAGCACAGCTTACAAAATCAATTGTCTTGCCCGCTGTTTTAGGTGCAAACAAATCGTAAATTATCAGAAAGATAATTTGTGCCACCACTAACAGTTCGGCACGCATCGCCAATATATTGTCTAAATAATTCATAGTCATAAGAAATTAAAGTTTGCTTATCACAGCAGTTAAACTATCGTTGATGATTTCCGAAGGCAAGAAAGGCAGCAGCCCGATAAAAGCAATACCGATAATGAGCGTTACGGCAGCAATCTTTTCGTACCAGACAGCATCGGTCAATGCTTCGTGATGCTTGTCCTGCACCGGTCCGAGCAGGATTTTACCCACCACGCGGAGTATATACACCGCCGTAATCACTATCGAAGCGCAAGCCACAATGGTGAGTACTCGGTGAAACAAATCGTCGTGCTGGAATGAGCCGACAAAAATGGTCATTTCAGAAACAAAGCCACTTAATCCGGGCAGCCCCAGCGATGCTAAACCGGCAATTACCCAGCATACCGAAAGAAAAGGCATAATCTTCATCAAACCGCCCATTTCGGTAATCATACGAGTATGAGTGCGTCCGTAAATAGAGCCGATAAGAGCAAAGAAAAGAGCCGTCATCAATCCGTGCGAAAGCATTTGAAGAATAGCGCCGTTCATGGCAGTTTGATTCAGCATCAAAATGGCGAAAAGCACCAGTCCGCAATGGCTCACCGACGAATAAGCATTAATGTATTTCAAATCCTTTTGCACCACAGCGCCAAATGCACCATATATTACGCTGATACCGGTCAACACAAGGAAAAGCGTTGTATAAGTTTCGGCACCTTCGGGCATAAGGTAAATGGCTACGCGGAAACAGCCGTAACCTCCGAGCTTCATCAATACCCCGGCGTGCAACATCGAAACTGCCGTGGGGGCAGAGGCATGTCCGTCGGGCGACCAAGTGTGGAATGGGAACAGTGCACCCAACACCCCGAAGCCTAAAAAGGTGAGCGGGAAAAATAAGTTTTGCGCCTCAACAGGAATATGTACCTGCGCAATTTCCAATATATTCATCGAATTGATACCCGCGCTGAAATAAATACCCAAGATGCCGAGCAGCAAAAATGCCGAGCCGCCCATCAACATCAAGGTTAATTTCATTGCCGAATATTCCTTGCGACCGGTTCCCCACAGCCCGATAAGCAAGTACATCGGGATAAGCGCAATCTCGTAAAACATAAACATTGAAAACAAATCGACGGTGATAAAAAAGCCAAACACACCGATAGACAGCAGCAGGAACCACAGGAAATATTCTTTTACCTGCTCCGTCATTGCCCACGAAACAAACGAACCCGTGAATACAATAACCGCCGAGAGAATAATCATAAGAACCGAAATGCCGTCGATGCCCAGCGAGAGTTTAATATTCAGCGCCTCGTACCACATAATATCGCTGCGCATAACCATGGCAGCCTCGGGGTCGAGTGCCCGCGCTTCAAAGAACAGAGGCAACAATATCAGCGACGCAGCCAGCAGCACGCCCGAACCGATTAACATGAAAATTTTTATTGCCCTGTCGCTCTTCAGCAACACTACGCCACCCATCATCAATAGGGGAATTATTACAAATAAATACAGGAAATTCATATCTTGATAAATTATTGACAGATTTATAGCAGTTTATTTTTTATGTTAGAAGATTACCAATGCGGCGATAACTATAGCCGAAGCTGTAAATACCCATACATACTGTTGCACCCGACCCGACTGTAAATAGCGAATATTGCTCGACAGCATATTGCTCCAAAACGCCTGAAAATCCATAAAGCCATCTACAATGTGGCGGTCGAACCACGCAATAGGAGTTGAAATACAATTAAAAATTATTTTCTTGGTAACAAAAAGATAAATCTCATCGAAATAGAATTTATTCTTTGTAGCCACATAAAAACCGTTAAAAGCAGTCGCAACCTTATTCGGAATATCACTTGGTTTCTTATACATAACAGTTGCTACCGCGATACCTGCAACGCCTACCAAAATGCTCGGGATAGCAATTGCCCAATCGATATGAGCAGCAAAAGAAACTCCGTTAGTAGTAATCAAATCGTGAAACGGAACAAAGCCCGTAACAAGTGTCAGCAATCCAAGGAAAATAAGTGGAGCGCTCATGGCAACGCCTCCTTCATGCGGAGTATGATGATAATGCGTTTCTTTTCCCCAGAAAATGCCGAAATACAAACGGAACATATAAAATGCAGTTAATCCCGCTACCAAATACTGACAGGCAAATAAAATCTTATCGTGGTGGAAAGCTGCAACTAATATTTCGTCTTTACTGAAGAACCCTGAAAATGGCGGTATTCCGGCAATAGACAAACAGGCAATCAAGAAGGTAATATGTGTAATCGGTAAATATTTGCGCAAGCCGCCCATATCGCCCATTTCATTGCTGTGAACAGCATGAATAACCGCACCGGCACCCAAGAACAACAACGCTTTAAAGAATGCGTGTGTAAACAAATGGAACATAGATGACATATAGCCCAACCCGTCATGTCCGCCAAAACCCGAAACTCCCAACGCTACCATCATGTAAGCAATTTGCGAAATGGTTGAGAATGCCAGCACGCGCTTAATATCCGTTTGCGTACAGGCAACAACCGCAGCAAACAACGAAGTGGCAGCACCAATATAAGCTACTACTGTCAGCACATCAGGCGTAACAAAGAAATAAAGCGGAAACAAACGAGCTACCAAATACACGCCCGCCACTACCATTGTAGCGGCATGGATAAGTGCCGAAACAGGAGTTGGACCCTCCATTGCGTCGGGCAACCAAATATGTAAAGGCAACATAGCCGATTTACCCGCACCTCCCATAAAGATTAACAAGGTAGCCCAGCTCAGTACAGAGAAGCCCATAAATGTAGCACTTGCAGGATTGCCGATAATAGAACCGTTAGGGTCTGTCAGTGCCCCGAAATCGAATGTATTGGTAAAATAAGATAAGATTAAAATACCGATAAGAAAGCCCAAATCGGCAAATCGGGTAACGATAAATGCTTTTTTTGCAGCTTTTACGGCAGAAGGTTTCGTATAATAAAATCCTATCAAAAGGAATGACGAAACACCCACCAACTCCCAGAAAATATACATTTGGAAAATATTGGTTGCAACAACCAAACCAAGCATGGAAAAAGTAAACAGCGAAAGAAAAGCATAATAGCGTTGAAAACCCCTTTCGCCCTTCATATAACCCAAGCTGTAGATATGTACCATCAACGAAACGGTGCTGATTACAACAAGCATCATTACCGAAATAGGATCTAATAAAATTCCTAAATCAATATGCAGCGTATCGCTAAATCGCAACCATTCAACGCTTTGGGTGAATTTTTGATAAACACCGTCAATCTTTCCAAAATCGAAAAAATAATTGAAAGCCGTGATATACGACAAAATTGCAACAATAGACAATCCAAAAGTACCGATAGTACCCGCAGTTTTATGAGAAAACCTGCTATCTGCCAGTCCCAAAACTAAAAAGTTCAACAACGGGAGGGCAAGAATAAGAATCGAAATAATTATAATGTACGACTGCATAATAAGTTAGTATTTTAAATTCTTCACTTCGTTGGTTTCAATTTTTTTCTCATGGCGGAACACATTAATAATAATGGCTATTGCTACAGCGGTTTCGGCGGCAGCTATCCCGATAGAGAAAAGAGAAAAAAACATTCCTTCCAATTGGTCGGCATACAGATAGCGGTTAAATACCGCAAAATTGATATTCACCGCATTGAGAATCAACTCCAGCGACATCAGCATTGCCAGCATATTGGGTCGCGTAATAAACCCGTAAACACCTATAAAGAGCATCAGGGTACTAATCACAAAATAATATTCTATCGGAATCATAATTCTTATTTTTGTTTAATTGTTTAATCAACAAACTGTTTATTTCTTTCGAGCAACTAAAATCGCAGCAATGATACACGCCAACAGCAACACGCTGATAGCCTCGAACGGCAACAAGTATTGAAATTCGTCCACACCCATCAATGCCTGACCGATTTCAGTCATGTCGATTTCTCCTTCCGAAATTTCCTGTGCGCCCGGATAATTTTGCGTAAGCAACACAAACAAACACAAAGCCGCGCCACTTATCGATACCACCAATCCCGCAATCTTACGCGAAAGTTTCACCGCAGGCATTTCGCTGCCCACTTGCGAAGTAAGAAAAATTGAGAATACGAACAGAATCAAAATCCCGCCCACATATACCGAAATTTGTACGGCAGCGAGGAAATGATAATTCAATAGAAAATACAATCCGGCAGTAGCTAACAATACAAAAAGCAGATGCGTAGCCGCGCGCAGGATTTTCCGTTCCGTTACCGCAAACACCGAGCACACCACGATGATAGCCGAAAGAATGAAAAAAATAATTTGATTAGCAGTGATTTCCATAAATTTATTGTTTATTCAATTTTTGCGTTTGCAAAAGTATAATAATATTCTGTTTATTTGTAGCAATATTTACAATAAGACCATTCTTATTTAACCTACGCCGAATCGTTTATAAAATGTTGTTATTTTTCGTTGTCCTTCAAGATAATTTAATAGAGAATAAATTAATTGTCGGTGCTGTTCACCCCGTCCTGCTGAATTTGCAATTCAGCAGTTTTGAATATCAGCATTTATAATGCGATAACCAAATGTTTTATTTTTCCCTCTTTTGGCGCAAGTTTGCAACTTGTGCCTTTTTTAACTTTCCGCATCTCAATTCTTATTCACTTATTTTCCTCTCATATTTCTGTTTGCTAGCACATGTTACGCTTTACTAAACTTGCTCCAATAAGGGCAACTATCAACAATCTTCCTGCGCTAAGAAACGCTTATAAAATTTTCTTATTTCTCTTTGCCCTTCAAGATAATCTAATAAAGAATGAACTACGCGACGATGATGTCCATTCAAATTTTTCTTTTTTTCTTCTCTTCGCACTCGTTGCAAAGCGCGTGCAATTTCTTTACTGTTTAATGGAGGATGCAGCTTTAAAAGCATACCGTAAGCACTCATAAAAATCTCACCATCCTGTTCGTTCTCATTTTTGAGTATCAAATCTATCAAAAAATACAAATATTTCGGTTCATTAGAGTAACATTCCAGAGCAAAAAGAAGAGTCCCCCGTCTTTGTTTCCATTTGGGATTTTGTATTTTGTTCATCAAACAAGGTTCTATTCGCTCATCCTTGAAATGGTCTGCTAATGTCATCGCTGTCCAGTTGGCAAGGTAATCATCATCGGTTGTTTCTAAAAATGAAATTAACTTCCCTACAATATCCTCTTGTTGTTGGGATATTGTTTTTAAAGTGTCAATTGTTATGTCCATATATACCTTTAGCTAAGTCATTTTGCTTTGGGGCAACCTACACCTTTCCAATATTCAAAAAGTTCTTGAAAATTCCGATAACCATCCAAGTCCTTATCCCTCTTTTGGCGCAAGTTTGCAACTTGTGCCTTTTCTTTTCCCGAGTATCCTCCGCTACAGCTTCCCAGCACGAAACACAAAGAGATATTCCCTCTTTACCTATATTATACATATCTTCCGGCAGAAATTCCATATTGCACTGTCCATCATAAGCATATAGTTCCCAGATGGAAATGTCATCTCTACTGATTCCAAGATGTTCAAGAGCATCGTATTTTCCTTCCAAAACGGACAAATAGTATTTAATAAATGGGAAATGCTCATCTCCTTCCTGCTGAATATGCTCTGTTATCCACCATGCAGACTTTGATTGTATTTGTGGCTTTATCCCTAAAACTTTCTCAATCAAATCATAATTTTCTTCTTTTACAAAGATTCTTAAACTGTAATAATTGGTTGCCATATTTTAGTCAAAAAAATCTGTTGCTTTTAATCCTGTTGGAAATGTGTTTTTACTAAAAGGACTGTTTTTTGCACCTTGTAAAATAATTTTTCCTTTTTCTACAATGATATCAGGGTTTTTCCCTACCGATTTAATGAAATTTTTTAATTTTCCTACTGCTTTTAATATATTAGGTTTTATTGTCTTATGAAATAAATTTCTATTTATTTTTCCAACACCTTTTATATAAATTTCCTCATTTCCCCCTTTCGACAACCCACTTGGGTCAATATGATTAATCGGGTCATTAGCCACATAAGCATAAAAGTTTATATCTCTACTGTAAAACCCTATCGGGTCTTCCGCCGTCCAAGTGCCTGTTTCTGCCGAATAATCCCTTGCACCAAATCTCACCAGCCCCGTCCTGTGCTCATACAGTCCCCCTGCATAGCCGAAAGGCGTATAGCCCGGGTTACTGTCATCACTTACATTGCCAAAGGCATCATAATCCATTTGCTGGAGCACATTGCCATCGGAAACTTTCACCACCATACGCACCGAGCCGCGTATGTCGGAAATCATATAGTAATCTGTGTTTCCTTTCCGCATCAGCACCGGCGTGTAGCCGTCTGCATAGATGTAGGTATTGATAATGCGGTCGTTTTCGTTCAGTTCGGCAATGGGCTGGTCGTTCAAACCATAAATCAGCTTGCGTTTCACGCTGCCGTTCAGGATAGTGGCTATCTGGCGGTCGAAAGCGTCATATTTATATTCGAGGTTCTGGCTTGCCCAGCTTACGGCATTCAGGTTGCCAAACACATCGTAGTCGAAACTGCGGCTCGATGTAGTGGTAGCCGAGCTGCCTCGGTAGGTTTTGTTGGCGGTTGCCGTTAGCTGTCCCGAGTTGTTATAGCTGAATTCCTTCGCACGGGTATTTCCCGACTGCTGCCACGAAAATGAGTGAAGCCTGTTAGCTGTGTTATGCTGGTAAGTGTAGTCAAAATCAGTAGAAGCATTTGTCCGGTTGCCGTAGCTGTCATACAGATACGATTCTGTAAGCACACTGTCCTTGTAAACACTTGCCAGCTGTCCGGCTGTGTTGTAGTGATAGTCATACAGGGCAGTTGTTCCCTGCACACTTTCGCTCACACGGGTTATTCGCTGCAAAGCGTCATATTCGTATGCAGCTCTGTAATATTCTACGCTGTCGCGCATTACCGTTTGCTGCGTAAGCAAGCCCCAGTCGTTGTAGCTCCGGTTTTCCTGCATATTGGCATTGCGGATAGAAACAATTTCGCCCGAATAAGGAATCCGCTCTATTTCCAGATTGCCGGCTCCGATTACCCGTCCGTACACATCGTACAGATAATTGATATTTGCTGTTCTGCCTGTGCCGCTTGCCACATTGTTCGAAGTGAGAGCTATGTTCAGCGTTTGTTTTTTGTCAGGCAGTTCCTGCAACGAGTAAACAATAGCAGCATTAACCGTTCCGGCAGATGTTACCGTCAGATTATTTTCGTCCGCCTGCACTGCCGACAGACTTTCGCCGTCGCTTGTTTCTACAAGGCTGCTGTTGCTTTCGTTTGTAAAGGAAATATTTTTATCGGGCGAAGCGATAGAATCAACATATCCCTCGCTGTCGTACCACCAGTTAATATTTCTATCGTCTGCATCCGACAAATAAACAGGTAAATTATCCCTGTTCCATTCGCTTTGCATAAAGCCGCTATGATAGGGAGTGGAATAGATAATCTTGCTCCCTTCCGGCGTTTTTGTTTCCGCCCAGGTATAATCGCCCTGCCCGAAATTCAGTCCGGTCAGGGTATCATTCGTGTAGCTGAAGTCAATATCAAATAATGAAGATGAAAAGCCCGTAAGTTTTCCTGTGGAATTATACAGATAGTTTTCAAAATAATCAACATCGCCGTTGCCATCGAATGTTATTCCGGCGAACTTGTCCGGTGTATTGCTGTCGTAAGTATAGTCAATGCTAAACTGGGGCGTTTGCGAATTGGTGATATTGGAAATTTTCCCGTTCGAAGCGTAAGTAAAGTTCACTCCTCGCAAATAGGAGGAATACAGATGACCGTTATTTCTAAAATAGTTCGATTTTACGGCAGGGCAGGCAGTTTCGATGGCAGCTTTCAAAGTGCCGAGTTCTTCGTATGTCAAAGATAAAGGCTCAAACAATACCGGTACATAGCGGTAACCGGAATCCAGATAAGCCAGAATATCATCATAATATCCTTCTATTCTGCCCGTGTTCCACAAACGGTCGAAATCGTTAACAAATTCTTCTACCGTGCCAGCCGCCGCATTGCTATTAAACACCAGCACATTTTCCATGCTGTTGGTTTCGGCGTTATACGAATAGTTATAACTGCCCGTAGCCACAGTTTCGTTGTCAAAAACAGCATATTTGTTGTGCATCAGCATTGCAGTGCTGGCATCCCACTTGTAGGCGTATGTTTTGAAACGCACATCAATGCCTGCCTCAATCAATTCATAGCTGTAATAGAAATTCTTTTCGAGGCAATCGCGAATTTGAGCCGGCGTGTTTGCACCAGACAAGCAGTTTTCCCTGTTCTCTTTTTGCGTTTCGTTGTACGAAGCTGTGATATGTTCTTGCTCGTCTAAATAAACCTTTATATCAATAGCCGGATTTTGCTCCTTTTTAGCTAATAATGCTTCTGAAATTGGACGCGAACGCAAATGATTGGCAGCAATTTTTATTGACGATTGTGCTTGTCCGATAAGTTCAACAATCTTATCTGCAGCCTTTTGCCGGTCGCCTTCCTTGGCAAAAGTAGGTCCGTTAGCTGCCGAAATATAAGTACGATAGTTTGCCGATGTAAACACCATATCTACATCCGGATTGTCTACTATCAGGTTCAACAGACTGTCAGACGAAACCGTATCCCAGGTATAACTTTGTCCAAATTCCCTCGAATTATTCCAAAGGTGCTCAAACTCGGCACGATAACGCAACACCAATTCTGCGTCATTTACCCAAAGTGTATTTTCATCATTAATCCAATTGGCATTACCTGTCCAGTTTCCGCTGCTTGTTACAAGAAAACTGTTGTCTGTTATCGCAAATTTATGGTGGTTTATTTTATTAACATAGCGAACATCTATACCGGTTGATTCAAGCCGGTGTGAAAAACTTCCTCCCGTTTGCTTCCGGTCTTCGAGAGCACCATCATAAAGCATACGGATAGCAATACCTTTGTCTTTGGCTTTTTTTAGCGCACGAAAAATAGCATCGTTGTTAAAATCATACAACGAAATATCAATATGTTCCGTTGCATTTTCTATCATCTCAATCAACTCACTCGCATAACCCTGTAAATCGGATTGCGGACTAAATGTTACGGAAATGGAAAGTGGATTTATGCTTGCATTTCTCCGCTGCGAATTTCCCTCTATTTCAACCGTAAACGGATTGCTGCTTAACCAATCCGTACAACCTTCACATTTTACCTGATAAATATAAGTATAAATTCCGGCTGCTTTACCGGAAGGCACGATATAACCTGTAATAGAGTTGGAATTATTTACAATATGACCGTTTTCCAACCATCTGTAAATCATACGACTGTCTTCCGATGGTTTTACCGCCACCGGAATAGAATAAGGCAGATCCTGCGAAGATATTTTAATCGTATCTTGTGCATAAAGAGTTGGTGCACAAAAAAGGAATAAAAATAGTATACTGAATATATGTTGAAGCTTTTTCATCGTTTAATAACTTCTTTCAAAATTGAATTTCCATCCGGCAAATCTATCTTTACAAGATAAATGCCTGTTGGTAGGGTTGAAATATCGATGCTTTGTTTGCTCGACAAATCGGTATAAGATAAGTTTAGAAGCGTTTCTCCGGTTATATTCTTTACTTCAACATTTCTTATTCCGCTATCCGATGTAATTGTCAATATTTCTTTTACAGGATTAGGGAAAATAAAAACTTTTCCTTTTTGGAAATCGTTTGTTTTTACTGAAATGATTACTTTATCATAAGCATCCGGACAATCATGCAACGAAGACTTAACCGTATATTCCGTAGTCTTTTCCGGACGCACAATACTACTGCCAAGTTCTTGCCCGTTGCTATACCAGATAACTTTACCCATACTTTCTTTTGTACGAAGCTCTATAAAATCGCCTTCACCTATTTCCGCATCATCCATAGCAACAACTTTATTGTTATGTACAAAAGAGGCTTCCGAATTTTCTCCAAGAATAGCAGTTTTTACACAGGGACAATCCTGCGAAAAACCATAAAAGCTAAAAAATATCGCTAAAATTAAAAATTGCTTTTTCATTGTCGCTACATAAATATTTCAATCGTTTGAAAAAAACTCTATTGTTCATTAAAAAATCTCTTCCTGTTATTGGAAATTCTTTCCCTGTCTTTTCTCAATCTCCCTCTTTCAGTTGCACACCTTTTTCTGTCGTCATTATATTCGATACATTCACGCTTACATTTATTACTTTGTCGTTTTTCAACTTTCAGTTTTCAACCTTCTTCTTCTCCGCCAATTTCGACCCTTCCTTATTCAACTGATATACCAGTTTCTCACGCGTAAATACCGAATGCTCAAACTGTTGCGACCATTCGATAGCATCTTGCGGACAAGTAGAAACGCACAAGTCGCAAAAAATACAACTGCCGATGTCGTACAAATATTTATCCAGCACCTTTTTCGACTTACCCGTTTCGTCAGTTTCCATTTTCGAAATAACCGAAATAGTTCCGTTCGGGCAATTCATTTGGCAAATGCCGCAAGCCGTACATTTATGTTCGTTTGCCGCATTGTGAGGCATAATCAATTCCCCGCGAAACCGTTCAAACATCACTTGTTTGCTACGATTTTCGGGATATTGCTCCGTAATTTTCGGGCGGAAAAAATTAATGATAGTAATTTTCATCCCCAACATCAAGTTCCACAACCCCGACAATACACTTTTGATATAATTAAAAAAACTTTTCATATCCAACACTTTAAAGAGCCACACAAACAGCCATTAATAAAAGATTCACCAAACTGATTGGCATAAGAATTTTCCACTCAAACTTCAACAACTGGTCGATGCGTAAGCGTGGAAATGTCCACCGCACCCACAAAGCCATAAACACACAAAACGCCGCTTTTCCGAAGAACCAAACTACCGATGGAATATAGTCCATCACCTCGTTAAACGCCTCCCAACCCGGAATGTGTAGTGGCATCCATCCGCCGAGGAACATCGTTGTAGCAATTGCTGCCACGATAAACATATTCAAGTATTCCGCCAAATAATAAAATCCGAAAGTGATGCCCGAATACTCCGTATGATAACCCGCCGTAAGTTCCGATTCCGCTTCCGGCAAATCAAAAGGACCGCGGTTCGTTTCCGCATGACCGGCAATCAAATAAATCACAAAACCGATAATTGCCGGAATAGCAGCCCAGCCGTTGAAAATATTCCACACCATAGCCTGACTCTCCACTATAGTCGAAAGCTGCATGCTGCCCGTAAGCACTACCACAGACATTAACGCTAAAGCTGCCGACAACTCATAGCTTACCAACTGTGCGCCCGAGCGCATTGCGCCAATAAGCGTATATTTGTTATTGCTCGCCCAGCCTGCCAGCAAAATACCGATAATCCCCAGCGACGAAACTGCCAGCAGGAAAAAAATACCGATATTAAAATCAATAGCGTGCAGTCCGCGTCCAAACGGAAGCGCAAAAAAAGCCAAAATTGACCCCATTATCACAAAGAATGGTGCGATAAAAAACAAAAACTTGTCGCTACGGTCGATATAGATAATTTCCTTCAACAGGATTTTTATCATATCAGCAACCGTTTGCAGCAAGCCCCATTTCCCCACGCGGTTCGGACCGATTCGGCACTGGAAAAACGCGCACACCTTGCGCTCCACATAAATAAGTATCAAAGCGAGCACGGCATAAGCCAGCAAAAATACCACGCCTGTCAGGACAAACTCAATCAACAGTGTCCAAAAATTGGGAATGCCCCATTCTACCCGCAGCAGATTGTCTATCCAACTTGTTATTATTCCAAAATCAAACATATATTGTGTTTATTTGTTATCAATATCTTTACTACTTTTAAATCCAATTTGTGGACGAGATTCGATGTTCGCTTTGTTAACATGTATCCTGTTTGTCAATTTTGCAAAAGCATCAAACAATTCATCGAACGATTTACGGGTGTCTTCGCTCAAATCGTTCATTTCTTTCAACAGCTCTTCGTTTGCCGGTTCCAATGCTTTGATGCGTTCTTCAATACTGCTTTGTATAGGGTTTTCCTGTAAAATATACCGCCGAATAGTTACGAAGGCGCGGATAATTTCAATATTCAGTGCAATTGCCCTTTCGCTTTTCAATACACTTGAGAGCATTGCTACTCCGTGTTCTGTAAATGCAAATGGCTGATAACGAGAGCCTCCCCAACTTGAGGTCACAATTTGTGACCTCAAGATTGCCCACTCTTGCTTTGTGAGTTCAAACATAAAGTCGATAGGAAACCGTTTAATATTGCGCTTGATAGATTGCTTCAATACTTTAGTCTCTATCCCATACATCGCCGCCAAATCGAAATCCAACATCACCTGTTGCCCTCGAATTTCGTAGATTTTATTTTCAATTACTTGCAATTCCATTTTTATCTGTCAATACAAGGAATCACATAGTCCAGCGAAGCCCCAATCATCACCAAGTCGGCAATTTTTTCGCCGCGCGTAATAGGGTCGAGAGCAGAAACCAGTGTCATGCAAGGCGAACGGAATTTCACGCGATATGGATTTTTATCACCCTTGCTCTGAATGTACACACCAAAATCGCCACGCGCATTTTCTACTCGTTGGAAATATTCACCCTCAGGTAACCTGATAACTTTGGGAACCTTGGCGCAATAATCGCCTTCGGGCATTTGGGCAACAAGCTGTTCGAGCATGCGGAGCGATTCTTCCACCTCGTCCAAGCGCACAATATAGCGTTCAAAAGTACCGCCTTTTGTACGCATCATCGGTTTAAATTTTATCTTGTCGTAAGCTGCGTAAGGTTCAAGTATGCGTACATCGTTCATCCAGTCCGAAGCACGCCCCGCAGGACCGGTTACGCCCAACGAAATGGCTTGTTCTTTGGTTAGAAAACCGATATTTTTCATACGCCCGCTGGCAATCGGATTGTTGGTGAACAGGACATGATACTCCTTCAACATGTTGCGCATATAGGGGATAAAATCTTTTATCCGTTGGATGAAATTCGGGTGAATGTCGTGCGACAAACCGCCGATAACCGAATAGTTGCACATCAATCGTCCACCGCCCGATTCTTCGAAAATATCCATAATTTTTTCGCGGTCGCGCATGCCATACACAAATGCTGTGATAGAACCCATATCCATACACATAGAACCCCAACCGAGAAGGTGGGAGGCAATACGGGTTAATTCATCTAAAATTGTGCGTACGAATTGCGCTCTTTGTGGAACTTCGATGCCGAGAGCTTTTTCTACGCACAGACACACAGCATGACGGTTCATTGTACCTGAAAGATAATCCAAGCGGTCAGCCAAATGCAAAATTTGCGGATAAGTATATCCTTCCACCATTTTCTCGATACCGCGGTGAATATATCCGAAATTCGGGTCGATTTTCTTAATTATTTCGCCGTCGAGCGATACGCGCAAATGCAAAACTCCATGTGTAGCAGGGTGTTGCGGACCCATATTGATGACATATTCCTTTTCGCCGAAGAGTTGGAAATTGCTCTGTACCACGCCGTTTTCTGTCAGATTGATAGTAGTGGTATATTCCATTTCCTCCATACTTTGATTCAGCATCGAGAGCTTGTTGCTCGATAAATCGTAATCTTTGCGTAAGGGGTAACCTTCCCAGTTTCCGCGCAAAAATAAGCGGCGCAATCCCGGATGATTAATAAATTTTATTCCAAAGAAATCGTATATTTCTCGTTCGTAAAGATTGGCGCTTGCCCAAAGGTCGGAAACTGTGAAAAATTCCGGATTTTCGCGGTCGGTCGTAAAGATTTTTAATGTAATTTCCTGATTCTTTCCGGTAGAAAACAAGCGGTAAATCACGCCGAGCGATTCGTCTAAATCCACTCCGATAAGGTCGTGCAAATAATCAAAACCGGCTTCGTTTTTAAGATATTCGGCTACCGAACGGAAATCTTCTGCAGGAACAACGATTGATTTATCGTCAAAAATCGCCTTCGCTGCAATCTCTTTTATTTTGTTTAATATGTTGTCCTGCATGTTTTATTTGCATTAAAGAATCTGTTTTATCGCTTTGTTTACCAAGCCTTTAGCTGAATCTGCCGACACAAGATTTTGTACAGTATCAGCGAGTGGTTTGTTGCCCATTTTGAAGTAATTTTCGATTTTCATTTTGCGTTGTAGTTGCATCATGCCGTAGAGCACTGCATCGGGGCGGGGAGGACAGCCGGGGATATATACATCGACGGGAATAATTTCGTTCACGCCGTTCACAATATGATAGCCGTTTTTAAACGGACCGCCCGAAACAGCGCAACCGCCCATGGCGATAACATATTTCGGTTCAGCCATTTGGTCGTAAAGGCGTTTGAGTACGGGAGCCATTTTGTGTACAATTGTTCCTGCTACGAATATTACATCCGCTTGGCGTGGCGAGTTGCGCGTAACTTCCCAGCCGAAGCGGGCAAAATCGGCGCGGGCAGCTCCCACACACATAAATTCGATACCGCAACAGCTTGTTGCAAAAGTGAGAGGCCAAACGGAATTCGACCGACCCCAGTTAATCAACTCGTTGAGCTTGCCTACAAAAATATTGGTGCCGTTTTTGCGTAACTCGTCGATGTATTTTTCCAAGTATTCATTGTCCTTAAACTCCGAATTTGGAATATTTTTTATGTGTATATCTTTCATTTCCATTCCAGTGCTCCTTTCTTCCAGGCATAAGCCAGTCCTAATGCAAGAATGACGATGAAAAAGCTAACCATGGCAACTCCCTGCATACCCAATGTGCGTGTTACTACTGCCCAGGGAAACAGAAAAACGGCTTCTACATCGAACATTAAAAACAGAATGGCGAATAAATAATAACCCACCTTGAATGGCAACCATGAATTGCCTCTGGTGGGAATTCCGCACTCGTAAGGTTCACCCTTTTGCGAGTTGAAAGATTTTGGCGCAACAAGATAAGCTATTGTCAAAGCTGCTACGACCAATACGACTGCAGTAACAATTCCGACAAGTAAAAACGATTCATTCATAATTTATTGGGAAAATTAATTCTAATCCGAAAATTTTGAGCCGCAAAGATACAATGATTGTGAAGATAAAATGAAATTTTTTTTTAAAAAGTTTTTTAAAAAAAGAGCTGAAATTGAATTATTTACAAACTAATTTGGACAGAGATTATTTTCCAACTATTTTTTTCTTATTACTTGGGTTATAACTGTCGTAACGGGTAAAAATATCGGCTTTGTTTTTCGGACGAATTTCTTCGTGCCAAACAAACCGCGTTACCTGTTGCTGGTCTTCGGGTATTTGCTCTTCGGGATAAAGCGTACCCGAACTGGCTGGTTTCATCACAATTTTGTCCATTTTTTTATCCTTCACATAAGCTGTCAGGTTACTGCTTTCGGCGCGATTGATTCCAATCACTTCACCGTCGTCGTCCTTAGGATAATAAATAGTTATAGCATTGCCTTCTACTTCCACTCTGTCCAATTGATTATTTTTCATGTAGGCTCGCATCAATTTGCCTTGCACCTGGTTGAATCGCGTTGAATCGCTTTGCGAAACGCCTAAAGCCCAACCGGTTACGAGAATCATGTCTATCTTCTGATTCTTTTGAAATAGTTGGATAAATTCGCCGCAAAGCTGTGTAGAATCCGACCAGATGACAGGATTTTCGTACATTTTTAGAATGGAGTCGGAACTATGATAAGTGATAGAATCGCATCTTCCCTGCAAATCGATGCGAAAAAAACGCACATTGCCAATTCCGCGCACGAGTTGATAAGTGGAATCACCTTGTGTTTTGAGTGTATCGGCATGAAGAAAAAGTGAATCGGGAGTTGAATGCTCGATGACGAAAGCCGAATCGCGTACCAAACCGCGATTGCCGTTTTGTTCAAATTTGCCGTAATGTCCGCACACGGTCATTTGCTGTACCGTGTCTACCAACCGAATATTCCGCAACGCAATTGCTGTGCTGTCTTTTTTGTAGTAAAAAATGCTGTCGGCTTTGAGGTGTTTCCCATCGTTGTGCTCAATCGAAGCGCGTTGTGTGAGCAGGGCATCTTCGGTGATGGTGTTGTACCAGCCATTTTCGGTATAAATAATGGTTTTTTCGGCATAAATAATAGCAGTTGGAGCTACAAAATAGGCAATTTTTAATTTTGTATTGTAATGCAACATATCGGTTTTGAGCAACATTTCCTTGCCGATAAGCTGTACATCGCCCGAAAAAACACATAAATCCTGTTTGAAATACAATTCGCCCCGTGTGGAAGAAAGCAGGTTTTCGTTGTCAAAAATTTTTCCGCCGGTTTGATAAAAACCCATGTTGCTGTTCAGATTGAAATCAAGGCTGTCGGTTTCGAGTATTGAGTTATTTTGCTCCACACTTACTTTGCCCTTTATTCTTCCCATTTTAGTATTGCCGTCGTAGTGTAAAAATTCACCGTAAATATGCAGCGAATCGCCTTGTACAATATGCACATTTCCGAGGGCATCAACCATATTTTGTTTTTCGTAGAAATTTGCCCGGTCGCAATACAATCGGGTGTTTTCGTGACGAAAAATGACATTTCCTTCGAGCACTTCGCAGTCGGGTAACGCTTCGTTGTCGAACGAAAGCGTTTCGGAGTGTTCGAGGTAGATAGGCACTTTTTCAGCAGCATGCAAATTGTCGATGTGCCAATATGCCAATATGCCGATGAGGAAAATTTGAAAATTTAAGAACTTAAAAATGCGGGATTTCATTGATAATTAACAATTAATAATTAGCAATTATTTTTTCACCCAGCCCGGATACTGAAATTCACATTTTTGCCACGAAGGTTCGATACGAATATAGGTGTCTTTTTGTTTTTCGCGTATCCATTTGTCGATTATCTGTGCGCTTTCTTTGCTTTGTACAAAATTTTTCAGCAACTGATAATCCTCTTCCATATTTGCCTTGTGAGCTTCGGTTTTTGCTTTTACTTTGATTATGGCGCAAACTTCGCGTCCTGTTGCCGGATTTGTCATTGTGAAAGGATTCGACAATTCGCCCACACCGAGTTGATATGCGAGTTTAGAAATTTCGGGAGGTAAATCCTTGTATTCGAATTTTGTAGTGCCGTCTTTGGGGTTTGCCATCGATCCGCCGTTCATACGCGTATCCTTATCGTTCGAAAAAAGCATTACTGCGTTTTCAAACGAAATTTTGTTCGAACGAATAAGGTCGGTTATGCTGTCCAACTGGCGGGTGGCGGTTACTTTATCTTCCAATTTTACTTTGGGTTTGAGCAAAATATGACGAACATTTACCTTGTCGCCACGCTTTTCGATGAGTTGAATAATATGAAATCCAAATTCGGATTGAATTACTTTCGAAACCTTGTTGGGGTCGGTAAGGTTAAATGCTTCGGTAGCAAATTCGGGCACAAGTTGCGCTCTGCCCATAAAACCGAGTTCGCCGCCGTTGCGCGCCGAGCCGAGGTCGTCGGAATACAGTGTAGCCAGCATCGAAAACGAGGCATCGCCGCTTTCAACGCGCTGTTTAAATTCGCGCAGGCGAGTTTTAATTGCTTCAATTTCAGCAGGGTCGTAGCGCGGCTCTATAGTAAGAATTTGTACTTCGGTCGTGGCAGGTACCGTAGGTATTTCGTCTTCTTTGAGTTGTGAAAATGTTTTTCGCACATCCGAAGGCGTAATTTTCAAATTACTTGTTAACGATTGCTGAACTTGCTGTATCAACGCTTGTTCACGAGCTTGCGTAGAGAGTTCTTCGCGGATTTTCTTGATGTTTCTTCCAAAATA
Organism: Prevotellaceae bacterium; assembly: GCA_031271465.1. Taxonomy (GTDB): domain Bacteria; phylum Bacteroidota; class Bacteroidia; order Bacteroidales; family Paludibacteraceae; genus JAFGVL01. Next base: position 27,096 of record JAISVR010000043.1, on the reverse strand, counting down.
TTCTTCCAGTTTTTCCTGCGAACCGATTTGTGCAATCATTTCGTCAATCCGCATGTTTACTTGCATGTTTACATTGCTTTCATTTGCCGTCAAACTATCCAGTTTGGCTTGGTGGAGAAACAGTTTTCGGATAGCAAGCTGCTCGGGAATAATGCAATACGGATTGCCGTCTACTTCGGCTTTTTCATATTTCATTTGTTGCAACTGTGTTTCCACTTCCGATTTGAAAATAGCTTCGTCGCCTACCACCCACACAATTTCGTCAATCACATTGCTTTGCGCCTGCATAACAACCGGAAATGCAACGAGCAACAGCAATAAAAGATTTATTTGTTTTTTCATAATGTCGATTTTATTTTTGCTTTTTTTCTTTTGTAAGATATTGTATGTTTTTATTTTTCAATGCTTTATCGTATATTTTTTGCTCGAAATTTTTAATGAAATCTGTTTTTTGCTGGTTGGTTAAAATAGTTTTGATTTTATCTTTTGCCATTTCGTAAGGTTCTACATTGCCTGCTACCCGATAATCGGTAATGCGTAGCAGATAAAGGTAGCTGCTGTCGCGGGTTTCAATAAAGCGGTTGTTGGGAATAAACTCTGCAGAAGAGCTGATTTGCAACGGCATTTTTTTCGTCAACTCGTTGAAAAAATGCCAATCTTCGCCAAAATACAGGTAGTCGGTAGCATTTTGAATGCTGTATTTTTCGATGTTTTGCATTTGTTTCTGGTTGAAAGCGCGTAGCCACGATTGCAATTGTTCAAGTTTTGGTGCACCCAACGGAAGTTTTATGTAAATACCTTTCACGATGCTGCTTGTGAGCAAGAATTTGTTTTTATTCTGTTCGTAAAAATGTTGTATATCTTCTTCCGAAGGGCTTTTCAGCCGTTCTTTTACCAATTTTTGCCGATATTGGTGTACAATGAGCGATTTACGGTAATCTTCAACCAGAGCTTCGATTTCAGCCTGGTTTGAGAGGTTATCTTCGGCGTATTCGTATACCAGCGCATTTGTAACCCATTTGCGAATGTAATCGTCGGCAAGAGAAATACTGTCTTCGCGGCTGTAATCGTTAGGAATTATCGATTCAATTTCGTCGACATACAAGTATTGTCCCGCCACTTCGAGGTAAGGTGTACGCGATTCGTCTCGCTTTTCCGTTTTTTTACAACCGAAAAAAAGCAGCACGCTTATTGTTAAAAAGATAATTCGTATCAAATTCATATCTAAAGATGCACGCAAAAACAACTGAAATTTTTATTTATTTTATCGTTTTTAAAACTTCCTCATTGATTACGACCGGATATTTTGCTTGAAGCGATTTTACCCATTGAGCTTCTAAGAAATCTTGATAATCTTGAATTACAGCACCTTTCATATCGGTATAACTTTCGGGTGTGAAATCGAGTTGCTTGCCATCGACAAACACAATCTCGAAGTCAGCAGGCGGTTGCAGCGCGCCTTCTTTGAAAATGTAAAAATCCACGGCATTATTGTCGCCTTGGGCAAAAAGATTTCGTTCCGATTTTACCACCACGCCCTTTTGTTTGTTCAAGCGGGTCAACTCAGTTTCAATCGAATCTGTGTGAGCGGTTTTCAAAATTCGCTTTACCCGTTTGGCAGTTTTTTCGTCTTTACAATGCAATACTCTTCCTTTGAAATAGGGTTTTTCCCAACGATATTTATCGCGGTTTGCCTCAAAATATTGGCGCAAACCGGTGGTATCCTGTGCAGCTTTTTCCCACACTTCGCGATTGCTTATGTTGAATAGCAGCGAACCGTCGGTGTATTCCTGCAACAGGTTGCGAAATTCGGGATATTCCCATTCGAGTTGCGAATTTTTATATGCAGCAAGCTTTTCGTACGAATAATTTTCCAGCGCAGCGTCGAGGTTGGAAACAGGTAATTTTTTATCTTTCATAAATTGCGAAAAATCTTTCGCATTGTTGATTTTTGGGTTATATGCGTTAGTTTCAAATATCCCGTCGTAGCTGTCTTCTATTTGAGTGAAAAATATTGAATCATTCCACTCGGCATCGGCAGCAATTTTTTTCAAACGGCTCATTTCTTTTGTGTTGATTTTATAATCGTATTGTTTTTTCAACGAATCGGCAAACGCTTGTCGTATCATTTCGGCGCGATCGGTTTGCATCATTCGTTGCTCAATGCCGGGGCGCAGTGTTTCAAAACTGTCCAAGTTTTTACGGTCGATAAGTTTCAAAATATGCCAGCCGTATTCGGTTTCTATGGGTTGTGAATATTGTCCGATAGTAGTGAGTGCGAAAGCGGCATCTTCAAATTGCTTCACCGTTTGTCCCCTGCCAAGCCACGGTAACACGCCGCCTTTCACAGCCGAGAGCGAATCTTGCGAATATTCCATTGCCAACTGGGCAAAATCTCCGCCGTCGATAATCAGTTTGTAAATCGCATTTACTTCTGCTTCAATAGCTGCGGCTTGAATTGCGGAAATACTGTCGGGCACAAGCCGAAGAATATGCGCCACTTGTACTTTTATGCCAGCCTCGCGTCGGTCGTTCACCTTTAAAATGTGGTAGCCAAGCATTGTGCGCACGGGTGCCGAAATTTGTCCCACAGGGGTGTTGTAAGCGGCTGTTTCAAACGGATAAACAGTCAACAATGCCGACAGGTAACCCAATCGTCCGCCGTTTTTAGCTACCGAAGGGTCGTTCGATACTTCTTTTGCCACCGTTTCGAAATCTTCTTTTTTCAGACGCTTTTTCACTTCCAGCGCCTTTTTGTATGCAGCCAGTGTGTCGGCAGGAGTGCCGGTTCCCTCTATTTTAATCAATATGTGGCTTACATCTATATCGGTTTTCATGCGTTCGTATTCTTCGGCAGCTAAATGATTGATTGTGGCGCTATCGGTAAAGTAGGGGAGAGCAAGTTGCTTGCGGTAGTCGCTCAATTCCTTTTCGAGTGCAGCAACGGTATCCATTCCCTGAGCGCGCGCTTCGGCTACTTTCAACTCAAAAATTGTAAACAAATCGAGGTATTCTTCGAGCGATTTTTTATCCTGCTCCGAAGTGGTGTTATTTTTTTTGTAGAGATATTCGAAATAGGATTTGGGAATGTCTTTCCCGTTTACGGTCATCAGCGTTTGGTCTTTTTGTGCAAATGCTGAAATACATAAAAATAAAATCAAAAATGAAATAAAATGTTTCATCGAACTTATATTTTTTATTAATACTGACTTAATATAATGGTATTGAATAACCTACACCTGCCGATACAAATTCGGCGCCTGTTGTATGTGCTTTTACGGCTACTGCGCCAAAGAAATGGTCGGTAAAGCGGTATTTCAATGCCAGGCGATAATAGAATTTTTCGTCATTTTGTTTGATGTTGTCGTAAACATAAAATCCGGCATCAAGAGCTGCTGTGGTACGCCCAAGCACAAACTCATTGGAGAGGAAAAGACCACCGCGAATGCGCGACGACATCGGTTCCGGATCGTAAATGAGTTTTCCGCCGGCATCGTGATAGCGGTCGTTGGGGTCGCCGTGTTCGTCGGCAAAAGCTTCGTCGTAGAAAGCGTCAAGACCTGCACCTAAGCGGTAGATATTTGCTACTTGGAAATAGCTTGCCAGATTGAAATTGCCTACTAAATATTTTTTTGTATCGAGTCGATACATTTCGCGTACACCTGCTGTGCCCATCACATCGAGCGTGAAATAATGCGGAATATTATCTACCTGTTGGCGCAATGCTTGCGTAAAATCCATTGGAGTGTGCTTAATACCTACTTGCGCTGCCAGCATGTTAATACCTGCGTTGGGTGATGAGAAACTGCCGTTTGACAAATGCAGTAAAGATACTCCTGCGCTAATTGTATAGTGCGACCATTTCTCTTGCCGTTCGTTGCGAATTTGAGTTACGGGACGGTAGTTGAAACTTAAACCTGTTTTGATAAACATATTTATCGGTGAGCCGATGAGCGGATTTTGCAGGTCTGGATTATCGGGCGAGCTTTTGTCGAAATTTGTTACTCCCGCTACGCCAAAACCATTGGTGAAATTGAAATCAATGGCTTTTGTGCGCACAAGCGGAATGTCTATATATGGATATATGGCAAAGGCATGACCCAACAAGTCGTTGTTGCCCAGGTTGAGATAGGTAAAGCCCAATCCCCAAACAGGCATATTGAAATAGTGATGCCAGTTTTTTCCTCCCGTAGTAGGAAATTCTACGGCAAATTCGGCACCAAGTACGGGACGCAGTGAAGCCGTATCTAAATAATTGCTAACGATGTTCGAATGTTCGAGAATTTGTCCTGCGATGAGCGAAAATTTGTATTGCCGGGGGCGGTCGTAGTAACTAATGTCGCTGCTATAATTGCTTGCTGCGCCATCGAAGTCGCTCCATGATTTTGGCGTGTTATCTTCACGGTCGTAAGCCGGAGGAGCCATACCGGTTGAGGCATCGTTGTTGAACCAGTTTGAGCCGCCGCCACCTGAACTTCTGCGTGAGCCGCCCGAGCGTTTTTCATCTCCCATTGCCCAAATACCGCCACCACCGGTTGAGCTTGGTTTTTTACTGCGAGCCCACGAATCGTTTGCTTCTCCGCCGCGCGAGCCGCTTCGACGAGTGCCGCTATCCCAGCCGTCGTAGGCAGAGCTTTTTGCAACTCCCTTGCGCTTGCCGCCTCCTGCAAACGGGTCGTAGCCTCCGCCACCTTTGCCTTTTTTCGATTTTCCATTGCTTGCAAACGGGTCGTAGCCTTTCGAGCTTCCCTTGCGTTTTTTGTTTCCCGAGGCAAATGGATCGTAGCCTCCGCCTTTACCTTTTTTCTTCTTCTTATCGGCTGCTGCAAACGGGTCGAAACCGCCTGCATTGCTTTTTTTGCTGCCACCGCCTGCAAACGGGTCGAAACCACCCGAACCCGGGCGTTTTGTTTTACGACCTTTACCGGCATAGCTGCGACCTGCACGCTTGTTGCCTGTCATTTTTGCTGCTTTTTTTTGAGCTGCTTTGTTGCGTCCTTTAATAGAACAGTCGTCGCCTAAACATTGAGCACTTAGACTTATGCTGATATAAAGACTGAAAAACAGTAAAAGGTATTTTCTCATTAGAAATTAGATGAAGTTTTATTTGTTTATAAAAACAGTAAATCGCAAAAAATCACTACTTTTGCCCCTGTTTTTTTCAAAGCGGCAAATATATACAAAATACTTGATAAAAAGATGATAGTTTTACTGAAAAAAGAATTACGCAGTTTTTTCTCCTCAGCTACCGGATACATTGTTATAGGTGTATTTTTGCTTATTACGGGTCTTTTTCTTTGGGTTTTCCCGGGCGAATATAATGTGCTTGAATCGGGTTATGCGCAGCTCGACGGATTGTTTTCGCTTGCTCCGTGGCTTTACCTGTTTTTAGTGCCGGCGGTAACCATGCGTTCGTTTGCCGAAGAGAAGCGTACGGGTACTATCGAATTGCTCTATACTAAACCTGTTTCAACTCTGCAACTGGTGCTTGGCAAATACCTGGCAAGCGTGGTGTTGGTGATGCTCTCGCTGTTGCCTGTTGTGATTTATTATTTCACCGTGTGGTATCTCGCCGAACCGATAGGTAATGTAGATACCGGAGCTTTTTGGGGTTCGTTCATCGGGCTGTTTTGTTTGGCAACTGTGTATGTGGCTATCGGGGTGTTTGCTTCTTCAGTTACCGAAAATCAAATCGTATCGTTTATTTTTGCCATGTTGCTTTGTTTTGTTTTCTTCCTTGGTTTCGATTTGGTGGCGTCCATATTCAGTTCCGGCAAAGTGATAACTGCCATTCAAAGCTTGGGTATTAATGCTCATTATGAGTCGATGAGCCGTGGAGTGATAGACAGTCGCGATGTAGTATATTTTCTTACCGTAAGCATTGTTTTTATTTTTGCTACGAAATGGATTGTAAAGCGATAATTTTTTATTCTAACTTAATGATATTCATACAATAAAAATATGAAACCTTTAATACTTGTAACCAACGACGACGGAGTGAATGCCCGCGGTATTCGTGCTCTGATAGAAAGTATGCGTCCCTTGGGCGATGTGCTTGTGGTGGCTCCCGATGGACCTCGTTCGGCACAGTCGAGTGCTCTCACCGTAACTACGCCGTTGCGAGTAAAAAAACTTGAAGAAGAAGACGGACTTGTGGTATATCAATGCAATGGAACTCCTGCCGATAGTGTGAAATTGGCTATAAACCGCATTGCTCATCGTCGTCCGGACCTCGTGGTGTCGGGTATTAATCACGGGACCAATTCGTCTATCAGCGTTATTTACTCGGGTACAATGGGAGCGGCAATGGAAGGTTGTGTGTCGGATATTCCCTCCATCGGGTTTTCCTTATGCAGCTACGACCCTAATGCCGATTTTACCCAAGCGATGCAATATGCCACTAAAATAGCTCAGAAAACCCTTAATCAGGGTTTGCCTCGCGCTGTTTGCCTCAATGTAAATATTCCCGTTGTACCTTATATCAAAGGAATCAAAATATGCCGGCAAAGCGATGGTTATTGGTCGGAAGAGTTTTTGCGCCGTGAAGATCCTTCCGGGCGCAGTTATTATTGGCTTACCGGTCAATTTATCAACGCCGAACCGGTAAGCGACGATACCGACGAATGGGCACTCGAACACGATTTTGTATCCATTGTGCCGGTAAAAGTAGATATGACTGCTTACGAATATTTGAAACTTTTTTCAAGTTGGGAAGAGAAAACTAAAGTTAATAGTATAGAAAAATAGTTTTGCTCGATTATGACCTGGAATCAACAAAAAAATAAACCTGCACGCGACAATTTTTGGATAGGTTTAGTGCCTGCGCTCGTGTTGCCTGTGGTAATACTTCTTGCACTGATTATGCAAAATACCGAACGCGATGTTTTCTATATACTCGGAAAACTTCCAATCATATTGCGCAACACCGGAATCTCGCGGCTTATGGTAGCTGTGTTGCCAAACTTGGTGCTGATGTTTGTGTTTTATATGCTCAAAAAAGACCGCGCTATCAGTGGTGCCTTTGTGGGCTGTATTCCCTATTTTATACTGATGTTTTGGGTGTTTTAAAACAGCAGTAACATTCATTTCTTGACAGAAAAATGGAGCTGAGGAATGCCTCAGCTCCATTTTTTAATATTTTCTTTTATGTGTTTTATAACATAATTTTTTCGAGTAGATTAATAATTTTTTATGTTAGTTTTGTGGCGTTGTTAAATAAAAATAAAGTGATAGCCTATTGAGGAAATGCTACTCTAAACTAAAAAATACCCTGCGAAATATTCCTTTTCGTAATCATCGCTCTTTCTGTTAGCAGCGATTCTTTTCATTATTTAGAGCATCTTTTTTCTCCCGCTATTTTTTTGTATTAACAGAGAACAATATGTTGTTCTTTACGCAGATTGAGTTTTGTCGAAATACGAACCGGTAAAATTCAATGCTGGAAAATACGAATTGAAAATTCAAACGCATAGTAATCATAAATCTCGGAATATATGAAAACATATTTTAAACTTAAATCGTTTTGGCTCCTGTTGAGCCTTTTGGTGTTAGGTAATTTGACTGTTTTAGGGCAAACTACCTTTGATTTATTTAATACAGGAGGTTCTTATACTGTTACTTTTCCATTTGTAAAAGATGGAATTACGCTGACAGTTACGAATGGAGGAAACAAAAATACAACCAATCAATGTAATAATGGCGACGGTGGAGCAATTATTCCCGATGAAAAAACTTATGTTCTTTCTTTTTCTTCCGGTGGAGGTATGATTATTGATGCAGGAGCAGGAAAAACAATTGAAAGCATACGATTTTTAGTAGGTCAAAACAGTTCCGGTTCCACAAATGATGTTCGTGGACAATATGCGTTTAGTACAGATAACGCTACATGGACAAATCATACAGATATTTCCGCGAGAGGTTATGATTATTGTAATGAAATATCGGCAACAGCACCCGCCGGGGCTCAATATGCATATATTGGTCGTGGAGCTATAGGAGGAGTTTCGCCATCAAAGAATACTGAATTTCGTCTTTTCTATGTAGTGGTTACTATTGCAGGTCCTTCCGGTCCAGCTCTTACTGCAACTCCTGCCTCTTACATCGACTGTTTGACCAAAAACATCGCTGCGGGGGGAAGTACTTCGGTAGAAAGTTTCAGGGTTACAGGTAGTGACCTTGATGGTACGGCGGTAACCGTTGCGCCTCCTGCGGGTTTTGAAGTGCAGTTGGCAGGTACAGGTACTTGGGTTGCCAATCCGGCAACGCTTACGCTGCCGCAGTCTGCCGGTGTAGTTGATACGGTTTTAAATGTTCGCATTGCAGCATCGGAAAACACTGTGGGAAGAATACCCGCTACAGGTACGAGAAATGTAACTGTTTCCGGTGGTGGGATTGCTACAGCTGTAACCGTAGCTGTGTGTGGCGAGGTAGTAAACCTCACACCGCTAAGTTGTGCTACCAATTTAACAATAGCTAATGTTACTTATTCGACAGCCGATTTTTCATGGACAGACCATCCAAACGATAACGGATACATTATAAAAGTATATAACGGTGCAGTATTGGAGCAAACTCAAACAGTAGGTTTAAATGTTAATTCTTACAACATCTCCGGCTTGTCCCAGTTAACAACCTATACGGTGAAACTTATCGTAAAAGGCAACGGTACTACCAGCGGCGATTCTCCCGAATGTGCTGCAACACCATTTACTACGCCCAAAGCTCCGGTTTCTGCTTCGGTAGGTTGCTTGACGGAAAATTTTGAAGGAATAAAAACAGATTCTCAAAATCAATCGGAGAGGGATACAAATGGAAATAATGTTTTGGACGATGGAAGTTCCAACGGGAAAACGCAATTATTGCTTCCTTCCGGAATGTGGGGAGTAAAAGGTTTGCGTTCAATTACAACTGCAGGTAGAGGAATTTCAATACATTTTAGAGATGTTCCCTGCTATTTAGAAACACCTGTTTTAGATAACCCCCATTCCATTACTTTTTTTGTAAAAAGAGAGAGTAACTCTGCTTTGCAAGCTAATGAAGGGTTGAAAGTATCCATTGCAGGCGTTGAGATGACAGAAGTTTATATTGACGGCAATCCGGCTACTTTTGCAGCCGGATTGATACAGCTTCCTGCCAATAGCACTACCTGGTATGAGGTGAAAGCAATTGTGCCTGCCGCGCAAAGAACATCGATGGCGTCAATTAGAATTGAAAACGGAAGTTCTACGAATGGGAGAAATCGCTTCTATATTGACGATGTAAGCGTTGAATGTAGCTCCATGAATTTAACCGCAGCTCCCGATGCCGGCGGTATGAACTATGTAGTGGATATGGGTCCGTCGGCAATTCGCACCTTTACGGTTACCGCTACCGATTTGGGTTGCGAAAGCGGAACAATTGAATTGCGCAATCTGGGTAATTTTGAAGTGTCGTTCGACAGTGGTGCTACTTGGAGTACCGGCACTACGGCATCTTTCCCCTACACAAGTTCATCGTTTGCACAACTGGTTCAGGTGCGTCTGAAAGCCGGATTGAGTACAGCCGATTATACTGTTACGGTAGAAGTTCATGCTACCGGATGTTATACCAAAACTCCCCCCATGGTAATACTTTCGGGCAAAGTAAGCGATACTCCGCTCACCCTTCCTTGCGGTGAAACGCAAACTGTACTTAATATGAAAGGTACTACCTCTGCCGGTAATTGGATGCAGGATTATGTGCTCAATACTCCTTGGACATCAGACGGTGCAGGTAATGAAAACAGCCATTTCCGCTTATCCGGGGGTAAATCACTCACCTCGCCTACAGTCATTTTAGGCGAGTTGGATTTAAAAGAAATCTCTTTTTATACACAGCCAACTAACAGTTCGGGCAGTAATCGTGTTACGGTAACCCTGCTTGATGCTTCAAACAATGTTATATATACTCATCCTGCATTTACAACTCCTTCTAAAACAGCCTACAAGTTTACCATAGATTTATCTTCGGTAATTCTTAGTGGTAGCGTCAAAGTGAGATTTACTACTGTTAATTCCAACCACGAAATTTGGGATATTGTAGTAAACGGTGTAGCTAAAACCAACATTACGCTTTCAACAGCCATGCTTAGCGGATTTCAATCGGGTAGTGTAGATTGTCCGTCCGCTTCACAGACTTTCGTTGTAGTAGGTCAATGTATGGAAGAAGGTAATCCTACCAGCAATCTTACATTTACTTCTAATGCTGCAACATCGCAGTATGAGTTTTCGCGCGATGAGATAACTTGGGGAACAACAATAGAATATACCGGCAAATTCCCGCTTGCAGGTATGAAAATATTCGTTCGTCAAAAAGGAACGGCAGCAGCAACAGCTTTCAATGCAAGCGAAGTAATCACTGTAAGCAACAAAGGAAAAGGAGAAGCAAGCTTGATGCTTTCCGGTAATGTTACTCCGCCTGCCGATATGCTTGCACCCGACAGGGTAGATTTTTCTTCTCCAATCGGTGTAGAAACTATTCGCAGTATTGATATTCCGGGTGGCGATTTTTGCCAGCCATTGGTAGCAAGCAGCAATTGCAGCGGATTAGAATTAGCCAACTGCGAAGGTGGAAATTATGCTGCTACATTTAACTTTGATATTGATACAGACCCGGCTAATCGTAAACTCTATTTAAAATATACACCGGGCGCAGACTTGAATTGTAGTATTACTCTTACATCGGGTTCGTTTACCCGAAGTTTTCCACTCACTTGGAAAGGTGCAACAACTGTAACGAATGGGGTGGCTACCGATAATACCAATGTAAAAACGGTAGGCGGAGTAGGAGAAACTAATATTTGGAAAGCGGGTGGCTTGCCGGACGAAACGAGAGTAACGATTACTACTACAGGCGGTTTGACCGTTTCGACCGGAAATCCTGCTTACGGAGATTTTGTAGCAATGACAGAAACCGAACTCGGAGAAATGAAAGGTAAGCTCTATATACAAGGAGCAAGTGGAACGGTTACCATAACAGTAGCCGGTGGTAATACAACAACAATAACCGTGGCTCCGTAAAGATTACAGTCCGTCATTGCGGATTTAATCCGCAATGACGAAATCAATAATAATACAAAAAATACACTATAATTATGAAATCAATACTAATCAATTCCCAAAAAGTTTTCGTAAAGAAACTGTGGATTCTTACCGTATTGTTAGGATTTTCGGTATCGCTTATGGCGCAGTTTGGCAATACCCGTTATTCTACTACTGCTTCGGGCACAACGGGCAACTATAAAGTAGTGATGATAGGTAACTCGTCTATTAAAATTTCGGCAGCATTGGGCGACTGTTTGCCTGTAACAGAAGGGAATAATGAAGCCGCGCCCGATAGGGATTACGGTCCTCCGGAATATACTAAAATTGATGGAGAGAATGCCAGTGCAGCAATTGTAACCCAAGATATGCTTGGGATTAATGGTTGTGAGGCAAAAGTAAAATATGCTTTTCTGTATTGGGCTGGTTCGCGAAAACATACCGGTGGCGATACAGATGCCAATTATCGTCATTGGCTAAAAGCAATCAGAATAAAAGGTCCGGGGCAAGCAGCTTATTCGGCAGGATTCACTTGCGATTATTGGGAAATACCGGGTCCGGCGGGTGATGGAAACAACCGGGAACCTTATTATTGTGTGAAAGATGTGTCCTATTTATTGGCAGGTCAAGGTGCCGGAACATTTACTGTAGCGGATATTCAAGCTACATTGGATCAAGGTGGTACACAAGGTGGTCCGACTGCTGCATGGAGCTTAGTTCTCGTGTACGAATCGCTTGACTATCCGCCAACCGATTTTTATCTGTGGGACGGTATTGCTTACAAAAATGGAGGAGGTTCCATAACAAAAACTACAACTTTTCCTGCTGCACCTACCGGTGATATTTCTGCTTTTGTAGGAATGGCTACGATAGACGGCGACTATGATGATGATGGTGAAGATGTAACTTTCAAGGCAAATATCGGAACTTTGCAAGATTTGAACGCGATGCGTGCAACGAACGATTTTTTATCCAGTACAATGACTTATAATGCCGTACAAGTAGAGCGTATGCCTTTCTGTTTTAATACGCTGGGTTACGATGCTCACCATTTCGATTTACCCGATGGTTCTGTAGGTACAGGTGCTACATCGGCTACGATATCAATAAATGATATTGAAGGCGGTTCTATTTATCCTTTTATGATGTACATGGGTATTGTGAAAAATCAACCCGAGTTGCGTGTAACAAAAATGGCATCATCGCCTACGGTAAAGTTCGACCAGGCATTTCAATATATGGTGATAGCCGAAAATATTGGCGGTAGGGCAACATCATCTTCGGGTAACACGGCAGATAAAGTTATTTTTACCGATACATTAGATTATAATCTTGATTTCTCGGGTTTGGCTGCCGATGTTAGCGTAAAAATAAACGGTGTGGTGCAGGGCGGCTATACCGTAAATTGGAATGGAACAACAAGAGAATTGAGAATTACCAATTTGCCGCAGATACCCAAAGACGGTACAATGGTAGTTTCCTACAAAGTAAAAACAAAACCTGCTTCGGCTACCGAAATTTGGCGTATGAATTGTATGCACGAAATTTATAACCGAGCCAAAATAAATTACAAAGACGATACAGGGAAATCTTATACCGCTTTTTCGGGAGCAAACGGCTGCGATCCGCCTTCTTATACCGTAGTGCCGGTAATCGAGGATTTTGAAGCTATAAAATCGAATGATACCATTATCAAGGTTGTGTTAGGCGACGATTTGCCGATTACAGCCGGTAATCTTACACCTTATTTGAGAGATGTTTTAGGAGATCATTTAGGTAATATTACTTATATCAATGATTTTTCATTTACCAAACAAAATTCTGCCAACGGCAGTGCAATAGGTAATGCGGTTAATGCAGGTAATATTGCAGACTATACCAATACAAACGGTTGGTACACAGCTACTCGTACCATTGCAACGCATCCGGGTAACCCCTGTGCCGAAAGTGTCGAAACCTATCGCATACAACTTTTGTATTGTAATATAAACAATGTAACACTTACGGCAGCCAAGCAAAATGTAGTTTGTAAAGACAGTGAAAGCGGTCTGATTGAAGTTACTACCGGTGGCGGTCAGTTGCCTATGACTTACATTTTGGCAAAAGGCACACTTGCAAATAGTGGAGAATTAAATGCAGGAAATACATTAGATAATATTACGGAAAGTAGCTTTCAATATACATTCAAAGAGTTGGCTGCCGGTCAATATACTGTGATCGTTATTGATGCCAACGGTTGCGAGAAATCAGAAGGCATTACGCCGGAATTGATTGATAATGTACCCGATATAACAGTAGACCTTACAGCTACCAGTGCTTGTGTGGGTAATGTTATTACCTTTACGGCAACACCAGTCGGCGGAGTAGACAGCAATTATGGCTACAAATGGTATCGTTCCGACGATAATGGAACTACATGGCAAGAAATGGAAATTCAAAACGACCCGGCGCAATACAGCGTAACTTCGCAAAGCGCTTCCGTGATGATGAAAGCCGAAGCCTATTCGCTTACAGCCGAATGTTCCGATGTGCATTGCGCTGCAGAAAATATGTTAACGGTAAATCTTTCGCAAACGCCCGATTTGTCGGTAGCTCCGGTTGCTCCGATATGTGCGGGACAAACGGCAGCTATTACCGTTACAGATGCTAAATTGCAAACTATCAGTTCGTATGTGTGGAAACAATCTACCGACAGTATTACATGGACTGTGATAGGTGGTGCAACCGGTGCAAACTACACTACCCCTGCGCTTAGCGACACCATGTATTACCGTTCAATATGGACGGCAAGCGGTGGTTGTGCCGATTCGATTGATGTGAAAGTGATAGTAAATCCGCAACCGATAATTGCAAACAAGACGGCTGACATTTGCAGCGGCGAAACATTTACGGTTACACCTGTCAATACATTGCCTGATGTTGTTCCGGCAGGAACAACCTATACATGGTCTGCACCTTCAATTACGGGTATAACAGGCACAACTGCCGGAACCGACCAGAGCAGTATTTCCGGTACGCTTACCAATACTACTAGTGGAGACATAACGCTTACCTATGTGGTAACGCCAAAAATTGGCAGTTGCACGGGTACGCCGTTTGATGTCGAAGTTACCGTAAAAGCAAAACCACAAATTACCGACATAACTCGCACTATTTGCAGCGGTACGGCATTTGATGCAACACCTGTTGATGGTACCGACGGTATTGTTCCCGCCAATACTACATACACATGGACAGTACCTACAGATAATACAAACCTTGATGAAAGCGCACAGCCTACGGCTCAAACAGCTATCGGGCAAACGCTTAGTATTCAAAATGCAGCCATTACGCAACAAACGGCAACTTACGAAGTAACGCCCGTTTCGGGAACAGCTCCGAATACATGTGCGGGCACGCCGTTCAAAGTTACTATTTCGGTTAATCCATTGCCAACGGCTGTAATCAACAGTGCACCTGCAAGTATTTGTGCAGGTAAAACATTTACGCTCGATGCAACTGCAACCGCAGGAACAGTAGCTTGGACACACAATGGCGCAGGTAGTTTCAATGCAACAGCAACTGCCGAAGATGCTACTTATACTTCGGCAGCAGGCGATGCCGGTAAAACTGTAACGCTTACACTGACCGTAACAAGCAATACAACACCGAATTGTGGTACGGATGTGAAAACTTATGTGTTAACCGTTAATCCGTTGCCGACAGCCACAATCAATACCGCAGCAGGAGGGAAAACCTGTTCCGAAACAGGATTTACTTTGTCTTCAACCAGTACAAACGGAACGCCGGCTTGGACAGGCGGAACAGGTACCTGGACAGATGCAAATACCGATAATCCTACTTATACACCGGCAGCAGGAGAGGCAGGAACAACCGTAACGCTTACATTGACCGTAACAAGTAATACAACACCGGCTTGCGGAACAGATGTGAAAACTTATGCTTTGGAAGTTTATGCTGCGTTTGACGCGGGTGCAATTGCCGGTACAAGTGAAGCTGTATGTCATAACAGTACAACACCTGTTTTGACCATAGGAAATACCACAGCTGCAACGGGGGGCAATGGTACAATAACTTACGAATGGTTTAAAGATGGCGTTTCGGTGGGAAGCAGCAACTCAACTACTTACACAATTCCTGATGCCGACCGCGTAAATACCGGAACTGCCGATGTGGTTTATACCTATACTCGCAAAGCAAAAGATGGTTTGTGCAATACTACTTTTGAACTTTCCGACGAAGAGTTTAAACTTACGGTATATCCTGAATTTAAAGCCGGTGCAATTGAAACAGCAGGACAGGAAATTTGCGATGGTGAAGCAATATTGCCAATCGGCAGTGATGTTGATGCTTCCGGTGGACACGGCACAATAAGTTACCGCTGGTTTAAAGATGCCGCTGCAACTCCAATTGCCGGCGCAACTTCAGCATCGTATACTCCAACGGAAGCCGGCACCTATCGCCGCGAGGCAAAAGACGCTACTTGTGTAGACTGGCAAAAATCTACCGGAACATGGGAATTGACAATCAAGCCTGTTCCCAAGATAAACAATGCTACGCTTTTGGAACAATTGGTATGTTCCGGAGAGTCCAGTTCGGGATTAACCCTCACAGCCGATGTAGCCGGTACTACATTTGCATGGACAACATCTTCTTTTAGTGGTGTAACCGGTCATACTGCTTCCGGAAATGGAGATATTCCGGCAGAAATGCTTTCAACTATGTATGCTAACACCGATACTCTGTATTATACGATTACTCCGACAGCCGACGGTTGTACAGGCAGTCCGGTAACATACAAAATCCCGGTGCGTATATGTAGCGACTTGGTATTGAAATATACCCTTTCTCCCGAAGATATTTGTTTGAATTCCACAACAAAATTAACCCTTACAGTGGAAAATCGTGCGAGTATTCAAGCAACCGGTGTGGTGGTGAAAATTGATATGCCAAGCCAATTGAATTTTACACCGGAATCTGTTGATGGTATATATGATCCCACTATAGGATGGACGGTTGGTACGATTGCTGCCGGTCCCGGAACAACAGCCAATATCACCTTTGAATTGGATGGAACGACAGCAGGTAATGATATTGATATTCTTGCCTATATAGCTGAAGCCAATGGAACCGTTAATAATCCGGATTATATCTCTGTTACTGTAGAAGACCAAAGAGATTCTATTGCACTTTCGGTATTCCCATTACCTACGGCAATATTGAGTGGCGATACTACCATTTGTTCCGGTAGTACTTCGGGTACGGCAGTAAAAATCGATTTCACGGGTAAAGCTCCGTTTAAATTTACATACAGTGACGGAAGTACTACTTCTTCGGAAATTACGGCAAATGCCACACCGTATATCCTTTTGCTTGATCCATTGGTAACAACTGCTTATAACTTGGTAAGTGTTACCGATGCCAACAATTGTGCCGCAGCTACACCAAGCGGAGCAGCAAATATTACTGTAACCGATAAACCTACACTGAGTGGAGGTAGCCTGCCTGCAGCAATATGCGAAAACAATCCGCTCGACTTGACCGGAAAAGAACCAACTGTCAATGACAATGGTGCTGCTATCATTCGTCAAGGCTGGTTGCTTGACGGCACAATTTATACAGGCACAAATGTAACACATGCTGCCCACAACGGTAAAGAGCTTAAATATTATGCTATCAATGCTTGCGATTCGGTAACGCTTTCGCTTGGAAATGTTACCATAGATAAAGCAATTACGCTCAACGCAGGAACCGACCAAACGATAACCTGCGCATGCGCAACCGGTAGCGTTACAGCTACTATGGCTGCCACAAACGATGTAGGTACGGGTGTATGGACTAAAAAAGCCGGAACAACAGAAGGTACTATCACCGATGTGAATCTGAAAGGAACTACCATTACCGATTTGCCGGTGGGTGTACATACATTTGTGTGGATAGTAACGAATGGAACTTGTACCGCAACTGATGAAGTAACAATTACCGTACAGGCAGACAATACTGCTCCAACTTTCTCATTGACTGCAACAGATTCAATCGCCACTTCGGCTGGAAGCTGTATCTTCCAAGTGCCCGATTTGGAAAACTTGGTAACAGCAAAATCCGATGACTGTAGTTCCGAATCCGGTATCACTTACCGTCAAGACCCGGCGATAGGTACTGTAATTACGGCAAACACAGTAGTATCAATCTATTTGAAAGATTCTTGCAACAACGAAAGCGTGGCACAAACTGTTACGGTAAAAATTCCGACGGCTCTTACGGTGAGCAATACGGTGAAAAATCCTCTTTGTGTTACCGACGAGGCAAGTGCGGAAGTTATTATCAGTGGAGGAACGGCTCCTTACGAATATAGCTTCACGGCAACCTTCCCCGGTACGGTAATTGAATCGGGCGACTCGATTCATAATTTAACTGCCGACCAAACTTTGACCGTTCAAGATGCTGACGGTTGTAGTGCTACCAGTAATATTGATATAACCATACCAACAAATATTACCGGCACGGTAACACCGAGCGATGCGTTGACGCCGGGTGGTAGCGAAGGAAGTCTTAAAGTAACTTCAACCACAGGTGGCAACGGCGGTTCTTACGAATACAAATATGTGATGACCACAATGGACGGTCTTAGCGACAGTATTCAGGTGTATCCTGCCACAGGTTGGACTATTGACGACGAAACTACAGCCACACTTAAAGCGGGAACATATAATATATATGCCCGTAATGTAGCCGGTTGCGAATTTTTAATCGATACCGAAATTATCACCGATCCCGGAGATATAAAAGGAACTGTAGCAACAGATTCGGTTAGCTGTAACGGATTGAGTGATGGTGCCATTCGCGCAACAGTAACCGAAGGCGGAACACCTGATTATCAGGTAATTTTGGATAAACACGATGGAACGAATTATATTGAGCAAACCGCGTTAACAAAAACAGGTGTGGCAGAAGATGTGGAACAAACATTTGGCTCTCTTGCAGCCGGTACATACCGGATACGGGTAATTGATGCAAATTCTGCACCTGCAATTATTGCAACCGGAATCAAAGTAGGCGAGCCGGCAACGATAACGGTAAGCAAGAAAGTGTCGAGCGATGTATCGTGCAACGGCGGCAACACCGGAAAACTCGAACTGCAAGCCACAGGCGGTAACCCGGGTGGATATTATTTCAGTGCCGGTTTAACAACAGCCGATAATTACAATGCTGCACTCAACGATTCGGCATTCAGTAACCTGACCGCAGGAACTTACACTATCAAGGCAAAAGATGCCAAAGGTTGCGTGGGTACAAGCACAGTACAAATTAACGAACCTGCTAAACTTGCATTGACCTATACGGTTAGTAATCCCGAATGTTCTACCGGAACAGCTACAGTTACGCTTGTTCCAACCGGAGGAAGCGGTGCCTATAAATATAAGCTTGACGGAGAAGCTTCGTGGACAACATTTGCGCCCGGAGTTTATACAATACCTAACCTGGTTTCCGATACAGCCTTTACGCTGAGCGATGCAAACGATTGTGAACTCGATACGGTAATCACAGGAGTAGTTATACCACAAGCTGTAACATTCACCGCAGCGAAAGATAAAGATGTGAGTTGCTATGGCGGCAATAACGGTCAGATAACCGTAACATCGGCAACAGGCGGTAGCGGTACTTATCAGTACAGCAAGGATAATGGAGCAACATGGCAAAATACCAATGTATTTACCGGATTAACTGCAACGACTTATAATGTGTTGGTAAAAGACAGTAAAGATTGTGAGGCGGCAGCACAACCGATAGTCATTACGCAGCCGACTCAACTCACGGCTACGGCAACAAAAACCGATGCTCTATGTCCGGGAGGAGTAGGTAGTATCACAATGACTATCAGCGGAGGTTCGCCCGATGCAAGCTCCAATTATGAATATAGTCTCAACGGCGGTGCATGGACAGCAATTGCCGGTGGAGGAACAATCAGTAATGTATCTGTTGGAGCTTATTCGATAAATGTACGCGATACAAGTCATTGCGAAATTGTAACACCGATAACCGACACTATCGTTGCTACCGACGCAATAGCACCTACTATTGCATCATCGATTCCGGCAACACCGGCAACAGAGGGGCTTTGCCAATTTGTGGTGCCCGATGTAATAACAGCTGTTCGCGCGGTTTCGACTGACAATTGTACGGCACAACCCGACCTTGTCATAGTACAAACACCTGCCGACGGTAGCGTTATTACAAGCAATACCGTTGTAACAGTGAGCGTAAAAGATGCTGTAGGCAACGAAAGTACTACTACGGTGCAAATTACCGTACCTGTAATGCCGGAACTCACATTCAATCCGCTTGCCGATATTTGTGAAAATGAAGCACCCCGTATTATTGTGGCAAGTAATGACCAAAGTCTTGCAGGAGTATATTCCGGTGCAGGTATCACAGGCAATAGCTTCGACCCTGCGGCAGCCGGTGTTGGCACTCATACAATTACCTATACCGTAAATGCCTACGGGTGCGTATTAACAGCAACACAAACAATCAAAGTGAACGAAGTCCCTTCAATACTTGGAGCCCTGGAAGACAAATACTGTCAGGAAAATGCCAAACTCGAACTTGGAAAAATATTCCATGCCAGCTCAGGTATCCTTAATTGGTATGCTACATCGTTTGGTGGAGCAACAATACCTGCACCTGTAATAGATAGAAATATCATAGCGTCGTCAACCTACTATGTTCAGGCACAAAGCAACAACTGTCGCTCCGATATTGAAGAAATAGCAACGGAAATCGTAGAAAAACCTTCGATATCGAGTATTGTTCCGGATATCACAATCGGTACAACAGTAACGATGGCAACAGGACAATCGCCGTTTGAGTTCTTAGTATATGGTCCAAACATCACGGGTAATTCATACAGCAATATTGTCGACCTCGGTTTGATACCTTACGGACAACACATTGTAAGCATTACCGATGCAAATAACTGTGCTACCGAAGCAACTTTCTTCGTCGATGCAGTGCCTTTGATACCCGATGCATGGTTCTCGCCTAATGGTGATGGAGAACGCGACCTGTGGAAAGTGCAAAATATTGAACTCTATCCCGAATCCGAAATCTTTATTCACGACCGTTATGGTAAAGAACTGTTGAAACTGAATGCAAAAGATTTTGTAGGATGGAATGGTAAATACCTTGGAAACGATATGCCTTCGACCGACTATTGGTATGTAATTATGGTACGCGAAACAGGCGAAAGAATGGTTGGACACTTCTTGCTGAAACGATAATTATGGAAAAGAAGGAGATTGCACAGCAATTTCCTTCTTTATTAAAATTTCTGTTGCATTATTGTAGAATAATACATAGATTTGAACAGTTTTGATTAAAAACGGACTTATCCTTATTATAGGCTTGTAAAGCAAACCATCGCTGTCATTACGAGGAACGAAGCAATCTCGTACTATATTTTGGATTGCTTCGTCGTTCCTCCTCGCAATGATGAACACGCCTCAAGGGATAGTTCCGGTTAAAAATATACTCTGATAGAAAAATGAAGAGATTAGTTGTACCCTGTAAATACTTGATGTTATGAGAAAACGAATTTTACTCCTTTTACCCTTGTTACTTATCGGAAATTTCATATTGCGTGCGCAAGAATATCCTGTATATAATCAATACTATTTCAACTATTATTTAGTAAATCCAGCTTTAGCCGGAGCAAACGAGTGCTCATATTTTATGCTTACTCATGCACAAAACTGGATAGGTATCGAAGATGCACCCTATACTACTTCGCTTAGTTTTCAAACCCGTCTAAAAAACAACTTCGGTATAGGAGCCTATTTTTACAACGATAAAAATGGTTTTTCTACCCAGCAAGGCGGACAAGTTACCGCTGCTTACCACATAGATATGACACCCGGCAAGCGTAGCACGCGTTCTATTCGCCGCGACAGGCAGCTCTCTTTCGCCGTATCGCTCAAATTGTTTAACTACGGCTTCGACGATGAAATAGGCGACATTTATCACAACAGCGGCTGGTACGACCCTGCCATGGAAGACCTCGGAGCAGCCACGACCATCAATGCCAATTTCGGAGCTTATTTTACATCTTATGGATTTTTTACAGGCTTAAGTTTAACCAATCTTACCAAAACCAAGATGGCAAGCTACGATGAAAACAGCGAACCCGATCTGCCGATTACAGGTAATTTTATAATTGGAAACGAATTTCAAGTAACCCAAAGCGAAACGCTCGAACCTTCCCTGATGTATATGTTCGATGCCAACGGATCGATGGCAATGGATTTAAACCTCCGTTATGCCCGCGAAGCTTCGAAAGACGATTTCTCATGGTGGGCACAACTCACCCTTCGTCAAAGTATCAATAAAGGAAGTTATATAGATAAGCTTACCCTTGCCGATAACAAAGGCGGTTATCAAGTCCTCACGCTCAAACCCATGGTAGGTTTTCAAATAGACAAATTTCACATTGCATATTGTTTCGGAGCGAATCTCAATCGAATGGTGCGCTACAGTGCCGGTACTCACGAGTTGATGATTGGATATACGCTATGCCATACCTCCAAATTCTGTCGATAGTAGCAGTGTGACGCAGTATCTCCGATTGGCGCAAGTTTCCAACTTGTGCCTTTCTTTTTTCTTGCGCAAACTAACAACAACCGTTATTGTACCGCACTGTGAATATATGTCCTTTTTTTCCAAGTTTTACGAAGCGAGTAACTGTAATTTTGCGTTGTCAATTGACAAATCAATTAAATTTATTCACATTTTCGTGTTTTTAATTTCGAAATTATCTTTTTCAGACTTGCAGAAGTAAAGGATAAATCTGTCAATATGTTAGTTTTAAGAATTATTTCGTTAATAATTAACAATTAATTATTGCATAATATTGCTTATATATAGAATAATTTCTAACTTTGGAGCGTTTTTTCTCTATTAAATCAAATAAATACATATATAACTATGAAAAATTTAATGCAAACAATTTTATCAAAGATTGCTTTATGCGTGTTCTTTGCATTTTTGTCTTATTCTGCTGTGGCGCAAACAGCGCCTACTGTTGGCAAAGACATTTTGCTCTATGAAACCGATTTTCGGGACTGGACACCGATGGCTATAACGAATGGTTCTGACCTTCACGCCATTACAACCGGTGGAGGTGCCGGCTTTTCGGTGCAGGGTCGCCCCAATGTTGAACCAAACTCAACTTCTTGTGGAATGACAGGTTTTTTGTGGTTCAATCAGGATAATAACTATGCCATAACTCCTGCTTTTAATTTTGTAGAAGGTGGCGTGGTGGAAATTTGGTATTGCACGAATAATACTTCTACCCGCAATATGTATGTGCTGAATGCAAATGCAGTAGGTATAGAAGGACCTGTTCCCGGTGAAGACGGAACTCCTACCGGAAGACTGGATAGAACCGGTGTTGCAAGTGGGACCCAAAACGGTCCCGCTGTTACTACATATATGGCAGTGGGTACAAATGGTGCGGATAGAAATACAATTGACCCAGCTAAGGTAGGAGTATATCATGCCGGTAATGCATTCGTTACTCGCAGTACAGGGGCTTTGTACAAAGTTTCGTACCGCTTGCCGGCAGCTCAATTTACAGGAATGAAAACAGTTCAATTTGGCAGCCGTGATTCCCGCATTCTTCAACTCAAAGTCTATTCCACTGTTGGCACAACCCCTTATGTAGCCTCTACCAATTATGCAAACCTGATTAATGACCCCAATGCTGCTCCGCATACTATGCGTGGTACGGCAGGCGGAGCGGCATATAGCGGCGTGGCTGTTAATGCAGCTGTGAATGTAAAAGGTTGGAATATTTCTGGCGATATCATATTAAGCCTCGAAGGAGCCGATGCAGGTAAATTTTCTTTCAATGATGGTGCTGGAAATGCTGTTCCTACGCTTACTATTCCTAATGCCGATGCTATTACTGCGGCAGGTGTACCTGTTCCCTTACAATTCTCGCCATCTTCACAGGCAGGAGTTGGTTCGGCAGTATTAGTTATTGCCGATGCAACAAACCCTGCACGAAACTATAAGGTAGCCCTTACCGGCATTACAGACGATGGCACTACCAATCCGCAGTTAATAGGATCCACTGATGTAATTCCGTTCTATACTTCGGTTATTGAGCCTGTGTCACAGACTTACTCTTTTGCCGGTATATATTTGACAGCAGATGCTACCGTATCATTTACCGGTCCGGTGGCTGGTCGTTTGAAAGCTTCTAAAGCCTCATTTTCGGCATTAGAAGCAGGTAAAGGAGCTACTTTTACGATTACCTACACCGGAACTCCCTCAGCCTCGCTTCACGACGAAACGACTTCATTTATGGTTATCACATCAGGTGGTTCTACGCTGACAGTTCCCTTGCGATTGGAAACTTTCGACTTGAAACCTCCACTTCACGCTTTGGAGTTTGCAGCAGACCCTGCCGGTACGGCTATTATTAAATTATCCCTTGCCGGTCCGCTCTATCCTTACGGCTCTACGGTAGAAGTTACCGTTATACCCGAAAGCGGCTATTATATTACCGGTTGGAGCGACAATGCCGGTAGTACATCAGATTTTCGCACTATCCGCATTAAACCTGATGCTACTACGCCGAATTTGATTACGGTAAAATTAGCTCCTATAGGAACCGGTTGTAACCCTTGTAATTCTTCCGGAGGCTTTACTGCCTATATCCCCGAAAATGTGAACGACGACGGTTTCCGTGCCAATTGGTCAAAAAACCCGAATGAGTCGTCCACAACCGTTTATACTGTTACGGTGTATGACAAGGCAGGAAATGCAATACCCGGGGCTACCTGTACTGCCCCAGCCGGAACATATTTCTGCGATATTGCCGGATTAACGCCTGCGGACAAATCGGACGATGCCAACTTTATGTTTTCTTACAAAGTGGAAGCCTCAAACCTTCTACCGGCAGATCCCTCGGCAACGCCTCCACTAAGTACACCGGTGCCCGAAACAGACAAAGTAGGAGTATTCCGCTTGACTGGTGATGTGGATTTCACTTGTGGACAGTAAGATTAAAATAAATACAGAATAATAAAATAAATTAAATACAGATGAAAACTAAAAGAATAACTGCAAAATCATTACTCGTAGTGTTAATTATGAGTTTGTGTAGTTCGGTAGCTTGGGCGCAAAATGGAGCTGGGCTTGGTAATACAAATCCTCCTCGTTACCAAAGTAATGGCTCCGAGCCGCTGGATATTGTGATGATATCCGGTATGGTATTGCATCCTGTGTGGTTGACTGCAAGTTCTACGAAAACAAACTTTACTGTTGTAGAGGCTATCACAACAGAGCAGCAATTAAAAGCAGGTGATGCCCTGAATCAAAATAACCGCATCTCAGACTTCCCAAATGAACGAAAAACGGCTCATATTGTGTCGTTGGCTCCGTCTCAATCTGTAGTGAGCACTACTGCTAATACTGTTCAAACGGGTATGGCGTATGCCGATTGCGACGAAGATAATTCTACTTTTCAATCATCAGCGGCAAAGCTTGATTTCGGTGCAGAAATGGCTTGTACAACAATAGAAAAGGCTTTTCTTTATTGGTCAACTGCCAGCAAAGAAGGTCCGGTAAGTTACACAACACCTTATCCCGGCTTGCCCACAATGAATTCCTACACAGGAAGTGGTGCAAATATCGGTAGAGGCAGTACAAGTAATACTGATAATGTTTGGTTTAAGCCTCCGGGAGAAACCGATTATATAAAAAACATAACGGGGACAAGAACAACTGCAACAGCAGGAGAATGTAATACTTTTGTAGCGGATGTTACGCAATATGTACAAGGTAA
Organism: Prevotellaceae bacterium; assembly: GCA_031271465.1. GTDB lineage: Bacteria > Bacteroidota > Bacteroidia > Bacteroidales > Paludibacteraceae > JAFGVL01. Next base: position 2,190 of record JAISVR010000043.1, on the reverse strand, counting down.
ATCGGGTGGTTATTTTTGGGTAGCCAATGTAGCTTCTGATTATTCTATTACGAATGCCTCTACCGGTTGGAGTTTGGTGGTTATTTTCCGCCCACCGAATGCGCCTCCGCGTTCTATTTTATTAGTAGATGGTGCTGTGGGAGATGGTTCTCAGGTAGGGCTAAACTTATCTGATCCTCCGGCAACAGCCAATTCAATTTCTTATTTGGGTTATATTGGTACAGACTCAGAAGACTTTGCCTATACAATTGATTGCCCTGGAACAATAACAAACATAGTGGATGCTACTACCGATGCAGCATCTGTTAGAGTGCAGCCAAACAATGGACCGGTAACAAAAATTCAACAATTTTTAGACCAAGCTCCTTTAACTGTTTATGATATTAATGGAGGACTTTATTGTTCGCAAGCATATGATAGCCCTGTGTCTTCCACGCTGACAACTTTTGATAAAATAACTGGTAAGAATGGGGCGAGTTTTCTTCGTTTGCCAGACACGCGCTATACTGCAGGATATGATGCACACCACATTCGTCTTCCGCAAGGAGCAATTACTGCTAATGCCAATAAAGTAACGCTTACTTTACCAACAGAAGTAAATGGCAGTAGTTACTCTGCTCGTATGGCATACTTGGCTATAGAAACCTTGCAGGCAAACCTAAAAGTATATATGCAGACCGACCCAATGCCTACTACGGTGCCACCGGGTGGACAGCTTACTTATGAAATTAAGGTGGAAAACATTGGGACTTTGGCTACCACTGCCGGTGCGTATGTAGAGAATCCATTGCCCATTGTGGCGGATTTACAAAATTTGGGAACGATTCAAGTGTTTGATAAAAATGGTGCAGATATTACAGGCACACTGCCGGCTCCCGAAGTAACCGGCGAAGATACGGACAACGAAAGCCTGAAAATTTATCTGCCAATTATTGCAGCAGGCGATGGAATTGTTGCCAGCGATTCGGTTACCATAAGATATACGGTAGATATTAAAGACCTCTCCCGTACGGATATTTATTCTTATGGTTGTAACCGTTATGTAATGAATGTGGCAAAAGCGCATTACACCGTAGGGGCAGGTACGCCTACCAGCATCGGATCTGTGCCTTCGGGTACGCTTTCGCAGCTTGGTTGCGATGCCGACGGTATCCCTGTTATAACAGAAATATCCAGTCAAGCCCTGGAAGATCAATACAAGAATACTCACACTATGAAGATTAACAGCAGTGCCTCTGAACCTGCTTGGGTAGATTTGGTAACGCGTATCAATAATTCTACCATTCCCCTGCAACCGCAAGTGAATATTGTAACAGAACTAAAAGCTATTTTGGCAGCGCAATACGCTAAAATCGGATTGGATCCGGCAGACCTTTCGCATTATGCTATTTACAGAGATGGTATTATTGTCAATCCGGGAGAAACTTTTGTAGTAACGCCGGACGACTTGGTACAGCAATATACAGCAGAGGCTGTTTTGCCTCCTAATGATTGTGAAGAAACCTTTATTTTCGACCTTGAATTGGCAAAAATCCCTACCGTTGTCGAAATACCCGAAACGGCAGGTATAAATGATTATACCGACTGTGTGGGTTGTAGCAATGGCAAATTAGAGATAGAAGCCTCTAACGGTACGCCGGGTTATCTGTGTATCGTAACAGATGCAAGCAATAACGAGGTGTATAGAGCCTACTCTACATCGGCAAGTCCCGATTATACATTTGTTGCCGACGGATTGCCTGCCGGTACCTACGATGTGGTGCTTCAAGACTATACCGGGCAAAAAGCTCAACCGTTGAAAGTGGTTGTTTCCGACCCCGATCCGGTAGTTGTTAACCTGACTGCCGGCTGTAACGATGATGTCGCGCACAGTATTGCTCTCAACGCATCGGGTACATCGCCTTTTGGTAATCCGCTCGACTATGTATGGCAAAAATGGAACGGAGTAGATTGGGATGCTACCGGTTTGCCGGCTGCTCAAAGTTTCCCCGATGCTGCTCCCAATGCGACATACCGCGTGGTGGTATGCGATGGAAGTAATTTTACAGCGAAGGAAATCAACCTTCCCCTTCTCAGCGTCCCCGACGAAGAAGTATCCATCAGTTCAACCCCACCCCATACGACAATCTTTGCCGCCGCGACAACAATTGACGGCATAGCCACAACAGACAGCTATAGCTACAACTGGGA
>JAISVR010000042.1 GCA_031271465.1 Prevotellaceae bacterium | reverse complement strand
AAAAGCGGGTGCAAAAGTAATGCTTACAAATATCCATTCCAAATATTTTTACCCATTTTTTTAGAAAAAAATAAACTTTTTTGAAAATGTGCTGAAAATGAATCGGTTATTCAAAGAAAAAAAAGACCGGAATTATTCTAATTAGCATTTTGATAATAAGACAAAAGGCTGTAATTTTGCAGAAACTGAAGAAATGAGGCTAATTTATGGGAATACTGAAGACGAAACAAATGCTTGTTGATGTGGCTCGACAGCTTTTTGCGAAAGATGGGAAAAGCAATGTTACGATGAATGATATTGCTATTGCTTCGCAAAAAGGGAGACGCACGCTATATACTTATTTTAAGAGTAAGAATGATATTTATTTGGCTGTTATTGAACGGGAGCTGGATTTTTTGATGGAAAAACTGGAGTCTGTTATTCTCAGAAATATGAAACCGGATGAAATGCTGGTGGAATATATTTTTACTCGACAAAAAGCCATTAAGGAATCTGTTACGAGGAATGGGTCATTGCGTGCCGACTTTTTTCGCGATATTTATGAAGTGGAACGGGCACGCCGCCGAGTTGATATTTCGGAAATAAAAATGATTCGGAAGATTTTGGAGGACGGTGTACGCCAACAAATTTTCAATTGCGATGATACCGAACTTGGTGCCATGATTATTTTATATTCGCTTAAAGGCATTGAAACGCCATTTATCCGCGACCGCATTAGTAAACGGATGGAAGATCGCAAAGAACAGATTATTCACTTTTTGTTTGAAGGTTTGAAAATACGAGGTTGATTTTTTTGTATTACATAAGGTATAAATTAAAAGCTTACTCTAATTTGATGAAAAAAATATTTCTTTTTTGTTGTTTGTTTCTTTTGCTTAGCTCCTGCCGAAAAGCTGAGGAACCCATTTTTGAGATTCAAACCTCCGAAGGTATTATTAAGGTGAAACTGTACAAGGAAACTCCAAAGCACAGAGATAATTTTGTGAAATTAGCCAACTCGGGTTATTATAATGAACAGCTATTATATAAGGTTGTATCCGATTTTTTAATCGAAACGGGTGACTTAAATTCTCGAAAGGCTGACCATAATCGCTTGTTGGGCGGCAACGGGATAGATTATACAATTGCTGCCGAAATTGAGTATCCGAAGTATTTTCACAAGCGGGGAGTTCTTTCGGCTGCACGATTACCGGATACTGAAAATCCCGAAAAGAATTCTAACGGCAGTTTGTTCTATATTATATTGGGTAAAAATTTTACGCCTGCCGAACTCGATAGTATCGAAAAAGAAAGATATGATCGCCAAGTAAATATTATTTGGCAACGCCTTATTGCTCTTAATCGGAGTAAAATAGCTCAAATAACTTCTATTGACGATAATAGAGTTCTGCTCGAAACCTTGCAAGACAGTCTGGCTGCTGTAGCCGAAAAAGAAGTAGAAAAGGAAGGTGTGTTTTTCTTCAGCAAAGAACAACGCGAAGCTTACACTTCCATCGGCGGAGTGCCGTTTATGGATGAAGATTATACCGTGTTTGGCGAGATAATAGCAGGCATGGAAGTTCTCGAAAAAATCTCGCACAGTAAAGTTGATTTTAATTCGCGCCCTAAAAAGGATATTCGGATAATTTCGATACGGGAAGTGGGGGAGTAATAGGGACTATCTTCAGTTTTTAATTTTCAGATAAATATGCCACAGCATATTTGCCCAGATGTATATCAACAACGGCAAAACCACAACTACTAATCTATTGTAGTGCCAAGCATTTACAAAGTCGAACTGTATTGCCGACAGCACTGCACGAGTAATTCCGCAACCATAACATTCTCTGCCAAAAAGATTTTTGAACAAACAGATGCTGTGCTGACTATTCAACCAATCGAGTGGTATGAAATAAAGGGCAATGGGAAAAATCAATAACCCAATGCCCTTTATAACAATGAATGTTTTTTTAATTTTTTTTGAGTGGCTGTCCATTACCGTCTCTATAACTACCGGTAAGAATTTTAATAAAGTCAATTAAAGTCCAAATACCACAACCTCCGGCAGTGAGCAATTGTGCAACGCCAACGCCTGTTTTTTTCGTGTAGAAGCTGTGAATGCCCAAATATCCAAGAAAAAAACACAATAACAAAGTGGTGAGCCAATCTTTGGCTTCGCTATCATTTATAGCAGCATTAGCATCTGATTTTACACTTGCTCCGCATTTCAAACAAACTGCAGCATTTTCGGAAACTTCATTTCCACAATTATTACAATACATATTTAAAAATTTTATCCTACTCTTACAGCTTCATAGGTCTTGCTTTTGATATTCGTGCAAATATATACTTTTTCTTAATAGTTAATTTGATATGAACAATTTTTAATAAATTTTTTCGAGATTGATGTTTTTAAAATAATGATTTACAATTTGTTTGTAATTGTATCCCTGTTCCGCCATCACAGCAGCTCCGATTTGACACAAACCTACGCCATGCCCCCAACCTGCACCATAAAGCTGGAATTTTTGCGGAATACCACCCTGAATATCTTCTTTTTCGACGACAAAAGCCGAGCTATACAAATGCGATTCGGACAGCCATTTGCGAATTTCGAGTTCTTTGCCCACGATAAGAGTGCGTTTGCTGCCCACGATTTTCAACCGAATAATCCTGCCTGAAATTCCTCTTTCCTCAGGAATTAAATCGAAAATTGTTCCAAAATCAATTCCCGAACGGCGAGCTATCAACGCTGAAAGTTCCGCCTGCGAGTAGTGTAGCTGCCAACGATAAAAATCGGGCGTTTCGCAATCGTAATCGTTAAGCACTTGGCGAAGGACATTCGTATCGACAGTATTGCAGAAATCGCCTTCGGGTGGATTTTTGATAAATTGCCGGGCTTCGGATTCAGTCATAGCCGTAGTGCGGATAGCACCTTGTGGACGGTCTTCTACCGGCAGTAAATAATCGTGATGTTCGGGTTGCCAACAATTTTCAAAGAGTTCGGAAATACCGCCGCAGCATTTTGAAAAACGGGCATCGCAAACCTTGCCTTCGTGCAAAATTACTTCGCCGCGTGTTGCCTCAATTGCCTGTCGAACTGCATCGGTCGATGCTTTCGAGATGCCTTGATAACGCTGACAATGGTCGTCGGCACAAACATCGAAATGGGTATGGTCTTCGCGGTCGTACCACTTTTCGAATTGAGAATTGAGAATTGAGAACTGAGAATTGTCTGTCGATAATTTCTTTTCTGCCAATTGCGCCAACAACCACGAACGGGAAGTTACGGCGTGGGCTTTGAGCAATTCGAGCGAAGAGGTGGCATTCATTTCCGAAGAAATTACGCTGAGCAAATAATCTTCGAGCGGTACAATATTAATCGCCGTGAGTTTGTCTTCTTCCACAATAATTTTCAACTCTCCGCTAAATCGTTGATTTTCTGAACGCTGCCAATGAAAACCGATACCGATAAGTACTTCGGGAAGATTGAATGAAGCGGTTTTTTTATTTTCCGGACAAAAAATCAACTCGTCGTACAATTTTTCTTGAAAGCAAATTTTGCCGTTTTTGAGCGAAACCAGTTTTTCACCAACAAAAATTTCATTTTTCAATAAATAATTTTCGTTGAAAACGAATCGGATTTCGCTACCTGAAACGATGCCTACGCTGATTGTTGGTTCTGTTTTTTGGCTCATAATTGTGAAAAGATATCCGTAATATCGTCTTTTGTGATTTTTTCAAAATCTTCTTCACGCGCCACGATAAGATTTCCTGTCATATCAATGGAACCGGGACTAAGCATGATTTTCTCAGCACCTTCGGCAAAAAACTGTCGCGGGCGATGTTGCCGGCGGGGAAATACCGTGAGAACAAACTCACCGGCGCGCCATTGACAAAAAAGATTCATTTTCGGTTCTTTCTCGTCGGTTTGCAGTTCGTGGTACAATTCGGAAAAATCTTTCAAAAGTTGATTTTTATCGGCAGAAATCAGTACGCGTTTTGTCGTCAATCCCTGCATTTCAGTATCGACCGGCATATGAAAAAAATCGGCGTTTACTGCCTGAAAATGGAAATGGTCGGGCGCAGAAGCTCCTGCTTGTGCGCCGTTGTACAAAATTACGAAATCGGGCAAAGCTTTTGCCAAATCGAGCATGTCGGGCAAGCAATCGCCCAAAATTTGCGGCTCATGTGCAAGTGATGCAACGGTAAAATGCCGTTGGCAAATTGGATAGGGATTCACCAAAATTTCGTATCGCTCCTTGAACGGGATTCCGCGCTGCTCGGGCGGACGATTTGCACGACATAAAAAACAGGGACGGGCAGCAATGTTAGCCTTGTCTAACTTGGCAAACGATGATACTGCACGCGCAGGATTGTAGTGCACCCGAACCGAGAAATTGTCGAAATCGAAAGTTTTTATCCGTACCGAACGCAAGGATTCATATTTTTCGGCTGCCAACGACCATTCCGTAAGTTGCTCGTCGAAAAGTTGGTTTATTTGGGTTTGGAGATTATTCATTTATTTTTTTATACTATTTTCCAAATAACAAAAACGCCTCCTTTTTTCCTATTGATTTATATTCTTTCGTGCCAAAACTTCCACCGTACGCAAACGGTCTTTATACAAATTGTAGGCGTTTAAGCGAGCAATATCGAGGGCGGCATCCGAATTTTCCTCCCAGCGGCGACAAAGATACAGCGACTCGTAAATGCGTCCGATTTGGTATTCGCGGCTAATGCGCAAACCCATTGCATAATCTTCGCCGTAGCTCGTGTTGGGCAGTTTCAGTTCGCGTAAAAGCGGAGTATAAAACGCACGGGGAGCACCCAATCCGTTGATACGCAATGCGTTGTTTCGTCCGTTTTCGGGTGTCCATTCGCGGTGGTCAATCAGTCCGGGTGCAATGGTTTGCATCTCGAAATTGGTCATCGTGTACGAGCCGATTACCATGGCACACTGTTGCTTATAAAAAGCTTCTACGATTTTTTGCAGTGTTTTTTCCGACGCATACACATCGTCGCTGTCTAATTGCACGGCAAATTTCCCGCATTGCGGATGTAAAATCCCTTCATTCCAACAACCGCCAATGCCCAAGTCTTTGCGCGTGGGTACGATGTGGATAATTTGTTGATTTTCGGTTGATAATTGGTTGATAATTTCCGTAGTTCCATCGGTAGAATGATTATCAACAACAATAATATTGAATTGAAAATCGGCTTGTTGGCTCAACACCGAACGGATAGCATCGGCAATGGTACGCACACGATTGTATACCGGTATTATTACCGAAGCTTCAACCGGAAAATTGTTTTCCGAAAAATTTATTGCCTTAAAATTTGGCTCTAAATACGCTCCAATGGCTTTGAGATGCTCGGTGCAGGCTTGCTCCATTTCAATTTGCACGACACGATTGCGAGGGTCAACATAGTCGAACTGCTTTTCGCCGCTGCGGCGAGCATCTTCCTCAATTTCAGTATAGAGAAATTCGTTGAGATGAAAAATCTCGTATCGTTGCGACACTCGCAAGCGCAAGTCGTAAAGCGCAGCAAATTGGTAGTTGGTATTCATTTCCGACACTGCCTCTTTCAATGCATCGGTTCGATACAACAACACGGAACCGAAATTGAAATCGTCACGCAAACTTCCCGTTTGATAATCAATAAGAGGAAGCGGCTTCAACGCACCATTTTGTTGTTGATAATAATCCGTATAAAGCAGCCCTGCTCGCGTATCATCGGCAACTTGCAGCATGCGCTCGACAGCAAACTGTCCCATTGCAAGCGGCGTAGGCTTAGTATATATTAAGGTGTAATCGCCGGCGGTTTCAGCGGCAATAAGACGCAAAGTGTCTGTACTTTGCAGATTTTCGACAATTTGTATCTCGTCCACCAAAGAATTTTCAAGCAGGCTTTTGATAGTTTCCTGCATCGAATCATCGTTGGTGCGGAGAATAAAACAACTTATTTTCATTGCTTATATTTTTTCTATTTTTACAAAAAGGATAAAATCTTCAAAATCCAATTCGGTAGCATCAGTCAATTCCGTCACTATCTCAATTTTATCCGCCAGCACCTGCGAAGCAATATAATCGCCAAAATCGGCAATCACACCTTCCATTTGCGGAACGGATTTAATTTGTACCGAAATGCGGTCGGTAATCTCGAATCCACTCGTTTTACGCAGGTTTTGAATGCGGTTAATTAACTCGCGTGCCAAACCTTCTTTTTGCAAACTGTCGGTAATCGTAATATCAAGCGCAACAGTAAGATTACCATTGTTGCTTACCAGCCAGCCCGGAATATCTTCCGAAATTACTTCCACATCATCAATGGCAATTTGTATGTTTTCGCCGCTCATATCGAAATTGAAAACGCCTTCTTTCTCAAATTTGGCAATATCTTCTTGAGTAAATGCCTGAATTTCGGCTGCTACTTGCTTCATATTTTTGCCGCATTTAGGACCCAGTTTCTTAAAATCAGGTTTGATACGCTTTACTAAAATACCCGCAGAATCATCCACAAAGCGAATCTCTTTCACATTCACTTCACTAAGAATAATATCTTTGACCGTTTCGATATATTCTCTCTGTTTCTCTTCCAATACAGGAATCATAATGGTTTGTAGCGGCTGGCGCACCTTGATATTTACCTTTTTACGCAATGCCAATGTCATTGACGAAATATCTTGTGCCAACTGCATACGCTCTTCCAAGGCTTTATTTATCAACGCTTCATCTGCTTTCGGAAAGTCCGCTAAATGTACCGATTCGACTTTATGTTTATCGCTTACGGCATTCAAATCTAAAAACAGTTGGTCGGCATAAAAAGGCGCAATCGGCGACATCAACATCGCTACCGTTTCCAAGCAAGTATAAAGCGTTTGATAAGCCGCCAGCTTATCATCATCCATACTACCGCCCCAAAAGCGTTTACGGTTCAGGCGTACATACCAGTTACTCAAATTATCGCACACAAAATCTTGAATAGCGCGTCCCGCACGAGTGGGTTCATAATCATTATAAGCTTCATCTACCTCTTTTATAAGCGTATTGAGCAAAGAAATAATCCAACGGTCAATTTCGGGGCGTTTCTCTACCGGAATATCCGCCTGCGAATAATCGAAATTATCCACATTGGCATACAGGGCAAAAAAAGAATAGGTATTATAAAGCGTTCCAAAAAATTTACGGCGCACCTCTTCTATCCCTTCCGCATCAAATTTCAGGTTATCCCACGGCGACGCATTGGTTATCATATACCAGCGTAGCGGGTCAGAACCGTATTTCTCGATAGTTTCAAAGGGGTCAACGGCATTGCCCAAGCGTTTGGACATTTTATTGCCGTTTTTATCCAGCACTAAGCCCGTCGAAATCACGCTCTTAAATGCCACGCTCTTTTTTATCATCGTGCTGATAGCGTGTAGCGTAAAGAACCAACCGCGCGTTTGGTCAACACCCTCCGAGATGAAATCGGCAGGGAATATCTGGTTGAAATTTTTATTGTTCATATCGTAATTTTTCTTTTACTTACTTTTGTTTTCTATTTTTCCCTTTGTCAGAGAGCATTTTTATATTATTCAAGTATTCCTGCTCGATTGGCGATAAGTTTTTTTGAACATATTTTTTGTATTCCGTATGTGCCTTTTCTATTGCCTGACTGTGCGAAACTGTTCCTGAATTGTTGAGTAATTTCCGACCGTCTGCCGACATAATTGCATCTAACTGCCTGATATAATCTTGCATAGTCATTGTTTGTTGTTCAATGGCTCTTGCTTCTGCAAAATCAAAATAACCCGAAACAATGTTGTTCAGTACTTTCAATTCTTGCTCATTCAAGTAGTTTTTCGCAATTTCAGCGTCTTTTTTTGTTACTTGCTCGCCTTTGAAATTTGTAAGTCCCATAAACTCTTTTTCCGCATCGGCTCTATTGTAAATCACTTCGGGAGCCGTGTTACCGTGCGCTGCATAATGCAGTTTGTTTTGTACGATTTTGAAAAACAAAAATGTTTCTTCTGCTTTCGGGTCGTAGTCTATGCTTAATGCGTATAAGTCAAGTACTTGCCTGTAAATCAGTTTTTCACTACTGCGAATATCTCTAATTCTGTCGAGCAACTCTCGCCAATAACTGCCGCCACCGAGATTTTTAAGTCGCTCATCGTCCATTGTAAAACCCTTAACAATGTATTCTTTCAGCCGCAAAGTAGCCCACTGACGAAATTTTGTAGCTGTTTTGGAATTAATTCTATAACCAAGCGAAATTATCATATCAAGATTATAGTATTTTACTTCTTTTGTTTGCGTTTTTCCTTCAATAGCGCCGTGTTCTGTGGTATGTAAGAAATTCTTACTAACCACATTTTCTTCCAATTCGCCGCTTGCCAAGATATTTTTTATGTGCATTGTGATATTTGGGCGGGATGTTTGAAACAACTCTGCCAAATGTGCTTGCGTAAGCCACGCTGTTTCACTTTCAAAACGCACATCAATAGAAATTTTATCATCTTCGGTTTTGAAAATGATAAACTGATTGTTTTTTTCGAACAATCCGTTTTGTTCTATGGTTGGGTGTTCGGGCATAATTTTTGTTCACTTATTTGCTTTTTTAACTCGGCAAGAAATCTCTGCCAAATCGAAATCAAGCATTACCTTTTGACCTCGAAATTCGTATATTTTATTTTGGATTATTGCGAGCTCCATAATTTAATAAACCAATTCTCCTGTTGGAACAATTTTTACTGTATATTGACCTATTGTTGGGTGATTTCCAGATATTTTCAAATAAATTTCATCAATATGTTCCATTTTTTGCCATTGCGCATAAAAATCCGTAGGATAAATATATGGGTTTAATTCATCTGCCAAAAGACAAAGGTATCCACCATTATTATCAAATGTGACTCTAACTTCTGCACTAACATTAATTTTATTGCATTTTGTTTCTATATCTACATTTGCATAAAAGCATATATTTGAATTTCTGTCTTGTAGATTATGCAGTTCTACAAAGCTCTTTAAGTTGTCTTGATTGTCAATAAATTCTTGTGTCATAAATTCAAAATTACTATTTATTACCCCTCGCACTCAAATGGATAATGCACCTGCGCATAAGGCATAGCCCCACTATCGAACCACACATCAATCAAATCAAGCTCGCGTTTCATAGCCTGTCCCGATGGCGAAACCAAAATGATATTATCCACATAAGGACGGTGTAAATCAATATTCTCAACCGAATAATTTTCGACGGAATAGTCGCCTACTTTAAAATTCGGGAAAGGATTTTCCTTCATCAATCCCGCAGCAATAGCTTTGTCAATTTCGGTGAAAAGCTCTTCCATCGAACCGATGCAGATTTCTTCCGAACCATCTTCGGTACGCCAAATCGGCAACGGCGTCCCCCAGTAGCGAGAGCGAGATAAGTTCCAATCATTGAGGTTTTCCAACCATTTGCCGAAGCGACCCGTACCGGTAGAAGCAGGTTTCCAATTAATGGTGTTGTTGAGCGCAATCATTTCGTCTTTTACGGCTGTGGAGCGGATAAACCAACTGTCGAGCGGATAGTATAATACCGGTTTATCGGTACGCCAGCAGTGAGGATAGTTATGCGTATGCTTTTCGATTTTAAACGCCAAGCCTTGTTGTTTCAACATCACACATAAATCTACATTTAAATCTTCTGTTTCCGTTTCGCTATACTCCTTTTTCACAAAACGCCCTGCCCAATTTTTGTACAAATCCACATTCACATTCGTCCGCACAAAATCCGCATCTAAATCTTCAATCCTATAAAATTTCCCCGTCAAATCAACCATCGGCACTTGTTTGCCGTTTTTATCAATAAGCAAAAGCGGTGCAATATCAAAGTTTTTAGCCACCCTGTTATCATCAGCACCAAAAGTAGGCGCAATATGCACAATTCCCGTACCATCATCGGTAGTTACAAAGTCGCCGCTGATTACCTTAAAAGCTTGTCCGTCAGGCTTTACAAAAGGTATTAACTGTTCGTATTCCAAACCGACCAAATCCGCGCCTTTGTATCTTTCAAGGATTTCGTATTCGTTTTTGCCCATTACAGAGCCAAGCAAGGCTTCTGCCAAAATCAAATTCACTTCCGATTTTGTGTACGGATTTTGCGTTTTAACCTTTACATAATCAATCTTTTCGCCCACACAAAGAGCTGTATTTGAAGGCAAAGTCCAAGGCGTAGTCGTCCAAGCAAGGAAATAACAGCCCCCTAAATCCCCCTTAGGGGGACTTTGGCGAAGTGCAGTTTTTATCCTTTCAAGCGTTTTCTCTATGTCGAACAACACCTCTTCATTTGTAAATCGGATTACTTGAAAACCTTTTTCGTTCAAATATTCGGTGCGTAATTTATCCAATTCTTGCTGATTTTCTCCATTGTGATAACCACCATCAACTTCAATGACCAATTGTTTTGACAAACAAACAAAATCAACAATAAAATCACCAATAATATGTTCTTGGCGAAACTTATAGCCTTCAAGTTGCTTGTTTTGCAAATTCTGCCAAAGAAAACTTTCTGCTTCGGTTGGATTCTTCCTTCGATTTTTCGCATTTTCTTTCAAAATCTCATAATTAGCTGCATTGGCTGTGTTATAAGGTTTCGTCAAGTCCCCCTGAGGGGGATTTAGGGGGCTCTTTAATCTGAACTGCGCAATACAAGTCGTATCCTTCACATCGCGATAGCAACCGGGCTGGTTCAATTCGTGCGAACTCAAACCCGTTCCCGCAGCAGGCGAATAGGGCTGAATGGTGTAACCCTTGTACAACAAATCTTTGTTATACAACTGTTTCAGCAACCACCAAAGCGTTTCGATATATTTATTGTCGTAAGTAATATAAGGATGGTTCATATCTACCCAATAACCCATTTTGCGCGTGAGGTCTTCCCATTCTTTAGTATATTTCATCACATCGCGGCGACAGGCGGCGTTGTAGTCTTCCACAGATATTTTTTTTCCAATATCTTCTTTGGTAATTCCGAGCGATTTTTCCACACCCAACTCTACCGGCAATCCATGCGTATCCCAACCCGCTTTGCGATGTACTTGAAAGCCTTTCATCGTTTTGTAGCGGCAAAAAATATCTTTGATACTGCGCGCCATCACATGGTGAATACCCGGCATACCGTTTGCCGACGGAGGTCCCTCGTAAAACACAAACGAAGGCGCACCCTCACGATTCTGCACGCTTTTATGAAAAATATCTTTCTCGTCCCAATCCATCAACACATCCTTGTTGATTTGCGACAAGTGTAAGCCTTGATTTTCTCTGAATTTTTTAGCCATAAATTGTATGAAGATATAACTTGTAAAACAAATTATTTTTTTAAGGACGCAAAAATACGCTTAAAAATCTACTTCTCAAAAAGAAAAAGTTTGATTATTTGAAAGCTCTGTTGTACTTTTGTATGCAAATTTTTTTATTAACAAAAACAAAATCTGATTATGAAAACATTAAAATTGTTTGTCAGCCTTGCGTTGACAGTTTTTTGCACGAGCGTTTTTGCTCAAAGCGTAATTATGGACGAAAATTTCCAATCGTTCAAAGACCAGGGTTGGAACAACGACACAACATCTTTGTGTGACAAGAAAAATCCTAACTCGAAATCGAATTTTAAAGTTAGCAAAACCTACGGCGATACAAAAGTTGAGTTTGCTTTTATTAAAGCGGCTGTCAGCCCTACTTGCGGCAGTAAAAAAACTCCTTCGAAAGTGAGCGACGGTTTTGTTAAGGTGCGCAAAGATGGTGGTTCTCTCACGGTTTCACAGTTGCCATACATTTCGACCATCGAGGTTGGTGCTTCTGCTACGGGCGACGAGCGCGGTTATGCACTCTTCAAGTCTGTTGATGGTGGCGAATGGGTGAAAATAGGCGAATACATCGGTGCAAAATCCGAAGGTGCCGATGCTCAATACGGCTTTATCAATAAAATTACCGTTAACGAAAGCAATGTCGCTCTCAAATTTCTCCCTACTCTTGGTGGCAAAAGCGAAGATGGTCCTGCTTTACAAACATTTTGTATTCACAGCATCAAAGTCTTTGGAAAATAATCTAAAGTTTGAATTTTTATACTCATAAAAAAACAGGCTACTAAATTAAAGTAGCCTGTTTTTTTATGAGAAAAAGAAATTATTTTTTTGCTGCAAACTTGTAGGCTAAAGCCAAGCTAAACATTTCTTTAAACTGTACTTGCGTAGTTTCGCGGTCGTAATAGCGTAGAGTAGTACTCAGCGTTGCACTCAACAATGTGTTGATTTTACAGTTTATCAATACATCCCAATTAATATCTACATTACCAAAGCTTGAATTATAAGGCGTAAACATATCCAATTTCGTTTCTAAATCTACATTGTGCCATATATTTTTCTTTGCTCTTGCCACAAAATATGCTCCGGGTTCTATTAAATAATTATTGCCGTTTTTCATACCATAGGCTCCTATGCTTGCCAACGAATTGTCGAGCACAATCGTTGTACGCACAGTAAGTGGTGAAAAGAAAAACGAATAATTTGCGTTCGGTTTATAACTAATGCCCAATGCTGCATTCGAATATGCCGGAGCCATAAATGCCGAAATATAATTGTTGGGATCGGTGGTATAATTGTAACCCGGAGCAAATTGCGAATTGAAATCGAGTAAGAATGCGTAAAACCATTGTGTATTTATTGCATAGCCCAGCTGCGAGGCAAGTGCAATTTTATCCAAGCTTTTCCGCCAATCGTTGGTTTCCGAATAAGTCATACCAAATTCCAAATCAATATCGTTGTCCCATGCCCATCTGTGTTTTTGATAATCGAGCGATGCCTTCGCAATGAGATTAGCCGCCACGGTATTTTCGCCACCCGCTGTCCAATTTGTGAGCGACACTTGACTGAAATTGGCACTGATAATACCACCAAATTTCCAACCTGCAAGACTGTCTGCCTGTACTGTTTTAAGTTTATTTACCGTTTCGGAAAGAGGTGTCGCTTTCTGCTGCGCAAAAACAGCATTTGAAGCCACCAACAAGGCAATTACTGCCATAAATACAATCTTTTTCATTTTTTATTGTTTTTAATTGTTTGACTTAAATATTTTGCAAATATAAATTCTTTTTAGTATATTTTCAACATCTGAAACCCATATTTTATTGATGTTATATTGCAAATTAAACCTTATCTTTGCAGCGTTTTTCAAAAAAATATTTTAAACGCAATTCATATCATGCAATTTTCTTACAAAGCCATATCGGCAGCAGAAGCCGTAAAAGTGATTAAATCGGGCGATCATGTGCACTTGAGCTCAGTAGCGAGTGCTCCACAAGTTCTTATTAATGCAATGTGCGACCGTGGTCGTGCAGGCGAATTGAAAAATGTGTACATCCACCATCTTCACACCGAGGGTCCGGCTCCGTATGCCGACCCTGAATTTGAAGGTGTGTTTCAACACGATGCATTTTTTGTTGGAGCCAATGTGCGTAAAAGCGTGCAAGCCGGTTATGCTGATTATATTCCTGTTTTCCTGGGAGAAACGCAACGCTTGTATCGCGACGGATATATCAAATGTAATGTGGCGATGGTACAGGTTTGTCCGCCCGATGAGCATGGTTTTGTATCGCTGGGAACTTCGGTCGATGCTACTTTGGCAGCTATCGAAACAGCTGATTATACCATTGCTGTAATCAATAAGAATGTACCTCGAGCTTTTGGTCAGGCAATGATACCGATGAGTATGATTGATATTTTTGTAGAAGATAATACTCCGCTCGAACCGGCACATTTTTCGGAACCTAATGAAATCGAAACTGCTATCGGTCGCCACTGTGCCGAACTTATCGAAGACGGGGCTTGCCTGCAAATGGGTATCGGTGCTATTCCTAATGCTGCTTTATCTTGCCTGGGCAATCATAAAGATTTGGGTGTACATACCGAAATGTTTGCCGACGGGGTACTCGAATTGGTAGAAAAAGGTGTAATTACTGGGGCAAATAAAGCGGTTGATAAAGGGAAACTGGTTTCTACATTCTTAATGGGTTCGCAAAAAGTATACGACTTTATTCA
This sequence comes from Prevotellaceae bacterium, assembly GCA_031271465.1. Taxonomy (GTDB): domain Bacteria; phylum Bacteroidota; class Bacteroidia; order Bacteroidales; family Paludibacteraceae; genus JAFGVL01. Next base: position 28,409 of record JAISVR010000042.1, on the reverse strand, counting down.
CAATAATCCGCAAGTAATGATGATGGATGTAGGTTATACCAACGACCCGTTTATCATTGCTCAACAGCCTAAAATGACGGCAATTAATTCTGCTTTGCAAGTAGATTTGACCGGACAGGTTTGTGCCGATTCTTTGGGAACTAAGTTTTATTCGGGTGTTGGCGGGCAAATTGATTTTATATACGGAGCGTCCCGTTCCAAAGGTGGCAAAGCAATTATAGCTATGCCTTCGGTAACGAATAAAGGTGAAAGTAAAATTGCTTCGACTTTGATGAATGGTGCCGGCGTAGTAACCTCGCGTTTCCATGTGCATTGGTTTGTAACCGAGTATGGCGCGGTTAATTTATATGGAAAAGCAATGCAAGAACGCGCACGATTGATTATCAGCGTGGCTCATCCTAATCATAGGGAGGCGTTGGATAAAGCGGCTTTCGAGCGTTTTGGTTCTCATTACAAGTTTGTTTCCAAATAATATTGAACAATTTAGTTAATAAAAAGCGGATTTATATAAAAATATAAATCCGCTTTTTGTTTCAGTATTATACTATTTAGGCTTGTAAAGCAAACTGTCGATGTCATTATTACTTTCTTTCGATCAGTGATTTTACAATTCCCGTTGGTCGTGATTGCTAATTACGAAGAACAAAGCAATCTTGTAATGTTGTTTCTGGATTGCTTCGTCGTTCCTCCTCGCAATGACGGATAGTGTTTGCTTTGCAAGCCTAAAAGAGAGTAATTCCGTTATTTGCGCTTACAAAGTTTACAGCAAAGCGTCTAATTTTTCTTTCAACACCGACTTTTGTGCGGCTCCAACCACTTTGTCTACCAGTTCTCCGTTTTTAAAGAACAGCAGCGTAGGGATATTACGAATGCCGTATTTTTCGCATACTTCGGGATTTTCGTCCACATCTACTTTGCCAATCACAGCTTTATTTTCATACTCGGTAGCGAGTTCGCCTACCAAAGGGGCAATCATGCGGCAAGGACCACACCATTCTGCCCAAAAATCGACCAAAACTACCTTATTGGCAGCGATGGTTTTTGCAAAGGTTGCATCGGTAATTTCCATAATCTTTATTGTTTGATTGATTTCAGTTGCAAAAGAAATAATTTTTTTTGTTGTGTGCAAAACAAGTTATGAACAGAGGGGATTTCCAAGTATTACGACAGTTTAAAATCCAGCAGTTCCTGCCGTTGTTTTTCGCGCAAAAAGTCTTTCAATTCCTTTGTTAGCCGCACTTTTATGTTGCGCGAATAGAGTTTCAACACACGGTCGCCCTCAGTTACATCAACAAATAGTGAAATTTTTCCGGTATTATCTTTGAGCGCTTCGGACATATCGTTTAAAAAGCTTTCACTGAGTTGCTCGAGCGATACATTGAGGGTAAGTTTTTTTACTTCCATCTCATCGACAGTTCCAAGAAGCGACATTTTTCGGATTTTAAATTCAAGTGGCTGCGGTGTATCATTCGGGGCTGCATCGCGGCGTTTCCAATCTGCTCCGCGCTCTTGCACCACGCCCTGCACCAGCACCGAAAGGTCTTTTTTCAAGAAATTGCCAAATTCCATATAATCGTTCCCGAAAAGCATAAATTCGTGATTGCCCGAAAAGTCTTCGAGCACGAAACCGCCATACGGTTTTCCGGTTTTAGTGGTTCCGGTACGAAATGAGCTTATCATGCCGCCTACTTTCATCTCGCGTCCACGCAAAGAATCGAGGTCTTTCAAATCGGATAGCTTGGAACAATAACTATTCAGTTCCATGAAATATTCGTCGAGCGGATGCGCCGAAAGATAAATACCGACCAATTCTTTTTCACGCTTAAGCCGCTCGATTGGCGACCATACTGCGGCTTTCGGAATATCCGGGCGCGATACTTCTACGGCATCGTCGCCACCAAAAAGCGATGTGGTAGCCATCACTTTATCGTTCTGATATTTGCCTCCGTAGCGGATAAGAATATCCATTGTAGTTTCGTCTTTAGTATTGACAGCTGCAAATTGCTCGCGGCTAATCGTGTCGCAACTATCAAAAGCACCCGAAAATGCCAAACTTTCTATCGTTTTTTTGTTGCAGGCATTGAGGTTTACTCGCTCTACAAAATTAAATACGCCGGTGAACTTGCCGCCTTTTTCGCGCTCATTGACAATGGCTTCAACGGCTCCCTCGCCTACTCCTTTTATTCCTCCCAAGCCAAAACGAATTTCTCCTGCATCGTTTACCGTGAAATTAAGACGGCTTTCGTTCGCATCGGGTCCAAGCACTTTGATTCCGAGCGCCTTACATTCGTCCATAAATTTTGTTACTTCGGAAATATTATCCTTGTTGCGCGTTAAGTTGGCTGCCATAAACTCGGCAGGATAATGTGCCTTGAGATAGGCTGTTTGATAGGCTATCCACGAATAACAGGTGGCATGACTTTTATTGAACGCATATTTAGCAAATTCTGTCCAATCGCTCCAAATTTTTTCGAGCTTGGTTCGGTCAAAGCCTTTTGCTGTAGCTCCGTCCATAAATTTGACTTTTAATGCTTCCATTTTATCGATGAGTTTTTTTCCCATCACTTTACGCAATTCGTCGCTTTGTCCGCGTGTGAAACCCGCCAAATCGCGACTCAAAAGCATGACTTGCTCTTGGTATACGGTGATTCCATAAGTGTCTTTAAGGCGATCTTCCATTTCGGGGAAATCGTAGCTAATGTCTTCTCTGCCGTGCTTACGGGAAATAAACTGTGGGATATATTGCATCGGACCGGGACGATAAAGGGCATTCATCGCAATTAAATCTTCGAACTGCGTGGGTTGCAACTCGCGAAGGCTTTTTTGCATTCCGGGCGACTCGAACTGGAATATTCCGGTAGTCAGACCTTTGGAAAACAGTTCGTAAGTTTTTTCATCGTTTATTGGTATTTGACTGATGTCGATGTCTATACCTTTGGATAGTTTGATGTTTTTCAGAGCTTCCTTGATAATGGAAAGCGTTTTCAATCCAAGGAAATCCATTTTTATCAACCCTACATTTTCGATAACCGAGCCTTCGTATTGTGTTACGAGCACATCTTCGTCGCTGCCTTTTTCCTTGGCAGTGCTTAGGGGCACAAAATTCGTGAGGTCGTCGGCTCCGATAATTACCCCGCAGGCATGTACGCCGGTTTGTCGCACAGTACCTTCGAGCATTTCGGCATATTTGAGCGTAGTGGCAATATTCGCATCGCCAAACTGCGCTTCGCGACTTAATTCGGGCACCATTTGCAGACAGTTTTTCAAGCTTACCTTAGGTGCTTTTCCGGTTTTACTGTCTTCGGGAAACTTGTCGGGAATCATTTTTGTCAAGCGTTCTGCGTCGGCAAGCGATACCTTTTGCACCCGCGCCACATCTTTGATGCTCGATTTTGTCGCCATCGTTCCGTAAGTGATGATGTGCGCCACGCGTTCCTTTCCGTATTTATCGGTTACCCAGCGAAGCACATCGCCGCGCCCGTCGTCGTCGAAATCAATATCTATATCGGGCATGGAAATACGATCGGGGTTGAGGAATCGCTCAAACAGCAAGTCGTATTTCAACGGGTCGATATCTGTGATACCCAAACAGTATGCCACCACCGAACCTGCAGCCGAACCGCGACCGGGACCCACCGAAACTCCCATATCGCGAGCTGCATGAATAAAATCCTGCACAATAAGAAAATATCCGGGGAAACCCATCGTTTTCATCGTTTCCAGCTCAAATTCGATGCGCTCTTTCTGTTCGTTGCTCAAGGCTTCTCCATAACGATGGTGGGCTCCTTTCCACGAGAGGCTGGCAAGATAATCGGCTTCGAGTTTAATACGCACAACTTTATCGTAGCCGCCAAGTTTTTCGTAGCGCTCGCCAAATTCTTCCGTCAATAGCTCTTTTGAAAATTTAGCCCGATATTCGTCTTCCGTTCCAAATTCTTCGGGAATGGGGAAAACGGGCATAATGGCATCGGAATCGATGCTGAAATATTCTACCTTGTCGGCTATTTCGAGGGTATTGGCAAGCGCCTCGGGCAAGTCGGCAAAAACCTGCGACATTTCAACGGGCGTTTTAAGCCATTCCTGCTTGGTGTAACGCATTCGCTTGGGGTCGTCAATATCTTTGCTTGTGCTCAAACATATCAAGCGGTCGTGAGCCTCGGCATGTTCTTCTTCTACAAAATGAACATCGTTGGTAGCAATAATCTTCGTGTTGGTTTTTTGTGCCAAATCGACCAATATCCGATTTACAGCCTCTTGTAAGCGGTATACTTTTTGGTCGGCACCGGGCTTATCGGTTTTTAAGCGTTGGAGTTCGAGATAAAAATCGTCGCCAAAAACACTTTTATACCAGGCTATTGCTTCTTCTGCTTCGCGTATACTATCGTCCGAAATTCGCACGATGCCATCCATATCCGAAAGATTGTCTTTGCTTTCATCGTCGTCGACATTTTTGGCAGAACTTCCAAGCAATTTTTGTGGGATTTCGCCCCCAAGACACGCCGAACAGACTATCAATCCTTCATGGTATTTTTCGAGCAATTCCTTGTCAATGCGCGGTTTGTAATAGTAACCGTCAATCCAAGCGGCAGAGATAAGTTTGCAAAGATTTTGATAGCCTGTTTTATTTTTTGCCAGCAATACCAAATGCCAACCGCCACGGTCTTCCTGCGTTTTTCGCTCACGCCTGCCACGCCGCGCTACATAAGTTTCGCAACCCAAAATGGGCTTAACCAGTTTCTTTTTTTGTGCTTCTATCTCGGCATCGAGAGTTTGCTGTTGAGCTTCATCGGTAGTTTCCAGCCGTTTTTCTTCCAACTCTTTCAAGGATTTTTTTATGCCGGAATTTTTCTTTTCTGCATAATCGAAAAATTCCTTGATGCCAAACATACTGCCGTGGTCGGTAAGCGCGATAGCCGGCATACCTGTATCGACAGCTTTATTAATCAGCCCTTCGACGGTAGCCATACCGTCGAGCAGCGAATAATGCGAATGCACATGAAGATGAACAAAACTCATAAGTCAATTTCGAAAAAAACAAGTTGCGAAGGTAACACATTTTTTTTCATCGACAAACTCACGGCATATATCCTGCCTGCCTGCAAAACTTATCGGAATATCCCTTGAGGCTTGCAAAACAAACACTGTCCGTCATTGCGAGGAGGAACGACGAAGCAATCTCCAATAAGATTCTGCTCCAAGATTACTTCGTTCCTCGCAATGACGGGTAGCTATTATACGCTTGCGGGTTATACTTACTCCACTTTTAAGAATCCGCCTAAAAAATCATATTGAATTTTTGGCTGCATTCATCAATATGCAGGTATCCATATCATCTATGCGATAAATATTAATGTCGCTTCGCGTGGGTGCTTTGCTGATGCCATATCCGTTAAGCAAATTGCAGTTTATGCTGTGTTAACAAAAAGAACTATCTTTGTCGTTTTACAAGATCAAGCTATGAAACAATTATTTTTATTTCCTACTCTCATCCTTTTAAGCATGACTTTTTCTTCCTGCGAAGCAAAAAAACAACAGTCGCAACCGGAAGAAAGTGCAGATACGGCAACAGTTACTGTGCCGGTTTTTAATGCCGATTCGGCTTACCGCTATGTAAAAGCGCAAGTCGATTTTGGTCCCCGCGTACCGGAAACCCCGGCACACAAAGCCTGCGGAGATTATTTGGCAGAAGAGTTAAATCGCTTTGGCGCAACGGTTGTTGAGCAAACGGCAGAACTGCAAGCTTTCTACGGCAAGGTAAACGCTCGCAATATTATCGGCTCCTACGATGTAGAAAATCCGAACCGCATTCTCTTGCTTGCACATTGGGACAGTCGCGCATGGAGCGACCACGACTCTAATCCCGAAAATTGGCGCAAACCTGTCGACGGGGCAAACGACGGGGCAAGCGGCGTGGGCGTATTGCTCGAAATTGCCCGACAACTGCAAACGCAACAACCTGCCGTGGGCATAGATATTCTCTTTGTCGATGCAGAAGACCAGGGTGAACCTCGCTGGGAATCGAATTTGCGTAACTCTTCTCAAAATTATTGGTGTCTCGGCTCGCAGTATTGGGCAGCAAATCCGCATGAGGCAGGATATAAGGCTCGTTTCGGCATTTTGCTCGACATGGTGGGAGCCCCCGGCGCTACATTCCCCCGCGAAGCTTATTCCATGCAATTTGCGCCGCATGTGGTGGAAAAAGTATGGAACGAAGCACAGGCAAATGGATTCGGACAGCATTTTGTGAGCAAGCAGAGCGGCTATATTACCGACGACCATGTGCCTGTAAATCAGGTTCGCGGCATACCCTGCATCGACATTATCCAGTTAACCGAAAACGGTTTTGGCAATTATTGGCACACGCAAAACGACACGATGGAAAACATCGCTCCCGCCACTCTCCGTGCCGTGGGACAAACGCTGCTCAATATTATTTACAAGGAATATTAAAACTACTATTGGCTATTAACCAACTTATGCCGTTACAATTAGCATACAAACAAGGACAAATCGAAGCGGGCTGCGATGAAGCAGGTCGCGGCTGTTTGGCAGGGTCGGTGTTTGCAGCAGCAGTTGTGTTGCCGCCCGATTTTCGCAACGACCTGCTCAACGATTCCAAGCAACTCACCGAGCGGCAACGCTACAAGCTGCGTCCCGTTATCGAGCGCGAAGCATTGGCATGGGCTGTAGGCGAGGTGTCGGCACAGGAAATCGACGAAATAAATATCCTCAACGCTTCCTTTTTAGCCATGCACCGCGCTATCGATGCACTGAAAATCGCTCCCGAATTCCTGCTTATCGACGGCAACCGCTTTAAGAAATACAAAGATATACCACATGCCTGCATTGTAAAAGGCGACGGAAAATTCCTCTCCATTGCCGCTGCGTCGATACTGGCAAAAACCTATCGCGACGATTATATGCTGCGCCTGCATGCCGAATTTCCTGCCTACAACTGGGCAAGCAACAAGGGTTATCCTACCCGCGCACACCGCGATGCAATTCGCGCACATGGCGTTTCGCCTCATCACCGAATGAGTTATCGCCTGCTCGACAATCAGTTGGCACTGGAGTTTTAAAACTTTTCGGCACAAGAAGATAAATTGCAGGAAGCTCCTATAAAAAGGAAATGACAGAAAAATATAGGAATAATAAATAATAAGATACACGAAGTGATTGGAGGCACAAGTTGTAACCTTGCGCCAACAGGGGCTTCGGAATTCGCAACGCAAATAATATTGTAGAGAAAACTATCCCATCCTATCGAATTGCAAATTCGGCAGAACGGGTAAGGTATCTCATAAATCGTTTTAGCTAATAGTAAAAGTTATATTTAGCACCCATTGACATAAGTTGCAGACTTGCGGCAAGCGGGGGGATGAAAAAATGAAATTGATTGACAGATTAAAGAAAAGAACAATGAGAAGGATAGCAAATGGTTGTATACAACGAGCACCGCTACCACGCAAAAGATTCGCACGGTAGCGGTGCCGGCAAGAAGAATAATTCCAAATGAAAATCCTTTGCTTAAATTCAGCCGGTTATTTTTTGCCAAACAAACCGCCCAGTGCACCGGCAACATTGCCAAGTTCTCCCAATGCACTGTTCTTGCTTTTAGCACTTCCCTTAGTACCCGAAGAAGCTAAATAAGTATTCAACGCATCTCCTATGGAAGGAGGAAGTTTGTCTTTCAGCATATTCAACACCGTATCTACGGCTGTCTGAGCCACAGATTCCGACAGATTGGCTTTTTTTGCCACCATTTTTACAATTTCACTTGTCATAACAAATTCATTAAAATTATTATTCAGTTGTTTCAGCTTCTCCCGGCGTCATTGCTTCGGCTCCTTCGTGTAAAGCATTTTCTTTTTCAGCCCTGTGTTCGCACACTTTACATAACTCGGTAATGTTTTTCAATTCACGGGCTTGAGCCACCGTTCCGCTAAAAATTTCCTCGGTACGACTGGTATTTATGCGCGGACAATCGTCGTAAATATGATATTTTGTTCCCGATTTTGTCCAGTAAACATTATTAGTACCGCCTGTTAATTCTTCCACCCTCGATGTTTGTTCCGAATATTGTTCTTTCGAAGGCGGATTGAAATCTGCACTTGCAATACCGGCTGCAATTAAAGCTACAGCAGCAATGCCACCCAAAATTCCTTTTTGCTTGCCGTCCAAATCCTTGTTGGTAAAAACAAAAATAACCAAAGGCAAGAATGCTATAACAGAGATGATAACACCCAGTTGGTTTTGCAAGAAAAATTTAGCTTTATCCTGTTCCGATGCGGGATCGAAGCGATTCGCTTTTTTCCAGAGTTGAGAGCCGATAATGACCAAAATCAAATCGACTACGATTAATGAAATAATCCAAACCCACGCGCTTGTTTCCATGGGTTTTACACTTTTCATCTCTACAAGTATCGCCCCGATTTCGGCAGCAATTCCCAATACCCACAAAAGAATAGAAAAGATTCGCAAGCGGGTAGCTTTACCTTTTGCTTCCGTAGTAGGCACAAATGTTGACTTTTGTGGAGATTCTTCGCCACCACTTACCTTTGTAATTTTTTTGCTTGTTGTCATAATAGTTGTTTTTTAGTTAGAAACAATTGCAAATATATAACATAAATAACAAAAAATGTAAATTTTAATATAATATACTTAATTATCAAGTAGAATTTCAGTAGAGGCGGGGCGCGCATCATCTCTACTATAGAACGAAGCAAGCATCGACTACGGGGATTATTTTATACCGATGTCTGCAATTCTTTTACAGAAAATGTATCTTTGCAGAAAAATAATAGCATGGAAATACAATTTAAACGAATACTCCTCAAGCTCAGCGGCGAATCGCTTATGGGCGAAAAACAGTACGGAATAGACGAAACGCGCTTAGAAGAATATGCCGCCCAAATCGGCGAAATTGCTGCGCTGGGCGTACAAATCGGCATCGTTATCGGCGGTGGCAATATCTTCCGCGGCTTAACGGGTGCCGGTAAAGGCTTCGACCGCGTAAAGGGCGACCAAATGGGAATGCTTGCCACGGTGATTAACAGCCTCGCACTCAGTTCGGCTCTCGAAAAACGGGGCGTGAAAGCCCGCGTACTCACCGCTATCCGCATGGAACCTGTGGGCGAATTTTACAGCAAACAGAAAGCCATCGAGAGTTTGGAAAAAGGCGAAGTGGCAATATTTTCGGGCGGTACAGGCAATCCATTTTTTACCACCGACACCGGTTCATCGCTGCGCGCCATCGAAATCGAAGCCGATGTAATGCTCAAAGGCACGCGCGTGGATGGCATTTACACTGCCGACCCCGAGAAAGACCCAACGGCTAAAAAGTTCGACAAAATATCTTACGACGAAATTTACAACCGCAACCTGAAAGTAATGGATTTGACTGCCACCACCATGTGCAAGGAAAACAATATGCCTATTTATGTGTTTGATATGGATACCGTGGGCAATTTGAAAAAGGTTATTTTGGGAGAAAAGATTGGGACATTGGTATTTTAAAGTGGAATCATTATTGAAATCGGCAATAAACAAAGTTGTTTGCAAGTAATAAAAATGCGATACTGTTATGGCGAAAATTTTTGTAAAAGACACGGAAGTAACCGTTTTGCAAATCAACAATGAAGATTATATCTCATTGACAGATATGATAAAAGCCAAAGACGGTGAGTATTTCGTAACAAGTTGGCTGCGAAATCGCAACACTTTAGAGTATATCGGTATTTGGGAAAAAGTGTATAATCCTCATTTTAATTATGTCGAATTCGACACAATTAAAAGTCAAGCAGGGCTTAACTCTTTCAGAATTAGCGTAAAAGATTTGATTGAAAAATGCAATATTATTTCTTTGCAGGCACGAGCCGGTCGTTACGGCGGCACTTATGCCCACAAAGATATTGCCTTTGAATTTGCCTTGTGGATTAGTCCTGAATTCAAAATTTATATCGTTAGAGAATTCCAACGCCTCAAAGAAGACGAACAAAAAGCCATCGGTTGGACTGCCAAGCGCGAGTTGGCAAAAATCAATTATCACATTCACACTTCGGCAATTAGTCGGAATTTGATACCCAAACAATTGTCTAAAGAACAGATCAATTTCATTTATGCAAGCGAGGCAGATGTGCTGAATGTCGCATTATTCGGAATGACCGCCAAAGAATGGCGCGACAAAAATCCCGACCAAAAAGGCAATATGCGCGATTATACTACGATAAACGAACTGATTTGTCTCTCGAATATGGAAAATATAAACGCCGTATTGATAAATGATGCTGTTTCGCAACCAGAACGATTAGTAAAATTAAATCAAATTGCTATTCAGCAAATGAGCGTGTTGCAGGAAGTGGAAAACAAAAAGAAGTTAAAGTAAATTACAAATAAATTTATGACAGAAAACACCACCGAAATATTCAATCATACCGCCGTTTTGATAGGTTTGATTACACCCGAACAAAGCGAAGAGCGCGCCAAGGAATACTTGGACGAACTGGCTTTTCTTGCTGAAACTTCGGGCATTGAGCCGCAAAAAACATTTTTACAACGGCTCGATATGCCAAATTCAAACACCTACATCGGACAGGGGAAATTGGACGAAATAAAAACCTATATCGACGAAAATGAAATCGAAATGGCAATTTTCGACGATGAGCTTTCGCCGCGGCAATTGCGCAACATCGAAAAAATTCTAAATATCAAGGTGCTCGACCGTACGATTTTGATACTCGAAATTTTCGTGCAACGCGCACAAACTTCTTACTCCAAAACACAAGTTGAAGTAGCGCAATTGCAATACATGCTGCCGCGCCTCACGCGAATGTGGAGCCACTTAGACCGGCAACGAGGTGGCGGAACTACTTCGCGCGGTATGGGTGAAACGCAGATTGAGGCGGACAAACGCATTATCAAACAGCGCATCGCTTTCCTCAAAGATGAGCTTAAAGTGATTGACCGCCAAATGGCTACGCAACGCAAAAACCGCGGAAAACTCGTACGCGTAGCGTTGGTTGGCTACACCAATGTGGGCAAATCGACGATAATGAATTTGTTAAGCAAATCGGAAGTTTTTGCCGAAAATAAGCTTTTTGCTACGCTCGATACCACGGTACGCAAGGTTACGATAGAAAACCTGCCCTTTTTGCTAAGCGACACGGTGGGCTTTATTCGCAAGCTGCCGCATCATTTGGTTGAGTCGTTTAAATCGACGCTCGACGAGGTGCGTGAAGCCGACTTGCTTATTCATGTGGTAGATATTTCGCACCCGAATTTTGAAGAACAAATCGAGGTGGTGAATCACACGCTTGCCGAATTGGACAAAACGGAGAAGCCTACTATTTTGGTTTTCAATAAGATTGATGCTTTCAGCTATACGCCCAAAGCTGAGGATGACCTCACCGAGAAACGCCGCGAAAACATTAGCCTCGACGAACTGAAAGCTTCCTGGATGAATAAAATGCACGAACATTGCATCTTTATTTCTGCCAGAAAAAAGGAAAATATCGAAGAACTGAAAGCGTTGATTTATCGTGAGGTACGAAAAATACATATCCAACGATTTCCGTACAACGATTTTTTATATCCCGAAGTAGAAAACGAAGAATAATTTTTCAAACAAACACTATCACTATGAACAATTTCATAGCTTATCAGACATTTTCAACTTTACAGGAAGCGTCGTCTTTGATTGATTTGCTTAATACAAATCAAATCCCGTTTGAAATAGACGATTCTGCCATGCGATTTGATATTACCGCAAAAAATATAAATCCGCTGCAAGATGGAATTATACTAAAAATACGGGCAACCGATGTGGAAAAAGCAGATGAAATTCTTTCAAAGAACAACAAAACAAATTTGTTTGACGAGCATTATTTGTATTCTTTTTCTGACAGCGATATAATGGATATTATTGTTAATCCCGAAGAATGGACGGAAGAAGAATTAGCTTTGGCAAAGAAAATATCGAAAGAACGACACTTACAACTAACGGAAGAAGTTGTAAAATCTTTACGAAAAGAAAAAATCAATGATAAAATTAACGAACAAATCAAGCAAAAAAATATTATTCAAGGTGGTGCCTCCTGGTTTTTATGGATTGGCATTTTATCTATATTGACTACGATAAACATTAGTATGTATGATCAAAACTTAGGAGGCATAATACGCTTTCCCGTCGGACTTGGAATTAATGAAGGGATATTGGGATTTGTATTTAGCTTTCGAAAAACAACCGGCATTAATTTAACCGCATTGGGTTTTATTTTAACTCTATTATTGCCGATATTTTTCTTTTGGATTTGGACTAAAAGCAGAAAAGGCAATCGAAAAGTATATTTGACAGGCATAATTGTATATGGTATTGATACTTTGCTTTTTGGATTAATTTATTTTTTCGGATTTAAAGATTGGGCTGGTATTGTCTTCCATCTGTTTGTTTTATGGATGCTGTGTGCCGGTTATACTACACTTTTAGAGAATAAAAAAGCAAAAGACAAAAATTAAAAATCAACAAAAAATGAAAACATATCGCCCTCTTACCTATTTGGAAATCGTCCAACTCGAAGCGCAACACTGCTTGTGTACCGATTGGAATTTGATTGAAGTATCACCCGATTTTTCGACGAAGAATATCCGTTGCAGCCGCTTTTCGGGCAAGATTCGCTTAGGAGCCTCTATTGCTATCGATAATGCTCAACTGACAAACTGCGATATTGCCGATAATGTACAAATTTTCGATAGCACTATTTTTAATTATACAATTGAAAAACAAGCATTTATCGACAAAGTGGCGCAGATGGAAACCCGCCCCAAAGCGCGGTTTGGTAACGGCGTTCGAGTATCGGTACTCGACGAAACAGGTTCGCGCGCGCTGCCCATTGCCGAGCTGCTTAATGCGCCAACCGCCTATTTGCTCGCTACACAACAACATGATAAAAAATTAATTGCCGCGCTCGAAAACTTAATCAACCGCTTTGCCGAAAGCCGACAATCAGACCTCGGCACGATAGGCAAAGCTTCCGTAATCCGTTTTTGCACTCAAATTACCGATGTAAACATTGCTGCAAACGCTTTGGTTGAAGGCGCCAATTTGTTGTACAACGGCAGCATAGGTATCGGTGCCGAAGTGGGCACAGGGGTTATTGCCCGCGATTTTATCATGGCGCCTTATGCCAAAGTGTTGGACAGCAGCCAGCTCGAAGCTTGTTTTGTAGGCGAATCTTGCTTTATAAGCAAAGCTTTTTCGGCTACACACAGCCTGTTTTTTGCTAACTGCGAAATGATGCACGGCGAGGCGGTATCGGCATTTGCAGGTCCGTTCACGGTGTCGCACCATCGCTCGTCGTTACTCATAGCCTCGATTTTTTCGTTTTTCAACGCAGGCAGCGGCAGCAATATGAGCAACCATGCCTACAAGTTGGGAGCAATGCACCACGGAGTGTTGCGGCGTGGCAGCAAAATGGCGAGCGATTCTTACCTGATGCTTCCCTCACGAATCGGCGCTTTTTCGGTGGTACTTACCAAGGTGAAAAAACGCATAGATACGGAAGTCTTCCCGTTTTCGTATATCGTTGAAAACCATGGTGATTACAACCTGATGCCGGCTATGAATACCACTTCGGTAGGTACTTATCGCGATTGTAAAAAATGGCTTGTACGCGACAAACGCAAACATGCCGATTTACTCGACCCGATTTGTTTTGCATGGTTAAATCCGAATATTGCCCAACAAATTCTTACAGCTATCGAAACGCTGAAAACTTTGCAGGAAAAACACCCCGAGGCTGCTTCGTACACACACGGCGGATGCAAAATCGCTACCGCTTTTGTACCGCGAGCCATTGCTCATTATCAAATGTTGCTGGATATGTATGTTGGAGAAATTCTATCAAAAAATATACCTGCCTCTACCGACGATTGCAGCGGCAAATGGCTCGATTTGGCAGGATTAGTTATACCTGAAATGATGATTAATTTTTTGAGTGAAAAATTAAAACGCGGTGAAATAACGAATCTCGAAAACTGGAATAAGCAGTTGAATTTTGTACACAGCGATGCTTACTCGAAAATGGAAGCTGCATGGGCAAAACCCTATCTTGCCAATCCGGAAACTGTTACCGAAAACGCCGCCAAAGCCCGCGAAAAATATAAAAATATCTTGCTTGCCGACGCTGCCAAAGAATTTTCTGCCGAGGCAAAAATCTGCTTCGGCTTAGATAGTGATGCGGAAAGCAAAAATGCAGAGTTCAGCGTACTCCGGGGCAAATTCGAAGAAAACAGTGTTGTGTTGGACATTCAAAAAGAATTTGGAACTTAGAAAATACCACATTTATGGTATTGCCCGAGTGAGTTTTACACTCGTTTCTCGCACCTCAGTTCTCATTTTTTCACTTAAAAACTTATTATTTACAACTTAATACTTTATATATGAGTAAAAAATTTCATTTCGATACCTTACAACTACACGCAGGATACGAAAACGACCCAACAACAGGCGCTACCTCTGTGCCTATTTATTTGACAAATGCCTATCAATTTGCCAACAACGAGCAAGCGGCTAATCGTTTTGCGCTGAAGGAATTTGGAAATATATACACACGATTGACCAATCCGACAACCGAGGTTTTTGAAAAACGCATCGCTGCCCTCGAAAACGGCACCGGCGCAGTGGCAACATCGTCGGGACACGCAGCGCAATTTTTAGCCATTACCAATCTTGCCGAAGCGGGCGATAATATCGTAAGCAGTTCATTCCTTTATGGCGGCACGCACAATCAGTTCAAGATTGCTCTCAAACGCTTAGGCATTCAGGTACGCTTTGCGCAAGGCGATAATGTAGATAGCCTTGCTTCGCTTATCGACAAAAGAACAAAAGCTATTTACATCGAAAACATCGGCAATCCTGAATATAATATTCCTGATTTTGAACCGATTGCGGAGCTGGCAAAAAAACACAATATTGCACTGATAGTAGATAATACTTTCGGACAGGGAGGCTACTTATGCCAACCTATTAACTGGGGAGCAAATGTAGTAACACACTCTGCTACTAAATGGATTGGCGGACACGGAAGTGTAATGGGCGGCATTATTGTGGATGGCGGAAATTTTAATTGGGGAAATGGTAAATATCCCGCATTCAGCGAGCCAAGCGAAGGTTATCACGGACTGAACTTCTGGGAGGTATTTGGCGAAAACGGTCCTTTCGGAAACATCGCCTTCGGTATTCGTGCTCGTACCGAAGGCTTGCGCGACATAGGTCCAAGCATCAGTCCCTTCAACTCATTCTTATTATTACAAGGAATAGAAACCCTTTCGATTCGCGCCGAAAGAACGAATGCTAATGCACTGGAATTAGCTCAATGGCTGGAAAAACATCCGAAAGTGGAACGGGTCAATTACCCCGGACTGAAAGGGAATAAATACCATCAACTGGCTAAAAAATATTTGCGCAACGATGGCTTTGGCGGTGTATTATCCGTATTTATTAAAGGAACAGCTGCACAAACAGCACAAACCATCAATAGTTTTGAACTGCTGAACCATGTAGCGAATGTAGGCGATGCCAAATCCATCATTACCCACCCTGCCAGCACCACGCACTCGCAGCTAAGCGACGCCGAAAAAACGGCAGTAGGCATTGCGCCAAATATGCTCCGTTTCTCTGCCGGATTGGAATACATCGACGACCTGAAAGCTGATTGGAAACAAGCTTTGGAAAGGATTTAATAATTAGATTTCCAAAAAAACGAAATGAGTGAAGAGATTATTTTTTACTCATTTCGTTTTTGCTTATAAAGTTTGATAGCATAACCCGCAACAAACAGCACTAAGAGATAAACAGCATCTCCAACGGGAGTTTTAGCTCCTCCTAATTCTGTTTCATCATCGCCAATACCCAAACCGCCTAATAATTGCATTTCATCCTCTTCTTGTACCGGTTTTTGAAAACTCTCTATTTCGCGTGCGAATGTATTGTCAGAAGTATTTGCAACAACATATTCCAATTGCCGAGCTTGTGTTGGAAACAGACAATACAAGAAAAATAGTGTTGCTATTATCATCTTTTTCATTGTATTACCGTTTTATTTTTTGTACTTTATTTCGTTTCCCTGCCTGTACTCTGACCAGGTAGATGCCTTTTTCGATAGTTGCATTCCATGAATAGGAAAAGGAGTTGACAGTTGTATTTCGATACAGCAATCGACCCGAAATATCATACAACTCAAAATTATCTATTTTAGCTGTGGGCGAATACACCCGAATTACTCCATTATCGTGTACGATTGTAATATTGTCGATTTCTATATGGGAATTTTCAGGTTTACTTGTTGCATCAATAGAGCCAAGCAAATGGATGTAAAATCGCCCTTCAAGATTTTCAGAAGCAGTTTTTTCGAAACTAAATTCCGACTGTTTGCGTAAATCGTAGTCTTTATTTTCGAAGGCATCTTTCAACAATACTTGTTCGTAAACATCAAAGCTGTTTCCACCTTCTATGTTCAATTCAAAGTTTCCGGTAGCCGTTCCTTTAATGCCGATGGGTATAAGTTTTTCATCTCCTTCCTGACTTATAGCTTGAATTTCGATAGCGGTTTTATCTGCAATCGTATAAATTTCGGGTGTAGTTTGTTCGAAAGAAAAAAGCTTATAAATATCTTCATTTGCATCGTAATGGTCGTTTGCGTTGAGTATTGAAGCAACTGTAGCAACTGTTTCTACATTCTGCATTTTCAGTCGTAATTTCAACAGGTTGTTAGCCGTATTGGCTGCTCGCAGGTGGTAATTAGATGTCGGAGTACAAGCCTTTGAGGTAGACATATCGGTGTTGAAGTTCAATATAAGCGCAGTGTTTGTAGCATTCACCACATCTACAAAAAAGCCTTGCATCGGAGCGATAAATCCTTCGATTGTTTCGGAAGTAGAAGCAAGTTCGGTCATACCTGCCCATATTGGGCTTCCGGTGCTTCCGCTTTTGATGTAAGTATAGAATTTTGTTCCGTCCCAAAGACGAAACCAAGGTTGAACAGCACTACTGTTTTCAGTTTGAAATTTATCAAAATCTAAATGCGACATCAGCGGATTACCTACAAGACGGGTTGCTCCTTCGGCATTAAGCGTAATGCTAAATGAACCGTTATTATTGCTGTAACCATCACTTTCGTATACGAAACGCATGGGACTATCGTTGTTTAACATCGGATTGGGAAACTCTCCCGATTTTTTACCTTCAAATGCTGCACCCCAATCTGAGTCCAACAACCCCTGAGGAGTCGTATAACCACCTCCCCGAGGCAATGTTCCAGATGCTTCGAGCCAAGCCCCCGTATTATTATGGTATTGATAAACCGGAGCACTAAATGTAACATCCGTCATAAGAGCCGGATTGCCATAAGGTATAAAACGCGGGAAATAAAAAGTAGAATCTTTGGTAAACATACCTTTTCCCCCTGTATCCATCAGCAATATACCCGAAGCAAAACCAAAACCTTTGGTTAATGGTACTTCCAGTTCGGAAAATGCTTTTGAAAAGCTACCTATGGATGTACCTGTCACTCCGTCCGGATTTTCTTTACCGCTTGTAGAATACGCCAAGTCGAAAAGACGCATATAAGATTTTATTTCCGAAAAAGCATTGCTCACATTACTTGTACCCGTCCATGTATTGTCGGGAGTAAAATCATTGGCATACATATACTTAAGCGGAGCCGAAAGACAAGTCCATTGGTCGAAGGCAATCGGTTTATATTGCACATAAGCAGCTCGATAAATTAAATCCTGTATTTTCCCCACGCTTGCCCCGGGTTCAAATGTAATATCACGGCATATATCTTGTTGTGCTTTATTAATAATGGGAAAAGAAATTATCGCTGTGTCGCCCATAATAATTACATCGGTACACCAGTTAGGATAACCGCTGCCCAAACCTGTAACCGCCCAGTTGTTGGGATTTTGCCAATTGAAATCGTCGGCTAAACCTGTCCAGGAAGCATAGCGTGGACAAAGCTCCACGATAAGTGCCCGAAGCTTATTGTCGCTACTTGGGTTTGGAGCTAAATAAGGCTGTTTACTATACAATTCGAAGTTATTTAGTCCCCCTACTGTCGGAGTAAATGTGATAGTTATGCTACCGCCCAATTCCGGATGACCTGCAGTACGCTGAATTTTAAAATGTTCAGGATCGAAATTACTTGTTCCAAAAGTAGTAGATATAGTATCTCCTGTAGAAGTATTTATCAAATAGAAACGGGCAGCTACCGGATCACCCACTAAAGTAGGATAAGCAGGGTCGGAATCGGAAATCGGAAATTCCGTACCGGTTCGGTCATCAATAAAACCATCCGCCAAAAATTCTTTTACCGTAAAAGTTATCTGTACCGGATAGCCTGCACACGAAGACTCATCTACATTATATGGTAATTCTTTCAACGGAATATCTACATTTGCCGTAGATGTAGCACCGGATACCGTATGAATAACAGTATAGGAAAAATGTATAATACTCACACTACCTGTATAATCAGGAGCCTCTTGAAAAGTTAAATCGCCGTTTGCCTGTATGTTAAGCACCCCAATAGTAGCATTAGTATCGTCAGTAATCACAATTGGTGTACCGGGAGTGTATGTATTGGCTATATTATCGTAGCCATAACCCGATGGTATTGTGAACGAAAAGACATTCAAATTGTCGGACGAACAGGCATCGTTAAGCCCTCCATTTTCCTTATCTACATAAGTATTACAATCTTTGCCTGCTCCATCTGTTATAATATTTTGGCTCACTACAACACCAGAGAGGGCTTGCACTAAATCGTCAAAAGCCGTAATTTTAGGTACAACCTCGTTACAGTTAAAAACTGCAGGGTCGATACTAATCGTTTTCGATTGTACATTACAAGTATTTGAACCGTGTGTAACCCTGTAGTAATAATTACCTCCTTCGTTCACAGTAAAAGTTTGTCCTGTTGACGATTGTAGCACATCATCCTTATACCAGGTAAAAGTATATTCAGATGGTTTTTCCAACTCCATCACAGCATTAAGCGTAATAACAGGTATTGTAGGACAATCATTCTCAACGCTCATCGTAATTTGCGGCAATATTTCTTTCAGGCTTAAATTATCCAAAGCCAAGTCGTTGCCGGTACTGCCGCTTACATCATTTGAAAAGGAAACATCAACCAAATTTTTATCACAAGGTGCTATATAATCGAATTTGTATGTTTTCCATGCACCATTGTCGGGCGAAATAATGCCGGTATTATACACAGGATTTCCTCCAATAAAGAAAACAACATTAGGCGGAGTATCCGAACTAAGATTTACCAAATCGGCACTCATGCGATAAATATGTCCGGGAGTTACGCTTATATTCGGCTGCTGGTAAAAAACCTTATTTTCCGTAAAATCAGCATTTACTATCAAAAAATAATTAATAGGATAAGCTCTGTTTACTTCGTATCGATCATACACGGTAAACCAAGAGTTTCCCCAACCGAGAGTAGGTGCACCATACATACCATTGGTAGAGGTAGCTACCACATAGTAACCATTGTTCGGAGCCATAGGTATTTGCACCGCCGAGTTGCTCCCGTTTTTCTTCAAAAAAGTATAGAAGTTGCTGTACCATGCTTCGTTGAAACCAAATAAATAAGCAGTTTGATTCGTCGGAAGAGGGGGAGCAATCGTTACATAAGGATTGATGGAAATAATATACGACGGAGGATTATAACTGTTCACAGTCCAATTGTTGTAATACGCCTGAGTGGGCGGTTGATAGAAAATACTGTCACCGGTAACCAATTGAGCGGGCGAATACGCTTGATAATAGAGCGGACGACGAGTTGCAGGATTGTCACCGTTCATACCTTCCGATTGAATCGTTCCGAAATTATTTTTTGTCAATAATTCGGGACCAAGATTTTGCGCATGTATGGCACTATGAAGGAAAATTAACACAAAAAAAACAAGAGAAAAAAATCTCTTTTTCATAATCTCGTACTATTTAAATTTGTATACTATTTAGTAATCGGAAAAGAGTATATTTTAGATACTTGTTAAAAATGAACTGAAAAAAATAATTTACTTTTGCAAAGTTTTATAAAATTATTTAAAATGCAATTATTTTTCATAAAATTATAAGCTCAAAAATGTAATTTATCAATTTATTTTTGCAAAATAACACCAAAGTATTTTTAGGATTCTTGTATTCTACGCTTGTATCAAAGGTTTTTTTACACTATATTTGTTGAACCTTGTATTTTATTTTGAGAAACAACTTTTAAAAACTATCGATATGGCAAAAATTATTACTCTAACAGGAGATTTAGGCAGTGGAAAATCAACTGTTTCAGCATTATTGTGTGCCCGTTTAGGTTACAATTATATTTATACGGGCAGTATTCAACGCGAAATAGCAGCCCGCTACAGAATGACCACCCTCGAACTGAATCAATACGCCGAAACTCATCCAGAAATAGACGAAGAAATTGATTCCACTTTCAGATTGCTCGGCAATTCGTTCGATTTAGTTGTCGATTCGCGTTTAGCATGGTATTTTATACCCAATTCGTTTAAAGTATTTATGCAAACCGATTTATCGGTGTCGGCAGCTCGCATTTTTGCCGACACCAAGCGCAAAGGTGAACAAAAATACAAATCGACGGAAGAAGTTGCGCAACATATCGCAGCGCGTAAAGCAAGCGAAAACAAACGCTATGCCGACCTTTACGGCGTAAATTGCGCCAACCTTTCACAATTCGACTTCGTGATAGATACTTCAACAATCAGTCCGGAAGAAACTGCCAATCAAATTATCGGCAAATACAAAGCATGGTTGAAATAATTATGTTTATCGGCAAAAAACATTAAGCTTTTTTCGTATTTTTTGCAAAAAATCGTTATCTTGCGCCTTAATTCCAGCATTTTGCATAGAATCCGAAATCATTTTAAATCTGATATGAGTTACCTGAAGTTTGATAAAAGTTTGCTGATTAATCTCGAAAAATCGTTGACAAAGGAAATGTTGCGTACCAATCGCTCCGGTGCATACAGTCTTACCACCTTAATCGATTGTAATACAAGAAAATATCATGGGATGTTGGTGGTTCCGATTGCCGAATTCGACGGAGAAAATCATGTGTTGCTTTCGTCGCTCGACGAAACGGTAATTCAACACGGAGCCGAATTCAATATGGGTATCCACAAATACGCCGGCGATACCTATTCTCCACGAGGACATAAATACATTCGCGAGTTTAACATCGAAACCGTAGCTCGCACTACTTATCGTGTAGGCGGCGTGGTGTTTTCACGCGAACGAGTATTTATTTCACACGAAAATCGCATTTTGGTAAAACACACGCTGATGGAAGCCCAATCGCCTATCGTGATGCGCTTTAAGCCTTTTTTGGCATTCCGAAATGTAAACAGCCTGTCGAAGCAAAACAATAATATCGACAAATCGTATATCGAAATTGAGAACGGCATATCAACTTGCCTTTATGCCGGTTTCCCTGCGCTCAACATGCAGTTTTCCAAACCTGTAGCATTTGTTTACCAACCCGACTGGTATAATGGCATAGAATATTTCCGCGAACAAGAACGAGGTTACGAGTATCAGGAAGATTTGTTTGTACCCGGATATTTTGAATTTCCGATGAAGCAGGGCGAAAGCGTAATTTTCTCGGCAGGAATTAATGAAACCAAAACCTCGAAATTTAAAAGCATGTATGCCGACGAAATAGCGAAACGCACTCAACGGCTCGATTTTTTCAACTGTTTAAAAAACGCCGGACAACAATTCTACAACAAGATAGACAACGGGCATTATATTATGGCAGGTTATCCGTGGTTTAATTGTCGTGCTCGCGACCAGTTTGTATCGTTACCCGGATTGGCGTTGGCTACCGACAATATAGAACTTTTTGAACGGGTAATGGATACTTCCATAGAGGTAATTTCCGATTTTATAGCCGGATGCGAAAACACATCGCATATGCACGAGTTGGAAATGCCCGATGTGTTGCTGTGGTTCTTATGGGCAGTACAGCAGTATGCCGAAAAATTTTCGCTCGAACAGGCTGCCGAAAAATACGGCAATATTGCTAAAAAAATCATCGATTTTATTCGTAATCAACATCACCCCAATTTATTTTTACACGATAACGGATTGCTCTATACCAATGGGCACGACCACCCTGTTTCGTGGATGAACGGTATCGCATGGGGAAAACCGGTGAATCCTCGCAGCGGCTATTTAGTAGAAGTTAATGCATTATGGTTCAATGCACTGAAATTTACGGCAGAACTTGCACTCGCGTTGAAAAACGATTTCGAAGCCGACCTGTTTAACTATCAGGCAGAGGTATGCAAAGTGTCGTTTGTGCGTACATTTTGGAACGGCAATTACCTTTTCGACTCTGTGGAAGGCGACGCACGCGATCCCGAAGTGCGCCCAAACATGATTTTTGCCGTGTCGCTACCACATTCGCCGCTCGATAAGCCGCAGCAAAAATCTATCCTCGATATTGTTACCCGCGAGTTACTCACGCCGAAAGGCTTGCGTAGCCTCAGTCCAAAAAGCGGCTATTACAATCCCGAATATCGCGGCAATGAAATAGAGCGCAGCTATGCTTACCACAACGGCACTGTATGGGCTTGGCTCACGGGTGCATTTGCCGAAGCCTATTTGAAAATTTACAAACAAAGTGGTTTGTCTTTTCTCGAACGCATGACCATCGGTTTCGAAAGCGAACTAAGCGAACTTTGCATCGGTACACTCGGCGAACTATCCGACGGTAATCCGCCCTACAAAGGGCACGGAGCCATTTCGTTTGCCATGAGTGTGGCAGAAATTCTGCGAACGATAAAGATTATTAAAAATTACGAATTGAAACAATGAAAGCATTGATGTTTGGATGGGAGTTTCCGCCGCATATTTTGGGCGGATTGGGCACAGCAAGTTATGGGCTCACCAAAGGTATGGCTCTACAACCCGATATGCAAATAACCTTTGTGATACCCAAGCCGCATGGCGACGAAGACCAGAGCTTCCTCAAAATTGTAGGAGCCTGCAATGTACCTATTGTTTGGAAAGATGTGAGTTGGGAGCATGTTGATTATCGCATCGGCAGACAAATGCACCCCGATGAATTTTTCCATTATCGGAATAATATTCGTTACGATTTTCGACGCATCGGTACCAATGAATTGGGCTGTGTAGATTTTTCGGGTAGATATCCCAATAATTTACTTGAAGAAATATCTAACTACGAGGCGGTGGCAAGCGTGATTGCGCACGCAGGCAATTACGATATAATTCATTCGCACGACTGGCTCACCTATCCTGCCGGCATTTTTGCCAAGCAAATTACCGGAAAGCCGCTTATTATTCATGTACATGCAACGGATTTCGACCGAAGTCGCGGCAATGTGAATCCCGAGGTATATTACATAGAAAAGCGCGGCATGGACGCTGCCGATCATATTATTACAGTAAGCAATCTTACCAGAAATATCGTAATTGAAAAATATCACCAACACCCAGCAAAGGTTACTACGGTACACAATGCTGTATCACCACTCGAAGGAGCAGACGAGTTTACCAAAACCAAGCGCAAGGATAAAATTGTAACTTTCCTTGGACGAATAACGATGCAAAAAGGACCTGAATATTTTGTGGAGGCGGCGCATCGCGTGCTGGAAAAAACGCAGGGAGTACGCTTTGTGATGGCAGGTAGTGGCGACATGATGAACCAGATGATACATCTTGCTGCCAAGCGAAATATTGCGGATAAATTTCATTTCACGGGTTTTTTACGCGGACGGCAGGTACACGAAATGTTGGCAGAAAGCGATGTGTACATCATGCCTTCGGTGTCGGAGCCTTTTGGTATTTCGCCGCTCGAAGCAATGCAGGTGGGTACACCTACCATTGTGTCCAAACAGTCGGGTTGCGCAGAAATTTTGAACAACGCCATAAAAATTGATTACTGGGATATAGATGCTATGGCAGATGCTATTTACTCCATTGTGAAATACCCTGCAATGTACAAAAACCTGCGCGAACAAGGACGCGATGAGGTAAACCGTATCACTTGGGAAGCTGCCGGATTACGCGTACGGGCAATTTACGACAAAGTAATGAGCTATTAGCCGGAATTTTCAACTTTATAAATAATTAAATTTTACAAATTCAACGATATGAAAACCATCTGTTTTTATTTCCAGCTTCACCAAGCGATGCGCCTGAAACGCTACCGTTTTTTCGAAATTGGTACCGACCATTATTACTACGACGATTACGCCAACGAAGCTCAAATTCGTCGTTTGAGCGACAATTGCTATTTACCTGCCAATGCGATGTTGCTCGAAATGATAAAAAACTCGAACGGAAAATTTAAGGTATCGTTTTCGCTCTCGGGCACTATTTTGGAGCAACTCGAACAGCATGCTCCTGAGGTAATTGACAGTTTCAAGGCATTAGCAGATACGGGTAGCGTGGAGTTTCTTGCCGAAACCTACGCACATTCACTTGCTTCGGTGTACGACGAAACCGAGTTTAGATTGCAGGTAAAAAAACATTCGAATAAAATTGAAACGCTGTTTGGCGTAAAACCTGCCGTGTTTCGAAATACCGGCTTGATTTATTCCGACGAAATCGGGCAGACTATCAATCAAATGGGTTACAACGGCGTGATTACCGAAGGAGCAAAACAAGTGTTAGGTTGGAAAAGTCCGAATTATCTCTACGCGCATCCCTATTGCCCCAAACTGAAAATCATGCCACGGAATACAAAATTGAGCGACGATATTAATTTCCGCTTTTCCGATTGGAGCTGGGATCAATTTCCTCTCACAGCCGACAAATACATCAATTGGATAGCCAAAACACCCGATGATGAACAGCTTTTTACTATTGCAATGGGTTACGATGCGCTGGGTGAAATTAACCGCCGGGAATCGGGCATTTTTGAGTTTTTCAAAGCTTTGCCTTATCAGGCGATGTTGAATAAAATTGCTTTTGCAACACCTTCGCAGGTGGTAACAGAACGAAAGACAACTGATGTAATGCTTTCACACGAACCTATTTCGTGGGTCGACGATGAAAAAGATCTTTCGGCATGGACTGGCAACGACCTTCAAAACGAAGCCTTGCAAAAACTTTATGCGGAAAGTGAACGGGTGCGTTTGAGCAAAGACCGCGCGTTGCTTTACGATTGGCTTAACCTGCAAAACAGTGACCACTTTTTTTACATGTGCACCAAACATTTTACGAGCGGGAAAAGTGCACACCACAGTCCGTACGATTCTCCCTACGAAGCATTTATGAATTACATGAATGTGCTTTCGGATTTTCTCCAACGGGTTGAAGAACAATTTCCCAGCAACATCGACAACGACGAATTAAATCCCTTACTGGAAACGATTAACAATCAAGAGAAAAAAATTGTTATGCTCGAAAAACAGATAAAAAAATTGAAGAAACTTACTCCACCTGCGTCTTAAAAGCCAACGCATAGAGTTTCATTTGCTTCATCATGGCAAGCATACCATTGGAGCGTGTGGGCGAAAGATGTTCTTTCAATCCTATTTTATCGATAAAATAAAGCTCCGAGTTAAGAATTTCGTCTGGCGTATGTCCCGAAAGCACTTCCACAAGCATGGCAGCTATTCCGCCCGCGATGTCGGTATTGCTTTCTGCTTGATAATATACTTTCCCTTCTTTCAGTTCGGCAACCATCCACACTTTACTCTGACAGCCTTCAATCAGATGTTCGGGAGTTTTGTATTTCGGGTCAATGCCTTTCGACGACATGCCTTTATCAATAATTTGCTGGTATTTGTCCAACCAATCGTCGAGAAATTCGAATTCGGCGATAATTTCGTCCTGTTTTTCGTTGATAGTCATGATTTCAATTTACTATTTATTTTTTACTGTCTGAACATTTTTTTTGCGCGCTCTACACCAGCAATGAAAATATCTACCTCTTCTTTTGTATTGTAAAGAGCAAACGAAGCTCGCACGGTTCCTTCGATTCCGAAAGCATCCATAACCGGCTGGGCACAGTGATGACCAGTGCGCACGGCGATTCCCAATTTATCCAGAATAGAACCTAAATCGTAAGGATGAATATCGCCCACAAGGAATGAAATAACTCCGCTTTTCTGCGCCGCCTGTCCGACGAAACGAATATTGCCGATACTTTTTAGTTGCTCGGTAGCATATTGTAAAAGTTCCTGTTCGTGCGCAGCTATTTTTTCAATACCGATTTTCTGCACATAATTCAATGCTTCTGCCAAAGCAGTTGAGCCGATAAAATCGGGTGTTCCGGCTTCGAACTTAAATGGCAATACATTGAAAGTAGTTTTCTCAAATGTAACTTTTTCAATCATTTCGCCTCCGCCTTGATAAGGCGGAATTTTATCCAACCAAGTTTCTTTGCCATAAAGTACACCAATGCCGGTGGGTGCGTAAATCTTATGTCCCGAAAAAACAAAGAAATCGGCATCCAAATCCTGCACATCGATTTTCATATGGGGAACGGATTGCGCGCCGTCAATCAATACAGGAATATTTTGTGCGTGCGCTTTGGCGATAATTTGTTTCACAGGATTAATCGTTCCCAAAGCATTGGAAACCTGTGTACAAGCTATCAGTTTTGTTTTTGGCGAAATCAACTTGTCGAGTTCGTCTAATTTTAACTCTCCTTTTTCGTCAAACGGAATTACTTTAAGCACAATTCCCCTGCGCGAACGAAGCAATTGCCAGGGTACAATATTGGAATGATGCTCCATTTGGGTAAGAATGACTTCGTCGCCCGCATTGCAAAGCTCGCCAAAGGAACTTGCCACCAAATTAATTGCTTCTGTGGTACCTCGCGTGAAAACAATTTCGTTGCTTGAACAGGCATTGATAAAAGTACGAACTGTTTCGCGCGCTTGTTCGTGTGCTTCTGTTGCCTCCTGACTTAGGAAGTGTACGCCACGATGTATATTGGCATTGCGGCGATAATAACCGTCTACAATTTTTTCTACAACGCAACGGGGTTTTTGCGTGGTCGCTGCATTGTCGAGATAAACAAGGGGTTTTCCGTAAACTTTCTCGGATAAAATGGGGAAATCTTGGCGTATTTGGGTTGTATTGAGCATAATATTTTGTTTTTGAAATGTATTTATTCAAAATAATTTTCTAATTCAATATGATGAATAAGTACATTTTTTGTCCAACCGGATTTTTTAGTTGCCTGAATGTAAAATTGTCTTTCGAGATTGTCTTTACAGCGACTGAGAATAATAATATGTTTAGTCCAGCTAATTTCTGCAACTAATGGTTGCAGATTTGTAATGTTGTGATATTCAGTGTAAAACTGTGCCATCAGCCACAAATTTCGTTCTGAAAATCC
Source organism: Prevotellaceae bacterium (assembly GCA_031271465.1). Taxonomy (GTDB): domain Bacteria; phylum Bacteroidota; class Bacteroidia; order Bacteroidales; family Paludibacteraceae; genus JAFGVL01. Next base: position 993 of record JAISVR010000042.1, on the reverse strand, counting down.
ACTCGCACCCGGAAATTCTTTTTGCAACTCTTTGGATAAAGTTGATACAATAGCTTTACCCCAATTTTCTTGTTGTTTTTCGGCAATAAAATACAATTGCGTTTTTTCGGGAGTGGTATTTATTTGCATTGTGTTTTATTCTTCAAAATGCAAAAATACAATATTTTTCCTCCTTTTAATTATCACTTTCAGAAAATTAAAATTGTCAATGATTGACAAACTTCTATTTGATTTCTAATTACACATCGCACAGCCTTCACACTTCGATAATTCGCCACGAAAGCGTTTTTCTACCAAAAAGCGGATATTATCTTTCAAGGCAGGCAAATTAATATGTTCAATCACATCGTCCACAAAAGCAAACATAAGAAGCATGCGAGCTTCGGCTTCCGGAATGCCGCGGGTGCGAAGATAAAATAAAGCTTCATCGTTCAGTTGCCCCACAGTTGCACCGTGCGAACATTTTACATCGTCGGCGTAAATTTCGAGTTGCGGTTTGGTGTTCATACGGGCTTCGCGCGTAATGCAGATATTTTTATTGGTTTGGAAAGCTTCGGTTTTTTGTGCGTCTTTGGCCACTAAGATTTTTCCGGCAAATGCTCCGTACGAACTGTCATTAAGCACATATTTGTACAATTCCTTACTTCGGCAATTCGGCACCGCGTGGTTAATAAATGTACTGTTGTCGATATGCTGCTGCTTGTCGCCGATTGCCATTCCGCAAAGCGTAATTTGCGCATTTTCCCCCAATAAATCAATATGCACATTATTGCGAGTTTGTCCGTTATGCAGCGTAATTTCATTGACCAGCACTTCCGATGAGGCTTGTTGTGCAACAAATAACGAACCGATATTGCTCATACCGGTACTTGTATTTTCGAGCTTGTAATGCTCGTAATGTGCGTTTTCGCCTACAAAAACTTCGGTTATACGATTGGCAAGAAACTTCTTGCGGTCAATGGTATGTCCGCAAACCAACACTTGGGCTTTGGC
>JAISVR010000034.1 GCA_031271465.1 Prevotellaceae bacterium | reverse complement strand
GACATCAAACTCGCACTATTTTCTTGCGGGGTAGACGGGAAAAGTCCTTTATATCACTTTCTCGGACTGTATGAAGTGGCTAAAAACTACATCGGCTATCATGAGGGGATAGACGAATGTATCAGGGGAAATTTCAATACGCTGACAATGTCGATGGATTTCTATCTCGACCTGGTGAAGCTAACTCATGAGTTTGACTGGTAAAAGAAGCTGTCCAAAAAAGAACGCGGATAACGCAGATGACGCGGATTTTTACTCCCGTTGGTCGTGAATGTTATTTCGCAGATAAAAATTTGATATGGATTGTAATTCTTAGGTATTCATTATTCTTCCCAACATAATCTTACGCTGCTCTGCAGCTTGTTGATTGGGATAATAATGGGCTACAAAGATTTATGCTGCGCTGCAGCTATCCTATTTTGTAATAAAGAAGCTGTCCCTAAAGTTTTTTAGAACGCAAATGACGCAAATATCGCAAATGAACGCAATTTTTATTTGATTAAAAATCAACATATTAAAAATTTCATTGACTTTATTTAGTTGCGTAAATTCGCGTATTTTGCGTCATTTGCGTTCTTTTGAAACAATCTCATAAATAGTTGTAGCAATAAAAAAGAGTACATACTCAGGTGCATAGCACCGAAACAGCGTTCAGCGAAGCTAAATATTGCTTGGAGCATAATCTTGCACACAGGCATACTATTCACTCATTTCAAAGCTGCGTTATCCGCGTCGTCTGCGTTCTAAAAAACTTTTGGGACAGCTTCTTATTTTAACCCCTCGCCCTTCGGGCACTCCCCTTGAAACAAGGGGAGAGTTATGCCCAAACAGTCTTTATTGTACAAGCACAATGCCTGTGCAACACTGTCCCCTTATTTTAAGGGGACGAGCGAAGCGGAGGAGTTAATACTATTAGGGGAGTGCCCAACGGGGCGAAGGGTTAATAATAAGAAAGACGGGGCACGCGCAGTCTCTACTGTCAAAATGTCATTTCAAACAGGAATGGCATTTTTTTTGATAAGAAACAGACCGTTATTATAATTACGATTACATAAATTAAATAGATTATGAAAGGACATATCGGAGTAAGCACGGACAATATTTTTCCCGTGATAAAAAAATTCTTGTACAGCGACCATGAAATTTTCTTGCGCGAATTGGTTTCCAACGCCGTAGATGCTACGCAAAAACTGAAAACCCTTGCTTCGGTGGGCGAGTTTAAAGGCGAATTGGGCGAGTTGCGTGTCAAAGTGGCAGTGGATAAAGACAAAGGAACCATCACCATCAGCGACCGCGGTGTGGGTATGACTGCCGGCGACATCGAAAAATACATCAACCAGATTGCTTTTTCGGGCGCGGAAGAGTTTCTCGAAAAATATAAAAACGATGCAAACGCCATTATCGGACATTTCGGTTTGGGTTTTTATTCGTCGTTTATGGTCGCAAAAGAAGTGGAAATCATCACCAAATCGTATGCCGAAGGCGCGCAGGCTGTGCGCTGGACTTGCGACGGTACGCCCGAATATACGCTCGACGACATTGAAAAAGCCGACCGTGGAACGGATATTGTGCTGCATATCGACGACGAAAATAAAGATTTTCTCGAAACGGCGAGAATCAGTCAATTGCTTAATAAATACTGTAAGTTCCTCCCCGTTGAAATTGCTTTCGGCAAGAAAACGGAATGGAAAGACGGCAAAAGTGTGGAACTCGACGAAGACAATATTATTAATGATACCAATCCGGCGTGGATACGCAAACCTGCCGACCTGACGGACGAGGACTACAACAAATTTTACCGCGAACTGTATCCGATGGGTGAGGAGCCGCTTTTCCACATTCACCTCAATGTAGATTATCCGTTTCACCTCACGGGGATATTATATTTCCCCAAGGTGAAAAACAACATCGAGCTGCAAAAAAACAAAATACAGCTTTACAGCAATCAAGTGTTTGTAACCGACAGTGTGGAAGGCATTGTACCCGAATTTCTTACGCTGCTTCACGGGGTGATTGACAGCCCCGATATTCCGCTCAATGTAAGCCGCAGTTACCTGCAAAGCGATGCCAATGTAAAGAAAATTTCGGCACACATCAGCAAAAAAGTAGCCGACAGTTTGTTCGACCTTTTCAAAAAAGACCGCGCCGGTTTCGAGTCGAAATGGGACAGTCTCCGCCTGTTTATCGTGTACGGAATGCTGACCGATGAAAAATTCTACGAACGCGCCGAAAAATTCATGCTGTTGAAAAATGTCGACGGAAAGTATTTCACGCTCGAAGAATACAAAACCCTTATCGCATCCGAACAAACCGACAAGGACGGCAACCTTATTTATCTCTATGCCGCCAACGCTACCGACCAGCACAGCTACATCGAAGCCGCGCGCGCGAAAGGCTACGATGTGCTTATTCTCGACGGACAGCTTGACACGCACCTTATTAATGCACTCGAGCAGAAAAACGAAAAAACCCGTTTTGTGCGTGTCGATTCGGATGTTGTAGAGCGGCTTATTGTGAAAAACGATATTTCGGCACACACACTCACCGAGGAACAGCAAAAACAGTTGACCGAAATGTTCAAGGCAGAACTGCCCGCGATTGAAAAAACCGAATTCGTCGTGTCGTTCGAAAACCTTGGAGCCGAAGCACAGCCGCTCATTATCACACAGCAGGAATTTATGCGCCGAATGAAAGACATGACCGCTACCGGCGGCGGAATGATGAGTTTCTACGGCGAAATGCCCGACTCGTACAACCTCGTTGTAAACACAGCCAATCCGCTTATAGAAAAAGTGTTGCAGCAAGGCGAAGGCGCGGAAACAGAAGCCCGTCAACTGGTCGATTTGGCACTGCTCTCAAACAATATGCTCAAAGGCGAGGCATTAAGTGCTTTTGTAAAACGCAGTTTGGAATTATTAAAGTAAATTTTTGAGAAAAATTGCGCGAAGTATTTGGCGCGAATAAAAAAAAGCCTATCTTTGCACCCGCAAAAAGGCCCCGTAGCTCAACTGAATAGAGTATCTGACTACGGATCAGAAGGTTCCAGGTTTGAATCCTGGCGGGGTCACAAAAAAATGTGGTTATTAATGGGTGAGAGGCTGATTTATCAGCCTTTCTTTTTGTGGCTATCAAAATCGCATGAGCAAAAAATTTCTTATTCAATAGAAAAAGTCATACCTTTACGGGTCAAAAAAAAATTACGCAAAAATAGAATGAAAGTTGATGTATTACTCGGTCTCCAATGGGGCGACGAAGGAAAAGGAAAAGTAGTAGATGTGCTCACACCTCGCTACGATGTAGTCAGTCGTTTTCAAGGAGGACCCAACGCAGGGCATACACTCGAATTTGAGGGAAAAAAATATGTGCTTCGCTCCATACCTTCGGGTATTTTTCAGGGAAATAAAATAAATATTATCGGTAACGGCGTAGTGCTCGACCCCGCACTGTTTAAGGTCGAAGTAGAAGCCCTCGAAGCTGCGGGACACGACCTCAGCCAACGATTGTTTATCTCCAAAAAAGCACATCTTATTTTACCCACACACCGATTGCTCGATGCAGCTTACGAACAGGCAAAAGGCGATTCGAAAATCGGAACCACAGGTAAAGGCATAGGACCTGCCTATACCGACAAAATAAGCCGAAACGGAGTGCGTGTAGGCGATATTCTACACAATTTTGAAGAAAAATATACTACAGCCGTCAATAAGCACAAAACAATTTTGAAACATTACAATTTCGACTACGATTTGTCGCAATTGGAAAAAGAATGGTTCGAAGGCATTGAAGCACTCAAAAAATTCTCGTTCATCAACAGTGAACACGATATTAACCGCATGTTGCAAAGCGGAGCCTCCATATTAGCCGAAGGCGCGCAAGGAACAATGCTCGATATAGATTTTGGTTCCTATCCGTTTGTAACATCGAGCAACACGATTTGTGCCGGAGCTTGCACCGGATTGGGCGTTGCGCCGCGTAATATCGGCGAAGTATACGGCATTTTCAAAGCCTATTGCACCCGTGTGGGTAGCGGTCCTTTTCCCACCGAATTACACTGCCCGACAGGCGAAAAACTGCGGGAAAAAGGACACGAATTCGGTTCCGTAACCGGTCGTCCAAGGCGTTGTGGCTGGATCGATTTAGTAGCCCTTCGCTATGCAGTGATGATAAACGGCGTAACAAAACTCATCATGATGAAAAGTGATGTGATGGACTCGTTTGAAACAATAAAAGCTTGTGTAGCATACAAAATAGGCAATGAAACAGTAACCGATTTCCCTTATGAAATAGATAGCCAAGTAGAACCGGTTTATAAAGAATTTACAGGCTGGCAAACCGATATGACTGCTATGCAAAGCGAAAGCGAATTCCCAAAAGCTTTCAACGACTATTTGGCGTTTCTCGAAAAAGAATTAAATGTACCTATTTATATTGTTTCGGTAGGACCGGATAGAGCGCAAACAATTATTAGAGAATAAACGATTAAACATTAAAATTATGTATTGGATAATATTTATCGGAACGGCATTGGCAAGTTGGTTAGTGTCGGCAAATTTGAAACACAAGTTTAAAAAATATTCGCAAATACCTCTGCCGTTGAGCGGACGCGAAGTAGCCGAAAAAATGCTGCACGAAAATGGACTTGACGATGTGAAAGTAACATCAACCTCCGGTCAGCTTACCGACCACTACAATCCGCTTACGAAAACCGTCAATCTGAGCGAAAGCGTATATAACTCCTACAATGTAGCGGCAGCAGCCGTTGCGGCGCACGAATGCGGACACGCTGTGCAGCATGCCCGCGCTTATGCCCCGTTGAAAATGCGTTCGGTATTAGTACCAATAGTCAATTTTTCATCCAAATGGGTGATGTGGGTTATCTTGGCAGGTTTGTTTCTCTTCAACCCCAAAGCACCTTATATGGGACAAACCCTGTTGTTGGTAGGAATAGGCTTGTTTGCATTAACCACACTGTTTAGTTTCATCACCCTGCCGGTAGAAATCGATGCCAGCCGTCGTGCTGTAGCGTGGCTCAGAGAATCGGGAGTAACCAATGTAAATACCAACAGTGCCGCCGAAGGAGCCCTCAAAGCCGCTGCCTATACCTATGTAGTAGCCGCCCTTGGTTCGCTTGCCACACTGCTTTACTATATAATGATTTATATGGGGCGTAGAGATTAATTACAGAAAAAATATGCGAAAAAAGAAGAAAAAGAAAAGTAATTTTCATTTTTGGATAATGCTGCTCCTGTTAGTGGGAGCAGTTTTTTATTGCATTCACAAAGAAGAAAGCGAGATGGAAAGCATTGTCTGTCCAAAGATAGAAATACCCGACGGTTACACGGTACTTGGCATCGACATTTCACATCACAATGGAAAAATAGATTGGGAAAAGGTTCGCGAACAAGGAATAGAATTTGCCTGCATAAAGTCAACAGAAGGAATATCGCACACAAATAGAGGCTTCAAAAAGAACTATACCTCCGCCAAACGCAACGGTATAATTGCCGGCATGTATCACTTTTTCATCTTTCGCAAAGATGGAGCAGAACAAGCCTGCTTTTTCCTTGAAAAATTAAAATACGAAGCGGGCGATTTACCTCCCGTAGTCGATGTGGAGTACGATTCGGGAAATCGGCGCAGCAAAGATAAATCGGTAAACAGAAAAAGAATAGAAGAACTTCGGCGTTTCGACAGTGTAGTTTTCGAGCAATTACATATTCATCCCATAATCTACACAAACAAAGAATGTTACGACGATTTAATATGCAAAAACTTTCCCGATAATGACCTCTGGCTTGCCAGTCTTACCGACGAACCCGATGAGGAATACCACGCCAATTGGGTAATATGGCAATACAGCCATACCGGAAAAGTAAAGGGAATATCAGGCTTGGTCGATTTAAATGTTTTTTACAGCAACAAAGAAGATTTCAAACAATGGATAAAAGCTAATTAATACTGCTCCTTCTCATTCGGGAAATCGCCCGATTTTACATCGCGGATATAATTTTCCACCGCACCGGTCATAATATTGCGCAAATCGGCATACTTACGCAAAAATCGTGGAGAAAAGTTCTTCGAATTCATACCCAACATATCATGCACAACCAAAACCTGTCCATCAGTTCCGCCTCCTGCACCAATACCAATAATCGGAATTTTTACTATGTTAGCTACCCTTTCAGCCAATGCTGCCGGAATTTTTTCCAACACAATAGCAAAGCAACCCGCCTGTTCGAGTAAAATAGCATCCTCAATCAATTTATTTGCCTCCGCCTCCTCTTTAGCGCGCACGGTATAAGTACCGAACTTATTTATCGATTGCGGAGTAAGACCCAAATGACCCATAATAGGAATACCCGCCGAAAGAATACGGTTTACCGATTCGAGAATTTCTGCACCACCCTCCAGTTTCAAACAATCCGCGCCTGTCTCTTTCATAATGCGAACAGCTGCAGCAAAAGCCTCCTTCGAATTGCCTTGATACGACCCAAAAGGCATATCTACCGCCACCAACGCACGCGAAACGCCGCGCATAACCGAAGCACCATGGTAAATCATTTGGTCCAAAGTCATTGGCAGTGTAGTAACATATCCTGCCATTACATTCGCCGCCGAATCGCCAACCAGCAACACATCAATGCCCGCCTGGTCGAGGATATTTGCCATTGTATAATCGTAGGCTGTAAGCATACTGATTTTTTCGCCTCGCTGTTTCATTTCATACAAGCGATGCGTAGTTACTTTACGAGTATCTTCCGAATGTACCGACATGATTTTTTCCTTTCCTTATTGTGTTAGTTGATAAAAAACGGGCACAAAGGTAGGAATTTTATTATTCCTGAGTGCAAATTTTGTAAAAAATGCATCAGACTTTCATCTTTGCGTTGTAGATTTGCAATCTAAAAAATAATTGCACATACCTAAATACAATTAAGGCTTATATAATGGCTAAAAAAACATCCAAAAAAACATCTGCGAGCAGAAAAAAAGCAAATACACCTATATCATTATTAAAACGAATAGGAAAATACCTACTCAAATGCTTAATATGGTTTATAATACTTACCGTTGCATGGGTCGTATTACTGCGTTTTGTACCGGTATATTACACACCATTAATGTTTATTCGCTTAGGAGAGCAAATCAAAACAGGTAAAACGATCAAAATGGAACACGATTGGGTTTCAATCGACGAAATCAATCCCAATATGGTAAATGCCGTAATCGCCAGCGAAGACAATTTGTTTCTCAAGCACAATGGATTCGATTTAAACGGCATTGTAAAAGCCTATGAAAACAACCAAAAACGCAAAAAAATGCGTGGCGGAAGCACAATTTCGCAACAAACAGCCAAAAATACCTTTCTCTTTCCAAGTCGCACTTGGCTGCGTAAAGGATTAGAAACCTATTTCACCGTACTCATCGAACTTTGCTGGACAAAAGAACGCATAATGGAAGTTTACCTTAATGTGATAGAAACCGGCGACGGAATTTATGGAGTCGAAGCTGCCGCACAGCATTATTTCAACAAATCCGCAGCTAAACTTACAAAATCAGAAGCCGCCTTACTCGCTGTTACCTTGCCAAATCCCCGTAAATTTTCGGCAAGCAAACCATCATCCTATACCAAAAAGCGTCAAACAAAGATTCTTCGTCTTATGAATTTAATCGGAAATCAAAAATTTGACAAATAAATTTCTTTGAATAACCGATTCATTTTCAGCACATTTTCAAAAAAGTTTATTTTTTTCTAAAAAAATGGGTAAAAATATTTGGAATGGATATTTGTAAGCATTACTTTTGCACCCGCTTTT
>JAISVR010000015.1 GCA_031271465.1 Prevotellaceae bacterium | reverse complement strand
TCACTATTTTTTATTTTTGTGCGCTTAAAACGCCTTAAAAAACTTTATTATGAAAGAAAATTCTCCCTCGTGTATCAGATTTGGTGTTTGTTATTTTTGTCCTGTTTGCCGGTCGGCTGATTTGAGCAAAGACGGCAGGACTGCAAACGACAAACAGCGTTACAAGTGCAAAAAATGCAGCAAACGATTTATCACGGAATATAGCTATAATGCCTGTAAACAAGCAATAAATCAAAAAATTGTCACTTTTACAAAAGAGGGTTTGGGCATACGGAGCACGGCTCGCGTGCTGAAAATATCTACCAATACATTATTGAAACGGATTCATCTGATTTCAGACAATATTGAAATACCTCCTGTTTCAAAAGGGAAAACATACGAGGTAGACGAAATGCGGATATTTATCGGTAAGAAAACGCGGCTTCGGTGGATTGTGTATGCTTTGGAGCGCGAGAGCGGCAGGGTTGTGAGTTTTAATGTCGGCAGGCGCACCAACAGAACACTGTGGCGTGTTATTCGGGCTTTAGAGTTGTCCGAAGCCAAAAAGATTTATACAGACAGGCTGAAAAATTATCGTTATCTTATTGAGCGCAAGGTGCACAGTACGATGCTTTATGGTACTAATCATATTGAACGAATGAATCTTACGCTTCGCACGCGCCTGAAACGGCTGAGCAGACGGACAATTTGTTTCGGTAGAAGCCTGACGGTTTGTGTGGCGATTTTGAGGATTTGTTTTTGGGGGTAAGGAAAATAAGTATGTTAATGAATAGAAGGACCTTCTGTTCAGCGTAGAGTGCAATAAAGCGGTCGGTCGGCATAGCGTTTCGCTATGCCGCAGTTAAAAGCAAGCATTTATACAATATCTTCTTCAACCACCAGATTTTCGATGATAAACTCTTGTCGTTCCTGTGTGTTTTTACCCATGTAGAATTCGAGCAGCGAAGAAACCGAATCGCCTTTTGTAAGCGTTACAGGTTCGAGCCGTATATCTTTACCGATAAAATGCTTAAACTCGTCGGGAGAAATCTCTCCCAAGCCCTTAAAGCGGGTTATTTCAGGATTTTGTCCGAGTTCGCGCAGAGCCGAAAGCCGTTCCTCATCGGTATAGCAATAGCGGGTTTCCTTTTTATTTCGCACACGAAAAAGCGGAGTTTGCAGGATATATACATGCCCTTTTTTTATCAGGTCGGGGAAAAATTGCAGGAAAAATGTGAGCAGCAGCAGGCGGATGTGCATTCCGTCGTCGTCGGCATCGGTAGCAACAATCACCTTGTTGTAACGCAAGCCTTCCAGTCCGTCCTCGATGTTGAGTGCAGCTTGCAGGAGATTGAACTCTTCGTTTTCGTACACAATCTTTTTTGTCAAACCGAATGAGTTCAGCGGTTTCCCGCGCAAACTGAATACAGCTTGCAGGTTCACATCGCGACTTTTGGTGATGGATCCGCTTGCCGAGTCGCCCTCGGTAATAAAAATACAGGTTTCTTCCTGCGCATTGCCGCGGGTATCGTTGAAATGCTGGCGGCAGTCGCGCAGTTTCCGGTTGTGCAGGTTCGCTTTTTTAGCGCGCTCGCGAGCCATTTTGGTAACACCTGCAATGGCTTTGCGTTCTTTCTCCGAATCCTGAATTTTTTTAAGCAGAATATCGGCTGTTTCGGTATTTTTGTGCAGGTAATTGTCTACCTCCTTTTTTACAAAATCGCCCACAAATTTACTTACCGACGGACCCTCGGGACCCATATCCTTCGAACCAAGCTTGATTTTGGTTTGGCTCTCAAACACCGGCTCCTGCACACTGATACTCACAGCAGCAATGATACCGTTGCGGATATCGGCAAGTTCCTGATTTTTAGCATAAAACTCTTTGATGGTGCGCCCTATGGCTTCGCGAAAAGCACTTTGGTGCGTACCGCCCTGTGAGGTATACTGTCCGTTGACGAAAGACGAATATTCTTCGCCGTTCTGGTCGCTGTGGGTGAAAGCAATTTCAATATCTTCGCCTTTGAGGTGAATAATGGGATAAAGACTTTCGCTGGTAATGGTTTCGTTGAGCAGGTCGCGCAAACCGTTTTTCGATACAAATCTCTTGCCGTTGTACACAATGGTCAAGCCCGTATTGAGGTACGAATAGTTACGAAGCATCGTTTCGATGTATTCGTCGCGAAACTTATAACCGGTAAAAATAGTATTGTCGGGAACAAATTCTACCAGCGTTCCGTTCGGTTCATTGCTGTCGGCAAGGTCGTATTCCTTTTCCAATTTTCCGGTGTTAAAATCGGCGCGTTTCACCTTGCCGTCGCGGAAACTTTGCACGGTAAAACTCGACGAAAGCGCGTTTACCGCCTTGGTACCCACGCCATTCAGCCCGACGGATTTTTTAAATGCCTTATCGTCGTACTTTCCGCCGGTGTTCATTATCGACACCGCTTCAATCATTTTCCCTTGCGGAATACCCCGCCCAAAGTCGCGCACCGACACGCGCCCTTCTTCCACGCTCACATTCACCGTATTGCCGAAGCCCATTCGGTATTCATCAATCGAATTGTCGAGCACCTCTTTGAGCAGCACATATACGCCGTCGTCGGGGTAAGTGCCGTCGCCAAGTTTTCCGATATACATCCCCGGACGGCGGCGCACATGCTCCAATCCTTCGAGGGTTATAATATTGGCATCAGTATAATCTGCGGTAATTTGCGGTTTGTTGTCAGTCATGTCCTTCATAAGATGCCCGCAAAGATAGAAATTTTTATTTTCCCGAAAAAACGAAAACAAAATTATCCGTTTAGGCATGTTCGTCTTTACGAGGCACAGTTTTAAAAGGAATGATTCCAACCTAAAATGTCATGTTTTTTCTTAGGATATAAGATAAATGTTAATGTTTTGTTAATTTTTCAAAATAAGATGTTGTAAAATAGTGTATTATTTATAATACGAATTAAATTTGCGAACTTAAATTTTTAATACTAAAGATGAAAAAACGAACAACAATTTTAATTGCTGCTGTTTTTGTATTGCTTGCAGCATTCTTTCTTTATCTTGCTTTTTTTAGCGAAAGTGAAGACAACAAAAAACGCAAACATCGTGGCGACCGCAGTGTCGATGCTATTGTAGTAAAATCATCGGTGTTGATTGACGAGATTTCGGTATCGGGTTCGTTGGCAGCCTACGACGAAGTGGAGTTGCGCAACGAAGTAGCAGGTCGTGTGGTAAGCATCAATTTGCCCGAAGGTAAATTTGTGAAAAAGGGCACGCTGCTGGTAAAGTTTTTCGACGATGATTTACAAGCCCAATTAAAGAAACTGCAAGCTCAATTGGCATTGCAGCAGGAGATATTGAACCGCCAAACCGAACTCTACAAGGTGAACGGTATCAGTAAAAACGATTATGAGCAAACCAATATCACCGTAAACGGATTGAAGGCTGATATTGAGGTGCAAAAAACGCTTATTCGTAAAACAGAAGTGCTTGCGCCTTTCGACGGCGTTATCGGCTTGCGCTACATCAGCGTGGGAGCGATATTGCAAACCGGCACGCTGCTTACCACCATTCGTACCGAAGACCGCTTGAAACTCGATTTTTTTGTGCCCGAAAAATACAGCGCGGAAATTTCGACCGGCATGAAGGTGAAGTTTACCATGTATAACAACAGTCAGCCCTACACGGCTTCGGTAATAGCTACCGAACGCGGTATCGATAATGCCACCCGCAACCTCCGGGTACGCGCCTTGGTGAGTTCGCAAAATGCCGAACTTGTGCCGGGAGCTTTTGCTACCGTAAAACTTGGCTTGGACAAGAAAACAGATGCTCTGATGTTGCCAACACAATCTATTATTCCGCAAGACGACAAGAAGATGGTGATTGTGGCGCGCGACGGCAAGGCGCATTTTGTTGAAGTAAAAACCGGTGTGCGACAGGCAGGCGGCGTAGAAATAATCAGCGGTATTAAAGTTGGCGACACCGTGATGACTTCCGGCTTGCTTTTTCTTCAAGAGGATTCCGAACTGAATTATGCGTCGATACGGTAATCGGATGTTCGGACAAACAGATTTTCGGAAACAGTTAAACAATCAGACAAAACAATGACTATTTCAGACATAGCTCTCAAACGACCCGTCGGTGCGGTGGTGTTGAGCCTTATCATTATTTTACTCGGGGTAGTGGGTTTCAATTTCTTGGGTATACGCTTGTATCCCGCCATCGACCCGCCTGTTATAACGGTGCAAACAGCTTACACCGGCGCCAACTCCGAAATTATCGAATCGCAAATTACCGAGCCGCTCGAAAAGGCTATTAACGGTATTGAGGGGGTAAAAAACATTACCTCGCAGTCGAGTGTGGGTAGCAGCCGCATAACGGTAGAGTTCGACCTTGAGGCGGATTTGGAAAAGGCTGCCAATGATGTGCGCGACCGCGTATCTAAAGCTACGCGCAACTTGCCGCAAGATATTGACGCGCCGCCTGCCGTATCCAAAGCCGATGCTAACGCCGAGCCTATTGTGTTTCTCGGCGTGCAAAGCAGCAATATGAGTGCCATAGAGTTGAGCGATTATGCCGAAAATGTATTGCAAGAAGGCTTGCAAACCATTCCCGGTGTAAGTTCGGTAAGCGTTTTCGGCTTGCAGCGACCTGCTATGCGCTTGTGGATGAATCCCGATAAAATGGCAGCCTACAACCTTACTCCAAGCGATGTGAGGCAAGCGTTGGAAAAAGAAAATGTGGAAATGCCCGGCGGGAAAATACGAGGTAACCAAACGGAACTTATTATCAAAACCCGCGGTAGCCTTAGTACCGAGGAAGAATTTAACAACCTCATTGTGAAACAAACCGAAAGTCAGGTAGTGCGTTTTCGCGATATAGGGGAAGCAATACTCGGACCGCAAGACGACGAGGCGGGTGCAAAAATTAACGGGCTTACCGGGTTAACCATGGCTATTATTCCTTTGCCCGGTGCAAACGATATTGAAATTGCCGACGAATTTTACCGGCGTCTCGAACAGTTGCGCGAAACGGCTCCCGAAGGAATGAGCCTGTTTATTACCCGCGACCGTTCTATCTTTGTGCGTAATTCGGTGATAGAGGTAATGGAAACCCTTGGTATTGCGGTAGTGTTGGTGGTAATAATTATTTTCCTCTTTTTCCGAAACTGGATTATTGCCCTGCGACCGCTTATCGACATTCCGGTATCGCTTATTGGGAGCTTCTTTGTGATGTATCTCTGCGATTTTTCGATAAATGTGCTCACGCTGATGGGCATTGTGCTGTCCACAGGTCTGGTGGTCGACGACGGGATTGTGGTAACCGAAAACATATTTAAGCGTATCGAACGGGGCATGAACCGTTTTCAGGCGGCAAAAGAAGGTACGCGCGAAATATTTTTTGCCGTAATATCTACCTCGCTCACACTGGCAGTGGTATTTATTCCGGTTGTTTTTCTCGAAGGTTTTACCGGACGGCTTTTCCGCGAGTTTGGTATCGTAATGGCATCAACCATTCTTATTTCTACCCTGGTGTCGCTCACGCTTACTCCGGTATTAAATGTCTTTTTGGGTGGTTCGGCATCGCATCACTCGAAATTTTATCTTGCCACCGAACCTTTTTTCGAAGGTATGGAAAGAAGATATGAAGGTATTCTCGACTTTTTTATCAAAAACAGATGGATTTCATACGCAACGCTTGCATTGTGTTTGATAATGATTCTGGCGTTGGGACGAACGCTTAAATCGGAGCTTGCACCAATGGAAGACCATAGCAACCTGCGTACCAATGTTACTTTGCCCGAAGGTATGAGTTTTAATGCCACGCGGGATATAATCGACGCAATTGCAACAATCAATATGGATTCCGTGCCCGAAAGCCGTTATGTGCTATCTCGTTACGGAGGCGGTTCGAGCCAGAGTGTAAATACCGGTTCGGTAATGAATTTCCTCGCAGAACCCGGCGACAGAAAGGCTTCGCAACAGGAAATTTACGAGCGGCTGACAAAAATTTATGCCAACCGGGCTGATGCTAAACTCGTAGTCAGTCAGGAACCTACCATCACAACGGCAAGTTCGCGCGGCTTACCGGTTCAGTTTGTATTGCAAAACCTCGATTTTGAAAAAATACGCATGGTGTTGCCGCAGTTTTTGGAAGAAGCGCAACGCAGTCCGGTATTCAGTACCGTCGATGTAGATTTGAAATTCAACAAACCCGAACTTGACATAACGGTCGACCGGTTGAAAGCCAACAGTCTTGGAGTAAACGAAAAAGATGTGAGCGATGCGCTCAACCTGGCATACAGCGGTACGCGCTACGGTTATTTTTTGCGCAACAATAAACAGTATTATATTGTCGGGCAGGTGGAACGCCACCAGAGCGACGACCCGTCGAGCATATCGTCGCTGTATGTACGCTCTTCTTCGGGCAATATGATACAGCTGGACAACCTGGTGCAGATAAAGGAAAACAGTAATCCGCCGATTCTTTATCATTTTAACCGCTACAAATCGGCAACCGTTTCTGCCAACCTTGCCGAGGGAAGAACCCTGGGCGAGGGTATCGAAGAAATGGATCGTATTGCCGAACAATTGCTCGACAAGTCGTTCGACACTGCTCTGTCGGGTTCATCGCGCGACTTTGCCGAAAGCAGTTCCAATATTTCCTTTGCGCTTATTTTGGCATTGCTGCTTATTTACCTTATTCTGGCAGCGCAGTTTGAAAGTTTCCGCGACCCGCTTATCATTATGCTTACCGTGCCGATGGCTATTGCGGGGGCAATGCTTTCGCTGTGGATTTTCGGACAAACGATGAATATCTTTTCGCAAATCGGAATGATTCTCTTGATAGGTATTGTAACCAAAAACGGTATTTTGATAGTGGAATTTGCCAACCAAAAGCGCGAACACGGATTAAGCAAAGCGAAAGCCGCTTTCGAAGCAGCCTCGGCGCGTTTCCGCCCTATTTTAATGACTTCGCTGGCTACCATGCTCGGAGCGTTGCCCATTGCTCTTGCCCTTGGCGCGGGAGCTACCAGCCGTATTTCTCTCGGTATTGTTGTGGTAGGCGGATTATTCTTTTCGCTGCTGCTCACTTTATTCGTGATACCGTCGATGTACATCTTGCTGGCAAAAAAGGATCAAGTGGTAGCGGGAAAGACAAAAACTGAAAATTTAGAATCATGAAAAGAATCCATATCTTGTTATTTTTTACACTTGCGTTGATGCAAGCCCAGGCGCAAATCCTCACGCTTGACGAAGCCCTGAATATTTCCTTGCAAAACAACTACAATATCTCTGTGGCGCGCAACGAGGTAGAGCTTGCCCGCCTCAACAATTCGCTTGGCAATGCGGGTATGCTCCCCACAGTCGACCTGAACGGTACGGGGCAGTATGCGTTTAATAATATTCATCAAAAGGATGCCGACGGAACCAAAACTTCGCAACCCGACCAGGGCGCAACTTCGCTCGGAGCAAATGTTGAGTTGAACTGGACACTTTTCGACGGCGGACGAATGTTTATTGCTAAAAATCGCCTCGAGGAACTCGAACGCTTAAGCGGAATACGCTACGAAGCCCAGGTATTGCAAACGGTATACGATGTCATTGAGGCATATTATGCCGTGGTGAAGGAACAGCAACAACTCCGTTCGATAAACGAAGTGATAGACTATAACCGCGAGCGGGTAAAAATTGCCGAAACGGGCTTCACTGCCGGTTCGCTGGTAAAAACCGAGCTGCTTACAGCCAAAATCGACCTCAATGTTTCGCTCGAAGATGCCGTAACACAGCAATTTGCCATCGAAGCAGCTTGCCGCAAACTGAATGTGTTGATGGGGCGCAATGCCGCGCTGTCTGTCGATGTAGTAGACAGTATTCCGCCTTCCGTTGCGCCCGATAAAGCCGAACTGCTCAGCAAGCTTTATTCTTCGAATGCCGATGTATTGGCAGCCGCGCAACAAATCAAGGTAATGCAACTTGCGCTGCGTGAAAATAAACGCGCCTATTTGCCTTCGTTGGGCGTATACGGCGGTTATTATTTCAATTACAATCACTATTCCAAAGGAATTACGCTTGAAAACCGCGTGCACGGACCGCAAGTTGGAGCCACACTTACCGTACCGCTCTACCGTGCAGGCGAAACCAAGCGCAAAGTAGCCCAGTCAAAGCTCGAACTGCAAACAGCCCAATTAGATCTCGACAACATCAAACTGCAAGCCGCTGCCGACCTCGAAAATGCCTATACCGCTTTTGAAGACCAGCAAAA
Source organism: Prevotellaceae bacterium (assembly GCA_031271465.1). Classification (GTDB taxonomy): domain Bacteria; phylum Bacteroidota; class Bacteroidia; order Bacteroidales; family Paludibacteraceae; genus JAFGVL01. The sequence goes on along the minus strand of JAISVR010000015.1, from coordinate 63,738 downwards.
GCTGCTCAACATCGAAATTGAAAACAATTTGCTGGCGCGCGAAAACTTCGAGATAAGCCTGCACCGCCTGCGATTGGGACAAACCACCTCGCTCGAAGTGCATCAGGCACAGGAAGATTTCGAACAGTCGGCTGCGCGCCTTATCAATTTTAAATACAACCTGAAAATTGCCGAAACCAAACTCAAACAGTTGGTGGCAGAATGGAAATTATCCGATTGAGCGAGATAATAGAATGAACATTTTTTCATGAATTAGTAACCATTTTTAAAAAACATTTGTATATTTGCCACGCAATAAACTAAAAACTAAGAGTTAAGAACTAAAAGTAGAAAAAACCAAACCGTCATTACTCGATTGTTAATTGCGGGCTTAACCCGCAATCGTACAACAAACGATTTTTAACTTTACACTTATCGGTTATCCACTATCCATTCAAAAAGAAAGAATTATGCTGTGTGTACTAAAAAATATAATCATTTTTAACAAATATAATTTGCGAGCATCGCAGATTGTGTTAAACACACACACACACACACACACACACACACACATGTGTGCGTGTGCGAGTACCTGAAAAACAAGCAGTTAGAAAATACATTCTTACAACAAGCAGTAAGAAAAATACGATGCCTTCGAAGGAAAAAAATATTCTTTCGAGGGTATTTTTTGTTGGGTATTTGTCTGTCTACCGTAGAGACGCAATGTATTTTGCGTCTCTACAAAACAACCCTTTACAAAAGGGAAGAATTATGCACAAACCACCCTGTTACACAAAAATAAAGCCTGCGCAACACTGTCCCCTTATTTTAAGGGGACGAGCGAAGCGGAGGGGTTAATAATAGTAAGGGAAGTACCCCAACGAGGGGAAGGGTTTTATTAATAAGTTACAATTATACAAAAGGCTGCCGAAGTATTCCACAGGCATCCACAAGAGTTTCGGGGAAGGCTGCCGGATATTGGGGGGGATCGCCAACAATTCCGGGGAGATCCGCCGTGTTTTCGGGGATATCGCCAAACAATATAAGGATATCCGCCAAGTGCAGGGGGATGTCCGCCAAAAAGATAGCTAATTGAACTAATTTTTAATTTAATACAATTTCATTATGGTAAGACAAGATTACATTCCGAGAAGCCACGGTGATTTCTATGTGTGGCAAGGTGATTTTCACACTCGGCTAAGTGAAAAATTAAGCAGTTTCAACATTGATGAAGAAAAGCTGAAAACTCTTACGGAAACTAAGAGCAAGTATGAACAGGCTTTCCAGCAAGCAAGCAGTGCCGGCGGCGCCAATCGTGCCGACCGCTTGGAACGCGACAAATGCGAAGCGGAATACAAATCGGTTATCCGCGGATTTGTGAATGGTTATCTCCGCTTCAACAGCAATGTGAGCGACTCTGACCGCAGGTATCTCGGCTTGACCGTGGCAGACAACAAACCAACGCCTGCTGCCGTGCCGAGCACGCATCCGGTACTTCGCATCGATTTTTCGGAATCGAGACAGCATACGCTGCATATTACCGACGAGGCAAAAACCGGCAAAGCGAAACCGGCAGGCGTGAAGGAATGCGAAATATGGTATGCCATTGCCGACGAAGAGCCTGTTAACGACAGTGAGCTTCGCTACGCCGGAAGCTCGTCTAAGGCTAATTTCCTGGTTACTTTCGACCTGTCGCAACGCGGCAAAAAGGTGTATTACAATGCCCGCTGGGTAAACACGCGAGGAGAGCGTGGTCCATGGGGCGAATTTGAAAATGCGATTATTACATAATTTTCGTAGGGGCATTGATACAATGCCCCTGCTATTTTTTTAATTTAATGGTTGTGCCCGACACTAATTCAGGGATAAGAAAATGAAACAAATAGTTTTAAAATTATGGCTGCTTTTAGCCTTGGGGCTTACGGTTGCAGTGTTTAACTCTTGCGGGGATGACAGCGAGTCGAACGGTAATGAAAATAGTAACGGAAATAACACTGAAAATCCGTTTGTAGAGACTTGGCGGTTTACAACGCCTCCGTCCGACAGCGGTTATGGTTATTCTTGTACCCGAACATACATTTATACATTTAATGCCGACAAAACTTTTTCAAGTACTGAAAATGTAATTTGTGAAGACTCCGAAGGCAATCGGTCACCTTCGACATTAGGAACTTATGCCTATTCGGAAAAAACTAAAACTTTAACAATAACATTCTTTGGTTCAAAAGGTGAAGATATTGAGATGTATACTTATGCTTTTGTGGGAAATACATTAGAGTTAACAACACAGAGCGGCGATGTTGCTGTATTTACAAAACAATAATGAAAAACCCCGTCCTTCGGAATTTGTAATTCCGAAGTCGTGAGTATGAGCATTTTTAATACGAAATAATACAAAATAAAGAATAACCGGATTATAAATCCTTATACTCACAGCAATCGAATTGCAAATTCGATTGGACGGAGTAACTCAATGTTCTCGTTGTAATGGGACTGAGAAAAAATAATTGAACTTAAAGGTTGCGCCCGACACACATTTAGGGATAATAACAATGAAACAGACATTTTTAAAATTAGGGCTATTCTTAGCCCTGGGATTAACTGCCGCAGTGTTTACCTCTTGTGGAGACGACAGCGAGTCGAACGGTAACGGTAACGAAAATACAAATGGAAACGGGAATGCCGGCAATCCGTTTACAGGTACTTGGACACGAGACGGCAGTAATGGTAGCATTACTGTAGAATTTACCGGAACAACTTGGACAGCAAAATCCGGCAATTCTATCTACAATAGTGGAACTTATATCTACGATGGAAATACAGCCGTATTGAAAGTAAGCAACAAAGGAATAGGCAATGCCAATGTGGGCGAAACAGGCAGTGCAACCATAAGCAATAATCAAATGACTGTGTCAAATTTCAGTGATGGAAATATGAACGGACAATTTACAAAAGAGAGCAGCGGCGGAAATGGAAATCAGGGAGGAAATACAGGCGACCCATTGACCATTACAGCAAGCAATGTACTTAACAGTTCTTCGCAAGTCGCTACGGTAAAAATTTGGATAGAAACAATAGATGATAGGGAAATATTAATTGCTCAAGCCCCCTACAAAAACAACGGTTTTACGGTAGAGCTTCCCGAAACGCTTCCCGACAGCTATCTATATACACAATTTCAAGATGAGGAATGGAATAATCTTACCATAAGCGATAGAAATGCCAAAACGATAGCAGAATCATGGGTAGGAGGATATGATAGCAACGGCAATGAGATTGGGGAATTTTGGGCAAGTGCAATGGCAATTACCGGCGAAGATGATGATGTTATGGGATGGATATATGTAGATAGAGATGTAACCATTAAAGGAGAAATCAAAGAGGTTTATGATGAATGGGACGAAGAGTACATCAGCAAATATGATTTAAACTTAAAAAAAGGTTGGAATATTGTGTATGGCACAGAAACAGAAAGCTACGACAGTGAAACGGGAAGAAATGTATATACATGGTCTTTGACAAGCCAAAAACCTGCGGGCTTAACTTATTTGTGGTATTTTGAGGATTACGGCGACTATCGTTCAAGCAAAACAACAAAGCCCGAACAAAAAGCCGCAAAATGGTTTATACATCATAATAAACGATGACAAGATAAAAAAAAGTGCTGAAGAAGTAATAAATAGCCGAAGACATCATCTTGTCTTCGGCTATTTTGTTTTGGGAAAAGTTTTATCTTTGCGAGGGAAAAAATAAAAAATATGAGCAGCACAAACAACAACTCGATTATTATATTCAAAACCGAAGACGAAAAAGTTACGGTTGATGTGCGCTTTGGAGAGGAAACCGCTTGGTTAACGCAAGAGCAAATGGCAGTTTTGTTTGAAAAAGGCAGAAGTACTATTACCGAACATATCCGGAATATTTTTTCCGAAGGTGAATTGCAGAAAGAAGTGGTATGTCGGAAAATCCGACATACCACTCAACACGGTGCTATTGCAGGAAAAACACAAGAAGTCGTAACCAATTATTACAACCTTGATGTAATAATTTCGGTAGGTTATCGCGTAAAATCTTTGCGTGGCACTCAGTTTCGGCAATGGGCAACCAAACGCCTAAACGAGTATATCCGCAAGGGGTTTACTATAGACGACGAACGCTTGAAAAATCTCGGTAGCGGCGGCTACTGGAAAGAACTGTTGCAGCGTATTCGCGATATTCGCGCATCGGAAAAAGTTTTTTACCGTCAAGTGCTCGATATTTATGCCACGAGCGTTGATTACGACCCTCGAGCCGAAGTCTCCATTGCATTTTTCAAAAAAGTACAGAATAAAATTCATTATGCCATTCACGGACAAACGGCTGCCGAAGTTATTTTTAACCGAGTTGATGCAGAAAAAGAATTTATGGGTTTGATAACTTTTCCGGGCAATCGTCCATATTTGAAAGATCTTGTTGTTGCCAAAAATTATTTGGATGAAAAGGAACTTCGTTCGCTCGGACAAATCGTTTCGGGATACCTGGATTTTGCCGAGCGACAAGCCGAACGCGAACAAACAATGACTATGCAGGATTGGTCGGCACATTTGGATAGAATTCTAACTATGAGCGGCGAAAAATTACTAATCGGTTCCGGCAAAATCAGCCACGAGCAGGCTGTAGAAAAAGCTACAACCGAATACAAAAAATATCAGCAAAAAACATTAAGTGAAGTAGAAAAAGCCTATTTGGAAACGCTCAAACAATTGGAAGATAAAATGCTAAAATAAAATAGGGGAATCGTTTTTACAAGCCAAAAACAATCTTCGGCTATTCTTAAAAAAATTTTATCTTTGCAAAGTAAAAAATCCTGATAACATGAAAAATACAAATAACCATTCGCCCAAACTCTACCAAGCCCTGTTACTCGACGGGGTGGGACTCCTCACCTATCTCCTGCCCGTGCTGGGCGACTATGCCGACATTGTGTGGGCGCCTGTATCGGCGTGGCTGTTCTACCGGCTCTATGGCGGGCGTTTAGGGGTGTTTGGCGCAGCGGTAAGCTTCGTGGAAGAAATTCTGCCGTGGACAGATTTTATACCTACATTTACTATCGGCTGGATTGTAAAGAAGTTTTTAAAAAAATCGAAACAGCCTCATCATACCAAGCATAGCGTAAAGGCATCTCATTAAGCTGACTGCAAAAACATAACTTAATATCAATTGAAAAGCGAACCCGCCCAAACAGGCAAGTTCGCTTTTCTGCTATTTTTATTTAATCAAAAAAACTATTTTTTCTCAGGTGCAGGCAACAATGCTTTATGCGAAAGTTTGTATTTGCCTGTTTTTGCATCAATATCGAGCAATTTCACTTCTATCGTATCGCCTTCGCGCAAGCCCGTTTCTTCGATGGTAGCAAAGCGTTTGTGGTCAACCTCCGAGATGTGGAGCAACCCCTCCCGTCCGGGCATAAACTCAACAAATGCGCCGTAAGGCATCACCGATTTCACACGGGCAGAATATACCTCGCCTACTTCGGGAACGGTAACAATTGCTTTCACGCGAGCCACGGCAGCGTCGATGCTTTCCTTATTGGTAGCGGCAATTTCCACACGACCGCCTTCTTCGAGGTCTTCGATAGAAATGGTTGCACCCGTTTCTGCCTGTATACCTTGAATGATTTTTCCACCGGGACCAATCACCGCTCCGATAAATTCGCTCGGAATCATCATCACCACAATGCGTGGAGCATGCGGTTTGAGGTCTTCGCGAGGCTCGGCAAGAGTTTCCTGTATTTTACCCAAAATGTGCATTCTACCGTCTTTTGCCTGACGAAGAGCCGTTTCCAATATTTCGTAGCTCAAGCCATCTACTTTGATGTCCATCTGCGTAGCAGTGATACCGTCTTTAGTCCCCGTTACCTTGAAGTCCATATCGCCGAGGTGATCTTCATCGCCCAAAATATCAGAGAGCACGGCAAAGTTTTTACCCTTGTTTTCCGAAATCAAGCCCATGGCGATACCCGACACGGGTTTTGCAATTTTTACCCCTGCATCCATCAAAGCAAGCGTTCCGGCACACACGGTAGCCATCGACGACGAACCGTTGGATTCCAAAATATCCGATACCACACGAACAACATACGGATAATCGGCAGGAATCATCGGTTTCAAGGCTCGGTAAGCCAGGTTACCATGCCCGATTTCGCGACGACCTACGCCGCGCTGCGGACGGGCTTCTCCGGTAGAGAATGGCGGAAAGTTATAGTGCAACAGGAAACGGTCTTTACCTTGTACGAGAGCATCGTCAATGATTTTCTCGTCCTGTTTCGTACCCAGCGTAACCGAGGTGAGCGATTGTGTTTCGCCACGGGTAAATACCGCCGAGCCATGAGGTCCGGGCAGGTAACCCACTTCGCTCCAAATAGGACGAATTTCGGTTGTTTTTCTGCCGTCCAAGCGTTTGCCTTCGTCGAGAATGGCACGACGCATAGCTTCTTTTTCCACATCGTGGTAATATTTTCCGATAAGAGCTTTCTTCTCTTCGGCAACTTCGGGCTCGAGAGCAGCGATGTATTCTGCCTTCACAGCTTTGAAATTCTCACCGCGCGAATGTTTGTCGGCATTACACGAAACGGCAATAGCGTATACCTTATCGTAAGTTTTTGCCCAAATATCTTTTTTAAGATCTTCGTCGTTTTCTTCGTGGCAATATTCGCGTTTTACGGTTTTGCCTACTTCCTGCATCAGTTCAATTTGTGCTTGACATTGAACTTTTATCGCCTCGTGAGCCACTTTCATGGCGTTTAAAAGGTCGTCTTCGCTCACTTCTTTCATTTCGCCTTCTACCATCATAATGTTGTCGAGCGTTGCTGCAACAATCACATCAAGGTCGGCTTTTTCAAGCTGCGCAAAGGTAGGGTTAAGCACAAATTGCCCGTCGATGCGCGCTACACGCACTTCGGAAATTGGTCCATTGAACGGAATATCGCTCACTGCCAACGCTGCCGAAGCTGCCAAACCCGCAAGAGCATCGGGCATATCTTCACCGTCGGAAGAATAAAGCATTACATTTACAAAAGTTTCGGCATGATAATCGTCGGGGAAAAGCGGACGCAAAGCACGGTCAACCAAGCGCGACACTAGGATTTCGTAATCCGACGGACGACCTTCGCGGCGGGTAAATCCACCCGGAAGCCGTCCTGCGGCAGAGAATTTCTCCTTATAATCCACCGAAAGCGGCATAAAATCTGTTCCGGGAACGGCATCCTGCGCCGAACACACGGTAGCGAGCAACATTGTTTTGCCCATTGTTACCATCACGGCTCCGTCTGCCTGTTTAGCCAGCTTGCCTGTTTCGATGGTGATTGTTCTTCCATCACCCAATGTGATGGTTTTGTTAACTACATTCATCTGTTGAATAGTTTAAAAATATTATAACTTTTTTGTCGGGCGCAAAGGTAAGAAAAAAAATGATTGCTGCAATATTCCGTAAAGAACGCTTCGCTCGCCTACAGTTATGAAAATCAGGCTTTTCAAACCATTCGCGAGTTGCGCAACGAGCGCTGCAAATCCGTGCCAAATGGGATTATTCCTGTTTGATATGTTTCGTATTTCGCATTTTGCGTTTCGCATTTTGCGAAATATTTAATATCTTTGTGTTTTCAAATTCATTATCTGTTAGTACAATGAAACGAAATCAACCCTATAATCCATTCTTAGTGGCAGGATATTACAGTCCTGAGTATTTTTGTGACCGAGAAATAGAAAGTGCAAAGATTATTTCTGCGCTCGAAAATGATAGAAATATTTCCTTAATAAGTCCCCGCAGGTTTGGAAAAACAGGCTTAGTGCAACACGCTTTTTATAAAATTGCAAAAAAAGATAAAAATGTGGCGTGTATCTATTTTGATATATATTCAACTCAAACTTTGAATGATTTTGTAACTGTTTTTGCCGAAAGTGTTCTCGGAAAAATAGATGACAATGTAGAGAAAGTGATGAAAAAATTTGCTTCTTTTTTCAAAAGTTTTCGTCCCGTGCTGTCGTATGATGCGCTGTCTGGACAACCGGAATTAAGCGTTAAAATAGAGATGGAAACCACTTCACAGAGTTTGCAGGAAATATTTTCTTATCTAAAACAGTCGAACAAAAGATGTTATATTGCTATTGACGAATTTCAGCAAGTGGCAGAATATCCGGAAAAAGGGACAGAAGCCTTGTTGCGTTCCTATATTCAATTTTTACCTAATGCGAAATTTGTTTTTTTAGGAAGCAGACAGCATTTGATGAACGAAATGTTTTTATCGGCAAAACGCCCCTTTTATCACAGCACACAAATCATGTCGCTCTCTGTTATAGAGAAAGACAAATATTTTCAATTTGCAAAAGCGCATTTCCAAAAAAACGGATTTACCATCACAAAAGAATGTTTCGATATTATTTATTCGCAATTTGAAGGACATACTTGGTATATTCAAGTTGTTTTGAACAGGCTGTTTGAATATCGTAAAAATATAAATAAACCTGAAGTTATATTTTATGCTATACAAGAATTGCTCGAAGAAAATACATATAGCTATCAAGAACTGATGAATGCTTACTCGGATGTACAAGTTAATTTGCTTCGAGCAATAGCCAAAGAAAAAATGGTTACACAAATCAACTCCGGTGATTTTATTTCAAAATACAGGTTAAAAAATGCAAGTAGCATAAGCCGCGCATTGAAGAAATTGATGGATAACGAACTGATTTATAAATCGGAAAACGGATATATTATTTATGACAGATTTTTAGGACTATGGCTTAAGTAATAGTTTAAAAAACCAATGCTTGTGCTTTTGAATATCGGGAAATACATCCGCCATCCTCTGCTGGCGCGGACTGCATGTCCGCGCCAGCAGAGGGGCTTTGGTTCTCGAAGCTTCAACTCGTTGATTTTTACTTTGCTCTGTAAGTTTTTCCCTCCTTTAATATTTTACTTGCAGTAGCCCTATTTGCCACAAATTTAACGCAGTGTAACTTGTACCTATAAAGTATCATACAAAAAAACTACATATCCTCCAACCCCAAACAAACCATCTCAACCTTATACTTAGGCAGCAGTTTATTTTTGAGATGTTCCACTTTTGCGGCAAACAGTTCCGGCTTGAAGTTTTTCTTTTGTCGTTTTACTTCGGCTACTACCGCTTGGTTTTTCTCTAATTTCAGGGCAACAATATCAATTTCATTTTGATTTCCTTTGGGTTCCCACCACGATCCGATAGCGCGGTATTGAAAGCTTTCGGCAAATTGTTGCTTGAAATATCTTTCTAACATGATGCCCGAATAAGTCGGATAATCTGCTTTGATAATCCCCTGCAAACCGGTAAAGTTCTTTATCTCTATCAGTGAGCGATGGCGGTCGAAATAATTAAACCAAAAACGGATAAAGTTATCCTGTATTTCGTATCGCACGGCTTGAGTGCCTTCTTTTGACAGGATTGGGCGTTGGCGAACAATAATATTGTAATCTTCAATCAATCGCTTGATTTGCCCGCCTATACTTTTATCTCCCAATGTAGCTTCTATTTCGGGTTGCGTGTTAATACCGCCCGAAATGGCACTCAGGATTGAGAAATAGGTAGCATAATTCTTCCCGAATTCCTCTATCAACAGGTTTTTCCCTTCATCGGTAAAGGGGGAATTATCCCGAACCATAAAAGCAATCATTTCTTCGATGCTCAATGTGATATTATCACAGAACAGTTCCACATACTTGGGTACTCCTCCTGTAAAGGTATAGAGGGCGAGCAGGTCGTCATTGGTATAATTGGGATTGTAATCGCGCAAGATTTCTTTGAGCGTGGTCAGGTCGAAAGCCGACAGTTTGATGATATTGTCTGCTCTGCCAAACAGCGGTTCTTTGTTGTTCTGGAATATTTTCTGCATCAACGAATAGACAGAACCCGATACAATCAAATTCATCTTGGATTTCTTGCGGTAGGTGTCCCAGATGTTTTGCATATCGCTGTACACCGATTCATTGATGTTATAGAATTCCTGAAATTCGTCAATAACCAGATTGAATGGTTTTTTCGAGGCAAGCTCCATCAGGTATTGGAACAATGAACGGAATGTGCGTATTTCGGCAGGGACAAAGGTGTCGAGCGACTGGCTGATAACAGGTATAAACTCTGCACAAAGTGTTGCTTCGCTTTTTCGGCTGACAAACAGATAGACAGTCGGCAAGTCTTCGACCGACTTCATAATAAGGCTTGTTTTACCGATTCGCCTTCTTCCGGTAACTACCGTCAGACAGGAATGGTCACTGAACGATAGATTTTGTATCCGTCGCAGTTCTGCTAATTCGCTTGTTCTGTTATAAAACTTCATCTCTTCTATCCTGTTACGACCGTAACTGTTACGGCGGTTACAAAGTTAACGAAAGAATTTTAGATTAGCAATTTGTTTTGTTGATAATTTGAAAAAACACTAAACTTGACCCCTTAAAACGGTGGAAAATGACCACCTAAAGTTACGCTATCAAAAAAACTGTCTTTTCCTTGCGGCGCTTTTGGAGCCTTCCATATCTTTTTCATTACCCTTGTTTGTCATCCTCTTTTTGTTTTGGCACGGACTGCATGTCCGCGCCAGCAGAGGAGGTTTTTTGTTTTTGCAAGTTAGGGCAATTAGGGCTAAAATTTAACCCAATTATCATCTTTCAAGTAAATATCTATTAGTCTCCTAAACTTTTGCATTGATATAGTACCATCAATAGAAATATTATTTTTACCAAGAATGATATTTTGTCTTTTGTAAATAATCTCATTTCTTTTTGTGTCCATTATTATCTGTTCTGGCAGAAGATTTTCATTTGGATTACGCCAATCATAATAATCCATACAAGCATATATAAATGCTTCTTGGGTCTGAATATATCTTATGCCTGAAAAAAAATCTCTTTCAACTTCTTGTTTTTCGATATTTAAAGTGTCTAATTTTACATGAAACATATACTTATTTACATTCAAGTGTGTAACTGATAAGACAGTACCAGACAAATAAAATTCATTGGATTTTAGATAATTTACATTCTTTTGGTATAACCTGTTCGCCTCTTTTTCGTTTGTTTTACACACAACAATGAATATTGAAAATCCTATGATAATTATTGTTACAAACAAGACTATTAAAAGTGATATGTTTTTTGAATTGGTCATATTATAAAAAATTAAAAAATTACTTTCTTTGCAGTGCAGAAATAGGCAAAGGATTGAATAAGCGAGGCAAACTCAAAATAGTTTCAAATACTCCTTTTGGTGCAGGTCTTTCTGTAAAAGAGACTTTGCCTGCTCCTCCTGTTGCTCCTCCTGTTATTACTGTACTTACTCCTGCCCCGACAGAGGCACTTCCTTCAATTGAGAACACTGTCCAAGTTTCACCTCGAGCAATGGATGCACTGCCTGTTACTCCTACATCGAATCCCAAAGTTAATGTACCAGAAGTTTCACCTACCGCACCACGTACATAACTATAAGTCCCGTCAAAAGTATCGTGCGAACCACTCGGATTATGCTGATATGCAACAAAAAAACTACCCCCGGCATTAACATTTGCACCAATAGACGACTCTCCTCCTGCTCCAATTTCACCTCCAAAATATTCATAAACATAGAAAGCATCATCACCTCCTAAAAACATAACTTTACCAGACAATGCGTTAGCTTCTCCCTTTACTCCTGATGTAGTTTCTGTGCCAACAGCATATTCCACCCCTAAGGCTAAACGAGATAAATCAAAATCTGGGGCGTTTTCTTTTATTGTATTTATAGTATTTTGAACAGATTTGCCAACATCATCAGGCAAGAGATTTATGATTTTTTCCAAAGCCTCCTCGCCTCCTTCGCCTTTATAATCTATCAACCATATCGGACTATTAGCATAATAAGCATAAGTGCTTTGCCAAGGATATTCTTTTTCTCGTGGGTCAGGGCTGAACATTTTACCCAAACGCGAACTGTACATTCTTGCACCTAAATCGTATGTATTGCCTCCTCCTGAATACTCATCAATCTTTTCAGCACTATTAAACCCGAACCTATACTCCTCACGCTCATTTACCCTGCCCGGCATTGGGCTGCCAAAAGGATAGAAATAAAGCGCCCTGAATATAGGGTGGTTTGTTGTTGCCATTTGGTTGTTTTTTTGTAGATACTTCATAGGCACAAGTTATACTGCGTTAAACTTGTGCCAAATAGGCGCTTTTGGAGCCTTCCATATCTTTTTCATTACTCTTGTTTTTCATCCTCTTTTTGTTTTGGCACGGACTGCATGTCCGCGCCAGCAGAGGGTGGTTTGTTGTTGCCATGTGGTTGTTTTTTGTATGATTTACCTTATACGCTTCTTAGCTAAACTTACACCAACTAGTGAGATGGCTCTCACTATTTTTCTCTACTCATCCTCTTTTTGTTTTGACACGGACTGCATGTCCGCGCCAGCGTGGGGGGGTGAAAATTATTTGGCATTCTGTTTGTCTCTTGGCGGGCACAAGTTCGGAAACTTGCGTCAATCGGGTGATTTCTGCACAAATTGAATTTTACCTAAATAAATACTTTCTCCTCTATCTATTCCCACAATATCATTATAGCCGTAACCTGATACCACTTTCACTTTGATAGTATCTTCATTAGTAATCTCATCAAATCTAACTTTATCTTTTATGCCCGTAAATCTGTCATCGAAATACCACAAAGAATCCATTCCTGCTAAAATGCTATTATCCAAATCAATAGTTGCCACTAATTGTTTGAAATCAAATATCGCATATTGAGGTGGATTATATGCAGGGATTCGTTGTATTTCCTTATGCCCATATTCGACAAATGCCTCTTTGAAACAGATTTTTATGTTTACAATACTATCCCTGTATTCAAAACAAGGAGTAACGGATTGATATGCAGAAACAAACGCCCCAACTTTTTTGGAGTCGAATATTGACTCGCTGTATAATAAAGCACCTCCTCCTTTCGGCGTAAACTCACAAGCCGCAAATAGGATACAAACTACGAATAGCAACCCAAACTTACTATTTCGGTTTAATATTGGTTTTATATTCTTTCCCATTTGGATTGGCAGCCTTATAGTTTTTATACATTGTTACAGGAATTGTATTGTCCATCAAATCCGTTGCATTGGGTGGACTTGAAGAATAAGCCTCACTCATTGAAGATAAGGCTTGACTAATTCTGCTAAATAAACTTTCGTCTTTCTTTGGTTTTGTTGGCACTCCTGCTTTTTCTAATCCTCTATTTACTGCTTGAGCACAATTAGAAGATAAGACTTGATATTGTTCATTTAATCCTTCTTGCATTCCTTGCTCTACTTTTCTATCTTGTGCGGCTGTGGTGGGAATCATATAAGCGTGAGTATAATAAGGTGCAGGGTCATTGCCGTCTTTATTGTCTTTGGTGCTATTCAAAAAGGCTTGTATATTGTCATATTCTTTTTGATTTTGATTTTTAGGCGCGTGGTCGGGTGTCGCTAAACTTTCAGATGCTGATTTGCCTTCCCCATTTTTAGACCACAAAACCCATTTATTATTTTTATTTTGGATAAGAATAGCCATATGTCCTTGGTTTCCAACAGCATTAGCCGCTAATAAAATAGCTACATCATCACCTTTTATATCAATGTTATTCACAGGATTATTCATTACATAATTGTATGAACTCCAACTTGGATATTTAGTAAACAGCGTGTCAACACTTTGCCAAACACCTAATCTTGCATCATACAATCTATACTCTGTAGTATAAACATTTCCATTGCCGCTAATATCATTTTCCTTCTCGTGTCCTGTAAATCCAAACCTATACTCCTCACGCTCATTTACCCTTCCCGGCATTTGGCTGCCAAAAGGAGAGTGATAAAGCGCCCTGAATATGGATGGTTTTTTGTTACCATTTGGTTGTTTTTTGTATGATACTTTATAGAGAAATAGTTGGTTTTAAGACAGTACCTTGCGCCAAATGGGGGCTTTTGGTGCCTTCCATATCTTTTTCATTACTCTTGTTTTTCATCCTCTTTTTGTTTTGGCACGGACTGCATGTCCGCGCCAGCAGAGGAGTGTGCGAACACGGCAAAAGCCAACTTTTATTTGTTGTGTACTTGACATTTAATTTGCTATTTAAAATTCTGATTCTTAAGCAATTCTGGATAATATAATACTAGTTCATCCATAGTTTTATTATAAAACTTCACAAATGATTTTTTAAACACTGCATATTTAGTTGTGATATTAAAATGTGCCGTGTTCACATCTCTAATTGAAAGTTCATCTAATGTCTCTTTATATGAAAAATCAAGACTATTGCTATACCAATCACAAGAAACAGAAAAAGGCGAATAATTGCCACCATCAATTTCTTTTATAACTGCTAAAAGTTGTTTTAGGTAATCAAATATACCTGTTTGCAGTATAATATAATTTCGTTGTGGTTCAAAAAATATAAAAATACATCCATTCATAATTCCTTTTAAACCATCATAATCCAAATTGGCGACATCAAAATTCGCTTTATCTTGAATGATATTGTTTATTGGAATGTTATATTCAAATATTACTTTTTTCATAGGTTACTTTTTAGGAGTTGGTATAGGATATGAGTTTAATACATTACCGACATCATCTAAATATACTCGTATTGTATTTGTCTTTTTTCCATCAGAAGTTGTGCCAATTACATCATCAAAAGTGTGAGTAACAGTATAATTTCCTTCTGTCCCTCTGTGTTTTCCTTTCGCAACTGCTTCATTTGTTAATTCTTTAACTTTGGCAATAGTACTATTACTTTCCGAAAATCTACTTGATGCTTGACCTTTTCTTGAATCAAAGAAATGTCCCTCTTTTATGTGTTCGATTGCTGTTTGTTTTTTACTTCCGTATGTATTTACTTTACCCCAATTAGCCTTTGTTATTTTTCTAATATCACTAACTTTATCTGCGACCTGTGCCGCTTGAACTACCTTCTCCGTAGTTTTTGCCGCCCCACGCACAGCCAAACCACCACCTGTACCAATAGGAACAAAAAGCATTCCAACATCTGCCGATAAAGCAGCCACCGAAACAGGGTCAACTTTTCCTTTGGTGAAATAATCATAACCTATTTCTCCTACATCATACAATATAAATGCAGCGTCTGCAATAGCGTCCCATAAGTCGCCTTTCTTATCAACATTGATAATCGGATTATCGCCTAATGCGACATAGGGCGACCATTGAGGTATTTCAACAAATTTGGGGTCAATATTCCATCGCCTACTTAACCTACCATCATATTCCCAATATTCAGCAGTAGTATGTGAGGGGTTGAGTTCAGGTGTTTTTTCTTGTCCTTGAAATGAGTATCGGTAACTTTCCTTTTCAAAAGTCCTACCCGGCATTTGGCTACCAAAAGGATAGAGATAAAGCGCCCTGAATATGGGGTGGTTTGTTGTTGCCATTTGGTTGTTTTTTTGTATGATTTACCTAATATGCTTCTTTGCTAAACTTGCACCAACTAGTGAGATTGCTCTCACTATAGTTTTTTGTTTGCTCAAGTATTTTTCATCAACATAGCATTAAAACTGACCATAATCCTTATTTCTTTCGCTTTCTTTTTTTCTTCTTTTTAGGACTTCTTAGTTTCTCTACATTATCTAACTGCGGAAAGAAACCTCCTATTATTGATGCTAATCCCAAAAGCAAAGAAATACTCCACAAGCCAATCCACAAATAAATTCGCCAAACTTCAACTCTTTCTTGTACGACCCGTGATTTACCTTCAATATATCTTACTGCAATCGTATCGCCAACTTGCCATTTACTATCAATGGACCCTGCGTCTAACTCCTTATTTTCTATAAAAACATTTGCTCGGTAGCGAATTGTTTTCCCTCCCCCAGACACAATACTTACAATAGGAGTACGAATAAGTTCCCCATTTTCTCGTATGTCTTTTGTTTCAAAATTGTAGCTAAGAGCGAAAACATAAGCGATAAGAGCGATAAAACCTAATATGATAGCCCAAACATTAAAATTTCTTTTCCTTGTTTTTGGGATATTTATTTTATGCCTTCCCATCTTATCGACCTCTTGAACTGGACGGAATAATTCTTATCTCAGGTTTTTCCTTCTCTTTTTCTATAAGGTTTGTTCCTATTGTATTATTGGTAGTAGTAGTTGTTGTTACTACTGCCTCCGTGGCTATATTACTTACTCTTGTGTTTCTTGCTTCGGTCAAACGCTCTTGCTGTCTGTTTGTTAAATCTCGCCCTTTGTTTTGTTTCTTAGTTTGTGTAGTTTTTAACTCTTTAATAGTGCTGTTTGCTTTGGTATTCTTGGACGCAGCGTCAAACTTAACATTACCTGCAACTCCTCCTACGGCAGCATTGGTGAGAACATCTTTCCCTAAAGCTTCTCCTTCAATAGTATTATCAACAACTTGTGCTGCAGCTGCTTTCCCAGCCTCTTTTGCTGTTGTAGTTGCTACTTTTTTTGCAGTTGCTTGGGCGGTTTTCTTTGCAACGGTTGTTGCTGTTGTTTTTGCGAGTGCTTTTGCGGCGGCTTTTGTTGTGCCGCCAATAGGATTAATTGCTCCTTCGCCGGCAGAAATAAGAATTGAGCCTATGCTAATATCTTTTGTTAAAGCATCTGTCAGACCACTACCCGTTGCCAAATTTCCTGCTACTTGTCCTGCATAATCTAATCCTGCGCTTGCTACTGCTCCTACTACATTCATTAGCCATTCGCCGTCTGGGTCTGTATTTTGTATTGGACTGTTACCATTTACAGAATAGGGACTTTGTGCTAAATCGTTTTCCCACTGAGGGTCAATATTCCATCTTCGTCCTAACCTCGTATCATACCCATAATCTCCAAACGCTAAATGATTTCCATTGCCAGAAACTTCGTTGTCGTTTTCGTGTCCACCGAACCCGTACCTATACTCCTCACGCTCATTTACCCTGCCCGGCATTGAGCTGCCAAAAGGATAATAATCGTACGCTGCAACTACATTGGCTGTGCCGTCTGCTTTCTTTGTATCAGATACTACTGCAAGCACATTTCCTAAGTGGTTAGTTAATTCGTAGTTCTTAGATGCTTCTGCAAAGTTTGGATTGGCTACTGCTCCGCCTTGTGTGCTTGCTAATAAGACATTCATCCGGCGCATGCCCAGCCTGCTGCTGCCATACAAGTGTTGTTCTGTCAAATAGAGTTCTTCGTTGCCGTTATCATAGGTCTTTTGTTCATAAGTCGCTATGGTATTGCCTTGGGCATCGCGTACATAGTGGGTGGTGGTTTCTTTTACTCCTTCTATGGCTGTGGGGTAAATCCCCGCTTGGCGCAAGTTTAGCGAAGCGTAACTTGTGCCTTCCAACTTCATATTATTTCTATTTATTTGTTCCATTTCCTTTTCTTTGCAGATACAACAAGTATAGCTTGTGTCAAAGGGGGTAGAAAATTTTCTGCCCCCTACTCTTTTTAATCCAACAAAATCTCCATAATCGTAACCGCCGCTTTCGCTACCGAAGTGCCGGGACCAAACACAGCCGCCACGCCCGCTTTGTAGAGATAATCGTAATCCTGCGCCGGAATAACGCCGCCGGCAATCACAATAATATCTTCCCTGCCAAGCTTTTTCAGCTCTTCAATTACTTGCGGAACAAGCGTTTTGTGTCCTGCCGCGAGCGACGAAACACCGAGTACATTCACATCGTTTTCCACCGCCTGTTTGGCTGCTTCGGCAGGGGTTTGGAACAAGGGTCCCATATCTACATCGAAACCGCAGTCGGCATAACCGGTTGCTACTACTTTTGCACCACGGTCGTGCCCGTCCTGCCCCATTTTGGCAATCATGATACGCGGCTGACGACCTTCTTTTTTGGCGAACTCGGCTGTCAATTCGACAGCCTTTTGGAAGTCCGCATCCTGTTTTGTTTCACTTGAATACACGCCTGATATTGTTCTAATGGTTGCTTTATATCTGCCTGCAACTGCTTCGCAAGCATCGGAAATTTCTCCCAAAGAGGCACGGACACGCGCCGCCTCCACCGCCAACTCGAGCAGGTTTCCCTTGCCTGTTTTGGCACATTCGGTAATTGCCGCAAGTGCTTTCTTAACATCTGCCTCGTTTCTGTTGGCACGGAGTTGTTTTAATCGTTCGATTTGTTGCTGGCGAACAGCTGTATTGTCCACTTCGAGAATATCAATCGGGTCTTCTTTTTCGAGGCGGTATTTATTTACGCCTACAATGGTTTGCGTACCGCTATCAATACGCGCCTGTGTACGGGCTGCCGCTTCTTCGATACGCATTTTGGGAATGCCTGTTTCGATTGCTGTTGCCATTCCGCCCAATTTCTCCACTTCTTCTATTAACGCCCACGCTTTTTCCGCCAATTCTTGCGTCAAACTTTCCACATAATACGAGCCTGCCCAAGGGTCAACTTCTTTTGTTATGTAAGTTTCTTCCTGGATATAAATCTGTGTATTGCGGGCAATACGCGCCGAGAAATCTGTCGGAAGTGCAATGGCTTCGTCCAAAGCATTGGTGTGAAGCGATTGTGTATGACCTAATGCCGCTCCCATTGCTTCGATACAAGTTCTACCCACATTATTAAACGGGTCTTGTTCGGTAAGCGACCAACCCGAAGTTTGCGAGTGCGTGCGCAACGCCAGCGATTTCGGATTCTTCGGATTGAATTGTTTTACAATTTTTGCCCAAAGCATACGAGCGGCGCGCATTTTGGCAATTTCCATAAAGTGGTTCATTCCGATTGCCCAGAAGAAAGACAGACGCGGTGCAAAAGTGTCAATATCCATTCCCGCATTTACGCCAGCACGAAGATACTCCAAACCGTCAGCCAAAGTGTAAGCTAGCTCAATATCGGCAGTCGCTCCGGCTTCCTGCATATGGTAACCCGAAATGGAAATGGAGTTGAATTTGGGCATATTTTTAGAAGTATATTCAAAAATATCGGCAATAATTTTCATCGAGAATTTGGGCGGATAAATGTAGGTGTTGCGCACCATAAACTCTTTGAGAATATCGTTTTGAATTGTTCCCGCCATCTCTTCGAGTTTTGCGCCTTGCTCCAAACCTGCGTTGATGTAGAAAGCCAAAATAGGCAATACAGCGCCGTTCATCGTCATCGAAACAGACATTTTGTTGAGCGGAATACCGTCAAACAAAACCTTCATATCTTCGACAGAACAAATCGAAACGCCCGCCTTGCCCACATCGCCCACAACACGCTCGTGGTCGGCATCGTAACCGCGGTGCGTAGCGAGGTCAAACGCTACCGAAAGTCCTTTTTGACCGGACGCAAGATTACGACGGTAGAATGCGTTACTTTCTTCGGCTGTGGAAAATCCGGCGTATTGGCGGATTGTCCAGGGTTGCATTGCGTACATAACCGAGTAAGGTCCGCGAAGATAAGGCGGAAGTCCGGCTGCATAATTGAGATGCTCCATTCCTTCCAAATCGCATTTGGTATAAACCTGTTTGACAGGAATTTGCTCGGGTGTAAGCCAGTTTTCTTGTTTCGTAGAGACGCAATGCATTGTGTCTCTACCAGCGTTTTCAACGCTTTTAATGTTGATTTCTTTGAAATTTGGGTTCATTATATTTTTATTTTATGATTTATTTATTACTTCTTTCTCTCTTCTGCAGTCTTGCCGCAAACAACGCTTCGCTTGTATGCGGTTACGAAAATATGACCTTCCAGGTCAAGTTGTTGCCACGCTCTCAGCCTGAAAGGCTGTATTTCATAACCGCAGGCGAGCGTAGCGTTGCCTGCGGTTGAGCGAGTCATCTCGCTCAGTCTGCCTGAAAGGCAGGACTAAACTAACTGTCTTTCAAAAAATACCGGTCGTCAATTTCTATTCCATTCTCAATCAAAAACTGCCGATATTCGTCTTCAAAACTCACTGTTTTATGGTGTTCTTTCTGATTTTTGATATAATCAATAATTGTCTGTTTGTCATTCAAATTATAAGTAAACGCCGCAAAACTTACTGCCCAAGCTTCAAAATCGGGAAAATCAGGATTTTGTCCCAACCATTTACTTGAATATTCTTTGAGTTCACGCATAAAATCCGAAACAGCAAAAGTCGGGTGTATATCAACAAGCAAATGCAAGTGATTTTCCGTGCCGCCAATGCGATAGAGTTTCGATTTTTTATTGTTGATTATACCCATAATGTAAGCGTACAACTCCTTTTCGTGCTCTTCTGGAATTGTCGGTTTTCCGTATTTTGTACGGAAAACTATGTGGTATAATAGTCTTGTGTAACTCATATTATTTCGTTTTTCTACCTGCTCTGCAATCCGCAAATAACGCTTCGCTTATATACGGTTATGAAGATTTGGCTTTTCAAGCCACTTTTGCATTTCACTTGTCCTGAAAGGACAGATTTTCATAACCACAGGCGGGCATAGCGTTGCCTGCGGGTTGAGCGGTTATGCTCACGGCTGCCTGAAAGGCAGGATTTTGTTATTCTTTTCCTACAATTTTATGATACCATTTTAAGTTTTGCTGCCTTTTAATTTCTTGATTAAGCATTTCTATTTCTTGTTTATATTTCTTTATCGTAGAAAGAGCTGTTTGTAAATTTTTCCCTAATTCAATGTTATTATCATCTAATTGCTCAATTATTTCATCTTTATTCTCAAATTCCACTTGTAAATTCTCAAATGTTGTTTGGTAATCATTATTTGAGATTTCAACTTCCTTTATTTTATTGAGCAATAGTTTTATCGAAGTATTTTGTTCTGTTATCTTTTTTATTCTTTCTGACAAAGCATTACTCAATACCTCAATATTCATCTGTAAATCAGTATTTTTCAAAATACTTTCATTTAATTTATTTTGATTGAAATAATACATTTTTTTATAAAATGCCAACCTAGAGGCAAACAAAACAAAATATTTCTTGAATCTATCAGTTTCTATATCATTTCTGTATTTGATTGCCGACATTAAACTATCATACGCATCTTCAAACTGAAACTGTTTTAATGAACTTCTTACTTTTTCGTAATAAAAATCCGCTTTGCCCGAATTTAATTCCTGAATTACCAATGTACTTGGCATTTCATTTCGGGCAAATTCTAAAACTTCGGGTGAAGTTTTAATTGCAGTTCGATTTAATTGTGTCCTTAATATCAATCCGTTAAATGTACTACAACGGCTTAATGCAACATAAACCTGTCCTGAATCAAAAGCACGACCTAAATCTGCTATCACTTTTTCAAAAGTAAGACCTTGACTTTTGTGAACTGTTATTGCCCAAGCTAATTTGATTGGATATTGGGTAAATGTACCGATTACTTCTTCTTCTATTTTTCGCTCTTTGTCATTCCAAGTGTATTTTATGTTTTTCCAAGTTTCTTTTTCTACAATAATTTGATTTCCTTCTGACAATTCTGCTACAATTCCATCGTCATCTATTTTAATGAGTTTTGCAATCTTTCCATTATAATATCGTTTATTTGTATCATTTTTGATAAACATAATTTGAGCATTTTCTTTCAATTGCAATGCTTTATCTGTTGGCATTATATTTTCAGAAAAATCACCAATTACAGTTGCCAAAAATATTTTCAACTCACTTGGTAACTCCTCTAATTTTGTCAAATTTGTACGATCAACTATATCATTGTGAGTAGCAAGAATTATATAATTTTCATTTTTAGGCGGGGAAAATATCGGATTAAATTTTGCGTTTAATTGATTTATTTCATTTTGTGTAACTTGATTTACCCTAACTCTGTTCAATAAATCAATAAACTCCTGCTCTTTTTGACGATATATCTTTTTTAGCTCAATATAAACAGGTTGATTTTCTTTTATTACTTGTGCGCTAAAAAAGAAATGATTTTCGTAAAACTGTTTCAAAATATCCCATTCATCTTTTTTCTTAATTGGAGGTAATTGAAATGTATCGCCTATCAAAATCACTTGCACACCACCGAAAGGTTCATTTATTCTTTTCCTATACACTCGCAACAGTCTATCGACAACATCAAGTAAATCACATCTTACCATTGATATTTCGTCAATAATTAAGATTTCTAAACCTCGTATAATTTCTAATTTTTCTTTGTTGTATTGAAAATTGTCATAAATCGTACTTTTATCAACATCGGTAATATTATATGTTGTTCTTAATTTTCTGTCGTTTGGAATATATACACTTGGTTTTATCTTGAAAAAAGAATGAATTGTTTGTCCGCCTGCATTAATTGCTGCCACACCTGTTGGTGCAAGAATAACCATATTTTTTTTGACTGTTTCTTTTATGTATTTCAAAAAGGTAGTTTTCCCAGTACCTGCTTTTCCTGTCAAATAAATCAGTCGATTAGTATGCTGCACAAAATCAACGGCATTATTGAATTCTTCATTTGTCAAATCCAATTTAACACCTTCAATTTCAGAGATAGTAATATGTGAATTATCAATGTTCATTTTTCTGCATTTTGTCCTGCCTTTCAGGCAGAGTTGACTTTTGCGTTGTCTTACCGTAAGCTGCTCCGCCAATTGGCGGATTGCATACGGTTATGAAGATTTGGCTTTTCAAGCCATTTTCGCATTCCACTTGTCCTGAAAGGACAGACTTTCATAACCGCATACGAGCGTAGCGTTGTTTGCGGTTGAACGAAGCGTTACCTACGGCTACGAGCAAGCGATTGTTAGCCTAACAATTTAGCATTAAACCCCTTCAAAGTTTCCAAAACATTACTTCTCACATTCACAAAATACTCAATCCCAGCCGCTTTCAAATCGTCCATACAAGCAGGTGCGCCGGCAACTACGAAAAGTTGTTTGCCGTTGATTGCTTTGAATGCGGCGGGTGCCAATTCGGCATATTCGTCGTCGCTTGAACAGAGAACGATAATGTCCGCGCCAACTTTCTGTGCTGCCTCCACTCCTTCTTCAACGGTTTTGAAACCGAGGTTGTCAATAATTTCGTAGCCTGCGCAGGCGAAGAAGTTGGAAGAGAATTGCGCGCGAGCCAAACGCATTGCCAAATTGCCGATGGTGAGCATAAACACTTTGGGGCGTTTAGCGGCGTTTTCGGTGGCAAAGCGCAAGGTTTCAAATTCTTCTGCTTCGCGACTTTTATTTAATGTCGGGATTTCGTTTTCTCCTTTGGTGGCGCAACCGCAAATGTGTTTTTCTTCTTCTTTTGGAAGTTTGCTGCTCGCAATTTCATTGAAATTTGGGAACTGGTTTGTACCCAACAATATTTCGCGGCGTTTTGCAAGCGCATCTTGACGATTTTTGTGTGTGGCGTTTACTGCTTCCTGCACTTTTCCGTTTTTTACTTCTGTGTGGAAACCGCCGCCGTCCTGCACTTCGAGGAAAAGTTTCCAAGCCTGTTCGGCAATCGATACAGTCAAAGTTTCGATATAATAAGAACCGGCAGAAGGGTCGGTAACTTTGTCGAAATGGCTTTCTTCTTTCAGTAATAATTGCTGATTACGGGCGATGCGTTCGGAAAACTCATCGGGTGTTTGATAAGTGAAATCGTAGCCCAAAACGGTCAGCGAATCAACGCCGCCAAGCGTGGCGCTCATTGCCTCGGTTTGCGTGCGGAGCATATTTACATAAGCGTCAAAAATCGTCTTATTGTATTTTGAAGTCGTGGCGTGAATGTGCATTTTGGCGGCATTTTCGGATTCGGGCTTGTAAGCCTCCACAATTTTAGCCCAAAGCAAGCGAGCCGCACGGAACTTGGCAATTTCCATAAAATAATTGCCGCCCACACCGAAAGTGAATTTAATGCGTTTCGCCGCTTCGGCTTTGTCGATGCCGCTATCAATCAGCATATCGAGGTATTCAACGCCCCACGCGAGTGCGTAGCCAAGTTCCTGCGTGATATAGGCGCCTGCATTGCCGAGTGAAACTGCGCTTACATTGGCGGTACGATATTTCGGCAGTTCTTTTGCCGCCACTGCAATATCTCTCAACAAATCAGCCACAAAATCCTTTGGAAAATCTTTCCCTTTTTTCAGCATTTTCTTCATCGGATCGGCAAGAATGGCGCCTTCGAGTTTCGATAAATCGTAGTTTTTTGATTTGAAATAATCGAGTAATAGACCCACAAATTCGGGCGACTGCCTGATGCAAAGTTTGAACTTCAATTCTACTGCATCGGCAGCAATACCGTCAAGCAAATCTTCGATAAATTTCGCATCAACATCGTTTGCATTTATGCTGAAATGGAGGGAATTAACACCTTTGTTTAAAATATCCAAAGCTTTTTTGTTTGCTTCTGCAGCATTGGTTACTTTGATTTTTTGGCAAACGAGCCAATTGTTATCTTCTTTTGTACCACGCAAAAATGGAAATTCACCCGGAAGTCCGGCGGTTGTTTGCAAATTCGCCGTGTCTTCTGCACGATAAAAAGGTTTTACATTAAAACCTTCATTCGTATGCCACACGAGTTTTTTATCAAAATCGGCGCCTTTGAGATCGGTTGTGATTTTCTCCATCCATTGTTCCGTAGTAATAGGTAGAAATTCTTGTAAAAGATTTAATTTTTTTTCTGACATGATATTTTTAAAATGTATAGTATTATTTTTTTTAGAACGCGCAAAGGTAATAAGAATTCAGAATTAAAATGCAGAAATATAGCGAACTACAACAAAAAGATTTCAAAAAGCATTTATATTTGCAAAAAATATAAATGTTAAAAATAGTTTGTTGTTTTTTTACATGAAAATTAAATTTATTTCTATAATATTCGTCCTGTTATTACTGTTATCGTCGTGCAGTTTGACCAAATATGTACCCGAGAATGAGCATTTGTTGCAACGGGTAAAAATTAAATCCGATATAAAAAATATTGGTCATGAAAGCCTCAAGCCTTACCTCCGCCAGCGACCTAATTCGGGGATTTTCGGGGCTTATAAATTACAATTGCGTGTGTACAATCTTTCGGGACGCGACAGTACTCGGCGTTTCAATCGTTTTTTGCGTCGTATTGGCGAACCGCCCGTGTTGTACAGCGAAGATATGACCGAGGAAACCAGCAAGCAAATGCAACAGTTCTTGGCAAACAAGGGTTATTACGATGCTGATGTGCAATATAATGTGGTTTTTCGGAAGAAAAAAGCTGTTGTAAATTATTCTATTACAGGTAATAAGGCATATCATATTCGTAATTTTCACTACGAAATTGATGATGACAGCATTCGTCCTTTTCTATTGCAAGACAGCGTGAATACTACAATTAAAAAAGGGGATCTCTTCGATATTGATGTGCTTGAGCTGGAGCGGCAACGATTGGTAAAAATGCTGCATAACAAAGGTTTTTATTATTTCAATAAGGATCATTTGTATATTGTGGCGGACAGTTCGTTGAATAGCTATGAGGTTGATCTTATGCTAAAATCTTATCCGATGGTTGTAAATAATGCCGATGGTACAACGGATAGTGTTCAACATAAACGGATAAAAATTCGCCGTGTAACATTTACTCCCTGGTACGACCCCGAAAGGCGGGTTCGCGAACAAGCCGGAGATACCGTACACTACAAAGGTTATACATTTCTCTACGATAAAAAACGCTATTTGCGTCCGTCGTTGTTGACCGAAAAAACATTTATCGAACCGGGCAAATACTATAACGAACACTCGGTGGAAAAAACTTACTCGGCTCTTAACGGACTGAGCACGACAAAATATACTACTATTAACTTTCGCGATGCAGGAAACGATGAAATAAATTGTATGACATTGATGGCTCCGGTAAAATTGCAAAATTTCTCGATAGAGGTGGAAGGCAATAATACCGACGGCGATATTGGTGCGGCGGTGAGCGGTACTTATCAGCATCGCAATTTGTTTCGCGGTGCCGAATTGTTTCGTTTCAAAACAAAGGCTGCTTACCAACCGATGGGTAAAATTTCCAACTTGCTTTCGAACAACTCGATTGATCTCGGAGGTGAGGCTTCGGTGCAAGTGCCGAAATTTTTATTTCCTTTTCTTTCATCTAAAGCGAGAAAGCAGCTGCGCGCCACTACCGAATTTTCTCTTTCGTACAATTGGCAAACGAATCCCTGGTATACCCGAACTATTGCCGGAACAAACATGAAGTACCAATGGTTTACCGGCTCGCAAAATACTGAGCGATATACTATTACTCCAATAGATATTAATTATGTGTATTTGCCCCGCATTTCCGATTTATTTAGGGATTTGTATCTTAATAATTCGTCGATAATTCGATATAGCTACGAGGATCATTTTATTATGAGTAGTGGTTTTTCGTTTCAGCGCAACACGCAACCGCTTGCCAAACCGCTTGAGAATTATTTTGTATATAGAGGTAGTGCCGAAACGGGCGGCAACTTGCTTTGGGCTTTGTATAGTTTAAGCAACGCTAAAAAAGA
Source organism: Prevotellaceae bacterium (assembly GCA_031271465.1). Taxonomy (GTDB): domain Bacteria; phylum Bacteroidota; class Bacteroidia; order Bacteroidales; family Paludibacteraceae; genus JAFGVL01. The sequence goes on along the minus strand of JAISVR010000015.1, from coordinate 37,364 downwards.
GGACGGGGCGTATACAATTGGTAATATTCGCTTTGCTCAATATGCTAAAGGCGAATTCGATTATGCTTACTATAATGTGATTGACAGCCGTAATAAACTGGTATTTCACGGTCATGCAGGCATTGCTTTTCCTTACGGAAACGCCGATGTGGTTCCGTTTGAAAAACGGTTTACGGCGGGTGGGGCAAACAGTGTGCGCGGCTGGTCGGTGTGGTCGCTCGGACCGGGCATTTATCGTAGCAACAGCAGCACCGATTTCATGCAAATTGGCGATATCAAACTCGATTTGAATATTGAATATCGTTTTAAATTATTTTGGGTGCTCGAGGGTGCGGCTTTTGTTGATGCCGGAAATGTGTGGACGATTAAAAATTATGAGGATCAAAAGGGTGGCGTTTTTGCGTGGGATTCGTTTTATAAACAGCTTGCCTATTCTTATGGTTTCGGATTGCGTTTCGATTTCTCATTCTTCTTGTTCAGGATTGATATGGGCAGTAAACTGTACAATCCTGCCGACGCCGATACCGGCGGTTGGTGTTTTCCTATTCGCAGTAATAATTTTGCGTACCATTTTGCCATAGGTTATCCTTTTTGATAAACGGAACTATTCCTTTGAGGCGTGTTCGTCATTATTTCTTTCCTTCGTCAGTGATTTTCAATTCTTGTTAGTGATGATTGCTAATTGCGAGGAACAAAGCAATCTCAAAAAACCACAATCGTATTTGAAGATTGCTTCGTCGTTCCTCCTCGCAACCAACGGTCATGACCGAAGGAAAGTAATAATGACGGCAAGAGTTTGCTTTACAAGCCTAAAAAGGATAAGTTCGACAACAAAAGTATGTTGTATAACATATTGTTAATTTAAACTCGGAGGGTGCGTCTATGTATTTTTCGTCTATCTTCGCAGTGTATTTGTAAATCCAAAAAAGATTCTTGCCTATTGAAAAAATTTCTACTTTGATTTTAAAAAAAACAAAGTATGAAAAACTACACGCACTTAACCGACGAAGATTTGGTTAAATTGTATGCAAACGGAAATAATGATGCTTTTGATACTCTTCTTAATCGACATAAAAGCAGGGTGTTTTCGTATATTTTTTTTACAGTACGCAATCGCGAAGTTTGTGAAGATATTTTTCAGGAGACTTTTGTAAAAGCTATTACCCATATCAGACAAGGAAGGTATGTGGAAAGCGGCAAATTTCTTTCCTGGATAAATCGTATTGCTCATAACTTGATTATCGATTATTTTCGACGGGAACAGAATGTGTTTACTTGTTCGAACGATGATTATGATTTGTTCAATAGTATACCGCTTTCGGATAGCTGCGTGGAAGATTGCCTGGTAAAGGAGCAGGTTTTGAACGATGTGGTGCGCCTTATGGAGCATTTGCCGGAGAGTCAACGGGAGATTGTTCGTATGCGTTTTTACGATGATCTTAGTTTTAAGGAGATTGCCGATAAAACGGGCGTGAGTATTAATACTGCTTTGGGCAGAATGCGTTATGCGGTGCTTAACATGCGTCGGATGGCGGAAGAGAAGGGTATTTTGCTTAATTAGCTTATAGACGGGCGCGACCCGTCTATATCTATACCGTGGTTAATATGACGAAGTTTTTAATTGTGAGGAGCGAAGCAATCTATTCCTGTACTGAGATTGCTTCGTTCTTCGCAATGACGGGTACACTGTAGAAGGATGGTTTTCGAATAAAAAAAGAGGCAAAAGCCTCTTTTTTATTTTAGTCCTTCGGCACCGCCGACAATATCGAGTATTTCGTTTGTTATTGCTTCTTGGCGGGCTTTGTTGTATTTGAGTTTGAGTTCTTGTATTAAATCGCCGGCATTGTCGGTTGCGATTTGCATGGCGGTGGTACGCGCTCCGTGTTCGGCGGCAATAGAGTCGAGCAGGGCACTGTAGAGGCGCAAACGCATTACTTTTGGCGCTAATGTGGCTATCAGATAGTCGGTGTTTGGCTCGATAATGTAGTTTGCCTGCGCTTTTTGTTCGCCTTCCGGGATTGTTGCTGCCATTGGCAGGTATTTGTCGGCTATTATTTGCTGCACGGCGGCGTTTTTGAAATGGTTGTATACCAGTTCTACTGCATCGATTTGTTTGGTTACGAATAGTTCGATGAGTTCGTCGGCAATTTTGGCTACTTCGTTGTAGTCGGGTTTGTCTACTTGTTCGTTAAAATCGTGTGCGGCTATCAGTCCGTTGCGTTTGAGGGCTTCGGCTACTTTTTTTCCCAGGGGATATACTAATATATCCTTGGGGGGCAAGTGTTTATAGCGGGCAAGTACTTCTTCGGTTTTTTTGATAACATTGCTGTTGAACGCTCCGCACAGGCTTCCGTTCGACGAAATGGCTATAATTGCTACTCGCTTTACTTCGCGGGTTTGTGCGAGCGGCAGGGATATTTCGTCGGTTGTGGAGGCGAGGAAATCTTCGAGTACTGCCGTGAGTTTTTTCTGATAGGGCAGGTAATTGGCGATTGCTTCTTGTGCTCGCCGCAGTTTGGATGCGGATACGAGCTTCATCGCGCTGGTTATTTTGCGCGTTGATGTTACCGATGCTATCCGCCCGCGTACTTCTTTTAATGATGCCATGTTTTGATTTACTATTTTATAATGTACTATTTACTATTTAAGTTGTTCAATAGTAAATAGTACAATAGTCAATTATTTATACATTATTTCTATCAATTCTTTTGCTTCTTTTTCGAGTATGCCGGTTATGTCGTCGTTGATGATACCTGTTTTGAGGACATCGAGTACGGTTTCTTTGTGTTTCATTTCGAGCATTTCGAGGTATGCTTTTTCGAAGCGGGCTATGTCGTTTAGGGGTACTCCTGCGAGCAGTCCTTTTGTTCCGAGGTAGATTATTGCTATTTGTTTTTCTACGGGTACGGGGGAATACTGGTTTTGCTTGAGTATTTCTACATTTTTTGCTCCTTTGTCGAGTATTGATTTTGTTACGGCGTCGAGGTCGGAACCGAATTTGGAGAATGCTTCGAGCTCGCGGTACTGTGCCTGGTCGAGTTTGAGTGTTCCGGCTACTTTTTTCATTGCTTTACTTTGGGCGTTTCCTCCTACGCGCGATACTGAGATTCCTACATTTATTGCGGGTCGGATTCCGGCGTTGAAGAGGTCGGTTTCGAGGAATATTTGCCCGTCGGTAATTGATATTACATTGGTTGGAATGTATGCCGATACATCGCCTGCCTGTGTTTCGATTATTGGCAGGGCGGTGAGCGAGCCTCCTCCTTTGATTAGGGGTTTTATGGACTCGGGCAGGTCGTTCATATTGCGGGCTACTTCGTCGGATTTGATGATTTTTGCTGCACGCTCGAGCAGGCGGGAGTGCAGGTAGAAGATGTCGCCGGGGTATGCTTCGCGTCCGGGTGGACGGCGGAGGATGAGCGATACTTCGCGGTAGGATACGGCTTGTTTCGAGAGGTCGTCGAAGATTACGAGCGCGTGTCGTCCCGAGTCGCGGAAGTATTCGCCGATGGCTGCTCCTGCGTATGGTGCGTAGAATTGCATTGCGGCAGAGTCGGAGGCGGTGGCGGATACGATGATGGTATAATCCATGGCTCCGTTTTTTTCGAGTGTTTGCACGAGGTTGGCTATGGTTGAGCCTTTTTGTCCCACGGCAACATAGATGCAGTATACGGGGTCGCCGTTGAGGTAGTTGTCGCGCTGATTGATGATGGTGTCTATGGCAATGGCGGTTTTACCGGTTTGACGGTCGCCAATGATAAGTTCGCGCTGTCCACGCCCGATTGGTATCTGGGAGTCGATTGCCTTGATGCCTGTTTGGAGAGGTTCGTTTACGGGCTGGCGGTATATTACGCCGGGTGCTTTGCGTTCGAGGGGCATTTCGTAGAGTTTGCCGCCAATTGCGCCTTTTCCGTCGATGGGTTCGCCGAGGCTGTTTACTACTCGCCCGAGCATTCCTTCGCCTGCCATTACGGAGGCGATTCGTCCGGTGCGTTTTACGGAGTATCCTTCTTTAATTTCTTCGGTGTGTCCGAAGAGTACGACTCCGACATTGTCTTCTTCGAGGTTGAGCACTACGCCCATCATGCCGTTTTGGAATTCGACGAGTTCGTTTGACTGTACATTGTCGAGCCCGTAGATTCGGGCTACGCCGTCGCTTACCTGTAATACTGTTCCTACTTCTTCGAGCTTTACGCTGTTTTCGAGTCCTGCGAGCTGCTGTTTTAAGATGTCGAAGACTTCACTTGGTTTGATGTCTGCCATGATATTTTGTTTTTGTGTTTTATTTTTTTGTTTGTTGTTGTCTGTTTTTTCTGTTTTTGTGTTTCAAACTTGGTTCGCATCGCTTCAAACTGTATTTGCAATGCTTCAAACTCCAATTGCAGTGCTTCGAACTGTATTTGCAACGCTTCAAATTCCAATTGCAGTGCTTCAAATTGTATTTGCAATGCTTCAAAGCGTATTAGCGGTGCTTCAAGTTTGTTTGCAGTGCTTTATTTGGTTTCCGGCTTGCGTTCGAGGCGTACTTTCTTTTTCAGGTCGGCGAAAGTATAATCGAGTGCCTTGCCGGGCTGGCTTGTTTTATATATTATTTTGCCTATATTGCATATTTCGGTTAGTTGTTCGTATAGTTCGTTGAATTGATTGAGGTTTTCTTCTGCTAAAATGCGGCGCGAACTGATGATTTTATTTTGTTGCTCGTTGTCGGTTGTAATTGAGGCAAGTGCTGTTTCTATTTGTGTTTTGAATTCTTTATTCATGCCTTGTTCCGTCAATACTGTTTCGTATTTTTGAATATTGGCAGCTACGATGCGTAAATTATGTAATACTCCTTCGGCATCTTTTCCATGTATTTTTTTGCGAAGCGGCGAAATGCCAAAGTCTGCGACAGACAAGGGTAGTTCTGCTTTGGCAAGCTTGATATACCCTTCGAGGTGGAGAAGCGGCTCGGCAAGCTTATCCATTGTGTCGTTGAGCTGTGCCGTGATGCGTTTCAATTCTTTTGTTTCGGTTGCCGGAATAGCAAGCTCGGCAACGGCATCAATGTTGGTTTTAAATGCTGCTGCATATTCGTCGTTAAATTTGGGCGAATAGGCTGTGAAGTCGGCAAGGTCGCGCTGCAGGCTGAGGTGTACGAAACGGCAAATTACGGGCAGTTCTTCGTCCTTGCAATGGTAGTTACGGGGTGTTGTGTTCATAGTGATTTATTTTTATTAGATTATTTAATAATGATTTTCCGGATGATTTGTTTGCCTGATTGCAGGGTTATGGTGCAAAGGGCTATGCTTGTGTTTTTTATTTGATATTGAAGCTGATTTGTTTGCAGGTTTTGTTTTTCCAGTATTTTTTTGCCTGATATATCGTACAGACTGATGTTTGTTATTTGTTCTTCGGGGCTTTCGATGGTCAGGGTGTTTTTGGTGGTGTAGATGTTGACTGTTGTTTTCGCTGTTTCTTTGGTTGCACTACTTCCTGTTCTTTTTCCTTTACATTCACATTCTAAAAAGCCAAATTCACCACCATTGGTAAAGCTAATAAAAAGAGAATCATTTTGTATTTTACCTTTACCTTGAAAGGTTTCAGGTTGTTGCCACACAATATTACCCACTTGAGAAGGTATAAATAAACTGTCATTTACAACAAACGCCTTAAAATCAGATGATGCGAATCCTATACTATTAATAAGCAAATCGGATTCTGTACCAATTGTTATTGCAATAGGGGTTTCGTATGGCAATTCTTCTTGCCACGGGGCTAAAACATTACAAGTCCCTTCCAAGAGATATTCTCCTAAAAACTGTTGCGGGTTTTTGGTGTCGTTAGTTTTTATACCTTCGCTACTACACTCTACTTTTATGCAAAAGTCAACCTCACAAATTCCAATATCTCCACCTGTAAAAGTATAGTCTAACTTCAATTGATTGTTTTCAAAACTTCCGCTTCCTTCAATCAAATAAGGATTATTGAATGGATATGTCATAAGTTGAGAAAATGTAAACTCTGTATCGTTTATCATATTTAAAGACAGTACATCTACCGTTTTCATAAAACGCAATCCTAATTGTTCTTGATTTGCCAATATTGTAATTTCCAGATATTCGGTTGATATGGGCCAATAATCTCCAGCTATTATTTCATCTTCTCTTTCATCAGGATATTTAACTATACATTCTCTATTTGTTTTATAAATACCTGTGTAGTCTTGCAGGTTTTGAGAGTAAACTGCAAGACTGACAAATAAAAGTATTAGTGAGAATAGTGTTTTCATACCTTTCAAATTAAAAAGTTAATATAATGTGCCGCATCCTTTCATGTTTATTTCAAAAATACCGCCCGACTGTACTTCAAAACCGGCTTCAAGCAATACCTCGTTTCCGGCTTCAAAGATAATATTATCCGAGTTTTTTACAACTACTGTTCCGTTTGTTTCAATTTTATCGAGAGCTTTAGTTTGTGTTGGAAGGTTATTTGTGTTTGAATGGATAATGGTATTTCCATCACAAAAACGGACATCAAAGCTGATAGTATTGTCTTGTATGTTTTCTTGTATATTTTCGATATAGACATTCATTGCTACATTACTGGAAGAATATGGAAGCGGGTCTGTTCCCAAATGAAATTCTGTACGCCCAACCAAGTCAGAAAAATGAGCATCATTAATTCTTCCTCCGTAATTATAAGCAATACCAGGTCTGAATACAAATATTGCATCTCCGTTAGTTCCATAATGCCCACTGCCATTTGCATTTCCTTGTCGTCCATCTTCTGTTATTCGGTATATAATAAGTCCACTACCAGGCAAACTATATTCAAACAATCCTTCTCTTTTTCGATATTCCAAAATAATACCTTCTTTACTACTATTTATATTATTGTTTTTGTTTATTTGGATTCTATAACAATTATTTATTGGAGAGGTTAAAGGATTTAATGTATATCGACCCGATGTTGTAATTGTGGGAATCTCTTGTATCCATCTTCCATACCATTGAGTATATTTATGTTTCATATAAGCCCCCATATGTTGTGGTGGATTTAAATCACTTGCCATCAAATCCCAGTAACCTACAGGAATAGCATTATCATAATAATGATAGAGGTCAGGCATTCCAAGTGAATGACCCATTTCGTGTGATAATATTCCTGTTCGATAGGGTAACATTGATTCTATTTGAACATTATAATCAGATACACCCTTCCCATTAATGGATGGACATTGTGTATTAAAAAAAATAGACTTATGTGCCCATAGTAATGTGCCACCTGCTGTGTTATTTCCTGTATCATTTCCTCGTATAATAAAACAGATATTATCTACATACCCATTATTATTGGCATCTAAATTTAAAGAACTTGGTATTTGATTTTTTACATATTCCACAGCATTGCATAGTAAAGTATGCTCTCTTCTCATTCTTTCATTATAATCATTCATATTATAACCCAGAGGATTAGCTATTGAATTGTAGGGACAATAATAATCTCTTACATTTGCATCTTGATAAGACAAAATAGTAGTGCCGTTATTAAGGGGATAGAAAGAAGAGTTTATTTCCAATTGATTGTAAGAGGCTTCTAAAAAATAGTTTCGCATAGAAGTTGCTCCAGTGTTAAACCAATCTGTGTAAGTAGCTTGATTTTCGGGAAATTCATCTTGATCTGCGAAGCGGATATAAATCACAATATTATTTAGGACTTGTGGCGTAGTAGTATTTGCAGCCTTGAAAGGGATATTTTTAGTTTCTTGCGAATGCATCGCTTTATATGCAGAGGCAACTTTTAGTTGTATTTGCTGTGTGGACAGATTAACTCCGGGTGTTAATCCTTTTGTCGCAGGGTTATCTACTCCTACTATAAAAGGAGAAGCATCCATGTTCCCATTATTAATTACAGCATAACAGAAATATCCCGTTACAGTATCCTGTACAATGGTATAGTTGTTTGCATCGTGTATCCAATTATAATATTCATCACCTGTGGCAAAGCATTCTATTGTTGTTCCGTTTGGTTGGGTTATGGAAACAGGAACTTTCGTTAAATATGCTGCAAATATGATATTTACCGAAAATGTTAGTGTGATACATATTAATAGTTTTTTCATATGATTCTTACATTACTTCGTCAATATCATCTGTTTGCTATCTACGGGCGAACCATCGCAAATAAGGGTGTAGAAATAGATTCCTGCCGGCAACATGGCGGCTTGTATGGTGCTTGCGCCTTTGCCTCGCTCGGTTATGGTAATTTGTTTTTGTTGCCCACCGTTTATATCGTAGATGTATAGATTGGCTGCTTTAACCGTTTCGGGGATATAGTAGCCGATTTCGGTGCTTTGGTTAAAGGGATTGGGTGTATTTTGCAACAAAAAGGGTAAATCGGTTATGTTGTTTTTGGTAAATACGGTTTCGTCGATGGTTTTTAATCCCGACAGTTTGGCTAATTGTTTGATTTGTTCCTGTTGTTTTTCTATTTGAACTTGCTGTTCTTTCATTGCTTCGATAAGCAAACCTACCAATTCGGAGTAGGCTATTGTTTTGCTGCCCTTGGGAGTTGTTCGTACAACCTCCGGTACAACCTCTTCAACTTCTTGTGCAATCAATCCTATGCGTTGTCGTTTCATTTCTCCCTCTATTTGTTTCACCGTTTCATTAGATGGAATTACAGAAAACTTGTCATTTTCTTTTTTTTCTTGTGGAACGACTATTTTAGCATTTTCATCAATTAATTTTGAATTGTATGTTACGCCTCTTAATTTCAATATTTTTTCAAGAGGACTTTGAATTGTTTTTATGTTTTTTTTATAAATAGAATCTGATGTTGTGTAATAAGTTGTGGCTGTCATTTCTCCATTTGTAAGGACTTGTGCTGTAACATCCCAACCATTTACTTGATTAACGACAGTGAATGCACAGGAAAGATTTCTATTCCCAACACTAACAACGGTAGTTCCATAGTCGAAAGGATGGCGTTCGCATGCCAAAATTGCTGTTACACCTTCTCCATAGACACGAAGACTTCCTCCAGTAGTAGGAGGGGCAATAGTAGTTTTTCCCATAAGTATATTCCCATTGAGATCCATTCTCATTCCGCTTATTGGATTTGTGCCTCTAAGAAAATAAGCAACATTTCCGGAACGAAAGATTTTAAGATCAGTACCACCCGTTTGAGCGTCATAAAAAGATAAGCCTTGATTCATTCCGTCTTTACCTATTTTTAATATGCCATTGTCCAAAGAATGGGGTGTTCCTATTGAAATTTTGCCGTCGTTAGCAACTTTTAGTTGTGCCGAAAGATTTGCAACAACGGCAAACAAAACGGAAAATATAAAAACTTTTTTCATAATCTTCGTGTGTTTAAAAACGGGGTTTGTACTATGTCTTACGCACTTATTAACTGCTGTTTTATTTCGTTCAATTCCGTGCGCACGCTGGCGTCGTAGCGCGAATTGTTGAGTTCGAGCACAAAGCCGCCGATGAGCTCGCTGTTGGTTGAGGCAGTGAGGTTTACATCAGAGTTGTATAGCTTCGATACGAGTTGTTTTACCTTTGCCAGCGCGTCGTCGCTGAGAGTAACAGCGGAAGTGATTTTGCCCAGCACTATTTTTTTGTCTTTTCGATAACGGTCAATGTACGACGATACCATAAAGACCATGAACTCGGCACGCCCTTTGGCTATCACAAAGTTGAAAAAATCGGCTAACAGACTGTCTGTTTTGGCTCCTGTTGCGGTAACGAGAAGCTTTTCCTTGTCGGCTGCCGAATACATCGGGTTTGCCAATGCTGCGGATAGCTGCGGGAGCTGTACGAAGATTTCGGACAGGTGTGTGAATTGCTTAAAAATCTGCTCGGTAAGCGATTTTTCTTCGGCAAGCGCGTAGAGCGCGTGTGCGTAGCGACCGGATATTTTTCCTAAATTCATTTTTTTCAGTTGAAAGCTGAAAACTGAAAACTGAAAGTTAGTTTTTTCACTTTCAATTTTCAGTTTTTCAACTAATTTAATGTTGTTACTTCGTCGAACATTTTGTTTACGAGTTCCAATTGCTCATTGTTGTTTGCGAGATTTTTGCGCAACACGCGTCCGGCAATATCTACCGAAAGCTGCGCTACCTGATTGCGTACATCTTTTAATGCCTGTTCTTTTTCGGCAATGATGGCTTTACGGGCATCGTCGATAAGTTTTTTTGCTTCTACAGCGGCTTGTTCTTTGGCGTCGCCAATGAGTTTTTCTTTGAGCTGCTGCACTTCTTTGAGCATGTTGTTTTGCTCTTCGCGGGCTTGTGCGAGGATTTCGTTGCGCTCTTCCTTGATGCGTTCGAGGCGGTCGTTTGCTTCGTCTGCCACGCGAATGGCATTGGCAATGTATGCTTCACGCTTGGCTATAGCCGATGTGATAACGGGCCAGGCGTATTTTCCGAGGATAAAGAGCACGGTGCCGAATACTATCAGCATCCAAAATATTAGCCCGGATTCGGGATTGAATAGTTCCATAATTTTAAAGAATTTACTAATGGACTATTTACTATTTACCTTTTGAATTTTCAAAATAGTAAATAGTAAATTGTCCGATAGTCAATGTTTTTACATTACAATAGCCAATACAGCTACTACGATTGCAAACAGTGCCACACCTTCTACGAGGGCAGCGGCGATAATCATGTTGGTACGAATATCGTTTACGGCTTCGGGCTGACGGGCGATGCCTTCGAGGGCGCTGCCACCGATTTTACCAATACCGATACCTGCGCCGATTGCGGCGATACCTGCGCCAATTGCGGCACCTAATTTTGCCAATGCTGTAAGCTCAACCGTTGCGGCTGCTGCTTGAAGAAGAATTGCTCCTAACATCATAATTTTAATTTTTTAAGGTTTGTAATTTAATTTATTTTTTAGTTTGAAATTTATCTTTAATAGTCTAAATAGTCATTGCATAAATAGTCTAATTTATTCTGCTACAGGACGCACACTTTGCCCGACTGCACAGTGGCTGTTCTTACAGTCCGCGTGGTGAGAATCGAAGTACAAGTGGTACGCGTGGTACGCGCCGAAACTGTCGTACTGCATACTGCTCCAGTAGTAGCCGAACATACCTGCGTAGCAGCGCGTACCGTCGCTGTAACTGCGGAAGCCAACAGCAGGCAGAAAAAGACTGTTCCCGTTGGCTTTATCGGTAAAGATGTAAGCTTTTTTCTTGTCGTCCCAAGTTCTATTTACTTTGGCAGTATCGAGCAGCGATTCAAGTTCATCACGCGTAGGTATGCACCAGCCTTTAGGGCTGGGGTCGTTTGCCTTTGTCCATTTGCTGCCTTCGGGAGTGGTGTTGTCCCAATTTTCAACCTTTTTATCTGTTGTATTCCAAGCGGTTTTTCTATTCCATTGATAAAACTTGCCTGCGCTTTCGGGCGTGGCGGCAAAGCTGCCCGGGACATCTACATTGCAGGTTGCCCAGCGTACACCGTTTATTTCTACGCCTTTATCACGGGTGGCAGTATTTTTTTTCAAAAAGGCACAGGACGAAAGTACGCCTATTAATAATGTTATTAGTAGCATTTTTGTTTTCATAATGTATTTTTCCAATACGGTTTTACTATTTGTCCTTTTTTGCGGCACAATATTAATAATATGCTTCCTGCAATGAGCCCAAAAATCAATGCCTGAACGGTAGCTTCTATGCCCCACGCGCCGCCGGTAAACCACTGCGAGCCTTCCAGTTTTGAAACGATTATCGAGGTTTTGGCAACATTGCCCGATACCGCCGTTCCGAAAATATCGCCTTCGGTAAAGTTCCACGCAAAATGAATGGCTATGGGAAACCATAAATTTCTGGTGTACATATAAGCAGCGGTTATCAATATGCTTATTATGGATATTGTAATTCCCGGAAGCAATGAATCGCTGCCATTCGCAAGATGAATAAATCCAAAAATGACACACGAAATTGCTAATGCGATGTAACTTCCCAACTTTTCTTCCATCAACCTGAATACGACACCTCTGAACAAAACTTCTTCAAATACGGCTATGCCGATTCCATATAAAATACTTATGGTTATGTTTCGCAAAAAAGTATCTGTCAAACTGCTGATTGACAAAACGGTGTATTCGCCTCTCAAATAAGCCACACCAATCATCAACGACGGCAATACAAATCCTATTATCAACCCGATAATCAAATATTTACCGATATGGCAGGTTGCGAGTTCGGTTATTTTTCTTTTTTCATAATAGCGATAAAGTGTTATGTATGATAGCAGGATAAGAATGACAGTAATTGTTGGTATTAGTATGTGTCTTACAATCGGGATTACCTGGTTTGCTTTGAGCATATCTTTAAGCCAAACTTGAGGAATCCAGCACGCTGCAAATATCACCACAAATCCAATGATGAGTTTTGCAATTGTACTATGTAAGATTTTTTTTATCATTCTTTATTTTGAATTATTTTAATGCTTTCATTGTTTTACTGTTAAAACAAAACTGTTTGTTCCGCTTTCTTTTTTAATGTTGTTGAATTCAACAACATTAAAATCAGGATTGTTTAACTGCTCCCATATTCCAAGAAAATCAATACTGTAACGCGCACTCAACCAACGAGATATAACATATCCTGTTGCTTCCGCATTTTTACACCTTGCCATATCTGTCAGCGAAATATAATCTTCTTTTTTGTGCGAAAACAGCGTTATCTCCGTTCCTTGAATTATTATTTTATCACTTTTTGCCATCTTTTTAAGGTGGTCAAATTCGACCACTTTCTTTTTAACCTCACTGAATTCCGTGAGGTTATTTTTTTAGTCACTCCTTAACATATGGAACTCCACATGGTTAAGAGCCCTCATTTTCAATGCGCATGTTCTCCATGCGGTTCCAACTGCGAAAGCCCGATAAATACTGCCGAAAGCAGTGTAAATACATACGCCTGAATAAATATCACAAGAAGTTCGAGAATATTCATACAAATGGCAAATAGTACTGAAAACACACCTACGCCTGTGCCGATATACGGACTGATGCTGCCGAAAATAAAGATTAACGCCATAAACACTAAAGCGATAATGTGCCCCGCAAGCATATTCGCAAAAAGACGAATCATCAAGGCAAAGGGTTTGGATATGACGCCCACAAATTCGAGCAAAGGCATAATCGGAATGGGCAGTTTGAGCCATGCCGGCGCAGCGGGAACAAGGAAAATGTCTTTCCAATATTCTTTTGTGCCGAAAATATTAACAAACAGAAAGGTGAAAACCGCCAACACCAGCGTTACGGCAATGTTGCCCGTAACCGTTGCTCCACCCGGGAAAATGGGGATAATGCCCATAATATTGTTCAGCAGAATGAAGAAAAATACGGTGAGCAGATAAGGCGTGTAGCGGGCATAATTTTTGCCGATACAGGGTTTTATTACTTCGTCGAGAATGAAAAGCACCAGCACTTCCATTGCAGCATGAAATCCTTTGGGGGCAACCATCGGGTTGCGTTTGTAAATTTTGGTGATGGAAAGGAATATCCACAATAGGATTATGCCCGAAATAATAATGGACAGCGCGTTTTTGGTAATGGATAAGTCGAGCGGACGCTGTTGCGAGCCATCGGGGAGAATTTCCATTATCTTGCCCGGCGTGGCTTTATCCTGCGAGATATGAAAACCTTCGTAAGCAGCGTGTCCGTGCTCAAACTTGGAGGCAGAAAATACAAACCAGCCGCGCTCGGCACTTTTTACAATCACAGGCAGTGGAATAGAAATCGGATGTTCGCCGATGTTAGTTATGTGCCAATTATAATCGTCGCGAATATGCCCGAAAATAAACTTCCCCGCATCGAATGTTTCCTGCGCTTCGTGCTCTCCCGCTTGTCCGGCGGCTTGTGTCGCAGGAGCAAAGGCAAAGAAAAGAAGCAACAGGATTTGCCAAAATTTAAATCGTTTGTTCATTATTAAGTTTTATTTTTTTCTTGTTAATAGAGGCTATTACTATTGTTTCGTATATCAAATAGACAAAAAAATACAATAAATATGAAACGAGAAAAGATATCGAAGCTGTTTTTACCAAAAACACATACGCTAAAATTATTGCTAACGACAATAGAATTTTTGCCATTTTCACAGCCATAAGAACCGTAACATTACCGATTCGCGCATACAGATTGACTGCTACCACTCCTAACAGAAAAAAGAATGCCGGAATGAGTGGCAAAAGCGGAAAGCTGTATGCAGGCAAATATCGTTGCAATACCAGCGACTCGCCTACGAGCAAAGCCGCCATTAGTATTGCCAATATTGCTATGTACTTTGTTGTTTTCATTTATTATTGGATTTTTTCCGCTTTTTCGACACACACCGACACCACATTGTTGCGTACTTCAACAAATCCACTATCGATAGCGAAAACCTGTTCGCCTTGAGCAGTACGAAAATGCACTTCGCCGGGATTAAGTGTGCTTATCATCGCAGCGTGATGTTCCCACACGGTAAACTGCCCTTTTGTTCCGGGCAATGTTACCGAATCTGTTTCGCCGTTGAAAAGCGTTTTTTCGGGAGATAATAAAAGCAATCTCATAATGTTTAGTTGTTGTTGTTTACATTTTTACTGCGTTTTACAGTATGTTTAATCTTGAAAGCAGCGAGGTTTAACTCAAAACTTGTTTCCGTATCTACTGTGTCGAGCGCATTTCCGATTATTTCTCCAAATAATTCTTCGCCTTTTTGCACTAATGTTTGTTGTTTCTGTTCGTTTTCGTGGTCCTGCATCAGTTCGATGATTGACATTGACATCGCGCGCATTTTGGTAAAAGCCTCAATAATAGCAAGTGTTGTTTGTGTTGCCAGAGGGCTTTTCAGAATGGTGGCGAGCATATATAAACCTTTTTCGGTGAAGGCTTTGGGCGCAACTCTTGTTTTTGAAGATATATTTGCGGTCAAAAATTTTGACCGCAAATTAGTAATCTCCTGATTGCCAAGTTCAAAAATATAACCAAGCGGAAATTTATCTGGATTATTTTTTACAGCCTGATTTATTTCTTTTGTTTGCACGCCATATAACGCCGCCACATCGCTATCCAAAATAACATTTGTATTGCGAATGGTGACAATTTTATTGTTTACATCTTCCTGTTTTATCAAATCCATATAGCTGTTTCTTAATTTCTTTGAGGTTATCAAAAGTTTTGAAAACCTCTTGTTTGTCCTTTCTTTGAGGTGGTGTAAATTTCACACCACCTACTTATTGCTAACACTTTGAATTTAGCAGTTGAAATTTTTGTCTTCAAGTTTATCCTTTTCTCAGCACAAGTTACACTTCGTTAAACTTGCGCCAATAGGGGGTGTTGCTAAGAGACTTTTCAGAATGGCGGCAAGCATATAACCCTTTTTTCGGTAAAAGCTGTTGTACTTATCGAATGTTTAAGATTGCTGAACCGGTCGGAATTTCCAACCGGTTGCTGTCTTTCAACTCTTTGCACAGAAAAATATAGCCTTCGGGGAATTTGTCGGGATTATTTTTTTACGCTTCATGTATGCGTTTTTTTTCACGCCATACAACGCTGCCACATCGCTATCCAAATCAATTTTACTTAGCTTCTGCCAACATCTTTTTGCCTTTTTCAATGGCATCGTCGATAGTACCTACGAGGTTGAAAGCGAGTTCGGGATATTCGTCCACTTCGCCGTCCATAATCATATTGAAGCCGCGAATGGTTTCTTCGATGCTTACTACCACGCCGGGAATACCGGTAAATTGCTCTGCTACATGGAAAGGTTGCGAAAGGAATCGTTGCACACGGCGCGCACGCGACACAATGAGCTTATCTTCGTCCGACAATTCTTCCATACCCAAAATTGCAATGATATCTTGCAATTCTTTGTAGCGTTGCAAGAGCTGTTTTACTCGTTGCGCAGTATTGTAATGCTCCTCGCCTACGATGTTTGGGTCGAGAATACGCGATGTAGAATCAAGCGGGTCTACGGCGGGATAAATACCCAACTCGGAAATTTTACGATTAAGTACCGTAGTGGCGTCCAAGTGAGCAAAAGTTGTTGCCGGTGCGGGGTCGGTCAAGTCGTCGGCAGGTACATATACCGCTTGCACGGATGTGATAGATCCTTGCTTGGTCGAAGTGATTCGCTCTTGCATCAAGCCCATTTCGGTAGCCAGCGTAGGTTGATAACCTACCGCCGAAGGCATACGCCCAAGCAAAGCCGACACTTCCGAACCTGCCTGCGTAAAACGGAAAATGTTATCGATAAAGAAAAGAATATCCTTACCGCTTCCGTCGGTATTTTCATCGCGGAACGATTCGGCTACCGTCAATCCCGACAATGCCACCGATGCACGCGCGCCGGGAGGTTCGTTCATCTGTCCGAATACAAGAGTTGCTTGCGATTTTTTCAGTTCTTCGTAATCTATCTTACTCAAATCCCAATCGCCTTTTTCCATGCTTTCTTTAAATGCATCGCCGTAACGAATTACGCCCGATTCAATCATTTCGCGCAGCAAATCGTTCCCTTCGCGGGTACGCTCACCTACACCTGCAAACACAGAAAAACCGTTATATGTTTTGGCAATATTGTTAATTAATTCTTGAATGAGCACTGTTTTCCCTACACCTGCACCTCCAAACAAACCGATTTTTCCACCTTTGAGATAAGGCTCAAGCAAATCGATAACCTTGATTCCGGTAAAAAGAATTTCCTGTGAAGTAGAAAGGTCTTCAAATTTAGGCGGATCGCGATGAATAGGATATGCGCCTTCACGACCAAGAGATTTCATTCCGTCAATCGGCTCGCCAATCACATTCATCATGCGCCCTTTAATTTGCGCTCCGGCAGGCATGGTGATGGGCGAATTTAGTGCCCGGACTTCCATGCCACGCACAAGTCCGTCGGTAGAATCCATTGCGATTCCGCGTATGGTATCTTCACCGATGTGTTGCTGACATTCAATAATAAGAGTTTGATTGTTGCCCTTCGAGATTTCGAGAGCGTCGTGGATTTTGGGTAATTCACCGTCTTGCGTAAAGGCAACATCGACCACGGGTCCGATTACCTGTACTACGCGACCCATACAAGTTGTGTCTAACATAGATATAATGTGTGTTTTTAAGTATTAATCGTATTCCTGCAAATGATTTTTGCAAAAAACAGCCCAAAAATAGTAATATTTTACAAAGCAAAAAACAAAAATGACAAAAATTAGTTTATTTAACAGTTCACTTTGTTTTTAATAATCTACCTTTGCTTACAATTTATCAGCACAAAAGTTTTTTCCATTATCATGTGTTAAACTCATTATGACCAAAATAGGCTTACTCTCCGACAGTCACGGATTTTTAGACGAAAAATTGTTTCATTATTTCGCTCCTTGCGACGAAATTTGGCACGCAGGCGATATTGGTTCGGTGGAAGTTGCCGACCGCCTGGCTGCTTTCCGACCTTTGCGGGCGGTTTACGGCAATATCGACGGACATATTATCCGCTCGATGTTTCCGAAACACAATCGTTTTGTATGCAACGGGCTTGATGTGTGGCTCACGCATATCGGTGGTTATCCGGGACGATACGCCGACGAGGTGCTGCCCGAACTGCGCCTCAACCCGCCTAAATTGTTTATATCGGGGCATTCGCACATATTAAAGGTGCAGTACGACAAGCGGCTCGGATTGCTGCATATCAATCCGGGTGCGGAAGGCAAATATGGTTTTCATACCGTGCGGACGATTGTGCGTTTTGAAATTGACCGAGGTAATGTACAGAATTTAGAGGTGATTGAGCTGGCGTAACGCATCTTCTTCTTTCCGGGTCATTTCGGCGCGGTCGGCAGGTGATTTGTCTTTTTGCCCGCAAAGGTGCAGAATGCCGTGAATGATAACGCGGTGCAATTCCTGTTCGAACGAAACCTTGAATTTTTCTGCGTTCGATGTTACCGTATCCAAACTGATAAAAATATCGCCCGAAATTTTATCGTTTTTTTCTCCCTGTGGTCGAAAGACCTCCGGTTCCGAGTAATCGAAGGTGATAATATCGGTGTAATAATCGTGCTGTAAATATTCCCTGTTTATTTCCAATATTTTTTCATCGGAACAAAAAATATAATTCACATCGCCTATTTTTCGGTCGTATTGTTGGGCGATGGTTTTTATCCAATTCGTTGTTTGGCGTTTGGATATGTTGGGGAGTTTTGCGTCTTCACTTTGGTAGGTAATCATTGTCTGAACTGTGATTTTTTATTTTTCCTTCAATTCCTCGATGTTATATTTTGCATGTTCAATATCCTGTTCATTGCCATTTTTGATTACTTTTTCGTAATACTTAATGGCATTTTCTTTGTCGCCTTTGCGTTTATAGCTCTCTGCAATATTATTCAAAACAATACAATCTTTCGGATTTATTTTTTCTGCTTTTTTCAAAAAGTCAATAGCTTTATCGTATTCCTCTGTCAATAAATATGTTATCGCAATGTTAGATAAGTTTTCGACACTATTCGGATATACTTTCAATACTTCTTCGGCTATCGTTCTCATATTCGGCAACAAAGCGTCGTCTTCTGTATTGTACAAAGCATATTGATAATCTTGAATAGAGGCAAGGAAATCTACTTCGGTGCCTTCCCATTTTTCATTGTTTGTCCAAGTCCATTGGTTCTTATTTATTTTTGAATACTGAATAGCTTTAACTATCTCATCAGTAAACTGTTGCCACTTTTTTGCTTGCTGTAATCCGTAAATCTTTCCGAAACGCATATCCAACCTGTCGGGAAACAGTTCGATACCTTTATCAATCTTTTCCATCGCTTTTTGCAAAAGGTTTTCATCGTAAAAAAGCTGACTACCCATGTAACCCGCCGTTTTTCCCAAACTGTCGGTAAGAATAAGCGCTTCGCCTTCGGGTACTTCCGTGGTCAGACTTACAATCTCTTCTTTCGATTTAAAGAAATAATAATTGTAATAACTTGTGTAAAGTTCTGCATCATTAGGCTTTGCTTTTTCCCATGCTTCTAAGACTTCTCGCTGTTTTAAAGTATCTTTTGGAAAATACCTGCTAAATTCTGCTTTGTAATCTTGCGCTAAAATTGCGCTCGAAAACATTAAACTAATTGCTAAAAAAATGTTTTTCATATTTCACATTAATCAAAAAAATCACAGTTCAGACTACCCAAAAAACAAATAGGCACACGCAATTGCCGCAATAACGCCAGCCAAATCGGCAATCAATCCGGCAGAAACGGCATAACGGGTTTTTTTAATGCCCACTAATCCGAAGTACAGCGCAATGATATAAAAAGTAGTATCTGCCGCACCTTGGAAAAGACAAGAAAGCCGTCCTGCAAAACTATCTGCGCCGTAAGTATTCATTGCTTCTACCATCATGGCTTTTGCTCCGCTACCGCTGAGGGGTTTCATCAGTGCGGTAGGCAGCGCATCGACAAAGCGGGTGTCTGAACCAAACAGTCCGAAAAACGCCCGCAAACCATCCATCAGCAAATCCATTGCGCCCGAAGCTCTAAACACGCCTATGGCTACCAACATTCCGACCATAAAAGGTATAATCTTTAATGTTGTCGAAAAACCGTCCTTAGCTCCGTCTATAAATGCTTCATATACATTTACCTTTTTGTACAGCGCAGCTGCCATAAAGCCTACAATAATCAGCAACAATATCAAATTACTTGCTATACTTGAAACCGTTTCCATTGACTCGCGGTCTAATTGCATAAAACCTATCACTATCAGCGCAATTGCCGCCATAATGCCGCCTAACCAGCTGACAACGGTTTTGTTCCAAAGGCTAATGCGTTGGCGAAAGGCAACATAAAAAATTGCCGTCAGCGTAGAAACTGCCGTAGCAATCAGTATCGGAACAAAAACATCTGTCGGATTCACAGAGCCTGCCGTAGCTCGAAGTGCAAGTACAGAAATGGGTAAAACCGTCAGTCCCGAAGTGTTGAGCGCGAGGAACATTATTTGCGCATTGGAAGCTGTATCTTTTTTCGGATTCAATTCCTGCAGGCTTTGCATCGCTTTCAGCCCCATAGGCGTGGCGGCATTGTCCAAGCCAAGCATATTGGCAGAAAAATTCATCAACAGTTGTCCGTTGGCAGGATGATTTTTCGGGATTTCGGGAAACAGCTTGGAGAAAAACCCGCCGACTATTTTCCCCAGAAAGCGTACGGCTCCTGCCCTTTCGCCGATGTTCATAAAACCGAGCCAGAGCGTCATTACGCCTGCCAGCGGAAGGGCAATTTTCATTACGCCTAATTCCGCCATATCGAAAGTGCTTTGAATAATGCGCTGAAAAACCTGTGCATCGCCCATAAAAAGCCATTGCACAAGAGCCACTACAAAACCTATAAGGAAAAATCCTACCCAAATATAATTTAGTATCATAATTGCTGTTTTATTTCATTATTTAAACAAGTAAGGTGTAATGAGTATGCTGTAAGAGTTTCTTGTTTACTTAATTTTTCGCATTGCTTTCACACATTCTTCCACTCCTTTTTTCAACAAGATTTTAGGGTGAAAATCGAAATCGCGGCGCAAATCCGAAATATCGCAAGTCCAGTTTCGGGCGGTGAGTATGCGGAATTTATCGGCGTTGAGCGTAGGTACAAAGCCAAACAGACCACCCAGCCAATCGAGCGTATTGCAAATGGCTTTTAGCATAAAAACCGGCACGACGATTTTAATCGTTCGCCGCCGCAATGCTTTTTTTACAATAGCGGCATACTGCTGTTGTGTGTAACTTTTACCGTCGGAAACACAATAGGCGCGGCGGACGATTTCGCTTCGCAACATACTGAAAATCAATTCGACCAAATCAGTAACAAAAATAAACGATACATGTTGCTTGCCGCTGCCGAGATAAGGTTCAATGTGGTGATTTATGGTGTTTAAATAAATCGTGTAGTCCTTGTCGCCCACGCCGTAGATGCCCGTGGGGCGCACGGTGAGGTAAGGAAACCCGGGATGGCTTTCCAGAAAATCCTCGGCATAGTGTTTACTCATACCGTAAAGCGTGTTGGGCTGCGGAAGGTCGCTGTTGCGAATTATGCCGTTATTTCCTCCGCTTACCGCACTTAAACTACTCACAAACAGAAATTTCGTCGGCACAGAATCGCTCGCAACCAGAGCTTCTACAAAATTTTTCGTGTAACGGAAATTCACCCGGTCGAAATCCGATTTGTGTCTGCATTTCGTTAAGCCCGCGTTATGAACAATGTAGTCGAATTTTCCGTACACTTGTTTGCAATCGAACAGAAATGCTTCTAATTTTTGCGGGTCATGATAAGGTAAATCGAGAAATGTAATGTTTTCCAAATCGTCGAATTGGCTCACATTGCTCGAAGCCCGCACTCCCGCAAAAACAGAGAAACCCTCTGCCACGGCTTGCCGCAACAGATAGGCTCCTAAGAATCCGCTCGCTCCTGTGATGAGTATGTTCATTTCAACTGTTTCAACTTTTTACACAAATCGGTTTCAACTGTTTGAAGAAATCGTTGCCCTTGTCGTCGACGAGGATAAAAGCGGGGAAATTTTCCACTTCGATTTTCCAAATTGCTTCCATGCCAAGTTCGGGATATTCTATACATTCGATGCTTTTGATGTTGTTTTGGGCTAAAATTGCCGCCGGTCCGCCAATTGAACCGAGGTAGAAGCCGCCGTATTTTTGGCAGGCATCGGTAACCTGCCGGCTGCGGTTGCCTTTTGCCAACATAATCATGCTTCCGCCGTGGCTTTGGAACAAATCGACATACGAATCCATGCGCCCTGCCGTGGTAGGTCCCATCGAACCGCTTGCCATGCCTGCCGGCGTTTTAGCCGGACCTGCATAATAAATGGGGTGGTCTTTGATATATTGCGGCAGGTCTTCGCCCGCATCGAGCCGCTCTTTAAGTTTGGCATGGGCAATATCGCGCCCTACAATGATGGTTCCGTTGAGCGACAGGCGTGTAGCTACGGGATATTTTGTTAGTTCCGCAAGGATTTCTTTCATCGGGCGATTGAGGTCGATTTTCACGGCATTGCCTTCGCCGGCATTGCGCAGCGATTCGGGGATAAAGCGGGCGGGATTGTCTTCGAGTTTTTCAATCCAAACGCCTTCTTTATTGATTTTTGCCTTAATATTACGGTCTGCCGAACACGATACTGCCATACCCACAGGACATGATGCTCCATGCCGAGGCAAACGGATAATACGCAGATCATGAGCGAAATATTTGCCTCCAAACTGCGCTCCCAATCCTATTTCCTGCGCTGCTTTGAGCATTTTCTTTTCCAATTCAATATCGCGGAATGCCTGCCCGTAGTCGTTACCCAGGGTGGGCAACGCGTCGTAGTATTTCGTGGAAGCCAGCTTCACGGTTTTCAAACACATATCTGCCGAAAGTCCTCCGATAACAAATGCAATGTGGTAGGGCGGACAGGCTGCCGTGCCGAGGGTTTTCATTTTTTCTACCAAAAATTTCTCCAGCGAATCGGGGTTGAGCAAGGCTTTGGTTTCCTGAAAAAGGTAAGTTTTGTTTGCCGAACCGCCGCCTTTGGCAATGCAAAGAAATTTGTATTCATCGCCGTCAACGGATTGAATGTCGATTTGTGCGGGCAAATTGTTGTTCGAGTTTTTCTCGCAATACATATCTAACGCAACGGTTTGCGAATAGCGCAGGTTTTCTTCCGTGTATGTTTTGTAAACGCCGAGCGAAAGAGCCTCCTCGTCGCCGCCGCCGGTCCACACCTGCTGTCCTTTTTTAGCAATAATGGTGGCAGTGCCCGTGTCCTGGCAAAAAGGCAATACCCCTTTTGCCGAGATTTCGGCGTTGCGCAACATGGTGAGTGCAACATATTTATCGTTCTCGGTAGCTTCCGGGTCGTCGAGAATTTTTGCCACTTGCGCCTGATGCGCCGAGCGGAGCATAAACGCGCAGTCGTGAAAACAAGCGTTTGCCAAGCGGGTGAGAGCCTCGGGCGCAACTTTCAATATTTCTTTGTTTTCAAATTCGGCAGTTGAAATACCTTCTTTTCCGAGCAAATAGTATTCCGTTTCGTCCTTACCCAACGGAAAAGGGTTTTGATAGTGAAATGGGGCGGTCATATTTATGTACAATTTATGAATGAAATGGTTAAGCTAACCTTTTGATAAAACTTTCAATTTTTATGGTCTTTACAAACTTGCATATTCATTTATACCAACTTGCATACATGCCGTAATTGTGCGCAATGCGTCGATTGATTTCTTTGGACTGTTCGGGGGCAACTTTTTTGACGAATTTTGCAGGGACTCCCGCCCAAAGCGAGTAGGGTTCGATTTGCGTATTGGCAAGCACCAGTGCTCCTGCGGCAACAATTGCTCCTTCGCCTACTACGGCGTGGTCGAGCACAGTGGCTCCCATGCCGATGAGCGCATAGTTGTCAATCTTTGCCCCGTGAATAGTTACATTATGTCCTACGGAAACAAAATCGCCGATTTCGATGGTCGATTTCTCGTAGAGCGTGTGCAGCACCGAACCGTCTTGAATATTCACATTTTGCCCGATGCGAATGCTGTTTACATCGCCGCGCAACACAGCGTTAAACCAAATACTGCTGCCCGAACCGACTTTTACATCGCCTACAATAGTTGCATTTTCGGCAAGGAAACAGTCGTCGGCAATGTCGGGCGTAAAGCCGCGTACAGATTTTATCAGAGCCATTTTTTCGTCTATTTATGAATAATACTGTGCAAAGATAAAACATTTTTCCAAACCCTTACTAACACAAAAATCTTGGTGGTTTATCTATATAAGCGTATCCATCATTATCATTTTCGTCATTGCAAGATATGCAGTAATCGCGGAAAACCTGTCGCATCAGGAGATTGCTTCGCTATCGCTCGCAATGACGCGCCGTCGTTCCTCCTCGCAATGACGGCGATAGCAGTTGTGTTAAGCGTGCTCGTCATTGCGAGGTATGAAACAATCGCAGAAGACCTGTCGTATCAGGAGATTGCTTTGCTATCGCTCGCAATGACGCGCCGTCGTTCTTCCCCGCAATGACGGCGATAGCAGTTATGTTAAGCGTGCTCGTCATTGCGAGGTACGAAGCAATCGCAGAAGACCTGTCGTATCAGGAGATTGCTTCGCTATCGCTCGCAATGACGCGCCGTCGTTCTTCCTCGCAACCAACGGTCATGATCGAAGGGAATTGTAAATCACTGACCGAAGGGAAGTAATAACGACGGAGATGCGCCTATGAAAAGTTGATTTCGATAAAAAATACTGTCGAAATAAAAAACATGCGTGGAAATAAGTATTTTTGCGAAGATAAATTTATCCCTTAGCATTATGAATATTTACAATTTATCGGAACATAATTCGCTGCTTAACAATTTCTTGCAGGAGATTCGCAGCGTAGAAATCCAACAGGACTCGATGCGTTTTCGGCGCAATTTGGAGCGTATGGGCGAGGTGATGGCGTATGAAATAAGCAAAACAATGCGCTTTGCCGACGAATTGGTAACAACTCCGCTCGGCGTTTCGCATGTTCAGACCATAGCCGACAAGGTTGTGTTGGCAACTATTTTTCGAGCGGGACTGCCTTTTCATCAGGGTTTTCTCAACTATTTCGACCGTGCCGAAAATGCTTTCGTATCTGCCTACCGCAAATACAAAGACACGCTGAAATTTGAGGTGATGGTAGAGTATCTTGCCGCGCCTTCTATCGAAGGGAAAACGCTTATTATCATCGACCCGATGCTTGCCACGGGCAGTTCGATGGAGTTGGCATATCGTGCCATGCTGCGAAACGGCACTCCTGCACAAGTTCATATTGCTTCTGTTATAGGAAGCCGGGCTGGAGTGGCGTATGTCGAAGAGCATTTGCCCGAAAATACTTGTTTGTGGCTCGGCGCCATCGATCCCGATTTAGACAGTCATTCCTACATCGTGCCCGGACTGGGCGACGCTGGCGATTTGGCTTTCGGGGATAAGATGTAGTTCATGTAGAGAAGGGGCTTCTGCGATTGCTTCGTTCCTCGCAATGACGGACGCGCTTAAAGAGGGATTATTCCCACATTTAATAAAAATATATTTTCATTATTAACTCACAATAATTATGTCTTTCTTAAAAAAATACTGGAAATCGCTTCTTGCTGCTGCGACAATTTTCTACCTCTGCACTCTACGCACACCGCCTGTTGATATTATACCGCCCTTTCCTCATTTCGACAAGGTGGTGCATTTCGGGCTGTTTCTGATACTGGCTTTTTGCCTGGCTTGGGATAATCGACGAAGCCTTTCGTCGTGGAGGAAATTCCAACGAATACGAATACTCGTCTTGCTGCCTGCTGCCTACGGCGCGATAATCGAAATTTTGCAAGGCGTGTTTTTCCCGCCGCGCACGGCTGATTTGTGGGATTTTGCCGCCGATACTGCCGGGGCGTTGCTCGTGTATTTTTTCTTCCAACGGCTTAAATCTTCAGCTATACAGGCATAAAAATTTACTTAGCTGCTGAGGAAAATTTCTGGAGATGTACATCTAACGACCGATGAGATGTACATCTAAAGAGGCATTAGATGTACATCTCCCGATTATTTAGATATACATCTAACTAAATTTTCTACACGACGCAGTTATTTTTTGCTAACGAGCAAATAGATTTTTCGTGCTGAGGGAGATAATTAAAACTCAAATACCGCGCAATCGGTAGCCGCGTATGAGTTGGGGAACAGCGGGCGCACTTCGTCGAGCAGTTCACGCTCGGGCGCATCGTAGCGGGCAGAGTAATGTCCGATAATCAATTGTTTAACATGTGCGCGACTGGCAATTTCTGCCGCCTGATGTGTGGTGCTGTGAAAAGTTTCTTTGGCGCGCACTGCCGCAGCTTGGGCAAAAGTGGCTTCGTGAAACAGGCAATCTACTTCTTTTATTATGGGTATAATTTTTTCATAAAAAGCCGTATCCGAGCAGTAGGCATATCGTTTGGCAGGTCTGCCGTCGGTAGTAAGTTTTTTATTGGGGATAATGCTTCCGTCTTCACGCACAAAATCTTCCCCTTTTTTCAGTAAATGATACTGTTTTACGGGCACTTGGTAGAAATCAAGCTTTTCGCGAATAAGATGCCGCTCGCCCTCTTTTTGCTCGAAAAGGAAACCGCACGACGGTATTCCGTGTTTGAGTGGAATGGTGCTCACGCGCACCGTTTTGTCTTCGAATATCACTTCGTTTGCCCGCGGGTTTAGCGGAGAAAAGAATACCTGAAACGGCATTTCACGACAGAAATAGTCGATTTGCGGTTGCAGGAGTTTTTCCAAATCGGCATGGGCGTGAATGTAGAGATTACCCGTTCGCCCCATCATTCCGAGCGTGGAAATAAGCCCAATGAGCCCAAAGCAGTGGTCGCCATGCAGGTGCGAAATAAAGATATGATTGAGGCGCGCGGTTTTGATGCGCAATTGTCGCAGGCGGATTTGCGCTCCCTCGCCGCAATCTATCATAAACAGCTTTTCGCCAACTTGCAACAGCTGCGAAGCATTGTAGTAATTCGCCTTCGGCAGTGCCGACCCGCAACCGAGTATGGTAAGTTTCATGGTGAATTATATCTGCGAAGCGATTTTTTGGGCAATTTCTGCCATCTCTTCGTTCGTAAATTGCAGCCTCGGATTAGCAAAAAGCATATCGCGTTCCGAATTGAGCGGCACTAAATGAATATGTGCATGCGGCACTTCCATGC
The DNA here is from genome assembly GCA_031271465.1 of Prevotellaceae bacterium. Taxonomy (GTDB): domain Bacteria; phylum Bacteroidota; class Bacteroidia; order Bacteroidales; family Paludibacteraceae; genus JAFGVL01. The sequence goes on along the minus strand of JAISVR010000015.1, from coordinate 10,676 downwards.
CCAGCACCGCCATGCCGATACGCTCGCAGGGAACGGCTTTTTTCAACGCTACGGCAACTTTTTTTGCAAACAGATGTAGTCCCGCCAGCGTATTATCGTCCAAATCGAAAATATAATCCACCTCCGCTTTAGGTATCACCAGCGTATGCCCCCGTTGCAGAGGTCTGATGTCGAGAAAAGCAAAGTAATGCTCGTCTTCCGCCACTTTGAAAGAGGGAATCTCGCCGTTTATTATTTTTGTAAAAATGCTCATAACTTCATTCGAATTAAAAAAATCAAATTCATTTCTTTTTAGAATTATTCCTTTGAGGCTTGTTTCGTCATTGCAAGGAACGAAGCAATCTCAGAAACAGCAATCGTACTTCTGAGATTGCTTCGTCGTTCCTCCTCACAACGACGGATTGTATTTGCTTTACAAGCCTGAGAAGGATAATTCCATATTTTTTTAGATTCCTATTTCCAGCACCTCGAACTGTATTTCACCGTTCGGAGTAGTTATTTGGGCTGTTTCGCCCACTTTTTTGCCCAGCAAACCCTTGGCGATAGGTGTTGTAACCGCAAGTTTTTGCTCTTTGAGGTTAGCTTCGCTTTCGGATACGATGGTGTAGGTCATTTCCTGACCGGTTTTCGTGTTGCGAATTTTCACTTTGTTGAGTATTTGTACCGTATCGGTATTAAGCTTGCTTTCGTCAATCATGCGGGCATTGGCAATGGTGGTTTTGAGCTGCGAAATTTTCATTTCGAGCAATCCCTGCGCTTCTTTTGCCGCGTCGTACTCGGCATTTTCCGAAAGGTCGCCCTTATCGCGAGCTTCGGCTATTTGTTTTGAGATTGCAGGGCGTTCCACACTTTCGAGACGATTCAGTTCTTCCATCAGCTTTTTGTAGCCTTCTTCGGTCATGTAAATTGCTGCCATAATTCTATAGTTTTTTATTTTATAATATGCTAAAAAACGGGAGAATTCCGACCGAAATCGGAACCCTCCATATAATTTTAATAAAATCTACTGCGGCAAAGATACACATTTTTCGAATTACCAAACAAAATATTTCATGCTTTTGAACATAAAAACAAAATCTTTGCCGTACTTTTACCGCGAAAACATTCTCACCTACATGAAAAAACTCTTTCTACTCGACGCTTACGCACTTATTTACAGGGCTTATTATGCTTTTATTAAAAATCCGCGCATTAATTCTAAGGGGCTGAATACTTCGGCTATTTTTGGTTTTGTCAATACGCTCGAAGATGTGTTGCGGCACGAAAATCCTACGCATATCGCTGTGGCGTTCGACCCTGCCGGTCCTACCTTTCGCCACGAACTTTACGACGCCTACAAAGCTCACCGTGAAGAAACGCCCGAGGATATTCGCCGGGCTGTGCCTATTATCAAGGAGATTTTGGAAGCGTATAATATTCCGGTCATTGTGCAAAAAGGTTTTGAGGCTGACGATGTTATCGGCACGCTGGCTACAAAAGCTTCGCACTCTGGATTTGATGTGTATATGATGACTCCGGATAAGGATTACGGGCAGTTGGTAAACGAGCATGCTTTTATTTTCCGCCCCAAGCATGGGAGCAACGACTACGATGTGTTGGGCGTACAAGAAGTGAAGGCAAAATTTGAGATTGAAAGCACGGCGCAAATTATTGATTTGCTCGGATTGATGGGCGACGCTTCGGACAATATTCCGGGCTGTCCGGGGGTAGGACAAAAGACTGCGGTAAAGCTGTTGCAGGAATTCGGAAGCATCGATAATCTTTTGCAACATACCGACCAACTGAAAGGCGCGCTTAAGGATAAGGTAACGCAGAACCGCGAACAGATTCTTTTCTCGCGCACGCTGGCTACTATCAAAACCGATGTTCCGGTGGAACTGGATGAAGAAAGCTTGCGGCGCAAATCGCCTAATGAGGAGAAGCTTAAAGCGTTGTTTATCGACCTCGAGTTCCGCTCTTTTTTACACCGGTTGGGAATGAACGATGCCTTGCCGGGCTCTCGACAGAAAGCGGCTTCGCCTGCCGATACGCAAACTTCTCTTTTCGACGATTTTAATTCTTCTAATACTCCTGAACCGCACACAATGTCTCATAAAGAACATCATGTAAGCCACCTGGCAACTATCGATACGCTGCCTCACTCCTACTCGGCAGCCGACACGCCCGAAAAGCGCGCTAATTTACTCCAACAGCTTTTAGCACAACCGGCAGTGTGTTTCGATACCGAAACCACCGGACTCGATGTGTTTAATATAGAATTGGTCGGCATGTCGTTTTGCTGGCAGGCAGGCGAGGCGTATTTTGTTCCTGTTCCCGAAAATCAAAGCGAAGCACAGGCAATCGTCAATGAGTTTCGTCCTTTTTTCGAAGCGTCGAATATCAGTAAAATCGGACAGAATTTGAAATACGACCTGTTGGTGCTGTCCAACTACGGCATCGCGGTACAGGGCGAGTTTTTCGACACTATGATTGCTCACTATTTGCTGCAACCTGAACTGCGCCACGGCATGGATTATTTGGCAGAGATTTATCTTAATTACGAACCGATTCCTATCCGGGCTCTTATTGGCGAAAAAGGCAAGAAGCAGCTTTCGATGCGCGCCGTTCCGCTCGATAAGATTACCGATTATGCCGCCGAAGATGCCGATATTACCTTTCGACTGAAAGAGGTGTTGGAAAAAGAGATTACCGAAAATAAGCTCGAAAAGCTTTTTTACGAAATAGAGATGCCGCTTATGCGCGTGCTTGCCGACATGGAACAGACAGGCGTGCTGATAGACGATAATGCGCTGAAGCAATCGTCGGAAATCCTCACCAGGGAAATGCGTCGTATAGAAAAAGAAATTCATTCGCTGGCAGGCTTCGAATTTAATATAAGTTCGGCAAAACAAGTGGGTGAAGTGCTTTTCGAGCGTTTGAAAATTGATGAGAAAGCGAAAAAGACAAAAACCGGACAGTATTCTACCAGCGAGGAAGTGCTCGAAACTTTGCGCAACCGCCACCCTATTGTAGGAAAAATTCTCGACTACCGCGGATTGAAAAAGCTCCTTAGCACCTACATCGATGCTTTACCCGAATTGATTAACCGTAAAACGGGTAAGGTGCATACCTCGTTCAACCAAACGGTTACTGCTACCGGCAGGTTGAGTTCTACCAATCCCAACCTGCAAAATATTCCTATTCGCGACGAGCAGGGGCGCGAAATTCGTAAAGCGTTTATTGCCGCCAAGGATTGCGTGTTTCTTTCTGCCGACTATTCGCAGGTGGAATTGCGCATTATGGCGCATCTTAGCCAAGACCCGAATATGATTGAAGCTTTCCGTTCGGGACAGGATATTCATACCGCCACGGCTGCTAAAATATATCATGTGCCGATAGAAGAGGTGAGCAAGGATATGCGCCGCAAAGCAAAAACGGCAAACTTCGGTATTATCTACGGCATTTCGGTATTTGGTTTGGCAGACCGCCTGAGCATTCCGCGCAGCGAAGCCAAAGAGTTGATCGACGGTTATTTCGAAACTTATCCTCAGGTGAAAGAATATATGAACAGGAGCATTCTTACTGCCCGGGAATACGGTTGGGTAGAAACTTTATTGGGGCGGAAACGCTATTTGAAGGATATTAATTCGCAAAATTCCGTTGTACGCGGCTATGCCGAACGAAACGCTATTAACGCTCCCATTCAGGGTTCTGCTGCCGATATCATCAAAATTGCCATGGTGCATATTCATCGCCGTTTTGAGCAAGAAAAGATACAATCGAAGATGATTTTACAGGTACACGACGAATTGGATTTCAATGTACTGCAATCGGAGTTGGAGCAAGTAAAACAAATCGTTACCGAAGAAATGGAAAACGCTATACAGCTCTCCGTGCCGCTGCAAGTGGATTTAGGCACGGGCACAAATTGGTTCGAAGCGCATTAAATCGCCTCTGCCACTACAAACGAACTGCCGCCTACAAAGATTAAATCAGTTGGGGCGGCGTTCTTTTTTGCCGCAGCTAAGGCTGCTTGTACCGACGGGAAAGCTTCGCCCTGCAAAGCAAATTCGGCAGCTTGTTTTTGCAACGCTTCGGCAGGCAAGGCGCGCGAAAGTTGCGGCGCACAAAAATAATATCGCGCATCGACAGGCAAAAGGCTTAACACACTGTGCACATCCTTGTCGTTCACCATGCCAATAACGAAATGCAAACAATCGTAATGCAGCGTTTTAAGCTGCTCCACAATGTAACGAATACCGGCTTCGTTGTGTCCCGTATCGCAAATTACACGAGGCTGTTTTTGTAATGCTTGCCACCTGCCCTGCAAACCCGTGGTTTCGCAAACCGACGCAAAGCCCTTTCGAACAGCAAGGTCATCAATATTGAAACTCTTGCGTAAAATCTTAATCGCCGTAAGCACAGTTGCCGTATTCTTTTGCTGATATATGCCGCCCAACCCTATTTCGAGTTGAGGGAAATCGGTAGAATCAAAAACCTGCCCGCCTTCAAAAGAGCCGGCTTTCTTTACTTCAATTTCATTTTCGGCAAAAAAAACAGGAGCGTTTTCACTTGCCGCTTTTTGCAGGAAAACGGGTTTTGTTTCGCTCGTTGCCTCGCCAATTACTACGGGCGTATGCGCCTTAATAATACCCGCCTTTTCTACGGCAATCTTGGACAAAGTATCGCCCAGCAAAGCAATGTGGTCGAAACTAATATTGGTAATCACGCTGAGTATGGGCGAAATAATATTTGTACTGTCGAGCCGCCCGCCTAAGCCAACCTCTATCACTGCAACATCAACCATCTCATCGGCAAAATATTGAAACGCCAAGTTCATGGTAGCCTCAAAAAACGAAGGATTCAATTCTTCGAAAAAAGCTCGATGCTCTTCCACAAATCGACAAACATAATCCTCCGGAACAGGTGTTCCGTTCACACGGATTCGCTCGCGAAAATCCCTCAAATGCGGCGAAGTGTAAAGCCCTACCTTATAACCGGCATGTTGCAATACCGACGCCAGCAAATGCGACACCGAACCTTTACCGTTGGTACCCGCAATATGAATAGTTTTGTAGCGACGATGCGGACTTCCAAGGCGCTGGTCGATACGCCGCGTGTTGTCCAATCCCGGTTTGTATGCCTTTGCACCTTCACGCTGATACACAGCCAAGCGCGAAAACAAATAGTCGATAGTTTCAGGATAAGTCATTTGTTGAATCATTATACCTCGCCACTATCGGCAAAACTGTAATAATTGTTATGCCCGATAATGATGTGGTCTATTAAAGTGATTTGAATAGCTCGCAAGCCTTGTCGCAGTTTGTCGGTGAGCAGCTTGTCGTGTTGGCTGGGCTCTATATTACCCGAAGGATGATTGTGGCAAAGCACCACCGAAAGAGCCGATTTTTCCAATGCAATTTTCAGTGTCATGCGCACATCGACCGAAACTATGGCGGTTCCTCCGGCACTCACTCGCACCTGTTCCAATACTTTATGAGTATGATTGAGCAGAAGCAGCCAAACTTCTTCGTGCTGCAAGTCGCCGAGCAATGGGTGGAACAGATCAAAAATATCGCGACTCGTTCGTATCTTCTTACGCTCGAGCGATTCGGCATGTTTGCGCCGCCGCCCCAATTCCAACGCCGCCGCAATACTAATTGCTTTTGCTTCGCCCACACCTTTGAAATTGCGTATCAATTCATCAATAGAAAAACGCCCCAATTCGTCGAGGTTATCGTGTGCCGAACGAAGTATACGCCGCGAAAGTGCTACCGCCGTTTCGTCCCGGCTTCCCGAACCGATAAGGATTGCCAGCAATTCGGCATCGGTCAGAGCCGCTCGTCCGCGCTGCATAAGTTTTTCACGCGGGCGGTCTTCTTCTGCCCATTGGGTTATACTTAGATGTTTTTCCTGCATATAGAAATTTTTGCGCTACAAAAATAACAGAGTTTTTTATTATCCAAGTGTATTATTTCATTTTTCAAAAAGAATTTTTTGTTTTATAATAAATCATTGTTATTTCCTAAATAGATATTTTTATTCTACCAAAAAAGGCTGTCCAATTTCGGACAGCCTTTTTCGTTTTTATTTCTAACAAAACTATGTGTTATTCGCTTTTCTTTTTCTTCTCGCCTCGTTGTATTACCTCGTGAGCCACCGGAACGGCAACAAAGAGTGAAGAATAAACCCCTACTACAATCCCTATCAACAACGCGAAAATAAAGCTCCTGATACTTTCTCCACCGAAAATAAAGATAGCTACCAGCACGATGGCAGTAGTAAACAAGGTGTTGAATGTACGACCCAGTGTGGAGTTCAATGCATCGTTGAGCACGGTTTTCGAATTGCGTTTCGGGTACAGCGTGCGGTATTCGCGCACACGGTCGAAAATAACCACCGTATCGTTAATTGAGTACCCGATTACCGTTAATATAGCAGCAATAAAGGCTTGGTCTATATCGAGCGAGAACGGCATAAATCCATATAACAGCGAGTAGGCTCCAAGCACAAGCAGAGCATCGTGAGCCAACGAAGCGATACTACCCAACGAGAATGCGATATTGCGGAAACGAATCAAAATATACAAGCCGATAGCCAAAATAGCCAGTAACACCGCCCATACAGCAGACACCTTGATGTCGTCGGCAACGGTAGGTCCTACCTTTTGCGAGCTCATAATATGTTGGCTCACAAATTCATCCTGCGTAATATTTTGTCCAAGTACAGGTTTCAACCCGTTATAGAGGCGTGCTTCAATTTCTTCGTCTACTCCGTCTGAGTTATCTTCTATTTTGAAGTTAGTCGATATACGCACACGGTTGTCCGAATCGTCGGAATCATTCGATTTGATAGCAATAACCGAAGGAGTTTGCCCGTCGAAAGCATTTTGGAGCAGGCTTTTGATTTCTTCGGTTTGCACAGGCTTGTCAAAGCCAATCACATAGTTGCGACCGCCGCTGAAATCAATACCTTGACTTAATCCCCGTACACCAAACGAAATAAAGCTCACAAGCAACAATGCAGCAGTTATCATATAAGCATATTTACGCAAGCCAATAAAATCTATTTTGGTATTCTGGAACCAGTTTTTGGTGATATTAGTTTCAAATTTAAGCTTGCTTACTTTATCTTTCTTAATCAGCCATGCAAAAATAAGGCGCGAAAGAGCAAATGCTGAAATCAACGAAGTGATGATACCAATAACCAGCGTAGAGGCAAAACCTTTGATTGGTCCTGTTCCAAATATGAAGAGTACAACACCGGTAATGATGGTAGTAAGGTTGGCATCAATAATAGCACTCGATGCCATTTTGAAACCTTCTTCAATTGCTTTTTGTACGCTTTTGCCGGCTCGCAGTTCCTCGCGTATTCGCTCGTAGATAAGTACATTGGTATCGACCGCCATACCCAGCGTAAGCACGATACCTGCAATACCCGGAAGCGTGAGCACCGCCTTGAACGAAGCCAAAATCCCCAGCAACAGGAATACATTGGCAAACAATGCCACATCGGCAACCAATCCGGGCACCTTGCCATAGAAAAACACCATGTAAATCAACACGAGTAAGAATGCTATGGCGAAAGAGATAAACCCGTTGTTAATAGCTTCCTTACCCAGCGAAGGTCCTACCACATCTTCCTGCACAATGCGGGCAGGAGCAGGCATTTTACCCGATTTAAGTACATTTGCCAAGTCTTTCGCTTCTTCCACGGTGAAATTACCGGTAATTTGCGAACGACCACCGGAAATTTTTTCATTCACACGGGGAGCCGAATACACAAAACCATCGAGCACAATGGCTATGCACCTACTCTTATTATCTTCGGTAAGACGCGCCCAAATGTTAGCACCTTCGGGAGTCATTTGCATATCCACCGAAGCATAAGCCGAATGTTGCGTAAAATCGCTCGACGCATCGGTTATCACACCACCGCCAAGCGGAGCTTTACCTTCGTGACTTTTATCTTTGATAGCATAAAGTTGAAAATATTTTTCTTTGTCATCGATGGCTTTTACACCCCATTTAAGCGAAAGTTCGCGAGGCAATAATTCACGCATTTGCTTCATTGCAAAATAGCGATTGATTTTTGCTGTGTCGGTATATTGAGCCACACCTACAACCGCGCCTTCGGCAGATTGGCTCATTTGCAAAATGCTGAACAGAGGATTTTCTTTTTCAAACTGTGCACGGTCTTTGTCGGTAACTGTAGCCGCATCAGGTGTTTGTCCTTGTGCAGCACGAAGTTCGTCCAAGCCTGATACTTTGGAAGCAGCAGCGGCAGCAGCGGTATCGGCAGCTTCAGCCGTAACGCTGTCCTGCACGGCAGCTGTGTTGCCTACGATAGATTTAAGTGCATTATTTACATTGCTAAAATTCTGTGCGATTTCACCGAAATTGTAGGTTTCCCAAAATTCCAAATCGGCAGTACCTTGCAAGAGTTTGCGCACACGCTCAGGTTCTTTGATACCCGGCAGTTCTACAAGGATACGACCCGAGTTTTCCAAGCGTTGAATATTGGGCTGCACTACCCCAAAACGGTCGATACGGGTACGCAATACATTGAACGAATTCGACACCGCAGCATCGACTTGCTCACGCAACACTTTCATCACATCGGCATTGGTCGAACTGAGTGAGATTTTATCTTTCAACTCGAAAGTGCTAAACACGCTCGACAAACGGGCGTTAGGATCGAGCTGCATATACGATTGCTCAAACAAAGTGAGAAAATCTGCCTGACTGCGCGCTTGCTTTTGCTGCGCCATCTCGATAGCTTTGTTGAAATTCTCCGATTTATTGTTGCCGGAAAGCGAACGCAAAATATCGGCTTCCGATACTTCGAGAATCACATTCATACCGCCCTTTAAGTCGAGTCCGAGGTTAATTTCCTTTTCGCGGCATTCTTTCAGCGTATAACCTAACCATACTTTTTCTGCCGAGAGCGAATCTAAGTAATTGTAATACTTTTCGTTGTCACCTTGTGCATACTTTTCGGCTTTGCTCGAATAATAGTTGGTTACAAAGCTGAACGACAGGTAAAACGCACATACCAAAATAAGCGCTGCGGTGATTACCCTGATAAATCCTTTGTTTTGCATTTGAAAAATTTATTTTTACTAAGGTTTATATTTATATACAAAAAACGGCGCAAATATATATCTTTTTTTTTGACTATGAAATTTTTGGGGGAATTAAGATGTTTTTAAATATCACTTAGCAACAATCTTTCGATACACCGTCATTGTTTGCTCGGCAATCGTATCCCAGTCGTATTGTTCCATCGGATAAGTTACTTTTTCGAGTTTATTTTCGAGAAAATCTTGCAATTTCCTTGTCAAATCAGCTACATCTCCCACCTGAAAATAACATTCTTTTGGTAAATTTATATTTATATTCGGAGCGATATTACTTGCAACAACCGGCAAATTGTAGCTCATTGCTTCCAGCAGTGAAATAGGCAAACCTTCGTGCGAAGATGGCAGTACAAACAACCGGGCATGGGTGAGCAAAGCGTGTAATTTTTCGCCTTTGATGAAGCCGGTTAATACAACATTATTTTTTTGAGCAAATTCTTTTAGTTTTTTTGAATATTCGTCTTCAAAATCGGCATCACCGGCTAACACCAATTGATACTTGTCCGAAAGCGTAGAAAACACCTCAATCAAGTGATGAAAATTTTTTTCCGGCACAAAACGCCCCATTGCGATAATATATTTTTCCGGGCTAATTCCTAATTCTTCCAAGTATTGCGTATGTTGTATAAAAGCAGGTGCAGTAACTCCATTGTAGATTAAATTAGCATCGTGGCAATTGTAAAGCTTTTTAAGCTTTTGGTTTATCACTTCGGAAATCACAATTACTTCGTCGGCAAAACGGCAACCCATTCTTTCGCCGAATTTCAACATCATTTTCGCTGTTTTCCCCCATTTGTCGCGGTCATAATCGTGTCCGTGGTGAGTGAAAACAACTTTCAATCCCAATAATCGGGCAAGAGGCGCAAGCAAAGCTGGTCCGATAGCATGAATATGCACAATATCGGCTTTGAAACGAAACTTTGCTGCCCATACTGCTTTCAGTGTATGAATAATCGCCTCAAATGATTTTTTCTTTGGCGTGGAAATATCGGCAAGTTTTACACCTTTGTATTCCTGCAAATTATCCTGTATATAACTTGTTCGACGAATAAGCGTTACATCGCAACCTTTTGCTGCAATGCGCGGAAACAATTCTTCACAATGTGTTTCCACTCCGCCCATAATATTGGGAATGCCGCGTGTGCCGACAACTACTATTTTCATCAAAATTTCTCCCTTAAATCACCCTGCATTGGGTTTTGTCCCACATCATACCGGCATTTATCCAGACAAGCCGGCTTCCCCTGCAAACTGCGTAGCTTATTTTTAATTGCCCATTTCAACGGATGTTTTATGTATTTTTTCATTACGGGCGAGGCTGTGCCTACCATCCAACAGTTTTTGGGACAGTTTCGCACCATTTCACGCACTTTATTGGCTTGTTCGCTATTCCAAATTTTAGCGAAATCGGGCGTTTCGCGGATATTGCCCATCGAAAGTTTCCAATATTTTTCTTCCAATCCATTGCAAGGATATACATCGCCATAAGGTTCTACAAAGAAGTTGACCATTCCGGCTTCGCAGGGTAACATACGCCTGTTTCCTTCAATGTAGTTAA
>JAISVR010000025.1 GCA_031271465.1 Prevotellaceae bacterium | reverse complement strand
AATATCGTCAATGTGATTCAAACCTGTGCCATACGCATGCACGGCAATTCCGCCTCAATACTCACACCCGGAATATTAGACGATGCCATAGCTAAAGAATTGCTCAAAGAAGGAAAGGTAAAATAAATAATTATCGGAAAGAACCTCATTAAGCGTGTAAAGCGATATATTTAAACACAAAAAATGCCTGCAATCTTACTCATTACAGGCATTTTTTGTATTGTCGGGGTACCAGGATTCGAACCTGGGACCCTCTGCTCCCAAAGCAGATACGCTAACCGGACTGCGCTACACCCCGTTGATTTTTCAATCGGCTGCAAAAGTAATGCCTTTTTTGTTCCCTGCAAATTTTTTTCGATTATTTTTGCAGAAAAATTGATAAACACTACTCCTTTGGCAGGTATTTATATCCATATCCCATTTTGCAAATCGCGCTGCACTTATTGCGACTTTTATTCCTGTACCGATTTGTCGTTGCGCGAAAAACTGCTACAAAGCATTTGCACAGAATTGATTAACGAAAAAAGTTATCTCGAAAACGAAACAATCGACACCCTGTACTTTGGAGGCGGAACGCCGAGTTTGTTGCACGAAGCCGATTTTTCGGCAATTTTTGCCGCGTTGGCAATTCACTACAACCTTTCCAACTGCCGCGAAATTACCCTCGAAGCCAATCCCGATGACCTCACCGAAGATTATTTAGCTATGCTGCGCCGTTTTCCTTTCAACCGAATCAGTATCGGAGTGCAAAGTATGCGTAACGAAGAATTGCGGTTGATAAATCGTCGTCATACGGCAGAGCAGGCTATCCGCAGTGTGGCGCGTTGCCGGGCGGCAGGATTCGAGAACATCAGCGTCGATTTAATTTATGGATATCCTTCGCAGCGCATCGACGAATTTATTTATTCGCTCGATAATTTATTGAAAATGAATGTAAAACATATTTCGGCATACCATTTAACCTACGAAAAAGACACTGTTTTGTATCAACAATTGCAGCGTGGCGAAATTTGCGAAATCACCGAAGAATTAAGTGTCGAAATGTATCGCCAGCTGGTAAAAAAGCTGGCAGAAAAAGGCTTTAAACAATATGAAATATCCAATTTTGCGCAGGCAGGTTACGAATCGCAACACAATTCAAGTTACTGGAATGGCAGCAAATACTTGGGCGTAGGTCCTTCGGCGCATTCCTACAACGGCGTTTCGCGTCGCTGGAATATGAGCAATATTACCGCTTATATTGAAAGCGTAAACGGCAAGAGCGAATTTCGGGAAATTGAAAATCTTTCGGAATCAGACCGGTACAACGATTTTATCATCACAACGCTACGAACAAGCAAAGGAGCCTCGTTGAAATATTTACAAAAGAATTTCAGTGAAACAATGCTCGATTTTTGCCTAAAAAATGCCGATAAACATCTAAAAAACAAGCTATTGAAAATAGAAAAAAATTATTTGAAATTTACCTCAAAAGGAATTGTGCTGTCCGATACTGTACTTGCCGATTTATTCTTAGTTTGAGTATTTCGGTATAAAATTTTATCTTTGTCTCTTCTTAAAAAAATATAAGCCTTTTCAATTCGATATGAAATTCAACAAAACAGTTATCCTGTTAAGCCTGCTAACTCTTGCGTTAAGCACTTCGTGTAGCCTTTCGCAACAGATAAAAAAAGCCGACCGGAAATACGATATGGGCGAATATTTTGCCGCCGCACCACTCTACAAACGGATAATGCCGCGAATACCGGCAAAAAACAAGGCAAAACGCTTGGAAATAGCCGTAAAAATGGCAAACTGCTATCGGTTAACAAATCAAAATGTGCGTGCCGAAGCAGCTTACAATACTGCCGTGAGGCAAAAAACCCGCGATTGGGAGTTTTACTTACCCTATGCCGAAGTATTGCGGAAAAACGAAAAATACAAAGAAGCGCGTTCTGCTTATTTACGCTATTTACGACACGATTCTGCTAATGTACAAGCTCTAAACGGCATTATTTCGTGCGACAGTGTGCGGTCGTGGCTCAAATTACCTTCCGAATATTCGGTAAAAAAAGCGGCAGAATTCAATTCCCGTCGCGGCGATTTCTCGCCCGTTGTAGGCGACGATACAAATGAAATTTTATATTTCACCTCCTCGCGTCCAAATGCCGAAACAGGGAAAAAAAATTCGGCAATAACAGGCATTCGCAACAACGATATCTTTGTTGCGCGTCGTAATGCAAGCGGGAAATGGGAACCGGCTACTCCCCTGCCCGCCCAGATAAATACGGAATTCGACGAAGGAGCATGCTGTTTTTCAAACGACGGAAAAGTGATGTATTTTACCCGTTGTCGCTATGAAGCAGGCGAAACGCTGGGAGCCGAAATATATTCGTCGCAACGCTCCGGTGGAGAATGGATGGAAGCAAAAAAACTCTTTTTGGTTAAAGACAGTACCATATCCACCGCTCACCCAGCCATGTCGCCCGATGATAAGTATCTTTATTTCTCTTCCGACCGCGAAGGAGGTTTTGGTGGAAAAGATATTTGGCGTAGCGAACGCATTTCGGACGCAGAATGGGGAGTACCCGAAAATTTGGGCGAAAAAATAAATACTCCGGGCGATGAAATGTTTCCTTCTTTTGCCGCAGACGGCACGCTGTATTTTTCCTCCGATGGTTTGCCCGGATTTGGCGGATTGGATATTTTCAAAGCGCAACGCGTGGAACAAAAAGATCAAAAAGACGATTGGATAGTAAAAAATATGATGTCGCCAATCAACTCGGGTGGCGATGATTTCGGTATTTCTTTTGTAAGACGAAAACAAACGGGCTATTTCTCCTCCAATAGAAAAGAACCTAAAGGTTGGGATAAAATTTACATGTTTGCAGAACCTGTCGTAGAGTTTGAAATACGAGGAAAAGTGCTGGATAATAACGATGAAATAATTCAGGATGCTGTGGTACGCATCGTGGGCGACAACGGTTCGAATGTAAAAATGAAGGTTAAAAAAGACGGATCTTATTCCTATAAACTCGAACGAGGCATAAACTATGTGATGCAAGCTTCAGCGCGCGGCTATTTGAACGAGAAAAACGAATTCAGTACCATTGGATTGACAAAAACCCGTGCTTTCGACCAGAATTTCATATTGCCATCGGTAGGAAAACCGCAAAAGATAGATAATATATTCTACGATTTCGGTAAATACACCCTTAATCCAAGATCGGAAGAAGCACTTCAAAAATTAGTAAAAATGCTGACCGATAACCCGCATATAACCATCGAGATAGGTGCGCATACCGATATGGTAGGTTCGGACGAATATAACGACGACCTTTCGCTTAAGCGGGCGCAATCGGTGGTGAATTTCCTCATCAAAGCAGGTATAGAAAAAGAACGGCTCACGGCAAAAGGTTATGGAAAAACCGTGCCTGTTACAGTAGACGAAGAGTTGGCATCAAGCTACTCATTCCTCAAAGAAGGAGATGTATTGAACGAAGAATTTATCTCTCGTTTATCCGAAAAAAATCGTGAAATAGCTAACCAGATAAATCGCCGCACCGAAATGCGTGTATTGAAAATGACCTATAAAATGTATTAATAAATGAAACAGTATTTAGATTTGCTGCAGCGCATAAAAACCGAAGGAACACGCAAAGAAGACCGCACAGGAACAGGTACAATCAGCGTATTTGGACATCAAATGCGCTTTAACCTCGAAGAAGGATTTCCGATGGTTACTACTAAAAAGTTACATCTAAAATCGATTATTTATGAGTTGTTGTGGTTTATCAAAGGCGATACGAACATAAAATATTTGCAGGAAAATGGTGTGCGTATTTGGAACGAATGGGCTGACGGAAACGGTGATCTCGGACATATTTACGGGTACCAGTGGCGCCATTGGGACGATTATCGCGGCGGATATATCGACCAGCTTTCCGAAGCAATTCATGCTATAAAAAATAATTCCGATTCGCGTAGAATTATTGTAAGTGCCTGGAATGTAGCCGATTTACCCAATATGAAATTACCTCCCTGTCATGCTTTTTTTCAGTTTTATGTGGCAGACGGACGATTGAGTTTACAGCTCTATCAGCGCAGTGCCGATGCCTTTCTGGGCGTTCCGTTCAATATAGCCTCGTATGCTTTGCTGTTGCAAATGGTAGCACAGGTTACAAATTTGCGTGCGGGCGATTTTGTACACACGCTTGGCGATGCACATATTTACCTCAACCATTTAGAACAAATAGATTTGCAATTAAGCCGCAGCCCCTACCCGCTCCCAACAATGAAAATAAACCCCGAAAAGAAAAGCATTTTCGATTTTGAATTTTCGGATTTTGAATTAATGAATTATCAATCTCATCCGCATATTAAAGGAGAAGTAGCTGTTTAATTATGATTTCAATAATAGTAGCCGTAGCACAAAATCTCGCTATCGGCAAAAACAACAATCTGCTTTGTCCTATTCCGGGCGATTTGAAACGCTTTAAAGAAATAACCGACGGACACACGGTTATTATGGGGCGCAAAACTTGGGAATCGCTACCCAATAAGCCACTGCCAAACCGAAAAAACATTGTGCTTTCTACGCAAATAGATTTTGTGGCAGAAGGAGCCTTAACAGTCCGTACGCTCGATGAAGCAATCACTCTTGCCAAAAGCGATGATGAGGTATTTATTATAGGCGGCGGACAACTTTACAAGCAAGCTTTACCGCTTGCCGACAAGCTTTACCTGACATGGATTAAATATGATTTTACCGATGCCGACACCTTTTTTCCCGAAATAGATTTTGGTCAATGGCACGAAACTTTCCGAGAAGATATTTCGCCAAGCGAAAAATGCCCCTATTCGTATTCTTTTGTCGATTATGAGCATAAAAAAACAACGGGCAAGTAAACTGTTTTACTCGCCCGTTTAATTTTTTAATGCTACGATTGGCTGTGTTTCAATGCCAAATCAAGAATGGCAGTATCGTCAAGCATTACCAGTCCTCCGTCGGGTCCCGGCTCTACATGAATACCAATACTTTTACCGTCTTTGTAGTTGTATCCACCGAAATAATTGCGAACTGTTTCTACCGTTATCCCC
This sequence comes from Prevotellaceae bacterium, assembly GCA_031271465.1. Classification (GTDB taxonomy): domain Bacteria; phylum Bacteroidota; class Bacteroidia; order Bacteroidales; family Paludibacteraceae; genus JAFGVL01. The sequence continues at coordinate 100,273 of JAISVR010000025.1, read as the reverse complement.
AATTCTTCGGCAATTTTGTGCAAACTGCCATCGGGTAAACTGTCTTTGATTTTTCGCAACTCGTTGAAGGTTATCGCTCTTGTCATAGCTAATATTTTTTAGGGTTAATAATATAATAAGTACTTTGAAAAAATAAAGCCTAAATTTACACATTGAAATTCGTATTGCAAAATTTATTTTAACAGTTGCAATAATATTGAAGAATCAATATATTCAACATATTAATAAACAGGCATTTGTGAAATTCATGTTTTACAACACATTTATGAAAATATACTAAACAGGCTTTGGTTGAAAATGATAATAGCAATGACCGATAATAGTAATGTACCTATAATCAACCAACTATCTTTTTCTGTAAATTTATTTTGTACCACACTTTTTGTTGCGTAATTTTTTAATAAAAAATACGATAAATATCCACAACCCAAACCTATAATTGCTCCGCAAATAATGTCCGAAGGATAATGTACGCCGAGATACATGCGCGAATAGGAATTTAAACAAGCCCAAGCGAATATCGTAATACTAAACCAAGCTTTTCGAAATAGCAACGAAAGAAACAAGGCAATACCAAAAGAATTTGCCGCATGCGACGATACAAATCCGAAACGACCGCCTGTATAACCGTTTACCAAATGTAGCAAATGTTCGAGCGACGGTTCGCGCGATGGGCGCAATCGTTCTACGAGCGGCTTAATGAGCGACGACGCAATTTGGTCGGCAAGAACCACCGTGAGCACCAATCCAAATAAAATCCATAATGTATCTTTGCGTTTTGTGCGAATAATTATGATTGCAATAACAATGAATGCAGGTATCCAAGTTTGCAATTGGGTGAAAATCCAAAAAAAATGGTCTGAAAATGTTGAATTACAGCTATTTATTTCGAGTAATATTTGTTTGTCGCATTCAATAATCTTTTCGAACATACGGATTGTTTTTATAATTTTTTGCACAATTTATGAAAGGGCAAAGGTAAGGAAAAAAAGTTCATTTTTTTAAAACAAGTTTTTACATAAAAAAGAACAATCACTACTACTAATTCACAGTCTATTAATTATACATTATTTGTGTTAAATATTGGATAATCTGACATTTTGTTGAAAAAAAAATATTGAAAAAACATTGCTTTATAGCATAATAAATTTACTTTTGCCCCTTTCAAAAACATAGTGTTTTTTAGATAATTAATTTTTAATCTTTTAACTTAAACTAAATTTTCTATGAATTGTGTTATCTATTATGTATTAGCCGCGTCGATTTTGGCATTGGCTTTTGCAATTTTCTTCTTCAAGCAAATGATGAAAGAAGATGAAGGTACTGATACAATGAAAAAAATCGCCCAACATGTGCGTAAAGGAGCTATGGCTTACCTTAAACAACAGTACAAGGTGGTGAGCATTGTTTTCATTGTATTGGCAGTTATTTTTGGCGTAATGGCTTATTTCAGTTTGCAAAACAACTGGGTACCTTTCGCATTTCTTACCGGAGGTTTCTTTTCCGGTTTAGCAGGTTTCTTTGGTATGAAAACGGCTACTTACGCTTCGGCGCGTACTGCTAATGCTGCCAAAAACTCGTTGAACAGAGGGTTGAAAGTAGCTTTCCGTTCGGGTGCTGTGATGGGCTTAACCGTGGTTGGCTTAGCTCTGTTGGACATTTCATTGTGGTATCTTATTTTGGACAACTTTATGGATGTTGAAGGACACAATAAATTGATGCTTATTACAACTACCATGCTTACCTTTGGAATGGGAGCTTCTACGCAAGCTTTATTTGCCCGTGTGGGTGGTGGTATTTATACCAAAGCTGCCGATGTAGGTGCCGATTTGGTGGGTAAAGTAGAAGCAGGAATTCCCGAAGATGACCCTCGAAACCCTGCTACTATCGCAGATAATGTAGGTGATAATGTGGGTGATGTTGCCGGAATGGGTGCCGACCTTTATGAGTCGTATGCAGGCGCTATTCTTGCTACAGCTGCGTTGGGGGCTTCGGCATTTATTACCAACGAGGCAATGCAATTGAAAGCCGTATTTGCTCCTATGCTGATTGCTGCCGTGGGCGTTGTGCTTTCTATTATCGGTATTTTCTTGGTGCGAACCAAAGAAGGTGCCAATATGAAACAATTGCTCGGTGCGCTGGGCAGAGGTGTAAATGTGAGTTCGATATTGATTGCTTTAGCTACTTTCGGTATTTTCTATGCGTTGGATATGCAAAACTGGTTAGGCATTTCTTTCTCGGTAATTATTGGCTTGGTAGCCGGTGTAATTATCGGACAAGCAACCGAATACTATACTTCGCATACTTATCGTCCTACTCGAAAAGTAGCCGAAAGTTCGCATACCGGACCGGCTACCGTTATTATTTCCGGTATTGGTTTGGGTATGATTTCTACTGCAATTCCGGTAGTAACTATCGCTATTGCTATTGTATTGGCATTTCTTTCGGCAATTAATTTTGATGCGGCAAACCTTTTGTCGGCACAAAACCTCAGCTTAGGTTTATATGGTATAGGTATTGCTGCGGTAGGTATGCTTTCAACGCTGGGTATCACTTTGGCTACCGATGCTTACGGACCGATTGCCGATAATGCAGGAGGTAATGCCGAAATGAGCGGTTTAGGCAAAGAAGTGCGTCAACGCACCGATGCGCTCGATGCGCTTGGTAACACAACTGCTGCCACAGGAAAAGGTTTTGCTATCGGTTCGGCAGCTTTGACAGCGTTGGCTCTTTTGGCTTCGTTTATCGAAGAAGTTAAAATAGCATTAATCCGCATCGGAGAAACTACTATTAATGGAATAGACATTGCACAAGCTTCGTTTATCGACTTCATGAGTCACTATCAAGTAAGTTTGATGAATCCTATCGTGTTGGTAGGTATTTTTATCGGTGCTATGATGGCGTTTTTGTTCTGCGGATTGACGATGAATGCTGTAGGTCGTGCTGCACAAAGCATGGTAGAAGAAGTGCGTCGTCAATTCCGGGAAATAAAAGGTATTATGGAAGGAAAAGCCGAGCCGGATTATGCTCGCTGTGTAGAGATTTCTACCAAAGGAGCACAACGCGAAATGCTTTTCCCATCGTTGTTGGCAATTATTGTTCCGATATTGGTAGGATTATTACTCGGAGTAGCAGGTGTATTGGGTTTGCTTATCGGAGGTCTATCATCAGGTTTTGTATTGGCTGTGTTTATGGCAAATGCCGGTGGTGCTTGGGACAATGCTAAAAAATATATTGAAGAAGGCAATCTCGGAGGAAAAGGTTCGGATAACCACAAAGCTACTGTTGTGGGCGACACTGTGGGCGATCCATTTAAAGACACATCAGGTCCGTCGCTTAATATCTTGATTAAACTGATGAGTATGGTATCTATCGTAATGGCTGGTTTGACAGTTGCTTACAGTTTACTTGGATAAAAAAATTATAACAAAATGAAAAAAATCTCTGTTCGAGTTTTTCGGGCAGAGATTTTTTTATGCTGAAAAAATCTCATTAAATAAACAAAAAAATTGTACTTTTGAAGATTCTAAAAAAATGGAATAAAAAAATATGAAATCCCATAAATTGATACTTGGTCTGATATTAACTATCGTAGTCATTGTTACACAATCTTGCCTCGACGACGACAAAATTTCGACCAACCCTTCTTATCAACTATCGTTTTCTGCAGACACAGTAGGTTTCGATACTTTATTCACCGGAATTACCTCAACTACAGTCAAATTAAAAGTATACAACCGCAATAAAGAACGAGTGCGAATATCTGACATTTCGTTATTCGGAGGAGCTAATTCGCCATTTAAAATCAATGTATTGGGTCGAAGTAGCGAAAATCAATCTTTTTCCGATATCGAAATTCAAGGCAAAGACAGTTTATACCTTTCTATCCGAGTAAAGCTTGATGAAAATCACCGCGACCAACCTTTACTGATACGCGATTCCATTCGATTTTTGACAAACGGAAACGAACAAAAAATACAACTTTTTTCCGTAGGGCAAGATGTTGTGGTGTTGCGCAACAAAACAGTGGTAAACGATAGTATGATCACTGCCCAAAAACCTCATCTCATATATGGACAACTTACTGTAAATGAAGGAAAAACTCTCACAATAGAAAAAGGAAGTAAACTTTATTTTTACAAAGATGCAGGCATCACTATAAATGGTAGCTTGCAAGTTCTTGGCACAGAAGAACAACCAATCGTGATGCGTGGTCATCGCTTGGATAATATGTTTCCGGGGGTGCCCTACGATAGTTTGCCGGGACAATGGCAAGGGTTGTGTTTTAACTCCCCTACTTCCGAGCATCGTTTGGAATTTGTTACAATAAAAAATCCGGTTACAGCAATTCGTATTTCAGGAAACGAAACACAGAAACCAATACTCACAATTCGGAATTCTATTTTACATAATACAGACAGTTTCGCTGTTGTATCTAAAAATGCCCGGCTCACGGTAGAAAATACACAAATTTCTAATAGTAGACAAAATTGTTTGTTTTTACAAGGAGGCGAATATAATTTTGCACATTGTACTGTTGCCAATTATTTTCCTCGAAAAAATCTAAAATCTAAAACGCTATTGATAAAAAATTATGATGATGCGTCAGAAATTATCCCCTACCCGATTTCGGCAGCATTTAAAAATTGTATTATTTTTGGTTCAACGAACAATGAAATTGAATTGGATAGAAAAAACGACTTTCTTTTCGACCTTAGTTTTAATGGCTGTTTACTTGTAGGCGAGCAAGTTCTCGACGATAATTATTTTGTTGGAGCAATATGGGAAAAATCATCGACAACAGTTTTTGCTAATACAAAAACTTATCCTTATGACTTTCGTCTTGCAGCCGATTCGCCAGCCATTGATAAAGCCGATATGAGTATTGCCGGATTATATCCCACCGACCTTACAGGGAAAAGCCGATTGTCTGACAGTCAGGCAGATATAGGTGCTTACGAATATTAAAAATAAAAAAGAGTATGAGAAAAATTAAACTAGCTATTGGAATGCTGTTTTGTTTCGTTTGGCTTTTTGCTCAAAACGAAGCAGATACTTTGCGCATAATGAGTTACAATGTGGAGAATTATTTTGACACGCGGCACGATTCGCTGAAAAATGATTACGAGTTTTTACCCGAAGGATCGTATCATTGGACTGTTGATAAATTCAAAAAAAAGCAGGCAAAAATAGCACAAGTTATCACAGCAGTTGGTGCTTGGAATGCTCCTGCATTAGTTGGATTAATCGAAATTGAGAATGATTATACGCTGAAATCACTTGTTCGTTATTCGCCACTTAAAAATTTGGGTTACAATTATATACATAAAGAATCGCCGGATGCACGCGGAATAGATGTTGCCTTACTTTATCAACCCAAAATGTTTGAACCGATAAGTGAAGAATTTTTACCAATCAATTTTCCCGATAATCCGAGGAGCAAAACTCGCGATATTTTGTATGCTTCCGGTAAATTGAAAAATGGCGATACTCTACATGTTTTTGTTAACCATTTTCCCTCGCGTTTGGGCGGAGAAGCAGCTTCCGAACCCCGCCGACTGTTTGTAGCTTCGGTATTGCGCGCTAAGGTTGACAGTATTTTTACTGTTTCGCCACAAGCAAATATTTTAATAATGGGCGATTTTAATGATTTTCCAAACAACAAAAGTATCAATAGTGTACTTGGAGCTGTGGAACCGGAAGAAGAAATTTCGACTAAAAAGTTATATAATCTAATGTATTCTTATAACGAAAAAGGTGATGGTTCGTACAAATATCAGGGACAATGGAATATGCTCGACCAAATTATAGTATCAGGACCTATGCTTCAAGCGGATGCTAATACTAGTATAGACAAGAATAAAGCTGTGATTTTTAAAGCCGATTTTCTAGTCGAAAAAGATGAAAAATTTCTTGGAGAAAAACCATTTCGAACATATATTGGAATGAAATATAATGGAGGATACAGCGACCATTTTCCGGTATACATTGATTTAATTTTGAAGAAAACAGAATAAAAATCCGAATTATTCAAAATAAATTCCTCATTCCCTATTTATTTATTACCTTTGCGCCCAAATTTCGTTTATGAGAAAAAATATCCTGTATATTCTTTTGCTATTAATGGTGTTGGTTTCGTGTAGTCGTTACGACAAATTATTGAAAAGTAGCGATAATCAATTGAAATACGAGGAGGCAAAAAAGTATTATGCCGAGAAAAGCTACCTGCGTGCTGCCACCCTTTTTGAAGCAGTTGCGCCTTATTATAAAGGAACTGAACTTTCGCACGAATTACTTTACCTCACCGCCCAAAGCTACTATGGTAATCAAGATTATTTCGCTGCATCGAATTATTATAATACCTATACGAAAACTTTCCCTACAGGAAAACATGCCGAAGAATGTTGGTTTATGATAGCCTATTGCAAATATTTGCAAAGTCCCGATGCACGCCTCGACCAAGCTGAAACCATTGAAGCAATAAAAGGTTTTGAGGAATTTTTGGAACTTTACCCAAGTGGTGAAAAATCAGCCGAAGCAAATAAATATCTCAATGAATTACAGGAAAAGTTGGCGTATAAATCATTTTTAAGTGCAAAATTATACTATGATTTAGGCAACTATTTGGGTAATAATTATTTGTCGAGTATAATAACGGCACAAAACACCATCAAAGCATATCCAAATACGAAATATAAAGAAGACCTTGCATTGTTAATCTTGCGGGCAAAATTCAAGCAAGCCGAATTAAGCGTGCCTGCTCGAAAAGAAGAGAGATATCGCGAAACCATTGACGAATATTACAGTTTCACAAACGATTTCCCAGAAAGTAAACACCTCAAAGAGGCTCAAAATATTTTTAATACATCAAAAAACTTTGTAAAAGACTAAGAATATGGATTTTAAAAAAACAAATGCACCTACAAACACGATTACTCGTGATATGAACAGCCTAAGTGCTGAAGTTGGAAATGTATACGAAACGGTGGAAATAATTGGTAAACGGGCAAACCAAATCAGTGTAGAAATGAAAAATGAGTTGGAGAAGAAATTACAGGAATTTGCTTCATACAACGATAATTTGGAAGAAGTGTTTGAAAACCGTGAGCAAATTGAAATTTCTCGTTTTTATGAAAAATTACCCAAACCATCGCTGATTGCTATACAGGAATTTATCGACCACAAGATATACTATCGCAATCCTACTGCCGAATTAAAGAAACAATAATTCCTTTATTTAAGCAATTAATTTATAAAAAGAACAATTCAAAAACAACGGAATAGAATTGTTCTTTTGTCATTTTTTCTTATTTTTACACTCGAAAAAAATTAACTTTTTCATTTAAATTTTATTTTCCGAAAAATGTTAACAGGAAAAAAGATCATAATAGGAATAACCGGAAGCATTGCTGCCTATAAATCGGCAACACTTATCCGTTTGTTGGTAAAACAGGGAGCAGAAGTGCGCGTAGTGATGACTCCGTTAGCAAAGGAATTTATCTCACCTCTCACGCTTGCTACTTTGGCAAAACATCCTATTTTAGTTGATTTTTTCGACCCTACTAACGGCAATTGGAATAGCCATGTCAGTCTCGGGCTTTGGGCGGATCTTTATTTGATAGCTCCGGCTACTGCAAATACTATTGGCAAAATGGCAAATGGCATTGCCGACAATTTATTGCTGACAACTTATTTTTCGGCAAAATGTCCTGTCATATTAGCTCCGGCAATGGATTTGGATATGTATATTCATCCTGCTACTCAAAAAAATTTGAATATTCTTCGTTCGTACGGAAACCTCGTTGTAGAACCTGCCAGCGGAGAACTTGCCAGCGGTTTGGAAGGAAAAGGTCGAATGGAAGAACCGGAAACCATTGTGCATTTTTTGGAACAGTTCTTTGCAAAAAAAAAAGAACTTGATGGAAAAACAGTCCTTATCACAGCCGGACCTACTTATGAAAAAATAGATCCGGTGCGTTTTGTCGGAAATTATTCGTCGGGAAAAATGGGCTTTGCTTTAGCAAAAATTTGTGCAGAGCGCGGAGCAAAAGTTATTCTTATTACCGGTCCGGTCAATCTCAATATCACTTCCCCAAATATTACTCGCATTGATGTAGAAAGTGCCGAAGAAATGTTTACACAAACTATGGCACATTTCCCCTTGGTTGATATTGCTATATTGAGTGCCGCTGTTGCCGATTTTACACCTGTAGAAGCAGCAGCTCAGAAGCTTAAAAAACAAGGGAATAGTAATTTTTCAATTGAATTTAAACAAACTAAAGATATTGCTGCCGAATTAGGGAAAATAAAAACCGAAAAGCAGTTGTTCGCAGGATTTGCACTCGAAACCAACGACGAAGAAAAAAATGCGATAGAGAAAATGCAGCGCAAAAACTTCGACTTTATTGTATTGAATTCTTTACGCGACGAAAATACAGGTTTTCGATACGATACAAATAAAATTACTATTTTGAATAAAACCGGCGACAAAATTGCTTTCAACCTAAAAACAAAACAACAAGTTGCCGAAGATATTGTAAATCACATTGTTGCGCTAAAAAAATGAAAAAGACAACACTAATTCTCGCTTTTTTTTGTATTTCTCTGTTTGCTGTAGGACAAGAGTTAAATTGTAGCGTTACAGTAAATGCCGAAAAATTGACAACAGCTACCAATAAGCAGATTTTCAACACTTTGCAAAAAGCTATTGGCGAATTTGTAAACAACCGTCGCTGGACAGACTTGCAATATGAAGCAGCAGAACGAATCGAATGTTCGTTTTTTATTACGATAAACGAGGCGTTTGATGAGAAAGATTTCAAAGCAAGTATACAAGTACAATCGCGTCGCCCTATTTTCAATTCAAGTTATTATACCCCGTTGTTTAGTTTTAAGGATGATAATTTCAACTTTGAATATATCGAACATACACCAATAGAATATGCCGAAGGTTCGTTTAGTTCAAACTTATCGGCTGTACTTGCCTATTATTGTTACTTGATTATTGGCTATGATGCCGATTCTTTTGCACGATTGGGTGGTACTTCTGCTTTTTCGAAAGCCGAAAGTATTGTTAATTTAGCACAAAGTCAAAATGAAAAAGGCTGGAAAGCATTTGAAGATGACCGCAATAGATATGCTATTATTAACAATTTGTTGGACAATAATTTACGCCAATTTAGAGAGTTTTTCTATACTTACCATCGTCTTGGGTTGGACGAAATGGCGGCAAATGTAAGTAAAGGGAGTGCACAAATAGCAAACTCTTTTTCAGCATTGCGCGAAGCCAATCGGGCACGACCTTCGAGTGTGGTATTATCAATTTTTTTAGATTCCAAACGCGACGAAATTGTTAATATTTTTTCCAAAGCACCCGCCAAGGAGAAAAAACAGATATATGATTTGCTTATGGATATCGACCCTTCAAAATCGGCTGTTTACGACCAAATAATGAAAAATTGATAATATTCCCCTCTCCCCTATGTTACAATCGTTGTCTATAAAAAATTATGCCATAATCGATAAGCTTGACATTAATTTCCAGCCAGGATTTTCGGTAATTACCGGTGAAACGGGTGCCGGAAAATCTATTATCATGGGTGCATTGGCATTAATTTTGGGACAACGGGCAGATGCTAAACAAATTCGGGAAGGAGCCGATAAATGCTTGATAGAAGCGCAATTTCAAGTTTCTGAATATAACTTGGAAGCTTTTTTTAATGCTAATGACCTTGATTACGACCCTTTGTGTATTATTCGTCGCGAATTACTTGCAAATGGCAAATCGCGGGCTTTTGTTAACGATACGCCCGTGTCTACTTCGTTGTTAAAAGAACTTGGCGTTCAATTGATTGATATACATTCGCAACACGAAAACTTATTGTTAAAAGATAATTCGTTCCAGCTTAAAGTATTGGATATTGTGGCAAAAAACGCAACGGAACTTAAACAATATCAACAGCTATATCAAGAATTTAAAAAACTCTCTGCCGAATTGCAATTGATGTGCGAAACGAGCGAAAAAAACAAAGCCGATAAAGATTATTTTCAATTTCAATTTGACCAACTTAATTCAGCACAACTCCAAGAAAATGAGCAAGATGAATTGGAAATTGAATTAAAAAAACTCAGTCATGCAGAAGAAATAAAAACGAACTTTGATAGTATTTTGCAACAAATTGGTAATGGAAATCATAACATCATTTCCGGTCTGAAAGAGTCGCTCTCTGCATTTCGAAAAATCACTAAATTTATGCCCGATATTGAAGAGTTTGAAGAACGATTAAACTCTTGTCTTATAGAAATAAAAGATATTGAAAACGAGATTGAAACCCGACAAAATGACATTGTTTTTGACCCACAACGATTCGATATTGTAACTCAACGCCTTGACCTAATTAACTCATTATTACAAAAACATCGCAGTGCTGATATAGCCGAATTACTCAACTTGCAAACAGAATTAAGTGAAAAATTAACCAATATCGACCTTTCGGACGAAGCAATAATACGACTCGAAAAAGAAATAAAAACAATTGAAAATCAAGTAAATGAAGCAGTTCAAAAACTGACTCAAAGTCGTATCAAGGCAGCACAAATTGTGGAGAAAGAACTTGCGGAAAAATTATCCTTGTTAGGTATGTCAAAAGTGAGTTTTAAAGTGGAAATAAATCAAATCGACAAAATGACAACTACCGGTTGCAATCGTGTAGATTTTCTTTTCTCAGCAAATGCAAATACGGTTTTACAAGCCGTTTCGGAAACTGCTTCGGGAGGTGAAATTTCACGAGTAATGCTTGCCCTCAAATCACTTATTGCTAACAATAAAGCTCTCCCAAGTATTATTTTCGACGAAATAGATACCGGGATTTCGGGCGAAATAGCTGATAAAATGGCAGACATTATGCTTCGGATGAGTGCCGGAATGCAAGTAATTTGCATAACTCACCTACCTCAAATTGCTGCTAAAGGCACACAACATTATAAAGTATATAAAAATCCGACTACCAACATTAAATGCCTTAGCGAACCGGAACGAATCACAGAAATAGCTCAAATGCTTAGTGGAGCAACTCTTAGCGAAGCAGCCATTCACAATGCAAAAGTGTTACTAAAACATAAAAAATAATAAGTTAAAGTTACTTGGATGTTATTTTTATGAAAAACTCATTTTTTGATTTGTGAAATACAAATATAAATTTTACCTTTGGAAAATTGAATTTTATACTTGACTTTAATTATGAAACGCACACTACTTTTCATCCTGCTTTTTATTTCTAGTTTAGCTTTTTCAGCAGAGCATTTGTTGGCTGAAACGGCTAATTTTCAGGGAAAAGAAGTGAATCTTTCCGAAAGTATACATGTATCATTTGCCAACGGAAAATTGAGTGTTGAAAATGCTCCTGTGAATGCCCCGGTAGAAATTTTCAGCATGCTTGGGGTGAGTATATTCCGTTCTACAACAACGGAAAACAAACAATATTTCCTGCTCGATCTTAAGAAAGGATATTATATTATAAAAGTAGGTACCACTACAAAGAAAATTTCGGTAAAATAAGTCCGATTTTTTTTTGTATCAAAAAAGTATGTAACCGATACCTATATAATTAATATAAAAATATACAGTTTCGATTTGATTTTTAATTTGTATAGCCAATTTAGAAGAAAAATAATTTTGTTAAATAAATAAATCTTAATGCGTATGAAAACAACTACCTTTTTTAAAACGATGCTCGCAGCAGCGATATTATCGCTCGGAAGCATGAATGTTGGTGCTCAAGGAAGCTCGATTCCTCTTGTTAGTTACGAAGCCGAAAACTGGACAGGTGGTACTGTGGGCGACCCTACCTATGCAACCGATGTATCGGGCGATAAACTGTCGAAAGTCGGTTTTACTACTAACCCAACAACCGCTGCCTGCTTTCCCGTAAGTGGCTGGAATGAAAAAAATGCAGCTACAGTAACTAATGCAGCAGATGCCACAAGCTATGTAACTTTTAGCATTCAAGCAGCTGTCAATTGTAATATTGATGTAGATTCTCTTACTATTGTTGTATGGGGTTCTAATACAGCCCCGAAATATGGATATTTTGGTTATAAAGTCGATGATGCAGACTGGGTTTCAAATCCAACAAAATTTGAATTTGGAAGCACAGCCAATGCTGATCCTATTAAATTGGAAAATTTAAACATTAAAACTGCACAAAAGGTCGAATTTCGTTTTTGGGCAGTAGATGATGGTACTTCAGCATCGAGCATTGGAGGAACCGGTAATGTAGCTTCCGGAGGTGTTCTTCGCGTTCCGGGCAACAACACAAGTATGAGCGATTTGGTTGTGTATGGAAAAGTAAATCGTCTTGTAGCTTGTACTGACCCTGAGATAGGATTTTCAGAACCAAGCATAGTAAAAAAGACAAGTGATGCTCCATTCACAGTCGTAGCAAATACCGTAAGCGATGGAACAGTGATTTATTCGAGCGATAATGCAGATGTCGCAAGCGTAAATGAATCTTCGGGAGAAGTAACACTCGGTCATGCCGGTACTGCCAAAATCACAGCTTCGGTAGCTGCCACAGCCACCTATTGTGCAGGAACAGCAGATTATACAATAGAAGTGCTTCCCGGTGGTACAACGAAAACCTACAAAATTGTTACCTCCAATGCAGACCTAATTGATGGTGGAAAATATTTAATTGTTGGAAAAAGAGCCGAAGAATATTATGCCATGGGCTGGCAAAATACAAATAACAGACCGGGTGTAAAAGTAACGGTGGTTGAAGATAAAATTGAAGTAGAACCTGCTTCTATAATTTTTGCTAACGATAGTTATTATCCTTACGAAATTACTTTGGAACAAGCGACTCAATCATGGTATTTGAAAGATGAATTAAACAACGGCGAGTATCTGCGTTGTGCCGGTGGCAATACAGATATTTCTCGACTTTTTTTAGATGCATCAGCTATTGAATATCAGATAAATATTTTTACAGTAGACAGTATAGCAGATATAATTTGTACAGGTATGGACGGCAGCAATGCTATGGATACTATTCGCTTTAATTCAGCTATTAATTCTTTGCTGTTTAACTCCTATCGTGCAGGAGCACAATCTCCTGTTTATTTGTACAAATACGATGATGGAACTACTGCTACTCCAGAAATTTCGACAACCAATATCACTATTTTGCAAGGTAAGGGTTATATTGATGTGCAACTTACTGAATCAAATGATATTAGCATAATTGCAGCATCAGGAGTAACTCTTAGTGTTAAGGCTGGTACACCGGGTAGCAATGTCATTAATTTGCCGGTAGGTGTTTATATCATAAAAGTAGGCAATATCACTCAAAAATTGCTAGTATACTAGTATATTAAAAATACAGAAAAGAGTGCACATTTTATATATGTGCACTCTTTTTTCGTTTAACTTTGCCATTCACGATGAAATAAGAAACGATTGTTTTTAAAATAAAAAATTAGTTCGATTCTTTATTTTTATTTTGTCTAAATAAGAAAAATAAAATTGAAACTGCTTAAAGTTCGATTAACAAGTGCGAAGAGAGATGAAATGACGATAATTAACAATTATTCTCATAGTAACTAATTTATTAATTTTCAGTTTCTTGATATAAAGTTTAATTTTTAACTTATTGATAAACAGCGTGTTATGTTAATGCGCTAAAAATGAGGCAAATAAAGATAAATCAGAAATACAAGAGATAAATAGTTTTTTTTTAAACAAAATGATTTACATATTTGCATTGCCAAATAAATATTTTTTTAGCGTTATGGATTATGTGAAATTATGGGATAATTGCCTCCGTGTTATTAAAGACAACATCAACGAAACCGCATTCGAAACTTGGTTCGCTCCTGTTGTTCCGCTCGGTTATAAAGATAACGAATTCGTTATACAAGTACCCAGTCAGTTTTTTTATGAGTACATCGAAGAAAAGTATATTGACTTGCTTCGTAAAACATTGTACCGAGAAGTTGGTGAAGGTACCCAATTGAAATATCGTATCGTAATGGATAAGGCTACTAAAACAGTAACCGAATTGCCAAGCGTGAAGAAAGTTTCGAATTCTCCCGTAACTATGGTCAATAATCCGTTTGAGAAAACTGTATTGAAAGACATTAATCCACAGTTGAATAGTAAATACTCGTTCGATAATTTCGTGGAAGGGAAAGCAAACAAATTGGCTCGTGTAGCAGGTTTGAGCATTGCTGCTAATCCGGGGGATACGGCTTTCAATCCATTGTTTTTGTATGGACAATCGGGTGTTGGCAAGACACACCTTGTGCACGCTATAGGCAGTGCGGTAAAAGAACGATTTCCCGAAAAACGAGTGTTGTATGTATCGGCAAATCAGTTTCAGATTCAATATACCGATGCCGTTCGTCGCAATACTACAAACGATTTCCTCAATTTCTATCAAACAATTGATGTATTGATAATTGATGATATTCAAGAATTTGCCGGTAAAACGCAAACACAAAACACATTTTTCAATATCTTTAATCATTTGCATCAATCGCGTAAGCAATTAATTCTTACTTGCGATCGTTCGCCGGCTTTGATACAAGGTATGGAACAACGCTTACTTACTCGTTTTAAATGGGGTTTGACTGCCGAACTCGAAAAACCTGATTTTGAATTGCGTAAAGCTATTTTACAACATAAAATTTATAAAGATGGATTGGATATTTCGGAAGAAGTGGTAGATTTTATTGCTGAGAACATGGTGGAAAATATCCGAGATTTAGAAGGTATTATCGTTTCGCTCCTCGCCCATTCTATGTTAACTAATTCTATTGATTTAAATTTAGCAGAAACGGTAGTGAAAAAACTCGTTAACATCGAGCCGGTAAGCATTACGATTGAAAAAATCAGGGATACGGTATGTTCGCATTTTAACTTGGAATTAGCAGCTATTCTTACGCAGTCGCGTAAGCGAGAAGTGGTTCAAGCTCGACAAATTGCGATGTATCTATCCAAACAATACACAAAACATTCTTTGTCGGCTATTGGACACGGTATCGGAAATCGCGACCATGCAACTGTGTTACACGCTTGTAAAACTGTGTGCGACTTGATGAGTACCGACAAACATTTTAAAACGAATGTGCAGGAAATAGAAGCAAAATTGAAAAAAGGTTATTAATTAAATAAAAAATAAAATGATCTATAGATTTCTTATTTTATCTGACGAGGTAGACGATTTTGTTCGTGAAATTCAAATTGATTCTGAAGCTACTTTTTTCGATTTTCATACTGCCATACTTCAATCGACAGATTACAACGAGAATCAGATGACTTCTTTTTTTCTTTGTGATGACAATTGGGAAAAAGAACAAGAAATTACGCTGATAGAGATGGATTCGAGTTCCGAATACGACAATCTTATAATGGAAAACAGCATTATTGGAGAGTTAATAGCTGATGAAGGACAAAAATTACTTTATGTGTTCGATTATTTGTCCGACAGAGCATTTTTTATCGAATTAAAAGAAATTATTCCTTCAAAAAGCCTCGAAAAAGCAATTTGCTCACTCAAGCGTGGTAAAGCTCCTGAACAGATTTTAAATGAAGATGATTTTATAGCAACACTTACTGCAACAGCATCGGCATCAGTATTGGACGATTCGTTTTATGGTGATGAGGGATATGACCTTGATGAATTGGATGAAGAAGGATTTTCCGATTTAGATAGTAATGAAGCGGATAATTCTTACGAAGAAACGAATTTTTAAATTAATAGTTATATAATTATAAAAAAAACCCGACACCGCTTGGGTTTTTTTTATTATAATTGCAGTGTGAAAAAAAACTCGTTAATTGTATTACTTGGACCTACAGGCGTAGGGAAAACCGCGTTGAGTTTGAGGCTTGCCAAAACATTTGGTTGTGCTATTGTATCGGCAGATTCGCGGCAAGTATTTCGCGAGTTGAAAATCGGTACAGCCGTACCAAGTGAGGAACAATTGGCAAAGGTTCCTCATTATTTTATTGGGAATAAAAGCATTACCGAGCATTTTAGTGCCGGACAATACGAAGCGGAGGCTCTTGAAATATTGAAAAAACTTTTTTCTGAAAATTCCGTACAAATGCTTGTGGGCGGCTCAATGCTTTATATTGACGCAGTGTGCAAAGGATTGGACGATATTCCAACAGTAGATGCGGAAGTGCGAAAAGAGGTAACAGCGTTGTACAACGAGCAAGGATTGGCAGCATTACAACAAAAATTATGCGAAATTGACCCTGTGTATTATCAAACGGCAGATTTAAATAACCGACAACGGATAATTCACGCGCTCGAAGTGTGTATAGCAACAGGAAATCCATATTCCAACCTGCTTAACCATACGCGTAAAGAACGACCGTTTAACATCGTCAAAATTGGTCTGACAATGGACAGAAAAGAGTTGTACGAGCGCATTAATGCTCGCGTTGACCAAATGTTAGAACAAGGTTTATTGGAGGAAGCGCGACAATTTTATCCGTTCAAGCAGTTGAATTCATTAAAAACTGTGGGTTATCGAGAGTTGTTCGATTATTTTGACGGTAATTCTTCGCTCGAATTTGCAGTGGAAAAGATAAAACAAAATAGCCGTCGATATGCCAAAAGACAACTCACATGGTTTCGGGCTGATGAAGAAATTCAATGGTTTGAACCACATCAAGACAATGAAATTGTTGCAGAAATAAAAAAACAATTATCTCTATGATAGATATTATCAGAAACGGTTTGATTATAGGCATTCTTACCTCCGTACCTGTGGGTCCAATTGCAGTATTGTGCATTCAGCGCACGCTTAATCGTGGCAAATATCATGGTTTTGTTACCGGCTTGGGAGCCGCTTCGTCCGATTTGGTTTATGCCTCATTAGCAGCATTTAGTCTCAGTTTTATTATCAATTTTATTAACTCGCATCAGTTTGTTATCGAAATTGTTGGTGCCATTATCATTTTTGCTTTTGGTATGTTTCTGTTTCGTTCCAACCCCGTGAGCCGCGTGAATAAAAACAGCATAAAAAAGGAAAGTTACTGGCAGGATTTTATTACTTCTTTTGCACTCACAATCACCAATCCTCTTATTATTTTTCTATTTATTGGTATGTTTGCTCGCTTCAAATTTATTGATGCCGCTCGTCCGCAATTTACCACAGCTGTGGGATTGCTTGCTGTACTTGCCGGGGCAGCATTGTGGTGGTTTACAATCACCTCCTTTGTAAGTTTGTTTCGGTCGAAAATCAATTTGCGTGGACTTGGGCTAATTAACAAAATATCGGGCTCTATATTAATGGGGTTATCGGTAATCGGATTGATTTATTCTATTTTGAAAGAAACAGGAGTAATTATTAATCCGTAATATTCTAACAATTAATCACTTAAAATATAACGATTATGAAAACTGAAAAAGAATTACCAGAATTTGACGATGTGGAAGCAGTAAAATTTATTCAAAAATTCGTTCAAAAAGACAATAAAAAGTTTACCGACGAAGACATTGAATATATACTTGATGTGATTTTTGATTATTGCGACAGTCAAGGTTTAATCAAAGAAGATTCTGCCGAAGAAGCCGAAATCGATGAAGCAGCTATGCTTGATTTTATCATGAAAACGATTAAAAAAGAGCAGATAGTAAAACTTACCGAAGAAGATGTGGAACTGATTCTCGAAGGCGAATTTGAATACGGGAAATCTATCGGCATTTACAAGGAAATGGAGTAAATGCAGAATGATGATAAAAACCGCTATCGTCATATTAAATTACAACGGAAAATCGTTTCTCGAACGCTTTTTGCCACGGGTTGTTGCGCTGTCTGCTGCACCCGATGTGGCAATTATTGTGGCTGATAATGCGTCAACAGACGATTCGGTAGCGTTTTTGCGTGAGCAGTTTCCAAATGAACAGCCTATCATTTTACCTGAAAATTTCGGTTTTGCAGGCGGTTATAATCACGCCTTGGCACAAGTGAAAGCCGAATATTATATCTTGTTGAATTCCGATATTGAAGTGACTGCGAATTGGATTCAACCGCTTATCAATTATTTAGATTCGCATCCGAATACGGCAGCCTGTCAACCCAAAATAAAAGCGTTTTACGACCGAAAGCGTTTTGAACATGCCGGTGCCGCCGGCGGTTATATCGACCAATTGGGTTATCCTTTTTGTCGCGGTAGAATTATGAATATAACTGAAATTGACCAAGGACAATACGACCAAACTGTTGAGGTTTTTTGGGCTACCGGTGCTTGCCTTGCTATCCGCAGTGCAGATTTTTGGGCGGCAGGTGGTTTCGATGAGCGTTTTTTTGCTCATCAGGAAGAAATAGATTTGTGTTGGCGGCTTCGAAGCCGTGGACGCAGCATTGTGTGTGTGCCACAAAGCGTGGTGTATCATGTGGGTGGAGGTACGCTCAACTACGACAGTCCGCGCAAAGTATACCTCAATTTTCGCAATAATTTATTGATGCTGTATAAAAATCTACCCGAAAAATTATTAAAAAATATTCTGCTGCTACGCATGATACTCGATGGTGTGGCAGCAATACAATTTTTGCTTACAGGAAAATTCTCGTATGTGCGCAGTGTATGGCAGGCACATCGCGATTTCCGAAAAATGTTACCCGATTTTGCAGAAAAACGAAAAGAGAATTTGGCAAAACAGACAGCCTCCTACCCTCTTATTGGAATGACAAAAAAAAGCCTTTTGATAGAGTTTTTTATCAAAAGGCATCGAAAATTTTCGGAAGTATATTCTTAATTTTTTTCACGGCGAATATTTTGTTCCCACGCCCAAGCCGAACGCAAGGTGTCTTCTATCGAAGTTTCGGCTTTCCAGCCTAAAATCGTATTAGCTTTTTGAGGGTTTGCCCATACTTGTTCAATATCGCCCGGGCGCCGACCTACAATTTCGTAAGGTAGTTTTACTCCTGTAGCTTGCTCAAAAATCGCAATGAGTTCGAGTACAGACAATCCTTTACCTGTACCGATATTGAAATATTCGAGTGGCTCAGGTTGTTGTTCGTCAAGCATTCGCTTAACGGCTATCACATGAGCTTTTGCCAAATCTACTACATTAATGTAATCGCGAATGCAACTACCATCGGGCGTGTTGTAATCGTCGCCATAAACGCTGAGTTTTTCGCGTAATCCGATGGCAGTTTGGGTAATAAAGGGCACTAAATTATTGGGCACGCCAATGGGTAATTCGCCTATTTCGGCAGAAGGATGTGCCCCTATCGGGTTGAAATAGCGTAGAATAATACTCTTCATAGCACTACCCGAAAAAATTAAATCTCGGATAATTTCTTCGCAAATTTGCTTGGTATTTCCATAGGGCGAAGTGGCAGGCTTAATAGGAGCTGTTTCGTCGACAGGCAATACATCGGGTTGTCCGTAAACAGTACATGATGATGAAAACACAATATTTTGTACCCCGTGAACAGGCATCAGTTCCAAAATATTTATCAATCCGTTCACATTATTTCGATAATAGGCAACTGGGTTTTGTACCGACTCGCCAACCGCTTTGCTGGCAGCAAAATGAATAATTGCTTTGATGTTTTCGTATTTTGAAAAGAAACGATCCATACCGACATAATCGAGACAATCGAGGTTTTCAAAATACGGTCTGATGCCTGTTATCCGCTCTATTCCACCAATGGTTTCGATGCTCGAATTGCTGAGATTATCAACGATAACAACCTTATATCCTGCCTGTTGAAGTTCTACTACAGTGTGTGAGCCAATATAACCCATACCACCGGTAACTAATATTTTATCTCCTTCCATGGCTTGTGTTATTTATGTTCCCACAATCGGGATGGGTATACACCTTTTTTTATCAATTCGTTGAGACGGAGTACCACCAACGGACGATCGTCGGCATAGGTTATACCAAACCATTTAGATGGCGTATCAAGTACCTTTACCGTTGTTTTTTTGCTCTGTATCAAATCATTAACTACTGTAGGGATATAAAATTCCGATTTAATATTCATTCCGTTTTTTTTCAAGAATTCTTTAAACATCTTCAAAGAATACGAGAAATAATCGGGTGTGAATCCCCACATATTCATTGATACACGAGTACCTTCCGGTATTTGCTGTTGTACTCCTTGTTCGTCTTTATAAAGAATAGAGCCTCCTTGTTTTTCAATTTTTTCACGCTCTACAATGGTGTTTAAAAATCCTTTTTCATCGGTTTCACACACGCCCCGATTTACTGCTCCGCTTTCCGACATGGTATTTTCCACACGATAACCAATCATACAATAGTCGTTTTGCTTGTTATTGACCGATTTTAAATAATCGGCTAATATCTGAAAGGATTCTACACCATAATAATCGTCGGCATTAATTACCGCAAAAGGTTCCTTGATAAGCTCCATACCTATCAATACGGCATGATTGGTTCCCCACGGTTTTTCGCGTGAAGCATCGTATATACTACCCTTTGGTACATTTTCTACTTCTTGAAAAGCAAGTTCTACCGGAATTTTCCCTTCATATTTCGAAATTACTTTTTCGCGAAATTCCTCCTCGAAAATATGGCGAATAACAAAAACAACCTTACCGAAACCGGCGCGAATGGCATCATAAATTGAGTAGTCCATGATGGTTTCTCCATTTGGACCGAGTCCATCGAGTTGCTTCAAACCACCATAACGACTGCCCATTCCGGCAGCCAATACAAGCAATGTAGGTTTTATCATTTTCTATTTTCCCTTAATTCTTTGATTATAGCCTGCAAAAGTATAAAAAGCATTTTGGTATTACTCGTTTCGGGATAAGTTTTTATCAACAATTAAGAAAAATAATACTATAGTTAGTATTATTTTCATTGAGGTTTAGTTTTTTGAATTGTTTTTTTAAATCTCTAATTTTTTTATATCTTAGCGGTTTGTTGAAAATTAATTTTAAAAAATATAACAATATGGAAAACAATGACTTATTAAAATCTGTAAGAGAGAAAGCGCAAGTGTGGACAGGCGAAAATTATGATGTAGAAACCCGCGAGGAAGTGAAGAAATTATTGGAAAATACAGATTCGACCGATTTGATTGAAGCGTTTTACAAGGATTTGGAGTTTGGTACCGGAGGATTGCGTGGTATTATGGGCGTTGGCTCAAACCGCATGAATAAATACACTGTTGGGTCGGCTACTCAAGGGCTTAGCAATTATCTTAAACAACAATTCCCGGATGTAGCGCAGATTTCTGTGGTTATCGGGCATGATTGCCGTAACAACAGCCGCTTTTTTGCCGAAACTGCTGCCAATATTTTTTCTTCAAACGGAATTAAAGTATATCTGTTTGACAGTTTACGCCCTACGCCCGAAATTTCCTTTGCTATTCGCGAACTTGGTTGCCAAAGCGGAATTATTCTCACCGCAAGCCATAATCCGAAGGAATACAACGGCTACAAGGCATATTGGAATGATGGAGCGCAACTTGTTCCACCGCACGATGAAGATGTGATTAAGGAAGTGGAAAAAATCAAATCGGTGAGCGACATTAAATTTGAGGGAAATCCTGCGCGTATCAAAATTATCGGTAAAGAGATGGACACGAAATTTATCGAAAAGATAAAAACTCTTTCTCTTTCGCCCGAAGCGATTAAGCAATACCATGACATTAAAATCGTGTACACGCCAATTCACGGAACAGGTATTATGCTTATTCCGAGAACTTTAAAAGAATTTGGCTTTACCAATATAATAGGTGTGCCCGAACAGGAAGTGATTAGTGGTGATTTTCCTACCGTGGTGTCGCCGAATCCTGAGGAACCTGCTGCGCTCGCCATGGCAGTGAAACGCGCCGAAGAAACCGGTGCCGACCTTGTAATGGCTTCCGACCCTGATGCCGACCGCGTTGGTATTGCGGTACGCAACGATAAGGGTGAATTTATATTGGTAAACGGCAACCAAACTGCAACGATTTTCACCTACTATCTTGTGCGTCGCTGGAAGGAGCTTGGCAAACTTACCGGTAATGAGTACATGGTAAAAACCATTGTGAGCACCGAGTTGATGAAAATTATTCCCGAACGCAACGGTATTGAATGTTACGATGTGTACACAGGTTTTAAATGGATTGCTTCCGTGATGCGCGAAAACGAAGGTAAAAAAACCTATATTGGTGGCGGCGAAGAGAGTTATGGTTATTTGGCAGAGGACTTTGTTCGCGACAAAGATGCAGTGTCTGCCTGCGCGCTGATTGCCGAAATTGCTGCATGGGCAAAATCGCAAGGTATGACGATGTACCAGTTGTTGAAACAAATTTATGTTGAATATGGCTTCTCGAAGGAAAAGGGGATTTCGATTGTGCGCAAAGGCAAATCGGGCGCAGAAGAAATCGAACAAATGATGAAAGATTTTCGTCAAAATCCTCCGAAGGAAATTGCGGGATCAAAAGTGATTTTGGAAAAAGATTTCCTCTTGCTGAAATCGACCGACAACGCAGGAAAAATAACAAAACTCGACATGCCTGTAACTTCGGATGTATTACAATTTTTTACCGAAGATAACACCAAAATCTCTGTGCGTCCATCGGGAACAGAGCCGAAAATCAAGTTTTACATAGAAGTGCACGGTAAAATAAAATCGGCTGCCGACTACGACAATGCAAACGCTATTGCCGATGAGAAAATTGCGGCGGTGATGGCTTCGCTGGGGATTTGAGGGTGAATAATGACGCACGGATTTACGCAGATGTTGGGGACAATGTCTGCGTAGGTTTGTGGGTTGTATGCAATGTGACACAACAGTGCAAGGATTTCTCTGTAAATTAAGACTTATGCGAAACTTGACAAGTTGCAAATAAAATAAAAAATGGCAGAAAAAGTTATAGACAAGATTTTATGGATAGGAGGGTTTTATCCTTTCTCTTTAAAATACGACCCTAAAAAGGCTATTGAAAAACATAAAGCAGAATTGGAAACATTAAAGTTTGATGCGACTTCTATGTCAATTATTAAAAATTCAAATTTTTTTAATTTTTATTTCAAGGAAATTTGCCAATCTCTTAACAATGTTCTTGACAAATCGACATTAAATAAATCAACTTTTATTGAATTGTTAATTGCAAATTTAAATCGAACCGAATTAATTATTTTAGAAGATACGAAACGAAGTCTTACCTCAGGAGGTACTTTTGATAGCAATATGCTCGCCAATGTGTACATTCGAAAACCTGAATTTTTAAATGACAAAGAATCTGCTTGGGCTTTAATAGATTCTGCAATTGACACAACCACACTAAATTTAAACTATTTGAACTCTGTCAAATTCAATGAAGAACTTGAAACCACCGATGAGCTTTCGCAGGTAGATATTATTGTACATATTGAAAAAATTGGCTCATTATTTACCGCCATAAAACAAGCGTATGACAAAACAATATGGAGAGGAGATATAATTGAAAGCGATGACTCTACGATAAAATTAAAATCAAATCAACGCCATTTAATGTTAGACAATGTTGCATTAACAAGATTAACGAGAAATATTGGTGCCACTCAATTTGAATTTCAATCCGATTCCGCAGAATACAAATCAATAAAAAAAATATATCACACGACACGACATTTTCAAATTATAAAATCAATAGAAGAAAATAATGGCGAAATGATTTTGAAATATCAGTCAAAGTCAAAAAAACCGACCGATACATTTATTTTGTTTACGGCACCAATTCTAACATATTATCCTTTTTTTCATTCGGAAAAAATTTTAGCGTTTGAGAATTTAACAATATTAGACCTTGTGAATCTTTTTTCTTCATTATGTGATTTAGTTATGGTTTTACCTATGCCAAAATATGAAGATACAGAAGTAAAAGATTTAACAAAATTCAAACGCTTCAATCCCAAAATTAGAAAATCAATATTAAAGGACTATTTTAAAAAGACAACGAAGTATTCAGAAAAACAAATTTCAATATTCTTGGATTTGTTATTACAAAAAGAGGACAAACATAATTTATGGCTTCATTCCATTTATGAAGAAAACGACCATTATTTCTTTTCGCATTCTTCTATAAAAAGAGCAAATATGCTCTTTTTGGTGGACAAATGGTTAGAAGTGGGCAAATGCGATTTGTCCGAAAGGGGATACAAATTTGAAGATTATATTAAAGATTTTTTGCAAGAAGAAAAGCTAAATGAATTTGCTAAATTCAATATCGTTGAACAATCTAATTTTTCTTTTTTAGATAAGGACAATGTTCGTAAGGAAGAAGAAATTGATTTAGTATTAACAACTGAAACAACTATAATAATTGCTGAAATAAAATGCACTACCTATCCATTAGACCCTGGTGATTTTTATAGTTCTTTTCAAACAATAAAAAAAGCAAAAAATCAAGTTATAAGAAAAGCAAAATTTATAGAAGATAATTGGGATAAATTTGAACATTTACTTGGCAAAAAAGGAGAAAGAAAAATTCTAAAAATAATAGTTGTAAACTTTCCACATTATGCGGGTAGAATCATTGATGAAATACCTGTTACCGATTTTTATCTTTTTCTATCCTATTTCAAATCGGGAAAATTAACAAATTTGAAAATTGAAAAGAATAAAGGAACGACCGTTTACGAACTTCCGTATTATAATTCTGTTCAATCATTTGAGGGAAATTTTGAGTCGTTTTTTAAAAATCCAATTCCAATGCAAGACCTAATTTCAAGACAGACAATAGAAGAGTTTGAACTAACATTAAATGGAGCAGAGCCGAAAATAATTGCAGAAAGAGTAGTTTACAAAGAAAAAACGCCAAATGACTATTAATAAGGTCAAAAAAGCTGGGGCACAACAAACAGTTTGTCATAAGTGAGACATATTGCACTTGATGGGTTACACAATTTTTGAAAATGGCAGGTTATTTGGTGGATTAAATCAATTTGTAAATAAACCGAATTGTCAGAGATTGAAAATTCACAAAACTTGTAAATTTTGCAAGTTTTGTGAATTTACTGAAAGTTTTCCGCAAAGCCGGGCAGGAATTATTCATAAAAATGTATTTGAGTGGTTGTTGGAAAAGGAAAAATAACGGATAATAACACTTATCGGCAAAACGAAAAAAAAGAGGCTGTTCAAAATTCTATGAACTTTTCGAACAGCCTCTCCCTTTATTTTCTCAAATAACAGGTTTTCAGCACTATGCTGCTACCGTCTATTTTACAATCTACCTCTTCGGGATTATCGGTGAGGCGAATGCTTTTTACTTTAGTACCTCGTTTTATCACCATCGAAGAGCCTTTTACTTTCAAATCCTGTATCACGGTTACAGCATCGCCATTTGCCAATTCGGCACCGTTGCTATCGCGCGGCGTATTGTTTTCAACGGTTTCAAGCTCTTCTTCGCCATTGGTTTCATAACCGCAATCGGGACAAATATACATCGTACCGTCGAAATAAATATTTTCAGACCCGCAAATGGGACATACAGTAATTTTGTTCATTTATTTTTATTGTTAGAAATTAAGGACGCAAAAGTAAAATAAAACTGCGAATTTTCAAAAACTCTAATCTTATTAATAGAAAAAACAAACAGGGACACAATAAATATGTGTCCCTGCTATGTTTTCTAATTCTTTTACATTCTACTGCAACAAGGGCAAGATAAATTGCATTTGTACAATATAGATTAACGCCCCTGCCAAATAGCCTAACAGGGTAATGAGCGATATCTTTTTCATATACCAAATGAAATTTATTTTTTCCAAGCCCATTACTACTACTCCGGCAGCCGAACCGATAATAAGGATACTGCCCCCTACTCCGGCACAATAAGCCAAGAAAATCCAGAAAATTCCATCTTGCATAAAGTATATCGAACTTGGGTCAATGCTGTACATACCCATTGCTCCTGCTACCAAAGGCACATTATCTACCACCGACGATAACAAACCGATAATGATGTTGATAACATAGAAATTGCCAACCTTTTCGTTCAATATCTCGGCAAAGCTCGCTAAAATACCGGTTTCTTTCAGTACCGACACAGCCATCAAAATACCCATAAAGAACAAAATAGTTGAGGTGTCGATACGATTTAATATGGCTGAAATACGCGCTTTTCGGCTTTCTGCCACATCTTTTTTGCGTTTGTAGAGCAGTTCGGTATAAATCCACAATACACTTAAACCCAACAAAATACCTATAAACGGAGGCAAATGTGTGATGGATTTAAATATCGGAACAAAGATAAGCGAACCAACACCCAACGCAAAAATGATATTTTTTTCTCTTTTAGTAATGATACCGATAGGAGAATTTTCGTGCCCTTTCGTTTCGGCAACAGCTTCGGTGCTTAGTTCGCCTTTGAGCCAGCGAGATGCCAAAGCTACCGGAATAACAAGCGATACAAGTGACGGCAAAATAAGTTCGAGTATCAAGCTGGAAGAAGTAACGAAACCGCGAATCCACAGCATAATGGTAGTTACATCGCCAATAGGCGAAAATGCTCCGCCCGAATTGGCTGCAATGATAACAATACCGGCGAAAATCCAGCGGTCTTTAGAATCGCTTACAAGTTTGCGCAACAACATAGTCATCACAATAGCAGTAGTCATATTATCCAAAATAGCCGAGAGGAAGAAAGTTACAAAAGCTAAAATCCACAGCAATTTGCGTTTTTTCTTTGTAGTAATTTTATCGGTAATAATAGAAAAGCCACCGTGTACATCGACCAGTTCAACAATAGTCATAGCTCCAAGCAGGAAGAAGAGAATTTGCGAAATATCACCGAGATTTAACACAATCTTTCCATCTTCACCAATAATTCTATCGAGAATCTGTTCATGATTTAAACCTGCAAATTCGCTTAGCATTGGGGCGCAAAAGATGTAAGTAGTCCACAATACAACGGCTAAAAGCAACGCCGTAGCAGCTTTATTCACACCCAACGGATGCTCCATCGCAATACATACATAGCCTATTAAAAAGGCAAAAATTATAAAAGTAATCATAAGTAGTTTATTTAATTGATTTAGAATTTTCTATAAAAGAAATTATAATCGAAGCTTGCTCACCTGTAAAAGAATAAACAGGCGTTGCCGGTTCGTGTTGAAAAGGCACAAAAGTGAGCAATTGAACCGCCGCAAACTGTTTGTCGTCGGAGGCAATTACATCCATACGCACACCACCGTTGGCTAAAAAATGAAGAGGAGGTTCATCGGCAAGCGGTTTGTCGAGCATTCGATTTACACGCTGAAAATCGCTCATTTCAAAGAAAAAAGACTGTTGTGTAATATTACTTCCCGTTGCCCGGTATTGTCGCTGCGAACGCCGTTTGATGAACAAGAAAACTCCTATCACCAAAAGAATTATGCCAAGAATATTATATAATACATTGTGTTTTAAACAGAAAAACAATACAAAAGCAGCTATGATACATATTGCCGATAACACAAGTTTCGGCGCACTTGTTTTTTGCTCAATAGGTAAATCTTTTACCTCATCGAGATACTGAAAATTATTATCCATGATTTTTTTAGTTTTAAAAATTAATAATCGTTCGATGAAATTATACAACGAACACATACAAACAGCAAAAAACCGTTTGTATTACATTTTTTCAAGCTAAAAAAGGGAAGCTAAATCACTATCTTCCGCAAGGCAAATACATAGTATTGACAAGCAAAAGAGAAAGATAAAGGGGGTTGATAAAGGCGATACACCGGTAGTCGATTCGCTAAAAAAGACCTGAAACAGATGCACTGTGTTTTTAGAAATTTGACTGAAATATGATGAAAAACCGGTTTTAAATCGGATTTTTCATTATGCGTTGAAACATTGTTAATCAGGGGATTGTTGTAAGTTATATATGTTTCAAAATAATTTTGGGGTGTATCTTTTGTCAGAGTATTGCTCAAAGCAAAAGCATCGGTCTCGGCGGTATACAATTTTGCACCGTACAAATTGCAAACAGCTTGCTGACACAACAAACTACCAACAAGCAGGAAAGTGAGAAAAATCGATATGCGTTTAAAAAACTTCATCGGCAATAAAAATTGTGCAAAGGTAAACAAAATTATTCTTCAAACTCGAAATACTGAGATATTACTGTATGTAAAAATCATTTTCCCATTTTATCCCTTTAAGGCGTGGCGTGCTCGTCATTGCAAGGAGGAACGACGAAGCAATCCGGAGAAAAAACATAAAGAGATTGCTCCGTGCCTCGCAATGACGAGCACGCCTCAAAGTGGATAATTTCATTTTATTTCTATTATTAAAGAATTAATTTTATTAAATTTTTATTTTTTATTGAATTAATGTTTAATTTAGTGCTCTCGTTTTTTACAAAAAATCAACCATACTTTTAACTTTAAAAATTAAATGCATTATGAAAAGAGAAGTTATAGAAACAGTAACAGGCTCTCATGCCATTGATGGCGCGGGAGTACATCTGGTAAGGGTTTTAGGTTCGAATACCATGCAGAAGTTCGATCCTTTTCTTATGTTGGATGCGTTCGATTCGACTAATCCGGCAGATTATATGCAAGGTTTCCCCATGCATCCGCACAGAGGAATAGAAACCTTTACTTACCTTATGGAAGGACGCATCGACCATCAGGATAGTTTGGGAAACAAGGGTACCATACAGGGAGGAGATGCCCAGTGGATGACAAGCGGAAGTGGTATCATGCACCAGGAAATGCCGC
This sequence comes from Prevotellaceae bacterium, assembly GCA_031271465.1. Classification (GTDB taxonomy): domain Bacteria; phylum Bacteroidota; class Bacteroidia; order Bacteroidales; family Paludibacteraceae; genus JAFGVL01. The sequence continues at coordinate 71,595 of JAISVR010000025.1, read as the reverse complement.
AAGCTACCAAGCATTTACTGGGATTGCAATTTTGGATTAATTTGCCTGCTAAAGACAAAATGACCGATCCGAAATACTTCGATATCACTGCCAATATGGTAAAAGAATTTGACGAAGGTAATGCAAAGGTAAAAGTTGTTGCCGGAAAGTATAAAAATCATCAGGGAGCTAAAGGGCATCATCTTCCGGCTACGGTGTTGGATATTACGGTTGATGCCGGCAAAGATTTCTCGATGGAATCTGACCCCGACCAAACATTGTTTGTTTATATTGTAGAAGGCGGCGGAAGTTTTGGCGAGAAAAAACAGTTGATTCCCAGAAAGACCGCAGTTCTTTTCGGTAAAGGCGACGAATTTTATGTGAAAGCCGGAGAAGAAGGAATTCGTTTTGTGCTTGCTACCGCTCCGCCTCTCGGAGAATCGATAGCTTGGGGAGGACCCATCGTGATGAATACGAAGGAAGAGCTTATGCAAGCTTTCGATGAGTTAAATGAAGGAACTTTTATTAAACATAAACCCGCAAAATCTTAATAATCATGAGTAGTTATCCAGTAAGAAATCGAAAAAAAGATAATCTAATCACGCCCGAAAATTCAGTGTTGATTATTATTGATTATCAACCGGTGCAAGTAGATTCTATCGCTTCGATGGATAAAGGCATGCTTGTAAACAATATGACATTACTTGTCAATTTGGCTAAAGTTTTTAAATTGCCGATTGTTTTATCTACGGTAAATGTACAAACAGGTATGAACAAAGAGACCGTACCGGAAATTCGTTCGCTCTTGGAAAATGTTGTTTCACATGACCGAACTGCCATCAATGCTTGGGAGGATAAGGAATTTAATGAAGCTGTGAAAGCTACGGGAAGAAAAAAATTGATTATGACGGCTTTGTGGACAGAGGCTTGTCTGTCATTTCCCTCTTTCGATGCTATAAGGGAAGGATTTGATGTGTATCCGATGGTAGATTGTGTAGGCGGAACTTCTGTTATTGCCCATCAAACAGCACTAAGAAGATTGGAACAAGCCGGCGCGCAGTTAACAGGATTGGCGCAATTGGCTTGCGAGTTGCAAAGAGATTGGAACCGGCACGATACGGCACAACAATTCGTCGAATTTATGAAAGCTGCAAGACTCTTTCCCAGATAAAAAAAGGAAATTCTAACAAACAAAAAGCTCGTTCTAAAAAAAGAACGAGCTTTTTGTTTATCTACGAGAATTTAATATCAACTCCTCTCCTAACGATTATCCAACAGCTTAAGCGTACCCTTCAAATTTGTAAAAGAACCGTCGGGCGCACTGATGTTGGTGTAAGCAACACCTAAACCGAAGTCTTCTACATGAACTACATGACTTTTGTTTTTGGGTTCGCTCCAATAGACCATGTATACTTTGGGTGCTATTTCTACAGCCGTATATGCCACACGGTCTGTCGAACCTTTCAGGCTGCCTTTAATACCAACGAACGACATGTATTTTCCATCTTCAAAGTTTAGTTCGAAAACATAATCACCGCCAAAGTTTACTTCGACTTTTCTACCGATAGCAGGAAATGCCGCTGCCGTTTTCCAAAGCGTTTCGCCTTTCAATACCTTTGCCGTCATTTCCAAATTGGATACTCCGGCTAAATTAGGATAAAGAGTTTTCATTTTTTGTATTACTTCTGCGCTGTTTGTCGAGCTGTCCAACGCTTTTTCCAAGGCAGTCAGGTAATGCTTGGTAAATAAAATAGAAGCGTTACCCTTCAGGTTTTCTTTCTTTGCGGTAAAATGCGCAGGTATTGCATAGTCGGGATTGAGTTTTTCCATCACATCCAGTCCGGCAATCCATTTGGCGCGGTCTTCTTTCGTAGGCGAATCGGCAACCCAGAGGTGCTCCGCATCACAGAGGTAAATACCTCCAAGAATAGTACGGGCTGTGGGTATCCAAAGAAAAGAATGTTGTTCATCATTAACAATCTTCTTTATTTCTATCCGTTTATCTTCAAACATAAAGTGGTCGTCATTAATGGCAGTAGGAACAATGATTTTTTCAGGTGCATTATTTCCCAATTGGGGCGACCAGATGGCTGTTTTTTCATCTTTGGTGGCATTGATAAGGTAAGCCGTTTGGGCAGTTGCATATATCTTTGCCTTGGGAAATTGTTTAGCAATATGGTCAAGACCAAAATAATAGTCGGGGTCGGAATAGCTGATAAAAATCGTTGTCAGTTCCTTACCCGTAGCTTTTATTATATCTACTACCCGTTGAGCATCTTCTTTACTGAACTGGGCATCTATCAGTACCGCCTCATTTTTTCCTTCGAGTAAGACCGATGTTACCTCAAAAATGACAGGTTTGGAAGTGATGATGTGCATCTTCATTCCGTCTTTTTCAATTACTTCGTGCGATTGTGCCATAGCTTGTTGGTTTAAAAGCAATGCTGCAAACATTACTGCTGTTAATAAAAGATTCTTTTTCATAATTCTTACATTTAATGGATTCAACATGATTTATTTTTAAATATAATTTCACAAATATACACTTTTATTATGAGAAAACTATGAAGGATTTATATATGACATACATTTAATTAATTCAAGTGCTATCTGATAAAAATCCCGTTAGAGATTATAGTAAAAAAGCTGCCTGCTCACAGTCCTGTGGACTGTATAACGACAAAACCTCCCGCTAAAAGCAGGAGGTTTTATCATTTAGTATCCAAAGTATAGTGTTGTAGTTCAGGTTAAATCACCGAGCCAAACATCGCCACAGCATTAGCCATATTATTCACGCCGAGTTTCCGTTCGGTATTGCAACGATGGTTGCGTACGGTGCGTATGCTTATAGACATTTTTTCGGCAATAGCTTTTTCGGTGTAGCCCTGCATCGACAGGCGCATAATTTCTTCTTCGCGCTTAGTTAGCTTTTCAGATTCGTATGACTCAAATATTTTTTTCTCAGTATTGTAGCGAAAATACAGGTTTTTCGTTTTCAGCATCGCCGCATAATATCCAACCTCTTTACGCGGCGACGGACTGACAAAGCTCACTCCTATCCAAGGATAACCATCTTCGGTAAAAAGTAGCGGAGCAACTTTCTTGTTTATCAATACCTCATCACCGTTTGTATGCCGGAAATGAATATCATAAGAAGCTCGGAACTGACTCCTGTCTTCAACCGGCACATTGTAGGCAATTTGCCAGGTTATCAACCGTGTTTCCAAAAACAACTGCAAATCGTTCGGAGAAAGTATCTTTTCCATAAATGAAAATCCCATTTCCTTTACTTCTTCTTTTGTATAACCGCACAAAAGCAGTGGGTGAGGCGACACATATAGCAATTCCTGCCGCAGATAATCCACCACATAAATGCTCTGGTTGGTAAGGTTTGCAATGGCATCGCTCATAATTATCAAGGTATCAATTTCTTTTTGCTTCGCGGTATCTATTTTGGGTATATCGGGCGTATGACGCATTAAATCGTTGATATTACGGCTCATAATAATTGTTTTTTTTTAAATGCCAACAAAGATAATTTTTTTTGAACAAAAAACAGGGTTTATCTTTGACTTGCAAAAAACAAATACAATTTAAATCATTGCTGTGCCATAAAACTATGTTTCGTATCAAAAAACCCCTCCCTCCTTTGGGGTACTCTCCTTGTATTGTATAACCCCTCCGCTTCGCTCGTCCCCTTTATAAAAGGGGACAATGTTACCCAAACATTGCTTTTGAACAACAGGGTAGTTTGTGCATAATTTCTCCCCTTTTGTAAAGGAGAGTACTCCAACATCCATAAGTTGCAGAGCAGCACAATAGTTATTCTCGGGTATTTGTGCGGATAAAATTTAAAAAAATGAGTAGTTCTCTCTATTGTATGAAAGAAAATGTGCCTTTATCTTTGCCGCGGAGAAAAATAACAGGAAATATTAACTTTAATCTAATTACCGCTATGGCTATTTTAGTAAACAAAGTGGAGCGCGGAAATCCGCAAAACAAAACAGCTCCGAAGAAAATTTACCCGAGTGTGAAATCAATCAGGTTAGTGCCCGAAAAGGAAGTGGCAAGCCTTATTGCCGACGAAACCACCCTGAACCGCAAGGAAGTGGAAATGGCGCTCGACCAGTTTCAAAAAATCCTTCTGCGGCTTCTGCTCGACAGCCACAGCGTGCAGCTGGGCGACTGGGGTTCGTTTCGCCTCACCTGCACAGGCGAAGGTGTGGACAACGCCAACGAATTCAGCACCAAACAAATAAAAGGGCTGAATATCCGCTTTACACCCGGTGTGGAAATGCGCGATGCGCTGGCAAAAGCTACCTTTATTCCTGCCGAATCGATGCTAAGCAAACAGGGTTAATAACGAAGTCGGGACTTCGGCACAGACGAAGTCCTGATTTTATACCCTACGAAGTCAGAACTTTAACAGGTGCGAAGTCCTGACTTCGTTGCGTAAATATCAAGACTTCATCGACGCTAAGTCGAGACTTTACCGGTAGCGAAATACGATACCGGATTTTTTACACTAACGAGGAAAAACAACAAAAAATCCCATTCTGAAAAAGAATGGGATTTTTGTTTAATATTTTATACCTGTTGGTTTTAAAAACCTAACAGGTCTCGGATAAATAAGCTTTTTCTGTTTTGTTATACATAAAATTCTCCCTTTTTGAGGTAAATTCTCGATTTGATAAAGAAAAAACCTACAATAAGGAAAGTACATATCGGCGACAGCCATTCGGGAATGTGTATTCCAAAGCCGTCAGCCATCATAATTGCTCCCAAAACAAGGATGGAATACATGGCGCCGTTTTTGAGGAATACATACTTTTTTATCTGAGTAACACCTTTTATCGTGATTTCGCGCACCACGAATGCTCCCAATCCGTTGCCCAGCAAAATGATAGGAATAGCGAGCGTAAAGGCAAATGCGCCGAGCACACCGTCGATAGAAAAGGTCATATCAATAATTTCGAGATAAAGGATTTTGGAAATATCGCTCATCGCGCTTGTTCCCGAAAGCAGCTTGGCTTCCTGCGCTTCGGCATTTTGCTTGAATCCATGCGTGATAAAAAATGCTGTAGAACCAACTACCGCTGCAAATGCCAGCATGGGATCGATTTTCATACCGTACCACACCACTGCGGCAAGGAAGATAGAGGCGACTGCATAAAACCACACTCCTATTTTTTGTACCTGCCGTTCGATACGCAGACCGATGTTTTTTTCTTCCAAAAAAATCCAGTGTAAAAACAGCAAGACCAAAAATGTACCACCACCCATAAAGAGTATCGGCGCAGTGCTTTCTATGGAGCGAGCTACTTCTTCGTCGCCCATACTTTCGAATACCTGCAAAAGCGTAAAATGCGGGTTAAGCACCCAAACGATAATAAGCGGAAGCACTCCGCGTACCACAAACACGGCAAAAATAATACCGTAGAGCAAAAACCAGCGACGCGCTTTTTTGCCCATCGTAGCCAGCACATCGGCATTGATAATAGCATTGTCGATACTGCAAATTATCTCAAAAAGGCATAGCCCGAGCACGGTGAGAACAATTGTTAGAATATCCATTTCTGTTATTAAATTTGAGTTATAGTTTTAGTTATTAAATTAATATTACATTCTTTCCGGCACTTCAATACCAAGCAAAGCCATTGCCGTTTTGATTACTTTGGCAATGTTTGCCGAAAGCAACAGGCGCATTTCTTTGACAGATTGATTTTCTTCTTTCAGGATAGAAAAATCGTGATAAAATTGATTATATTCTTTTACTAATTCGTAGGTGTAATTGGCTATCAATGCAGGAGAGTATTCTTGCGCCGCTTGCCCTACAGTGAGCGGAAATTCGCCCAAAAGCTGAATTAAGGCTGTTTCTTTTTCGTTCAAACTAATGGTTTTGTCCAAACTTTGCGGCAAAGAAATGCCTTGTTCCGCAGCCTTGCGAAGTACCGATTTTATACGGGCGTGCGTGTATTGAATAAAAGGACCCGTATTTCCGTTAAAATCAATGGATTCTTTCGGATTGAAAGTCATATTTTTGCGCGGGTCTACTTTCAATATAAAGTATTTCAACGCTCCCAAGCCAACCATTCGGGCAATGTTTTCGGCTTCTTCTGGGGTACAACCGTCAAGCTTGCCGAGTTCTGCCGAAGTTTCGCGGGCGGTATCAATCATTTCTTTGATTAAATCGTCGGCATCGACTACCGTTCCTTCACGGCTTTTCATTTTTCCTTCGGGCAATTCTACCATTCCATAGGAGAAATGCACCAAATCTTTACCCCATTTAAAGCCCAATTTATCCAACAAAATAGAAAGTACTTGAAAATGGTAATTTTGCTCGTTGCCCACCACATAAACCATCTCATCTATCGGATACTTTTCAAAGCGAAGGGCTGCCGTTCCAATATCCTGAGTCATATACACCGAAGTACCGTCGGAACGCAGCAAAAGTTTTTCGTCCAAGCCATCGCCCGTCAAATCTGCCCACACAGAGCCGTCTTCTCGCTGATAGAAAATCCCTTTTGTCAAGCCTTCTTCCACTTTAGTTTTGCCAAGCAAATAAGTTTCCGATTCGTAGTAAATACTGTCAAAATCAACACCGAGCGCTTTGTAAGTTTCGTCAAATCCTGCATACACCCACGAGTTCATTTTTTCCCACAAAGCAACCGTTTCCAAATCGCCGGCTTCCCATTTGCGAAGCATTTCTTGCGCTTCGAGCATTAACGGCGCGTTTTTCTTTGCTTCTTCTTCGCTTTGCCCTTGCTCCGTCAAAGCTTTGATTTCGACTTTGTATTCCTTGTCGAAAACGACATAATATTTACCCACCAAATGGTCGCCTTTCATTCCCGAAGATTGCGGCGTTTCATTGTTACCCCATTTTTTCCAGGCAAGCATTGATTTGCAAATATGAATTCCTCTATCGTTTACAATATTGGTTTTCACCACCCTGTTTCCCACTGCTTTTTCTATTTCCGAAAGGCTGTAACCCAGCAAATTATTGCGAATATGCCCTAAATGTAAGGGTTTATTGGTGTTGGGCGACGAGTATTCAATCATCGTCAAGGGCGAATTTTTTTCCGTCGGTTTTGTGCCGAACAGGCTATTTGCATTGATTTCATTCAATTGCGAAAGCCAATATTCGCCGGCAATAGAAAGATTGAGAAAACCTTTTATCACATTAAATGCACTGATAATAGGCGCATTTTGCCGTAGATATTCGCCAATTTCCTGTCCCGCTTGCTCGGGCGATTTGCGCGCTGCTTTTACAAACGGAAAAATAACGACTGTGATGTCGCCTTCAAATTCTTTTTTAGTCTTTTGTAATTGCACCTGCTCGGCAGTTACGGCGGTATGATATAGTTTTTCGACTGCTTCGATTACGCAGGCGGTTATTTGTAGCTCTAAATTCATCGCTGTTAAATTATTTAGCCGACAAAAATATAAAAAGTTGAAAAGAATATACACTCTTTCAACTTTTTATGTGTCTGTTTTTTTCAATTATTTAAATAATATACTGCGAACTGATAGATTCGTTATCGTACACCCTGCGAATTGTATCGGCAAAAAGGTCGGCTATCGAAAGCACTTTCACCTTTTCGCAGCGTGTGCCGTATGGAGTCGAATCGGTGGTGATAAGTTCAACAAGTTCGGAGTTCATAATACGGTCGCAAGCCGGGTCGCTCATCATAGCATGGCTCACCAAAGCTCGTACCGAACGCGCACCGGCAGTTTTCATCACATCGGCAGCTTTGGTAAGCGTACCTGCCGTATCTACCATATCATCTATAATCAATACATCTTTACCACTCACATCGCCAATCACGCGCATTTCACTTACAACATTCGCTTTTTCGCGCGATTTATGGCAAAGCACCAAAGGCAAGCCCAGGTATTTGGAATAAGCATCTGCGCGTTTTGACCCGCCAACATCGGGCGAGGCTATGATGAGGTTCTCCAAATCGAAATTCTCACTGATGTATTTTACAAAAATAGTAGAAGCATAGAGATGATCGACCGGAACATCGAAGAAACCCTGTATTTGGTCGGCATGCAAATCCATGGCAATAAGACGGTCGATGCCTGCCACGCTGAGCATATCGGCTACGAGCTTGGCTCCGATAGACACGCGGGGCTTGTCTTTGCGGTCTTGCCGCGCCCAACCAAAATAAGGAATTACGGCAATGATTTTATATGCCGAAGCTCGCTTGGCAGCATCAATCATAAGGAGAAGTTCCATTAAATTATCGGAGTTAGGATAAGTAGATTGCACCAAATATACATAGCAACCGCGAATAGACTCTTCGTAGGAAGCAGCAAATTCGCCATCGGCAAAATATTGAATATTCATATTGCCTAACTCACACTTCAGACTGTCGCAAATGCGCCGGGCAAGATATTCGGATTTTGTTCCGGCAAAAACTTTAATGGGAGCTTCTTTTTTCATACTATTTAATCTGTGTAAGGTGTAATAAATAATTCTTTATTTTTCAACTGCTTAGAATGTAAACCCTACCGTAAAGCCGCACATTAAAATGGGGGTACTATCGCTTAGCTTTTCGAGAGAATAATCGGTATAATAGTTATCGTAGCTGTCATAAGCATCATTAGCGCGTATCATGTCGTAGTCTTTCATTTGGTAACCCACACCAATGTAGGCACTGCAAAACATATCCCATGAGTTCTCATATTGCCAGCCGACAACAAAACCGACTTCCTTGGCAGTAACGCCGCGGTCGAACTTGTAGCCATCAATTTTTGTTTGTGAATTATAAGTTCGGTAGCGAAGCAACGGAGCAAGGTAGAAACCGTCCATATAATCGAGTTCCTTAGGGAAAAACTTGAGCGACAAACTGCCGTAGAATCCTGCTTTTATCTTGGTATAGCTACCAAATACATCTTCCATTTCGCTTGCATCGTCGAGTGTGAGAGCATAGTGGTAAAGGTCGAAATAAGTTAACCCTACACCCGCTTCGGCTGTCATGTAGTTATTTATTTTACGCTCGTAGTTTACCACAAAAGCTCCACGCATGAGCATACCGTAATCCCATTTCACAGCGTTGTAATCACCGCCCTTGTTGTCTTTGGTTAAAGTGGTTTTTTCGCCCGAATTTTGGTCGAAAACTACAATTTGTTGTGCAAACATGCTTGCCGAAAGCAAGGAAAATGCAAGAATTAGAAGTTTTTTCATAAAAAAATAAGTAATAATGGTAAATGTTCTTTTATAGGCGACAAAAGTATGAACAATATATTATATTTGCAAGCCGAAAATACAGGGAAGATTTGTTAAACAATTAATATAAAATGGAATTTATGAGAAAATTAGTTATCAGTCTATTGACAGCGTTGTGCGTAGGACAATTTGCTACGGCACAAGAAGGGATGAAAGTTACCACAAGCGAGCCTTACAAAACTTCGTGGACAACGGACTATATTCTTACCGGACAAATCGGCGAGAAAGTGTACATGATTTACGGCAGTTCGAAGGAAAAAAAGATGTTGATTTACAACAGCAATCTCGAGTTGCAAAAAGAAGTGGAAATTCAAGCGCGCGGCGGTGATAAAAGAGGCATTATCGGTAAGGATTTCAGCTACAGAACAGCGATGTTTTTCGAAGACGGGATACTTTGCTTTTTCGAAACTTACGAAAAAAGTTCCAAAAGCCGTATGTTGCTTTGCCAGCGTTTAGATACCGACGGTAATTTTGTGGGCGACCTTACACTGATTGATCAGATTCAGGCAAACAAAAAATCGAATTCCGGTTCGTTTATGCTCGAATCCAGCGAGGATAATACCAAATTCCTTGTGGTGCAAAATGAGCCGTACGACAAAAAAGCCGACGAAAAGTTTATACTCAAAACTTTCGACGGCAAGTTGAACAAGCTTGCCGAGAAAGAGGTTTCGCTACCCTACATGGACAAAAATGCCAGCGTATCGGACTACTACCTTTCTAACCGAGGCGATGTTTACCTGATGGTGGAAGTTGATAAAGAAAAGAGCGAGAAGGTGAAAGGCGAAGACGATAGCTTTTTCATTTTATATTGTGTAAATCTATCGAAAGACGGCTCGTTGTCGGAATTTAAAGTGGAGCTGCCTTCGAAAGCTATCAAGCGCGCTGCCCTGCGAATCGATAACGAAAGCAACACGGTAATGTTATCCGGTTTCTACTCCGATATTAAAACCCGCGCAAGCAGTACCCGCGACATCGACGGATTTTTCAGTCTTTCGATAGATATGGCTGCCAACAAGTTACTCACTCAGGGATATAAGGAATTGTCGAACGAAATTATTAATCAACTGCGCGGCAAAAAAGCCGATGCTAAAGTGAAAGAAGGTAAAGGTATCGACCTCAGCTTTTCGATACTCGATTATATTCGCCGCCCCGATGGTTCGTCTATCATCGTAGCCGAAAAGAATTTTATCTCGCAGGTTACGCATTGCAACCAGTATGGTGCATGTTATACCATCTATTATTACAACAATCACAATATTTTCCTTATCGGGCTTTCGGCAACAGGCGAAGTACAGGCATTCTACGATATTCCGAAACGCCAAACTGTTTCCGGAAATGGCATGTATAATTCGGTAAGCATTATGGAAAAAGACGGTAAAATAGTATTCCTCTACAACGACAACAAGAAAAATGCTACCCGCGACATCAAAACCTTTAAAGATGCCAAGGTGATGAACAATCCGCAAAAGGCTGTGCTTACGGCGGTAGAGTTCTCGGGCAACGGCGATATGAGGGGCGCACAAATTCCGCTCGATAAAAAAATGAAACCCATACCTACACCTCGCTATGCAAGAGAAGTGAGCAAAGGCGTGTATATCGTTCCTGCTATAAAACGAGGCGGTATTGCACTGCTGAAATTTGAACTTTAAAGTTGTTACAAATAGAAAAGAATCCCTTTACAGAGTTACCTTGTAAAGGGATTCTTTTGTTATAAATATATTCGAAAAAAGCATGAGTTACAACCTGCCATCTACAAATCTTCGGTCTACAATATTTTTTGCATCGTAGATAACACAGCCTTGTTCGTGGTATTTCCGGAAGTCGATGTTTTTAAACTGCTCGTGTGCCACAGCAACAATGATTGCCTGGTATTCTTTTTTCTCGTCCAGCCGGTCGATGATATCGATACCATATTCGCGACGCACTTCTTCGGGGTCTGCCCAAGGGTCGTACACATCAACTTCAAGCCCGAATTCGCACAACTCACGGTAAATATCCACCACTTTTGTGTTGCGGATATCGGGACAATTTTCCTTAAACGAAATGCCCAGCAACAACACCCGTGAGCCTTTTATCCGTTCGCCCTTGCCAATCATCAGTTTGAGCACCTTATTGGCAATATGCTCGGCAATGGAGTTGTTTACCCGTCGACCGGAGGAAATAACCTCGGGGTGGTAACCCAGCGACCGCGCCTTATGAACAAGATAGTAAGGGTCTACACCGATGCAGTGCCCTCCCACTAATCCTGGACGGTATTTGAGAAAGTTCCATTTCGAACCGGCGGCGTCAATCACATCATTGGTATCGATACCCATACGGTCGAAAATCAACGCCAGCTCGTTCATAAACGAAATATTCACATCGCGCTGGGCGTTTTCGATGGCTTTCGATGCCTCGGCAACTTTGATACACGAAGCGCGAAAAGTACCCGCTTCAATAATAGAGCGGTAAAGATTATCTACAAAATCGGCTATCTCGGGCGTAGAACCGGAAGTAACTTTTTGGATTTTCACGAGCGTGTTCACCTTATCGCCCGGATTGATGCGCTCGGGCGAATAACCGCAAAAGAAATCGCGGTTAAATCTCAGTCCCGATGCTTTTTCGAGCACCGGCACACAATCTTCTTCCGTGCAACCCGGATATACGGTGCTTTCATAAATTACCACATCGCCCTTGGCAAGGTAGTCGCCCACCATCTTGCTGGCAGCAAGCAGCGGTTTTAAGTCGGGGTTGTTGAAAGCGTCAATCGGCGTAGGCACGGTAACGATATACACATTACACTGCGCAAGGTCGGCAGGATTTGCCGAGAACGAAAGACCTTTCCCCTCTCCGCTTTTCGCCGCTTTGATAACCGCTTTCAACGCATCGGTATCGGCTTCGAGCGTATGGTCTTTACCAACTTGGAGTTCGCGTACACGCTCGGAGTTGATGTCAAAACCAAGCACGGGGTATTTTTTCGCAAATTCGATTGCCAGTGGCAAACCCACATATCCAAGTCCGACAACGGCTATTTTTGTTTCTTTTTCCATTATGTATCAGTGAATTTATAGAAGTATGAAAATATTTTTCACATCTTATACCCAATTGAATAATCTTGCCAATAGTCCCTTTTTCTTCCGATTTTTATCCGTCATTTCTTCCTCTTCGTCGAAATAATCTGTGGTATACGAATGGTAGGCTTCGCGTTTCATGTAGTACGACCGTCGACCGTAGTCGTGATAGCTCGAGTAGCTTACCTTTTTGTCGTCCACATCGTTGAGAGCCACCGATATATTAGGCGTTTTATCGGCTTTGAGTTGCTGTATCACACTTTTGAAAAACATCTTATTGGTCTTTTCGCTTCGAGCTAAAAAGAGGTTGATATCCACCAGATGCATCAACGCGTAAGCATCGGCAACCAGCCCGACAGGCGAGGTATCAATTACGATGTAGTCGTATATTTTCGACAATTCGTCGAAAAGGATTTGCAGCTTTTCGGAGCGAATCAATTCCCCCGGATTAGGCGGAATTGTACCACCCGGAATAATATCAAATACCAGTTTATCATTTTTTATAATCAAATCATCGAGCTTGTCTATCTGTCCAATCAGATAGTTGGATAAGCCATGTTTCCGGTCAACTTGCAGGTTCAGCCTATCGGCAACGCTTGGTTTACGCAAATCCAGGTCGATAAGCAAAGTACGCCGTCCGGTAAGGGCATACATAGCAGTCATATTAAGCGAAAAAGCGGTTTTACCGTCACCGCTTTCGGTCGAAGTTACCAGCATCTTAACGGGACTTTGCCGTTGTACAAAAAATTCGGTTCGAGTACGAATAACACGGTACGATTCTGCCAAGCCCGAACGCGGATTTTTAAGTACCGGCAACGGATTTTTCGAGTTGCTATGCCGAATAGAACCGATATAAGGATAAGGCGAAAGTTTTTCAATGTCTTTACGATCGATGATTTTATTGTTCAAAAATTCCTTTAATAACACAAAGATAATGGGCAGCAACAAACCGATAAAGAAGTAAGTCATGGTTGTTTTTTGCTTCACGCCATTGTTTTCCGTACCGATAATACGAGCTTGTTCAAGCACCAAGTTGTCGGCAGTATTCGAAGCTTGCTGTATTTCGGATTGTGCGCGCTGTTGCAACAAGAAAGTGTAATAATCGTCGTTGATTTTAAATCGTCGCTGATATTTGCTCATTTGACTCTCCTTGTTGGGCAACTGCGAAATGCGCTGTTCGATATCGCGTTTCTTGTTACTCAAATCATTTTTCTGAATATCGAGCGACGCTTTCATTCCTACAAGCACTTCGGTAAGCGAGGTTTTTATCAACTCCAAGTCCGATTCGTATTTTTTATAATAAGGATTTTGCTCGCCTACTTCGCGCTTTTTTTCTTGTGTTTCGTTGTATTTGCTCACCAGCCCGGCAAGCGAAACATCGTTAATACCCAAACTTGATGGTACTACAATAAATTCGTCTTGATTATTTTTACTCAAATATTTTTTCAGATAATTGAAATAAGACTCTGTGAGGCGAAATTGATTACCCGAATTTTCGAGTTGCCGCGAATCGTTGAGCAATTGTCCGGTATAACTTGGCACATCGACAATTTGATTGCTTATACGGAAAGATTTCAGGTTGCCCTCGGACACTGCTACCGAGTCTGAAATACTCGACAACTGCGAATTGATAAAAGTAATTGTTCGTACAGCTTCTTCGTTCTTACGGTTAAGATTTTCTTGCACAAAAGCGTCGCAAAGGGCATTGAGGAAATCAATATCGCGCTGGGCAACGGATCCGGTAAGCGAAGCGGAAACTACGGACGACCCCGGCATTGCGAAATCGAATTTCAAGCGGGAACAGTAGGAAGCAACCAGCTCGTCTTCGCTCCGAAAGGCGAATTGAAACTTGAACCCTTCGGGTAGAGCCTTTACCGATTTGCTTATCAATACGGCAAACAGCGGATTTTGGAGCACTTCGCCATATTTCCCGGTTAAGCTGTGTTCTTTTTTGCCAGCTTTCCATTCAATGTGAAAATTTTCGCCCTTATCTGTAATTTGATATTCTTTGCCATAGGCAGCGGGATGGATAAAGAGCGGTTTAATTTCAATCGGATTGATTTTATACAAATTGTTTGTTTTGAACCGACCGCGACTGTAACAGTCTACCGTAAAAGGAAGTTCTTTTATCACTTTGCGTACCAGGTCGTATGAGCCGAAAAGCACAATTTGGTTGTTTACATTTCGTAGTCCTGCCTGCACACCAAACCCTTTCATCATATTCATGCTGCCTTGATATTGGTTGCCTCTACCTTCGTCTATCATTACCTGTGCACTGGTTTGGTAGGCAGGCTGCCATGTTCTATTTTTGAGATAGGCAGCAGCCAATGCTATTGCCACACAAATAACAAAGAGATACCAATAGCGGAAAAATTTTATCGCCCACTCAACAATATTGAATGAAGAAGAATTTTCGTCATCGAAAAAAGGGTCGGTTGTAGGATTATTATAAGTTGCTTCCATTATCGTTGTCTTTTTAATTTGAATATTGCATTACCAGCAGCACGAAGCTAAGCGATGAGGTAACTACTCCAATAAATGCTCCCCACGATGTGATGCGGAAAAAACTGCCCATAGGTCGGCTCGCATATATTATGTCGTTGGGTTCGATGTAGTAATATTCCGAGTCGATAATATCGCGCGAACGCAGGTCGAATTTAAGTATTTTTTCGCCCTGAGGTGTTTGCCTGATAATTTTTATATTGCGGCGGTCGGCATCTATTCCAAGATCGCCTGCCATGGCAAGAGCCTCGAAAACATTGAGTCGCTCTTTGTAAATATCATACCTGCCTTTTCGGTTTCCTTCGCCTATTACAAAAAACTTTTTGTTGTTCACCGCCAGCTTTACCGCCAGCTCGCCGTTGATAAAATCTTTCAGTCTAAGGGCGATTTTCTCCTGCGCCTCACGCATGGTTAGTTCGCTCACTTTTATTTTTCGCACAAAAGGAATATCAATAGTGCCGTCGGGATACACGCGGTAGGTGTACATATTGGCATTTATGTTGCTTCCTCCAAACAGTTCAACGGCTTCAACATTGGTCGAAAAAAGGCGGATAGACAATTCATCGTCCACCTGAATGTGATATTCAGGTTGTTCTACTTTTGCGTAACCTGTTTTCACTTTTTGCAGATAGCGAGTATTTTTATTGGTTACACACGACATAAACTGTATAGACAACAGCAGCAATAATATATGTTTGATATTCAATTTCATTATTCGTAATTATTTTTACCATCCAAATACCCAGTCGTATATCAGATAACCAAATGACAGCGACGAAGAAATTGTGGTGAGTAGCGAACTGAACGATTCGATGCCAAAAAACTGTCCTCGTATTGCCTGTACATATATTACATCGTTGGGACGAATGTAGTAAAACTCGGAACCGATAATATCTTTGCGGCGCACATCAAACGATTCTATCCGGGTGCCGTCTGACGACGAACGCAGCAGGAAAATTTTCTTTCGGTCGGAAAACGGTTTTAAATCGCCCGAAATTGCCAATGCCTGAAATACATTGAGCCGCTCTTCTCCAATAGGATATCTGCCCGAACCGGCTACTCCAATCACGCTAAAAAATCCATTCGTAAGCCGCACATCAACATCGCAATCGGGTATAAAAGGTCGCAAAGCATGTTGTATCGCGTCTTTTGCTTCGCGTGCGGTTAGTCCCTGCAAGCGAATAGCACCCACAAAAGGGAAATCAATACAACCGTCTTTTGCAATGGTGTAGCTATACAACTCGTTGTTACCATAAATGCTGTTTGGCGTAATGGACTGGTCGCTTCCAAAAAGTTTGCTCGATTCTTTGTTAAGCGTCGATATGCGTACAAACACACGGTCGCCTATTTGTAGCGTGTAGTCGGGCACCGAATCAATTTTTCTGTAAAGCGAGTCGGAGCTCGAAATATTTTGCAGGTAATTAGTCTGCCTCGAACTTACACACGAAGCCAGCAAAACCATCGCCATCGATAGCAGCAAAGTAGTTATCGTATTCCGAATATTGTATTCCAAGATTAAACTTTTTGCGTTTTTTGTGGTGCAAAGATAATTTTTTAATCGTAAATTATTAATTATTAATTATTAATTTCTTTCATTTTTACCTACATTTGCGCCTGTCAAATTTTCTATCGAAAGAATCTTTAGATTAATGAGTTTACAACAATATCCCTCCGTGTTGCTCGAAAATGCGGTAAATGAATTTGCAAAACTGCCCGGCGTGGGGCGTAAATCGGCGTTACGCTTAGTGTTGCATTTGCTTAAACAAAGCGAAGAAGATGTCGACTTGTTTGGCAATGCGGTTATTCGCATGCGGCGGGAAGTAAAACGCTGTCGTTCGTGTCATAATATTTCGGACACGGATTTGTGCGACATTTGCGCCAATCCGGCTCGCGACCACAGTTTGCTATGCGTGGTAGAAAATATCAAAGATGTGATGTCGGTAGAAAATACACAGCAGTTTCGGGGTGTGTATCATGTATTGGGCGGAATTATTTCGCCGATGGACGGTATCGGTCCTGCCGACCTTGAAATCGACAGCCTTGTACAGCGTGTGCATGGCGGCGAAGTGCACGAGGTATTGCTTGCACTTAGTCCGACAATGGAAGGTGATACTACGAATTTTTATATTTATAGAAAAATAGCCGATAGCGGCGTACCGATTACTACTATCGCCCGTGGTGTGAGTATTGGCGACGAATTGGAATATGCCGACGAGGTTACTCTCGGGCGTAGCATTGTCAATAGGGTGCCGTTTACAATGAAAAATTAAAAGAAAACACATTGCACAACATATTTGAAATCTGAAATGAATCCAACTTTACTAAGCAGTATAACTACCCTTTACCTCATAGCTTCCATTCCGCTCAGTTTGTGGTTACACAGCAAAGGCAAATTGACAAAAACTTGGTGCATTGTTGCTATTGCATTAAATATTCCAATCAATGCGGCTCTGTATTGGGCATATGGCGGCAAGAGTTTTCTCTATTCGGCAGGTATTGCAGCGATTGCTTTGCTATTTTGCTTGCCAGGAAAAAAGGAAGAGGTAGCAAATGAGCAAATGAAGAAATGAGTAAATATATTATATTTTACTCATTACACTTTACACTAAATTAAACAGTTCAACAATTAAACGATAAAGATATGACAATAGCTATTGATTTTGACGGAACTATAGTAGAACATGCTTACCCTGCTATCGGGCGCGAAATTCCGTTTGCCATCGAAACCCTTAAAATGCTCCAACAGGACAAACATGTGCTCATTATGTGGACTGTACGCGAAGGCAAACTGCTTGAAGATGCCGTGAATTATTGCCGCGAGCGTGGACTGGAGTTTTATGCCGTAAACAGTATGATACCCGAACAAGTGGACGGAAGCCTCGTGAGCCGCAAGCTGCCCGTAGACTTGTTTGTCGACGACCGTAATCTCGGCGGCTTGCCCGAGTGGGGCGTTATTTACCAAATGATAAAAAACAACAAGGCGTTTGAACCGTATGCGCACGAGTTGCAAAACGAATACAAAAAACCTCAGAAAAAAGGTCTTTTCGGAAAATTGTTAGCCTAAATGTTGCTCTCTGTTATCATAGTCAATTATAATGTAAAACGCCTATTGGCAGACTGCCTGCGCTCGGTGTTGGCTTCGAGTATTATTGCTCGTTGCGAAGTAATTGTGATAGATAACAATTCTTCCGACGGTTCGGTGGAAGAACTTGCACCGTTGTTTCCTGCGGTGCGTTTCGTTGCAAACAGCGAAAATCTCGGCTTTGCCAAAGCAAATAATTTAGGTATAATGCAAGCACGCGGGAAATACATCTTGTTACTTAACCCCGATACGGTGGTTGGCAGCGAATTGTTTTCGACTGTTTGCAGTTTTATGGATAATAACCCCGACGCCGGAGCCGTGGGGGTACGCATGATTGACGGAACGGGTGCATTTCTACCCGAATCGAAGCGCGGTTTTCCTACACCGTGGGTGTCGTTTTGCAAAATGCTGGGATTAGGCAAGCTTTTCCCGAACTCACGCCTGTTTGGTCGCTACCACTTGCGTTATCTCAACGAATACCAAACGCATAAGGTCGATGTTCTGGCTGGAGCCTGCATGTTTCTACGGCGCGAGCTATTGGATAAAACTGGCGGTTTGGATGAAGCGTTTTTTATGTACGGCGAAGATATTGACCTTTCGTACCGCATACGGCAAGCCGGTTATGAGAATTATTATTTGCCCGAAACCATTGTTCACTATAAAGGACAAAGCCCTCACGGAAGCGATTGGCGGTATGTGAAACGATTTTATCAGGCGATGGATATTTTTTATTGCAAACACTTTGCTCACAACAATTTGTTGTACAAGGCACTGGTTAAACTTGGTATTGTGTTTGCAGGAGCAATAACCTTTTTGCAACGAACAATTGTAAAAAAATAACGGAATTACACCTTAGGTTTGAGAAGAAGCAATCCAGAGAAAAAATGGTACATCATTGTTTCGTTCTTCGCAATTAGCAATCACGACCAACGGAAGTAATGACGGAGATGGTATTTGCTTTACAACCCTAAAAGGGATAGTTTCAAAAAAAAAATGCTTATCCGTACAAAAAAATATTACGGTACTATGTAGTGTTGTTTAATTTCTACAAAGATTTACGACACTTTGTGTCTTAGAGCTGCAACGCAGCGCTAATCTTTGTGCTATATAAGCCTTCAACATCTATAAGCTGCAGAGCAGCACAATATTTGTTTTTTGGGTATTTTTGCGGATAAGTTTTAAAATAATAATCAATTCAAGATGCTCGAAAACGACAACATAACACTCCGCGCCGTGGAGCCGGATGACCTAAAACGGTTGTATGAATGGGAAAACGATTGTGCGCTGTGGCGGTTTGGAAATACGGTTACGCCTTATTCGAAATATGCGTTGGAAGAGTTTGTTCGCAATGCCGACAAGGATATTTATACTGCCAAACAGTTGCGCCTGATGATTGAAAGTAAAGAGGACTGTGCTACAGTGGGTTGTGTGGATTTATTCGACTTTGATTTTTTCCACCGCCGTGTAGCATTAGGAGTGCTTATTGACAAACGCTATCGTCGCCGCGGCTTTGCTGCCCAAACACTGTCGCTGATAAGCGATTATTGCTTTTCGTTCCTCAACCTTCATCAAGTTTACTGTCATGTTCCTGCCGACAATTATGCCAGCCTCAAGCTTTTTCGTAATGCGGATTTCGAACCGGCAGGCGTGTTGAAACACTGGCTTTCTGCTGCCGATGGTTATACCGATGTGTTGTTTCTGCAAAAAATTAATCCCAACAAGTAAGGGCTGGTGGTGATTAAACCTGTTAGGTTTTTAACCTAACAGGTCTCACATGTAGAGACGCAATGCATTGCATCTCTACTCGGTCCAATCAAATTTGTATTATTTCGCATTTAAAATGCTTGCTCTCACAACTTCGGAATTACAAATTCCGAAGGACGGTAACATTGTTGCTATGCGATTGCGGGTCAAGCCCGCAACGACAGTTCGTTTTTTTACTTTTAGTTCTTAACTCTTAGTTTTTAGTTCTATCGAGCGGTATTTTAATAGTTTCTTACTGTTTTTTCTCTATCATATCGAAATTGAAGTATAGCCGAAACCTAAAATAATTGCCTTTCAATAACCGGAAAGTCCATTTCCAAATCGCGCCGAAGATTGTAGTCGATATTCGCTTTGCGTGCCTGCGAAATTTGATGCCGGCGGGGAATACGATAAAGTTTGCCGTCTTTGAGAAACTTTGCGCCCGTTTGATGAAAACAGAAAGGAATATCTTTTTCGATACATTGCCGGCGAATATCCAACATCCAATCGTAATTACATACGCGTGCTCCCGCACCCGATTCGCCACTCGTAGCTACTTCTAAAATCGAATTGTTCAGATAACGAGAAATATCCATTTTTTCGAGCATGGGCGCAATAATAATTGTCTTGTGTCGAATAGGCAACGCGTTGAAAATCGGCAAGCGGTAATCTGCCATTGCCTGATTTTCTACCGTGCAGCCCACAATCACATTTTCGTAGCCATCGCCCCAATCCTCGGGCAAAGCAACTTGAAAACGGTCGATTCGTTTGGTAAAAAAGAAAAAGCGTAAATCTTTCCGGCGTTTAATCATTGCCCATGCTTCGGCACGCCATTGGTCAGCCTCGGCAACAAGGAAATCGGAAGTCATGCAGGTATAAATAATCTGTCCGGCACGCAATTTGTACGACTTATCGCGTTTGCGTCTGAGAGGTAAATCGAAATCTGCGTTTTTCCGCACTTCGCTGCTACTGATTTCCGAGCCATACATCGCATCTTGTCGATAAACATAACAATGCTTGCATCCGGGACTTAGTTTGACACAGCCGTGCCAGGGATTCCAATAGTTGGACATAGAGATTTTTTTTTATGCAAAAGTACAAAATAAATGGACTTATCCCTTTTAGGCTTGCATATCTGTCATTGCGAAGAGGAATGACGAAGCAGTCCGGAGAAAAAATAGTACGAGATTGCTTCGTTCCTCGCAATGACGAAACAAGTCTCAAAGGGATTATTCCGAAATTAAATGATAAACCGCTTGGCAAGAAAGTTCGATTGTGTACTTTATTTTTGTATAAAATAGTTGTAATTTTACACCCCAAAATATGGAGATAAATATAATGCGAAAACTCATCTTTTTCTTCGGCGTTGCAGTTGTATTTTTTTCGGCTTGCAAATCGAAATCCAAATTGCCGGTACAACCTGCGCAGAAAGATAGTACGGTCTTACAAGACACTATTGCCAACAGGGAAGTAAACCCTATGGAATTGATGTATCCTGCCGATATGATGTATGTTATAGGAAAAGAATACGAAGAAATTTTCGACAGTTCAAGCGCGAAATCGCAAACGGAATTGGGTAAAAAAATCATCGCTCAACACATATCGCTGCCTCAATACATGGAAATGCGATTGCTCGAATTATACCCGCAAAAAGCTTTTCGAGGTATTATGGCAGATTTCGACCCGAAAAAGTTTGCCGGACTTGTGCAAAACAACAATCAGATTGCTTTGCCCGACAAGGGTGAATTGAAATTTATTTCATCGTCGGGCACAACTCAGGGCGATGTTTTTCATCCGTTTATATCGCCCGAAGATGAGGTTGAATTCCTCAATATGTCGCCTCGAGAACTCAAAAAATATCAAGCTTTAAATGCTTTGGCTAAAAAAGACAGTTTTGCCACAGTTTTCGATTTTGAGGTAATACGCGACAGTATTCCTGCCGATATGCCCGAAATGGACAAAACATTTTTGATGGAAGAAAATATTTATCTGTCGTCGTTGCTTTTTGTTTCCGGAGGCAGCTATCTGGTGTATCGCGTACTGCAAACCAAGGAACGCGCAAGCTACAAAGCTTATCAGTATTATGGACCTGATATTAGTTGCGGCAAACGGGGTGATGCTTTCAAACACTTGTATGTTAGTATGATGCTTCGCCGGTATTTAACCGAAGGTGCTTCCAAAATGGTGATGGATGAATTTTGGGAACGCACGGCTCTCAACAGTCCTTGCGACCGCCAAATGGATTTACACAACAACTATGTAGGTAGAAATACGCAGTACGATAATTTCCGGGGCAGTTTTTGGCAAGATATGTACGATTGGGAAAAATGGGGCACAACAATTCATGGCTTTGTAGAAGGCAATAAGAATTCTATCGAAAAGAATTGGGACAAAGCTATGCCCGAATATTTTATTATAAACGATTTGAAAGTTACCAATAAGAGTAAATATGTGTTTTGGAATCCAACTTCGGAATGCGAAGATGCTCCATTTAATCCTTAAATAAAAACTTAGCTGTGTGCGTCATTGCGAGGAACGAAGCAATCTTGGAAAAAGCATTATGAGATTGCTTCGTTCTTCGCAATGACGGATTATTTTTCTCTGGATTGCTTCGTCGTTCCTCCTCGCAATGACGGTTTGTTGTTTTTTTCTACTGTTATCTTTCTTGTCATTAGCTGCCGTTATTTTGAGATGAACCTAAACGCAGCCCGTCATTGCGAGGAACGAAGCAATCTTGGAATAGCACTGTATTAGAGATTGCTTCGTCGTTCCTCCTCGCAATGACGGACACAGTTTGCTTTACATGCCTAAAAAGAAATAATTACTCAATAAAAAAGGTTGTCCCACTTGAGACAACCTTTTTTATTGAAGAATATTCTATTTTATCTTTTGATAAATTTCAAATAAATTTCTCCATCGTTCATCGAATTTACTTTCAACAGGTAAATTCCTTTCGACAAAGCTGATGTTGATATTTCGGAAGTTGCTTCCGAAGCTATTTTACTGCCCGAAATACTGTAAATTTCCAAGCCTTCGATACCTTCGGAAGGTTGTACGCTAAGCGTTGCAGGGCTTTGCAAAATTCGGTATTCTTTCTTATCCGAGCGATTTTCTTCGATTGCACTCGTCGGAATTTCCATTCCCATTAAATAATAGCACGAATTTTCAATCAGCTGTGTAGCGGTCGGCGTAAGGTTTGCTGTAGAATATTCGCTCAAACCTATCATCAAGAAACGGCTGTTTACAGTGGTTCCGTTCATAGTTGTACCGATTGGAATTTCTACCAAGCTTTGTGTGGTTGTTCCTTTGGCTACACCTAATAAATTAAGCGAAGGATTTTCTATCCATGTTCCGGAAGCAATACCGGTTACGGCATTTGTGGTAACTGACGAGAATAAGACTAATTCATCATTATTTGTACCGGTAAATTCAAGTCCACGGAAAATTTCGTGCGATTTATCGTTAATCGTCATGGTGCTTTGTGAAGTATTCCAAGTTGTAGTTGCTCCGCTTGCCCAGTTCCAGCGCGATGCTTGCAATTGGAAAGGTTTGAGCAACAGACGCGGTTTGTCTACAGCCTCAATAGCAGGTAAACCTGCACTGGTGGAATTGGGTTTCGCACTCAAAATTATCAGATCATACCCGCTGTAATCGACCGCCGCCGTTGTTGCATCAATGATAGTAATATTAAATTCAAGATTTGCATTTAATTTTTCCAGCATTAAAGCATCTTCCGTACTATTGGGGGTAGTTACAAAAGCTATTTGTTTGGCATTCGCCGATTTTACAATAATTGTTCCCGAAACTACCATCGGTGTCATCGGATTATCTTCTTCCTGAAGTGTTGTTACCGTATAATCAAATTTGCCTGTCGCACTCGGACTGCCTTTTATCGTAAGTGTTTTGGCTACAGAATTTATTTCGTAATCCACACCGTCGGGCAGTTCACTCACTTCAAGCCCCGTAGCACTACCGCCCCAAGTAAATACAATGTCGATCATCTCAGAATCCTGATTTACACTCTGGTTGCGGTTAGCAGGTATAGTAACTGTGGGCGGATAGAGTATTTGGCTGTCAAATTCAAAGCAGCCCAAATCGGGTGCCGCTCCTCCATAAGGCAAACCTACATTTACACCTTTGTCAATCAAATCGCTGCCTTCAACCAAGTGCATAAACATAATGTCGGGCAATGAACCGTCTGCCTTGCGTGGCATTATCATTTGAGTAGCGTCAGTGCTTACAAAATCATCGACATTGCAAACAACTCCGCTTGTATTCCACGCATTGTTGGCAACAGAAACTACAACTTGTGTTCTAAAATTGTCGCTTCCGCTGCGATTGCTCAAACTCACACTGTTTGTTACGGTAAGTCTTCCGCCTCTATTGTTATTGAAACCATAATTAGGAGCATTACCAAAACCCGAACAGTTCAGCAAAATCATTTCTCCTGCGTTGTTATTTTGGTCAAAACCTCTTACGGTATTACTTGCCGAAAGACAATTTTCGAGAGTTACAGCATGATCGGTCAATTCGCCGCCCAGTTTAAATCCGTTGCCGTTACCATAGTTTTTGTACGCTGCCAATGTAATGGTTGCTGTTCCACCGTCGGCATCAGTTACAGTTCTCGGAAACTGATCGAACCACGCTTTATCGGTATTATAGCGTGGGTGATTGGTCATATCGTAAGTAGCAGGTCCGTTTTTATAACAAAACGAGTTGCGGATAATCGTTGAACCTATTTTTTCGAAAAAATCCCAACCGTCGTCCGCATTTCCCCAAGCGCGGCAACCATCGTAGATATTTGGTTCGTCGTTGTTGTTGTATTGCTTGTCGGCAAAACCATCGGCATTCCCGCCAAAATCAGCTCTGCCGATTCCGCCTGTCTGATAGTCGAAATTATTGTAAGCATCACAATTTAAAATCAAGTTTCCACAGCCATTCTTGTGTTGCAGTCCACTGTCACAATTGTCGTGAAACACGCAGTTTTCAATAATGTGATAACTACCGTTGTTTATCATGCCATTATCGCTCGCATAACAAATAGTCAAGCCTTTGATATGGATATAGGTCGACGCCTGATTAAGCGAAATACCCGGACGGTTATAGGTGTTGTCAAGTCCACTGCCATTACCATACAACTGTCTTCTGAAATCCAATACCGGCTTTTCGTCTTTGTAAGCAAAAATAGCCAGACGACAATTGCTTGTTCCATTTCTGTTGATGGATATCTGACTCGAAAGCTCATATATGCCGCCACGCACAAAAAGCGTATCGTTTGAGCCGTTCGCAAGTTTTGTAATGCCTGTTGACAAATTACAAGGATCGGCAAAAGTTCCGCTTCCGGTAGCGTTTGGAGCAGCATAATAATTGGTCGAAAAACCCGAAACCGAAAAAAGTAACAATACAACGATTGCTACAAGGGAATAGTGTTTTTTCATAATTTATTTATTGATAAAAGATTAGGACGGCAAAGGTAAGAATAATTGAGATTAATAGGAGTTTTATTAACATTATTTTCATCAAAACCAATAGCCTAAATTTGCCGAAACGGTAGGTCTTTTGCGCTGGTTTGACATCCCAAGCGTGAGGTTTATCGGACCAACTGCTGTTCTGAGAGCATATTCTATACCGCCGCCTATAATCAAGTCGCGGGTATCGAAATTCGTAAACGAACTGCCGTTGCGCAAGGCATTAAATACCAGAGAAACATATTGATTGCGCGACAACCTGTAGCGTCCGCCCAATAATAGAATATCGGTATATCGTCCTGTTTGCATAACGGGCGGTAAACCTACAAAAGGAAAATGGTGTTCGAAATACGATGAAAAATTCTCGCCACCTACAAAAGTGCTTTTAAACGGCGAAAAGCCATCCTGACGACCAAGTGCCCGACTGTAAATATTGATTAAAAATGCTGTTTTACGCGATAATGGCAACACATTTCGCATATTGACAAACAATACCGGGGTTAATTTTTGATTGTTGTTTATAAAATTCTTCATAAACGAAAATTCGGCATACATGCTTGTACCTTTCGTGGGGAAATAAAAATCGTCGAAATTGTCGAACGAAATGTAAAAATAAGCATTCCCGATAAAGTTTTGATTATCTACTATCACAGTACTTTCGCTGCGATTTTGATAAAACATATCGCCATGATAATATTCCTGCCTGTAGCCCACACCCATGTTGTAGAGATAGGAAAAGTGTTGATACATATAACACGATGCCGAAGCATAATATAAATCGGATACAAAATCTTTTTCTCCTTCGCGGAAAATACTGTACTTCTGTCGTTTGCCGTCTATTTCAATAGCCATGGGGGGCAGATGCCGCGAATATATTTTTCCCAGCAATGAAAAACCCGGATTTGCCGACAATTCCACTCCGGCAGAAAATACTCCCAGAGGTTTGCTGTAATCTACCCTGTTTACATTGAGCAATAGTGCCGCGGCATCGGTAGTGTTTACCTTGAAGCCGATATTTAAACTGTAGTCGTTTTTTTCGTACAAATAGAATTTCAATCGTTTTTTCCCGAAAGCAAGGCTATCGTCGGTAAGGCTAAAATATACTCTGCCGAAACTCTCCTGTCCACAAAGTTTATAAATAGCCTCTTTTATTTGTTTGGAAGAATATTGTCCGGGGGGGTACAATTGCAGGCGTTTTTGTATCACCTCGGGAGGAAGTTCAAATTTTCCTTCCATAACGATGTTGCTTATCTGCCATTCGTCGGATTTTATATAGGTCGAATCAATTTGTTTTTCACCATACAAACCCCGGCTGCTTTTCAATTCCCTGATTTCAGCAAGCAATCCGTTGGCAGCCTGTTCGCCGCGCAGGATAAGCGAATCTACCGCCCGCGCTGTAAAACTCGATGCATTGAAACCCGTCATATCGGGACGGATAAGAATGTCACAATTCCGGTTGCCTACACTGTCTTGTGCCGGGTCGTAGAACGAAATCATTTGATTAAGAATGTTGGGCAATGAATGAAGATGTTCTTGAGTTGCCAGCATATTACGCAAATCGACCCCGATAATAATATCGGCACCCATATTCCGCGCCACATCGCAAGGAAAATTATTTACAATACCTCCATCGGCTAAAAATTTACCTTCGCGCTCGCAAGGCGCAAATACACCCGGAATAGCCATGCTCGAAAAAATGGCGGTAGGCAAAAATCCGTTGTGCATTACCACCTCTTTGCCTTTTTCCAAATCGGTAGCCACACAGGCAAAAGCCCGGGGAAAGGTATTAAAATCGGCATCTTCGGGCACATTACCCATAATACCGCAAAAATAGTTTATAAGATTTTGTCCCTCGACTACACTCGACGGCAATTGAAACAAACTGCGTGTATCGAAAGGTACCGAGAGTTGATAGCGTTGCCGTAAAAGCTGGTCGTTGCTCGAAAGGAAGCGGCGCGGTATACGGTCGGACAACAGGAAAGCCCAGTCCTGCTCACGGCTCATTTGCTCTATTTGTGCAGGCGAATAGCCCACGGCATACATCGCTCCCACAATGCTGCCGATACTTGTACCCACCACAATATCTACCGGAATACCTTCGCGCTCGAGCACTTTGAGCACTCCGATATGCGCAAAACCCTTTGCTCCTCCTCCACTCAACACCACTGCTACTTTGGGACGCGGCGCAAGCTCTTGTGCAAAAACCGATTGCACGAGAAATATTCCGCACAGAATCGACAGCAAATATGTTGAAATCCAAGTTTTCATTCCCGTTTTATAAACTATTCCTTAGTACCATTTTTTTCGTTTAAAATAAAAATATATCAATACACCGATACCAAGCATTACAAGCCATGCCGCCAAATAACCGTAAGTCCAGTCCAGTTCGGGCATAAAGTGGAAATTCATACCCCAAACTCCTACCAAAAATGTGAGCGGAATAAACACCGTAGATACCACAGTGAGTTGTTTCATGATGTGGTTCATGCGCAAGTCGTTGTTTGCCAGATATAAATCGAGGAGCGAAACGATAGTTTCGCGGCAGCTTTCCACCATCATATAGGCTTGCTGCAGGTGGTCGTAGGTATCTTTAAAATAAATATGCGTGCTCTCGGCAATAAGCGGAGAATCGAGCACAAGCAGATGTGCAAACTGTTCGCGAATGGGAAAAATACTTTTTTTCAATGTCAAATAATCCTTGCGGTAATCTTGAATCTTGCGTCCGGCACCCTCTATATTTGTCCTGAATTCCATCAGCAAATCTTCCAGGTCGAGCATCATGTTTTGCTGAATTTCCAACTCTTCGAGATAACGGTCTACCACAGTACTCATAAGCAAGTTAAACAAATAGTCTGCCTGCCGGCAACGCACATGTCCGAGTTTATCGCTGAGCGCATCGGCTATCATTTTAAAACGGTTGTCGGCAGACTCTTGAAACGAAATCACAAAGTTTTTGCCCAATACAATACTCAAATGTTCGCGCATAAGCACATTGTTTTCGTTGTAATCGAACACATCGATTATAACCAGTAAATGTCCGTTGCTCTCTTCAATTTTAGCAATGTGGTCGGCATTTAAAATATCCTGCACCGAAAGCCGCTGTATGTCAAAAACGGTACATAAATCGCTAATCAGGGCAGTGTTCGACAAACCTCGTACATGTACCCAATTCACTTTTTGAGGGTCGATAGCGGCAGTTAAACCGGCTGCACTGTTTATTCGCTTATGCCTTAGCGTATCGCGGTCGAAAGAGATAAGTTCAACCGTTGTATCGACCGAATACGAACCTCGGTATTCTAAATTCTCGAGCAAAAGGCTGTCTTCTACTCGATGTAATTTCCTGCGTTTCATCTTTTTAAGAAAAATTTTGCAACAAATATAATCATAATTTAACTATCGAATCGCATTTTTACACAAAGCATTTGTGATTTGCCCTATCAATCAATTAAAAAAAACTTCTTGCCACCAACAGTTTTTAAGCTACAAATACCACAGTGCCCTGCACTTGATATCATAATACTATGCACAAAGTGCCGTAAAATTGTAGTTTATATACTTAACAGCCCTGCCCCCCAAAAGTTTGGTAACAATTTTTAGGAGGCACTTCAATACAAGCAGGAATTTTTATTCAATAAAGCATTCCAAAAAGCCACAGTGGAATTTTATTGGCATAGCCGTATTCCAAGTTATCTAAAGCCAAATAAGCGTTTTCCAAACCGGCAATCTGTTCGTGCCCTTTATTTTTTCCACCCACTTCGAAAGCATATTTGTTCTTGAATATAAAGTCCGCTTTTTTTGAAAAAGCCACTTCGCCAACAGCTTTTAACTGATTGAAAAAGAATGTTTCCCGCAGATTTCCAATATCCGGCTTTTCGCTTTCCAGAGCGTAAATTAAATTGGTATTATTCAAATAGATTTTTTCCGGCTTCGATAATGTTCTCAGTCCCGAAACATCTTGCTGCAACAGATTTAACAACTGTGCCTTTTCAAGTATATGCAAAAAATTCAACAAATAGTTTCTATTTACCCCAATCAGCGTTGCAAGGTCTGTGATATTGGGCGTAAAAGGCACTCTCTGGGCGATAACAAGTAATAATTTTTTAATTTTCTGAATAGAAAACGGCTCAATCGTTTCTATTGACGGCAAATCCACATCTAAAATTGTATTGACAGTATTCAAAAGCTGTTCGTGATAATGTTTTTTCTCCGTTTTATAGTAGGGATAATAGCCTGATTCCAGATAAGATTTGAAAGCCGGAATAACTTTTATTTTTTCATTCACAATGCCTGCATATTCAATATGACTGTTCAAAATCTTTTCAAATTCAAACACAGGCAATTCTATTTGCCTGTCATATAAAATAAATTCCCGAAACGACATTCCGTGCAATACATAATGCACTGCTCTTCGGCTTAAATCGGCATTTCCCCTGTAAATTTCGAGCATTGACGAACCCGTAAAAACAATTTTAAGTTGCGGGAAAAAATCGTACAGATTTTTTATCTCCTGCGCCCAGGTTTGGTATTTGTGCACTTCATCAATCAGCAAAACTTCGCCGCCATTGCGCACAAACTCTTCTCCCAAATCGAAAAGCGAGTTATTGGAAAACCAGATATGGTCTAATGTTACATACAGCACTTTGTTCCGTGAATTTGGGAATTGCAAGTTGGCATACTGCAACAGGATAGTTGTTTTTCCTGCACCTCTTGCTCCGGTAATACCTATCAACCGGCTTTCCCAGTCAATTTGCGAATATAAATATCTGACAAATTTTGTATTTGTTTGAGCAAGCCTCTGAAAAAACAGATTGAAAAGATTGTTCATAGTTGTAGTCTTTTTTATTTTCGCAAAGATATAAAATGTTTTTTACAAGAAACATTTTTATTGATAAATTGTTTTTTACAAGAAACATTTTGATGGGAAATCTTACACATTGAAGATGTGAAATTTTTGTAACCGCATGCAAGCGCAACATTGCTTGCGGCATATAAAAAACTCCCGCTCATCTTCATAAACGGGAGTTTTTCGATATTCCGTAGGGGGTTGAAAATTTTCAACCCCTACCAACCCTATTTTCTCTTCAAATTGTCATTTACCCGTGCATTTTCAGCATTGAGTTCGCCTGCAAAACTGCTGAGGGCTTCGGTGGAAGCTGTGAGTTGCAGCAGTTCGATTTGGGTATAAAGCATACGGATAAGACGATTGCCTTCGCGGCGAATATCGACCATACGCAACGGATTTTTATTGCCGGCTTCGACAGTGCGACTGTCGAGAAGCTGTACAAAACGCGCGTTTGCCGCCTGCAACTGCTCACAGCGGTCGGAAAGCCCGATTGCTTCGATGTCTGCCTGATGATTGTCGTTTAATTCTTTGAGAAAATCATTAATCAACGCCGTTTCCTGATCCTGCGGAGCTTTCGCCATTTCGCCGTAATGGTCGATTACCTTCATCAAACTCTCGGCAGCACGCTGTTTTGCGGGGTCGATATCGTACAGAAACGAGCGTACATAATTGTTCAACCCGCCAACCATACGGTCGCGCTGCGTATCGGCTTCGTTTATCCCGCGGCTCCATTGGCTGCTGCGCATCTCTTCAAGCGACTCTTCGGCATCTTTGAGAGTCTTTTCCAGCAGTGCAAGCAGCGGCGCAAGCAAAGTTTTTACCGTTTCATTCTCCTTGATTAACTTGACAATAAATGTCAGATAAGTTACCCACGCTCCGTTTTGGAGAATTTCCAAATGCACTTTTTCAATTTTCTTCATTTCTTTAATAATTAAAAATTTATAATTAGTTATTTACAGTCGCTTCTTCACTTCTACTTTTAGAAAAAAGGCAAAAGCTTTTGTTTTTCTGCTTTTAATTTTAGAAAAATGTTAAAACCTTGGGCTTTTGTGTTTCCACTTTTGGTGAAAGGCTGAAATTTCTCGCTTTTATGCTTTTATTTTTAGAAAAAAGTAAAACTTTGAGCTTTTATATTTCCACTTTTAGTGAAAGGCTAACAGCTCTCACTTTTATATTTTCAGCATTTCTGAAAGCATAAATAAAATTTCGAAACGCAAATGTAATGTAAAATTTTTGATGTCCAAATGAAATAAATACAAAAAAAAACCGCTCATTTTCATAAGCGGGGTTTTTTCGTATTTCGTAGAGGTTCAAAAAAAAGGCACAAGTTAAAAAACTTGCGCCAAGAGGGGGCAGATAAAAATAGTAATGCTTATCCGCAAAACTATCCCAAAAGCAATATTTAGCTTCGCTGAACGCTGTTTCGGTGCTATGCACCTGAATTTGTTCTGTTTTTTAATTTCTACAAATCTTTACGGCACGCTGTGCCTTATTACAAAACAGGATAGCTGCAGCGCAGCATAAATCTTTGTAGCCAATTATTATTCCAATAAATAAGCTGCGGAGCTGCGTAATATTAGCTTGGGTTGTTTGCGGAAAGCATAAAAAAATCCCGCTCATTTTCATAAGCGGGGTTTTTTTCGTATTTCGTAGAGGTTCAAAAATAAGGCACAAGTTAAAAAAACTTACCCCGCATTAGTTCAAGTTTAGGCATAGCCGTAACTTGGACTTGATACAAAAAAAGACACAAGTTAAAAAACTTGCGCCAAGAGGGGTTGCGCTATTGCTTACCCACGGTTATGCAGATTTAGCCCCATTCGGGGCTGTCTTCACTCCGAAGGTGTGAGATTTTCATAACCGTATGCGAGCGTAGCGTTGCCTACGGTACAGCAGCAAACAAAAACCCTCCTGCTCTCAATAGAAAACGGGAGGGTTTGTTATTCCGTAAGAGCGCGATTAATCGCGCTCTTACACATTCAAATTAATACTGCATTGCAGCTTGTCGTTTATAACCGTTATAACGCCATTTAGCATTATCTTCGGCAGCGGCAAAGAGTTCTTTGGCTTCTTCGGGGAATTGTTTCATTAATGATGTGTAACGAACTTCGCCTTTCAAGAAATCTTGGAATTTAGACCAATCCGGTTCTTTGCTATCCAATTGGAATGGGTTTTGACCCTGTGCTTCCAAATCGGGATTGTGTCTCCACAAGTGCCAGTAACCGCATTCTACCGCTTTTTCTTGCTCAGCTTGCGCTTTGCCCATACCTGCACCTAAACCGTGGTTGATACAAGGAGCATAAGCAATAATAATAGACGGACCGTCAAATGCTTCCGCTTCGCGAATAGCTTTCAATGTTTGCGCTTGATTAGCGCCCATTGCGATTTGCGCTACATACACATAACCGTAAGATGCCGCCATCATACCCAAATCTTTTTTGCGAATGCGTTTCCCGGCAGCAGCAAATTTAGCTACAGCACCTACCGGAGTAGATTTAGATGCCTGACCGCCTGTGTTTGAGTAAACTTCGGTATCTACTACCAATACATTTACATTTAAACCGGAAGCTAATACATGATCTAAGCCACCATAACCGATGTCGTAAGCCCAACCATCACCGCCAATAATCCATTGCGATTTTTTAATGAAGTAGTGTTTCAATTCTACAAGTTGGTTACAAATGTCGCAATCGCAGGCAGAAATCATCGGAACGAGTTTTTCGGTAATTTCGGCTGTTTTTTCAGCAGATTTACGGTTGTCAATCCATTCTTGGAACAACACTTTCATTTCGGAAGAGCAGCAATCACAAGCCAACCCTTCTTTCATCAAGCGTTCTACGCGGTCGCGCATTTTTTCTACACCAAGCACCATACCTAAACCGTATTCGGCGTTGTCTTCGAACAAAGAGTTTGCCCAAGCCGGACCGTGTCCTTTTTCGTTTTTAGTGTATGGAGTAGAAGGTGCAGAACCTGAATAAATAGAAGTACAACCGGTTGCATTAGCAACCATTTGACGCTCGCCAAATAATTGTGAAATTAATTTCACATAAGGAGTTTCGCCGCAACCGGAACATGCGCCGGAGAACTCAAACAATGGAGTAGCAAATTGTGAGTTTTTTACATTCACTTTTGTATCTACCAAGTGTTGTTTTGATTTTACTTCTTTTACGCAGAAATCCCAGTTTGCTTGATTTGGTAATTCTTGCTCGAAAGCTACCATTTTCAAAGCTTTGTTTCCTTTGTTACCCGGACAAATATCAGGACAGTTGCCGCAACCCATACAGTCGAGTACATCAACTTGCATACGGAACGACATGCCTTCAAATGCTTTACCGATGGCTTTCAATTGAGTCATATCGGCAGGCGCTTTCGCTTGTTCGGCAGCATCCAACACAAATGGACGAATAGCTGCGTGAGGACAAACATAAGCACATTGGTTACATTGAATACAGTTTTCGGGAATCCAAACAGGAACATTCACGGCAACACCGCGTTTTTCGTATTTAGTTGTACCTTGGTCCCAAGTACCGTCTTCGCGACCTTTGAATGCTGATACGGGAAGATCATCTCCTGCTTGTGCATTGATTGGACGAACTACTTTTTGGATAAATTCAGGAGCGCCGTCGTTAGTAGTTTCGCCTTCCACTTTAAGGTCAGCCCATTCGGCAGGAATCGTTACTTTAACCACATCGCCGCCTTTATCTACAGCAGCATAGTTCATATTTACAATGTTTTCACCTTTTTTACCGTATGATTTTACGATAAATTTCTTCATTTGTTCCACCGCCAATTCGTAAGGAATTACGCCTGTAATTTTGAAGAATGCCGATTGAAGAATGGTGTTTGTACGATTACCAAGTCCGATTTTTTGTGCAATATCGGTAGCATCAATAATGTACATCGAAATATTGTTTTGAGCCAAATATTTTTTCACTTTATTCGGAAGATGTTTTTTCGTTTCTTCTTCGTTCCAAATAGAGTTCAAAAGGAATGTACCGTTCTTTTTCAAACCTTTGGTTACATCATACAAGTGCAAATAAGCAGGCACATGGCAAGCTACAAAGTCAGGTGTATTAACCAAATAAGTTGAATGGATAGGATTGTCGCCAAAACGCAAGTGCGAACAAGTGAAACCACCCGATTTCTTACTGTCGTAAGCAAAGTATGCTTGGCAATATTTATTGGTATTATCGCCAATAATTTTGATAGAGTTTTTGTTAGCCCCCACCGTACCGTCAGCGCCTAAACCATAGAATTTAGCTTCAAAAGGACCATTTTCCAATACCAATTCCTCTTTTAAAGGAAGAGAAGTATAAGTAACATCGTCCACAATACCGATAGTGAAACCATTTTTAGGTTCCGGCAATGCCAAGTTTTCATACACGGCAACCGCTTGTGCGGGAGTAGTATCTTTTGAAGATAAACCATAACGACCACCTACAATAATAGGAGCATTTTCTTTACCGTAGAATGTATCTTTTACATCAAGGTACAAAGGCTCGCCTGTTGCGCCCGGTTCTTTCGTACGGTCAAGCACAGCAATGCGTTTTGCTGTTTTTGGCACGGCAGCCAAGAAATGTTTAGCCGAGAACGGACGATACAAGTGTACTGCCACCAAACCGACTTTTTCGCCTTTGGCATTCAATACATCAATCGCTTCGCGGATTGCTTCGCAAGCAGAACCCATGGCAATAATGACACGGTCTGCATCGGGTGCACCGTAGTAATCGAACAAGCCGTATTTGCGACCTGTAATCGCATTGATTTTATTGATATATTCTTCTACAATACCTACTACATCATCATAATATGGATTACAAGCTTCGCGCGCTTGGAAATAAATATCAGGGTTTTGAGCCATACCACGAGCTACGGGCGCTTCTGGATTCAAAGCGCGTTGGCGGAATGCTTTCAACGAATCTTGGTCAAGAAGCGGAGCAAGGTCTTCGTTGTCTAATTGTTCAATCTTTTGGATTTCGTGCGATGTACGGAAACCATCAAAGAAATGTACAAACGGTACGCGCGATTTGATAGAAGCCAAGTGAGCCACTGCCGCCAAATCCATTACTTCTTGTACAGAACCTGTCGCCAACAGCGCGCAGCCTGTTTGACGCACAGCCATCACATCTTGGTGGTCGCCGAAGATAGAAAGCGCATGCGAAGCCAAAGCGCGAGCCGATACATGGTAAACGCCCGGAAGCAATTCGCCGGCTACTTTATACATGTTAGGAATCATCAGCAACAAACCTTGTGAAGCAGTAAAAGTGTTACACAAAGTACCCGCTTGCAATGCACCGTGCATAGCGCCGGCAGCGCCGGCTTCCGATTGCATTTCTTCCACTTTTACGGTTTCGCCGAAAATGTTTTTACGCCCTACGGCAGCCCATTCATCGACATATTCTGCCATAGTTGATGACGGTGTGATTGGATAAACCGCCGCCACTTCGCTAAACATATACGCGATATGCGCTGCAGCTTGGTTACCATCACAGGTTAAGAATTTTTTTTCTTTTGCCATTGTTAAATTAATTTATTAATAAAATATATAATTAGATATTTTAATGTTCAGATAATCTGAACATTGCGTTTCAATACAAAAATCCAAAGAGCCACAAAGGTATAATATTTTCGCTACCAATTTCTATCATATCAACAGATTGAATAGCTTTTGTATTATTTTTTATTTTTTCATCTTTTGCAAGCACTTTAAAAGTATATTTTTTGTCGATTAAAAATTCGTCAGACTGTGCTCCGATATTCACCTTGCGGTCGCGCACCATATTATTTACAAAAAATGTTTCACACAAAGCTTTACGACTTACATTATTGGGATAAATAACAAACATCTGATTGGTGTTCTGCAAATAAATCCGTCCGGGTTTTTTAGGAAAATCTTCCCCCTCAGGATAAATCCAGTTCAACAGTCGAGCATCTTTCAAATATTTTATATAGTTCATCACCGTAGCTCGCGAAGTTTCTATTTCGGAACTCAAACGACTCACATTCGGCGCGTCGGGAATTGTTATCGCACTGCTTGCAAGCAGATAAAACAACTTGCGAATTTTCGACATGTATTTCAACTCCATTTGCTTCAAAAGTAAAACATCAACCTCGATAATCATGTTCATCGTTTTGAGCAAATTTTCGGAGAAATTTCGTTTTTCGAGAAAAAACGGATAAAAACCATGATGCAAATAATCTTGAAAATATGCCAACGGTTTCAATTTTGCGGTGATTTCCCGAGCAATTTCCAAATGATTTTCGATAATATCTTCAAGCGAATACGATTTGAAATCGCTACCCGTAGATAAATTGATATACTCTCGAAAAGAATATCCACGCAAGTTATACGAATGAACAAGCCCTGCCAAATCGGGATTTTCGTCCGGATCTTTAAGACGCATTACCGGCGAACCGGTAAATACAATATGTAAATCCGTAAAATTATCGTAACAATAACGCAAATCGCGGCTCCAATCCGGATACTTAAACAATTGGTCGATAAGCAGCGTGCGACCACCGCTTTTACGAAACTCGTCGGCAAACGACACCAGCGAACGGTTTGTAAAATAAAAATTGTTCAGATTGATATACAGGCAAGAATGATTGTCGGCAGCAAAATGATCTTTGGCATATTGCAACAAAAAGGTAGTTTTTCCTACTCCCCTGCTCCCCTTAATGCCGATAAGACGGTGATTCCAATCAATTTCAGACATTAGCCGGCGTTGCACCAAAGAATTAACATGCTCTACCAAATATTTGTGTGTTCTGAAAAATGAGTCCATTCACGCCTTTGCTTTAAAAACAACGGCTGCAAAGGTAACAAATATTTTTTACGATTGCAATGTAGAGATAGCAATTTAAATTAATTTTAATTGCGTTTTTTCAACTCATCGCTTAATATGCGGGCTTGTTCGTAATTTTCGGTTTGGATAGCTTCCTCAATTTGTTTTTCCAGTTCTTCCTTGCTTAATTCTTTTATCGGAGTATCCTCGCGTTTTTCTCTGTTGGCAATAGGCTCGAAAGCTGAAGCATTTTCATCTCCTTCAAAATGTACGCCCGCAATTGCCATAATTTCCTCGGTGATAAAAATAGGACATTGCACGCGCACCGCCAAGGCAATGGCATCGGATGTGCGCGAATCTATCCGGACTTCTTTTCCCGACGCATCGCGAAAAACAAGCTCGGAATAAAAAATATCTTTCTCAAATTTATAAATATTCACTCTAAGCATGGAAATACCGTAAGCCGAAATAAGAGAAATAAACAAATCATGCGTAAGAGGGCGCGAAGATTGTAAACCTTGCAAATTCATTGCGATAGCTTGTGCTTCGGGCGCTCCGATAACGACAGCTATACGCCGTGAACCGTTTTCTTCGCCCAACACAAGGGCATAAGCCGTATTTTGCACCTGACTGTATGTTAACCCTATGACATTTAATTTTACTTGTGCTTCCATCCTTAAAAATGCTTTGTTTTTTACCGAATATCAGGGGCAAATGTACTACCTTTTTACAATAAAATAATTATTTATTTTATGATTTTTTGGTTTAAAATATCATTTTATATATTCATAAGCTCAATTTTTAATACTATTTTTGCAAGTTTGAAAGATTAAGGCATGAAATATAAAGAGATTTTCAGGCGCGCAGTATCCGTTATCACTACTCCGGGCGAGACATGGGATAAGCTTTCTATCGAAAACCAAAACAGTAAAAAAGAAGATTTTTCTTTTTTTAATGTCTTGCTCGCTTTATGTATGGTAACTTCCTTTGCAGGCGGATTGCTTTATCGACAGGAAACAATTTTCGTATCCTCCATTGTTTGTTCGATAATTATAGGAGTATCTTTTTACAGTGGTTTTTGGGCAATATATTATGTATTTGCCGAAATACTATGTAAACATTTTCGGATACAAGTAGCACAATCTACCATACTGCGGCTTATCACCTACTCCATGACCCTTTCGCTTCTGCTTAATATATTTATTTCTCTCCTGCCCGAATTGTTTTTTTTGAAAATAATAAATATCTACACCCTGTATATAGTGTGGGAAGGAGCAAGCCGGTTTATACAGCTCGAAGAAAATAAAAAAAGTAATTTTGTATTAATCCTTTCGGTTCTTATTATATTTTTGCCCGTTGCTATCAATAGACTGTTGCTGATTATATTCCCGATAGCAAAAATTTAAAAACGAAAAAACGATGTTGAAGCCTTCTTCCATAAAAATAAAAAACAAACGAGCCTCGTTCGACTACGAATTGAGCGACCGTTTTACGGCAGGATTGCAACTCGTGGGTACCGAAATAAAATCCATTCGCGAAGGTAAAGCTTCGCTCGTTGATGCCTATTGCCTTTTTGTGGGAGGCGAACTATGGGTAAAAAATATGCACATTGCCGAATATAAATTCGGTTCGTATACCAACCACGATGCCCGGCGCGAGCGAAAACTGTTGCTCTCCAAACGCGAGTTGAACAAATTACTTCGAGCTACGCAAGAAACGGGTTATACCATAGTGCCTACCCTGCTTTTTATCAATGAAAAAGGATTGGCAAAACTTGAAATTGCCCTTGCACGAGGCAAAAAAACTTACGACAAACGCCAATCGCTCAAAGAAAAAGAAGACAGGCGCAACATCGACCGGGCAATGAAAAACAGCTAATAATTAAAAAACAATCAAATAAACAGACAAATATCATGACAAGTTTCAGTCAAAATGCAAACCGGATTTTCGACCGCTGTGTTGTCGATTATCACATTGAAAATAATATTGATGCCCAAGTTCACAATCCGTTTTCGCCAAGCGAGATTGATGGAATCCTATACATTAAAAACTGGATTGATACCGTGCAATGGCACCTCGAAGATATTATTCGCAACCCTGAAATAGACCCTGTGGAAGCCCTTGCCCTCAAGCGTCGCATCGACAAGTCGAACCAGGACCGTACCGATTTGGTTGAAGCTATCGACAGTTATTTTTTAGATAAATATAAAGATGTGAAGGTATTGGCAAATGCAACTATCAATACCGAAAGCCCTGCCTGGGCTATCGACCGCCTGTCTATTCTTGCCCTGAAAATTTACCACATGGATCAGGAAGCGCATCGCACCGATGCTTCGCCCGAACACATTGCTCTATGTAAACAAAAACTCCAAATTTTGCTCGAGCAGCGTACAGACCTCAGCACGGCAATCGACCAACTGCTTCTTGACATCGAAAGCGGACGAAAATACATGAAAGTGTATCGACAAATGAAAATGTACAACGACCCTTCGCTGAACCCAATTCTATATAAGAAAAAATAAAACGGAATCATCCCTTTTAGTCTTGTTCGTCATTGCGAGGAACGAAGCAATCTCAGTACAGGAATAGATTGCTTCGTTCCTCGCAATGACGGATACTGATAGTTCTGTTCATAAAATTAAATTCCAATCTACAGAAATATCACTTCGGGCGAAATCTCCACCCCAAATTTACTTCGTACCGAAGCTCTTATCTGCTTCGAAAGTTCAACAATTTCCTGCCCCGTAGCTTGCCCGTTGCGGTTAATAAGCACCAAAGCCTGTTTGCTATGCACAGCGGCATTACCAACCGACCGACCTTTCCATCCACACTGTTCGATAAGCCATGCAGCCGGAATTTTCACCTCTCCCGCAGGAAGCGGATACGAAGGAATATCGGGATATTCTTTTTTCAATTCTGCAAATTTTTCGGCAGAAATAACGGGGTTTTTGAAAAAACTACCCCCATTTCCCTGCTCTTTCGGGTCGGGAAGTTTGGCAACCCGGATAGCAATAACCGCTTGCCGCACCGTGTGTAGCGAAGGCTCACCATATGTTGCAATCTCTTCGCGCAAACTGCCGTAGTCGAGTTTAAAATCTGCCTGCTTCGACAAACGAAAAAGCACCGAAGTAACAATAAATTTTCCCGCCAACTCATGTTTAAACACACTGTCGCGATAAGCAAAATGACATTCGGAATTAGAGAGCACGCGAGGCTCGACAGTTGCTACATCCAACCCTTCCACTTCGGAAACAATATCTTTTGCCTCAACGCCGTACGCACCGATATTTTGCACGGCGCAAGCTCCGATTTCACCCGGAATATTCGACAGGTTTTCGGCTCCATACCACGAATTCGCTACACAGTGAGCCACAAAATCGTCCCACACCACACCGGCTCCGGCGCGCACCAGCACTTCATTCTCCGTTTCGTCAATCAATTCAATACCTTTTAGTTGCGAATGAAGCACAACCCCGTCAAAATCCTGCGTAAAAAGCAAATTACTCCCCCCGCCTATCGACAGCAATTTGTGCGAACGCAAAAGCTCGCTTCGCAGCAGTTCCGACAACTCCGCTTCCGTATCGTACTCCACAAAAAAACGCGCCTTGGCATCAATACCAAAAGTATTGTGAGCTTTGAGTGAAAAATTTTCGTACAATTGCATAAACAATCATTTTAAGAAATAAAAAAAACAATCAATTAGAGTTTATGTGGAGAAATCGCAGGAAGCAACAACATGCAAAAATATTCTTTTTATGAGATGTCTCCTCTACGCTTCGTCGTACCTTCTCGCAATAACGAAGTAAGCCTCAGGGATAATTCCGATTATTTATTCACAATACTTTCGTACACCGAAATCTTCACCTTCATCTCATCAATCTCCTTCCCCTGCAACTTGATTTTTTCCTGCAAACCGGCAATCTCTTCGCGCAGTTTTGCTTCCGCTTTTGTTTCGTAGGCAATATCCAGCGCATCGCCCAATTCAGCTAAAAAATTATGCTGCAACGCCCGCGAAATTCTCCACCAAACAACCGTTTGTAACGAACCGCGCGTAAGATACAAATTCATACTTGGCGGCGTTATATCCATCCTCCGTGCCAAATGCGACTTAACTATCCGCTGCTCGGCAATATATTTTTCCAATAAATTGCCATTATGAGGCATTGCACTACTTTCTTTTTTCATAATCATTACATTTTTATCGTTTCACAGCACAAAAATAGATCTTTTTTTATTTATTACATTATTAGATTATATTTATACGATATAAAAATTAATATCTACTAAAAACAATTTTATTTATATTAAAAATATTTTTACTTATACTAAAATAATTTTTATTCCTACTAAAAAATAATTAATAAAATTCATAAAAAATTACATGTTTACTAAAAATAATTTCACTACATAGAAATAAAATTTAGTTACTACGATATATTTTTATATAGTTACTAAAACTCATTTAGTTTTTACTATAAAAAAATATACATTTAATAAAATCTATTTATGTAAAACAAAAAAAGAATCACCTTCCAGTGATTCTTTTTTCAGAAACAGTTGCCTCTCAAGGACTCGAACCCTGACATACAGAACCAGAATCTGCTGTGCTACCATTACACAAAGAGGCAATCCAATCAATAACCTATAAAAACCTTTATAGCCGCAAAAGTAAAAAACTATTTGTCAACTTACAATACTTTGCAACAGTTATTTTCGCCCTTTTGCGCGTTGTTTTTGCATTTCCAATTGCCTGCGCTGCGCCTCTTCCAATCGCGACATCAAGCCCGATTTCTTTTGTTTTTTAGGATTTTTAGCGTGCGCATGCAATTTTTTCAACAGCTTTTCTTCATCCACAAAAGCTCGGATAATAACTGTTTGCAAAATAGTTATCAGCGTGGCAATAAAATAGTAGTAACTCAAACCCGACGCATAATCGTTGAACATAAACAGGAAAATAATCGGCATAAGATACATAATATACTTCATTCCGGGTATTTGCTGCGAACCTTCCATTTGCTGCCCCATATTAATATGAGTATACACAAGGTTGGTAATAGACATCAACAAACAGAACAAACTGAGGTGATTACCGAAATATTTCGTAATAAAAGGTATATTGGCATTCCATGTCAATATTGCATCGTAGCTCGAAAGGTCGCTCGCCCAAAGAAAACTCTGTTGACGCAACTCAATTGCCGCAGGGAAAAAGCTAAACATGGCAAACAAAATCGGCATTTGCAACAGCAACGGTAAACAGCCTCCAAGCGGATTCACTCCCACTTTTCGATACAGAGCCATAGTTGCCTGCTGGCGTTCCTGCGGTTTCGTGGCAGGAATTTTAGAATTTATCTCGTCTATTTGCGGTTTCAATACCCGCATTTTTGCTCCCGACAGATACGATTTATAAGTGAGAGGGAAAAGCACAATCTTGATTAGCAGCGTAAGAATCAAAATAATGATACCGAAGTTGGAGATAGATGCGCTCAACCAATCGAATACCGGAATTACCACCCAACGGTTTATCCACCCGATAATCCACGGACCAAGCGGAACTAATTTTTCCAATTGAAGCTTTTGTTCGTTATCCTTGTCGTAATCGTGCAAGGTATGGTATTTATTCGGTCCGAAATAGAAACGAAAACCTGTCGCTTTTTCACCCGTAGGATCGAAAGGTATGCTTAAACTGGCTGCGTAATTTTTCAAATACCCTGTTTGCAGTTTAGCAAGCGTACTCACAAGTTTAGTCGATAAAAAATCTTCGTCGGCAACAAGTATCGTACTGAAAAACTGGTCTTTAAACGCAATCCATTTTACTTTGGTGCTGATGTCGGTTTCGTCGTTTTTCTCGGCAGCAAGATAATCCACATCATCGCCCGAATGTTTGTAATACAAATTGGCATACCGGCTTTCAAACTTGCTGCTTTTTTCCTGCTGATGAATTTTAGAATTCCATTGCATTTCGAGCGAATTTACACCATAAGGCATCACCGTTTCCAATTTATTCGGTTTAAGAGAAAATCCGGTCATATAATCGTCTGCCGCAAGCGTATAAACAAAATCAAGATAAGCATCGCCAACCGTTTTCAAACGAAATACAAAAGCTTTTTCTCCACTTGTTACCATCGACAAGCTATCGAAACCAAGCGGTTCGAAGTAAAGATCGCGCGTGTTAACAATGCGGTCGTTGGCTGTATTGATTGTAAAACCATAAAAAGAACTGTCTTTTTTTGCATCGAACAGGAATAACGGCTGCCCGTTGTAAGTTTTAAAATCTTTCAATTCTGCCGACACAATTTGTCCGCCTTTCAAACTAATTTTCAAGCGAACGAGATTATTTTCAATTGTATAGAGTTTATCTTCGCCTTGTGCCGAAGGAGCAAATACTCCGAATTGGTCGAGTACAACGCTATCTGTCGCATTCACCGCCTCGACAGCTTTATCTTGATGAGTTTCGGCAAATTGTTCGGCAATAATTTCGGCTTGCTGTTCTGCCGCCAATTTAGCCTGCTCCAATTTTTGCTGGCGTAATTCTTCTTCCGTTGGCTTGTTAAGAAACATAAAACCAAATATCAACGCGCCGATAAGCAAAAACCCGATAAGTGTATTTTTATCCATTTTTTGTAATGTGTAATCGTTTTATTTAATACTTGTTTTTATAAAATCGACAAATAACGGGTGTGGTTTAAGTACCGTACTACTATATTCGGGGTGAAACTGCACACCGAGAAACCATTTTCGGCTCGGCACTTCGATTATTTCCACCAAACCTGTTTCGGGGTTTACACCGCTGCATTGCAATCCGGCTTTTTCAAACTGGTCTTTGTAATCGTTATTAAACTCAAAGCGGTGGCGGTGGCGTTCTTTGATAATTTTTTTACCATAAATTTTATACGCCAGCCAGTTTTCCTGCAACTCACACAGATAGCTTCCCAAGCGCATGCTGCCGCCAAGATTGAATACATCTTTTTGTTCTTCCATCAAATCGACTACATTGTGGCGCGTGTTAGAATCTATTTCGGTAGTATTGGCATCGGAAAAACCGAGCACATTGCGGGCATATTCAATAACCATACATTGCATGCCCATACAAATACCAAAGCAAGGAATATTGTTTTCACGAGCATACTGAATGGCTGTGATTTTACCCTCTATGCCGCGATTTCCGAAACCGGGAGCTATCACCACTCCATCAAGTCCGGCAAGAGTATCTTCTATATTCTCGGGTTTAATATTGTCGGAAAGAATGAGGCGCAAATCAAGCTTACGCTCATTATATGCCGCTGCGTGTTTCAACGATTCGATAATTGAAATGTAGGCATCGGGCAGACTGACATATTTACCCACCAAACCGATTGTTACGGTTTGTGTGGCATTCGACATTTTGTTTAAAAAAGCTTCCCAATCTTTCATATCGGCTACCGGATCGG
Source organism: Prevotellaceae bacterium (assembly GCA_031271465.1). Taxonomy (GTDB): domain Bacteria; phylum Bacteroidota; class Bacteroidia; order Bacteroidales; family Paludibacteraceae; genus JAFGVL01. The sequence goes on along the minus strand of JAISVR010000025.1, from coordinate 27,487 downwards.
TAGACATGTCCATTTTTTCGAGTACAATTTTATCCAAGCCTTCTGCTTGCATGCGTACCGGCACTTCGTAAATGCTTGGCACATCTATCGACTCTATCACAGCTTCGGGTGCCACATTACAAAATAAAGCTACCTTTTGGCGGGCTTCGGGCGTAATGGGGTGTTCGGTACGCAGCACCAGCACATCGGGTTGTACGCCTTCTTCCTGTAAAAGTTTTACGGAATGTTGCGTCGGTTTGGTTTTCAATTCCTTGGCAGCCGACACATAAGGTACATAAGTAAGATGAATGCAAAGGCAATTTTTGCCCAATTCCCAGCGCAATTGACGCACACTTTCGATGTAAGGCAACGATTCGATGTCGCCCACCGTGCCGCCGATTTCGGTTATTACAAAATCATAATTTCCCGTATTTCCAAGTTGCTTGATATTGCGTTTAATTTCGTCGGTAATATGAGGAATAACCTGCACCGTTCTACCAAGAAATTCGCCACGGCGTTCCTTGTTAATTACATTTTGGTAAATCCGTCCCGTAGTAATGTTGTTTACCCGAGAGGTTTCCACATTCAAGAATCGCTCGTAGTGCCCCAAATCAAGGTCTGCCTCATGACCATCTACCGTAACATAACATTCGCCGTGTTCATAGGGATTGAGCGTGCCCGGATCGATATTTATATACGGGTCTAATTTTTGGTTGGTAACTTTATATCCACGCGCTTGTAGCAACTTTCCGAGCGATGCCGATATAATACCTTTTCCTAGAGAGGAGGTAACACCGCCGGTTACGAAAATATACTTGGTTTCTTTCACTTTGAAATATGTTTTTATTGTCTGTTTTTTTTAAAACAAGCCGCAAAGGTAAATAAAAAAATTAAACTCGGCAAAGCCTTATTTCGTATTTTTCAGGCTATGCCCCATGCGTTCTTTTTTTGTTTTCATATAGAAAAGATTGTAAGGATTGGGCTTCACTTCGAGCGGCACATTTTCTACCACTTCAAGCCCGTAGCTTTCCAAACCGATACGCTTCACGGGGTTATTGGTCATAAGACGCATTTTACTGACACCGAGCTCGCGCAAAATGGCAGCACCTACGCCGTAGTCGCGCTCATCGGGTTGGAAGCCAAGGTGAATATTGGCATCAACCGTATCCAAACCTTGTTCCTGCAATTTATAGGCAGCAATTTTTGCCATCAATCCAATACCACGCCCTTCCTGATTCATATACACAAGCACTCCTTTGCCTTCTTTCTCTATCATCTGCATTGCCGTATGAAGCTGCTCACCGCATTCACAACGCAGGGAACCGAAAATATCGCCCGTCATACACGACGAATGTACACGCACTAATACCGGTTCGTCTTTCTCCCACGAACCTTTGAGTAATGCCACATGCTCCAATCCGTTCGATTTCTGACGGAAAGGTATCAAACGAAATACTCCGTAAGCAGTAGGCAGCTGTACTTCTTCGCCTTTTTCAATAAGGCTTTCCTGCTGTAAACGGTAGGCAATCAGGTCTTTTATGGATATAATCTTAATGTTAAATTTTTCGGATACTTTAATCAAATCGGGCAAGCGCGCCATGGTACCATCTTCGTTGATAATTTCGATAAGAGCAGCAGCAGGCTGCAATCCCGCAAGGCGTGCCAAATCGACAGAAGCCTCTGTGTGTCCGGTGCGGCGCAATACACCACGATTGCGTGCCCGCAACGGATTAATATGTCCCGGACGAGCAAGGTCGGTAGGCTTTGTTGCAGGGTCGGCAAGGGCAAGTATGGTCATGGCGCGGTCGTACATCGACACGCCTGTGGTGCAGCCTTTTCCCAACAAATCGACCGTAGTAGTAAATGGTGTTTCGTGTAGCGAAGTGTTTTCATTTACCTGCATATCGAGTTCCAGCTCACGGCAGCGATCTTCGGTTATCGGTGCACAAAGCACACCGCGTCCGTATTGCATCATGAAGTTGATTTTTTCGGGCGTAACTTTTTCGGCAGCAATGATAAAATCGCCTTCATTTTCGCGGTCTTCATCATCGACCACAATAAGAAATTTCCCCTCTCGAAAATCTTCTATTGCTTCTTCTATGGTATTAAGCTTAAATGTTTCTTCCATATTTTATTTGTTTAGTATATCTAAAATTAAATATTCATTTTATCTGTTATTTTTCCTACCAAAATGATGTAGCCAACATCTTATTTTTTTAAAGAAATTCATATACGATTCAGCGTTGAAAAGTACCGAATCGGTAGCTGCTTTGTAGGTGAAAAATATTCCTATCGGCAGCAAACAGGCAGAACTGAGCCAAATACCTTGCCATACCGTCCATACATCGTCGCGCGCCATTTTATATCCCATGTTGTCGATAATATAATAAATGATAAACATCACTACCGAAATCACTACCGGCATCCCCAAACCGCCTTTGCGAATAATGGCTCCGAGCGGCGCACCGATAAAGAAGAATATAAGGCAAGCAAACGAGAGCGTAAATTTCCGGTGCCATTCGATGGAATGGCGAATGCTCAATTTTCGCTCGGCTTGCTGGTATTGCAAATTGCTTTCCAATTCGCTTTGAGCATATTGTGCCTTATTGCGAGCATTAATGAGAGCTTGTATTTTTTCTGCTTTACTTAAAGTGGTGAATAGAGGGAGCTTATTGGCTTTTTTTATTTCTTCGACAGACAGAAACTTTAACGAGTGTTTTACAAAATTATTTCTATCGAAAAAATGATTTTGCGGATACGAATTGGCGTACTGCATTTTAATACTGTCCACACGATGCGAAAGGCTATCTATTGAATGCTGCAACCGGTTGAGATCTTTACTGATGTAATCGTTGCGCATTGCATCTGCATCAATTTCGGCAAGGTTGGCATTAAAGTCAATTACCAAACGACGCAAATCGAACGATTCGCGACGGTAGGGTATGTTGCGCGTTACATCGTCTGTACCCGCATTTTTAAGATTCTCAAACGATTCGCCGTTATAGAGCGACAGCATTAGAAACATTTTGTCGGGCGACATCTGCAATAATGCCGAATCGGCAACCGTAACGCTGGCATTGCTAAAACCTTTTGAGAAATCGTATATCATAATGTCTTTCAAGGTCTTATTATCATTCACTTTTTCGCGCACATAAATATTGTACCCATTGATACCCGAGTAAAATTCACCCGTAGGGATTTCCAGTTCGGGCGAAGTTTCGCGCACTGCAAACACCAACGACCACAGCCGGCTTTGCGATTTAGGCAATACGCTGTTTGAGAAAAAAAATGCCCCGATACAAATCACACATATAAACAATACCAACGGCTGCATAATACGAAACAGAGAAATGCCTGCAGCCTTCATCGCAATCAGTTCAAATTTTTCGCCCAAGTTTCCGAATGTCATCAGCGAAGCAAGCAGGATAGCAAGCGGCAACGCCAACGGGACTACCGAAAGTGCCGAATAAAAGAAAAATTCTGCCAATACGCTAAAATCAAGCCCTTTTCCTACAATATCGTTAATGCGTTTCCACAAAAACTGCAACAGCAAAATAAAGCTGCAAATAAAAAATGTAGCCAAAAAAAGCTCTGTAAAGCGTAATATTAAATAACGGTCTATGCGTTTCATTTCGGATAGTTGTAGATATCTCTTGCCCCGAGTTAACAACGCGCAAAGGTAGAGAAAAAATAAAAGAATGAAAGAAATTAATAATTAATTAATTAACAATTAACAATTAAAGAACTACCTTTGCAGCCGTAAAAAATCCTATCGTTCAATAAAAGTAATTATGATTCATTTCTTCCGTACCCCCGAAAAAAGTATTTTGGCAGTTAATGCCACACAAAACATTCAACAAGAGGATATTAACAAGCTCATTTGGCTTTTTGGCGAAGCCAAATATATGGGCACCAACAATCTCGAAGAACAATTCATCGGTCCGCGCCGCGAAATGATAACCCCTTGGAGTACCAATGCCGTAGAAATTACCCAAAATATGGGAATTACAGGAATTACTCGCATCGAAGAATTTTTTCCGGCGAGTGAAAGCCCAAGCTTCGATTCCATGTTGCAACAAAAATACAACAGCCTTGACCAACAGATATTCACTATTGACAAAAACCCCGACCCGATTATTTCTATCGACGACATTGCAGCTTACAATCAACAAGAAGGCTTAGCGTTGAGCGCAGACGAAATCGAATACCTGAACAGTGTTGCTGAAAAAATCGGCCGTAAACTGACCGACAGCGAAGTGTTCGGGTTCTCACAAGTAAACTCGGAACACTGCCGTCATAAAATCTTTAACGGACAATTTATTGTAGACGGCGAAGTAAAAGAATCATCACTATTCAAATTAATTAAAAAAACTTCGGAAGAAAATCCGAACAAATTAGTTTCTGCTTACAAAGACAATGTAGCGTTCAATGCCGGACCCGAAATTGAACAGTTTTCACCTTCGTCTGCCGAAACATCTGATTACTTCGAAATAAAAAAAATAAAATCCGTACTTTCACTTAAAGCCGAAACACACAATTTCCCTACAACCGTTGAGCCTTTTAACGGCGCTGCAACCGGAACGGGTGGCGAAATACGCGACCGCTTAGGCGGAGGAAAAGCCTCTCTCCCGCTCGCAGGAACGGCGGTTTATATGACCTCTTACCCCCGCACTTCGCCGCAACACGAATGGGAAAAAAACCTGATTGCCCGCAATTGGCTATATCAAACCCCCGAACAAATCCTGATTAAAGCCTCAAACGGTGCAAGCGACTTCGGAAACAAATTCGGACAACCGCTTATCTGCGGCTCGGTACTGACTTTTGAACATACCGAAAACGATAAAAAACACGGCTACGACAAAGTAATCATGCTTGCCGGAGGTATCGGTTACGGTAAAATGAACGATGCCCTCAAAGGCACACCCGAAACAGGACAAAAAGTCATCGTGATGGGAGGCGATAATTATAGAATCGGAATGGGAGGCGGTGCAGTTTCGTCAGTTGAGACAGGACAATATTCCAACGCTATCGAACTAAATGCCGTACAACGCGCCAATCCCGAAATGCAAAAACGCGCTGCCAATGTCATTCGTGCCTTGGCAGAAAGCGACAACAATCCTATCGTATCTATACACGACCACGGCGCAGGCGGACACCTCAACTGTTTGTCGGAATTAGTAGAAGCCACAGGAGGTAAAATCGATGTATCGAAACTTCCCGTAGGCGACCCAACACTTTCTGCCAAAGAAATTATCGGCAACGAAAGCCAAGAAAGAATGGGATTGTTGGTAAACGAAAAAGACATTGAACATATCCGCAAAATTGCCGAGCGAGAGCGTTCACCAATGTATGTGGTAGGCGAAACTACGGGCGATATGAGATTAACATTCACAGCCCCCCAACCCCCCGAAGGGGGGCTTGGAGAAAACGGCAGTGAAAACCCTGTCGGTTCCGCTCTTCAAAGCCCCCCTTCGGGGGGTGGGGAGGCTGTCATTGACCTCTCTTTATCCGACTTTTTCGGAAATCCGCCTAAAACCATTATGGAAGATAAGACGGTAAAAGAAAAATATGCACCCGTTGTTACACAAAAAGAAAACATCCAACATTATATAGAGCAAGTACTACAACTCGAATCGGTTGCTTGTAAAGATTGGCTAACCAATAAAGTAGACCGCTCGGTAACCGGAAAAATCGCCACACAACAATGTGTAGGAGAATTGCAACTACCATTGAGCAATTGCGGAGTAGTAGCTCTCGATTATCGTGGCACAGCCGGATTGGCAACCTCTATCGGACATGCTCCGATGGCAGCTATGATTAATCCGCAATCGGGCTCCATTCTGGCAATATCCGAAGCATTAACCAACATTATTTGGGCACCTTTGGCTGACGGATTGGACAGTGTTTCGCTCTCGGCAAACTGGATGTGGCCCTGCAAAAATCCGGGCGAAGACGCTCGCTTGTACAAAGCCGTTGAAGCATGCAGCGAGTTTGCCTGCGAACTCGGCATCAATATCCCGACCGGAAAAGATTCCCTTTCGATGACGCAAAAATATCCCAACGGCGACAAGGTTTTTGCACCCGGAACAGTGATTATTTCTGCCGGAGCAGAAGTTTCCGATGTAAAGAAAACAGTTTCGCCCCTGCTGGTAAACGACCCCGAAACGGCTATTTTCCACATCGATTTCTCATTTGATAACCATAAATTGGGAGGCTCTTCGTTAGCGCAAGTGCTGAACAAACTGGGAGATGAAGTACCCACCGTAAAATACCCCGAATATTTCCGCGAAGCATTCAATACAATACAGACTTTAATCAATGAAGGGCTAATTCTTGCCGGACATGATATTTCTTCCGGCGGACTGCTCACCGCTTTGCTCGAAATGACATTTGCCAACACACAAGGCGGATTGAATGTAACCTTAGACGGCATTGAAGAAGAAGATTTGGTAAAAATACTATTTGCCGAAAATCCCGGAATTTTAGTGCAGGTAAAAGATAAAAAAGAAGTCCGAGCCATTCTCGAATGCAACGGAATCGGTTATGCCGTGATTGCCAAACCAATTGCCGAACGCACTATCACTATCAATAAAAATGATGAAAAACTATCTTTCAACATTGATAAACTACGCCATTTGTGGTACAATACTTCCTATCTTTTAGACAAGAAACAAAGCGGCGAAACTTGTGCCGCAGCCCGTTTCGAAAACTACGGCAAACAGCCTCTGGTCTTCGATTTCAATAAAAATTTCACAGGAAAACTCTCGCAATACAATATCACACAAGACCGCACAGGCAAGTCAGGCATTCGTGCCGCCATTATCCGCGAAAAAGGAACAAACGGCGAGCGCGAAATGGCTTACTCACTTTACTTGGCAGGCTTCGATGTGAAAGATGTACATATGACCGACCTCACCAGCGGACGCGAAACACTGGAAGATGTAAACTTTATCGTATTCTGCGGCGGATTCTCCAACTCCGATGTACTCGGCTCAGCCAAAGGGTGGGCAGGCGGTTTCCTATACAACGAAAAAGCCAAAACGGCATTGGAAAATTTCTATGCCCGCCCCGACACATTAAGCTTGGGTATTTGCAACGGCTGCCAACTGATGGCGGAACTCAATTTGCTCAACCCTGAGCACGGCGAGGAGCGACCCAAAATGCTACACAATAATTCCCATAAATTCGAATCAAACTTTATCGGCTTAACCATTCCGCAAAACAACTCCGTATTATTCGGCTCGCTTTCGGGCAGCAAACTCGGCGTTTGGATTGCGCACGGCGAAGGAAAATTCCACTTGCCAAAAGCCGAAAGCGACTACAATATCATTGCCAATTATACTTACGAAGGCTACCCCGCCAACCCGAACGGCTCGGACTACAATGTTGCCGGAATTTGTTCGGCAAATGGTCGCCACTTAGCGATGATGCCCCACTTGGAGCGCGCTATCTTCCCTTGGCAATGGGCGCACTATCCGGCAGACCGCATCAACTCCGACCAAATTACGCCTTGGATGGAAGCGTTTGTAAACGCGCGCATTTGGGTGGAAGAGAAAACGAAATAGATAGAAAAACATTAAAATCGTCAATGTATAGAAATTCTTTATATTTTATAACGAGCAAAAATTGAGGTGTTTTTGAATGCCAAATAATGAGTGGAAATAAACAATTAATAATATGTGGTTCAAAAAAGAAATCCCCAGTGATTTAAGTAAATTAGATAAGTGTAGATTGACCGCATATATTGGCTCTTATTCTGACGCAAAATTGGCGGGTCAATATGAGAATGCTATTAATATTTTAATCAATCAAACAGTTGAGGGACAATTCAGTATTGATGCAATCGCTCATCCTTTGCTATATTTAATGAGACATTCAATAGAATTGCTCTTGAAGGAAAATATAAAATACCTAAATAATTATAGTAGTATTGGGATTAAAGATAAGGATTTACAACATCATAACTTGAACGATTTGTTTGAATTATTTGAAAAACACTATAATCAAATAGCTAACACATTAAATTTTAAAGAACAATTAAAAGAAGAATACGATAAGTATTCAGCAAGATTAAAAGATTTAATCACAATGCTTGGTCAAGATGTAAGTTCTTTCAGATATACACATTCAAGAAAAGAAGATAAAATATTTGATTTTACTGATAAAATAGATATTGTTGAACTGAAGAAAGGATATGATAAGTCAATTGATTTTTTAATTCATACGGCAGATGTTATTTCTCGCTATACTAATTACTCTGATTATTTGAAAATAGATGAATCAATAAAAGAAAATGGTTTATGCTATGTGCATTCTTGTTTTTACATTTCTGACAAGGATTGGCTTATCGAACAACTTAATGAAACATATAAAACAATCCGACAAAATGAAATTTGGGAAGATTGTGAAGAAAATCATTTTTTGCATTTGAAGGAAGGGAATAATAAATGTTACATTATTCCAATGAAAAAATAATATCATCACATTAACGCAGCAAAAGAGGCAAAGGCAAGCAGAAAAACATACAAACAAGCCGACGAATTTATAAATCCATCAGCACAAAAACATCAACAAGTAGTGAGCAAAACTCATTCCTTACACATTGTCCATTAAAAAAATACATACTGACAAAAAACATTTCATACCGTACAAATTATGAAATACAAAGTAAAAACCAAATATAATAGTTTCAAGAAAAAATGTGCAGTTCCCCCCTTTTAATTTCATCGAAAATGTGTAATTTTGCATTTAAATTTCCGGAAAAAATGTGCAAAATATGAAAAGAGACATACTGAAGAAACTAAAAGACTGGAAAAATTCACCAACTCGCAAGCCACTGATACTAACAGGTGCAAGGCAGGTTGGCAAAACCTGGGCTATCAGGGAATTTGGCACAATACAGTTCAAAAATGTTGCCTATATTATGTTTGAAAAAAACGAAAATATGAGGCAGCTTTTCAATGGTTCGCTCTCCCCAAAAGATTTACTGCCTTTTTTGCAAGCTGAAAGTGGCGAAACAATAACTGCCGACACCCTGCTTGTTTTTGATGAGGTACAGGCAGTACCCAATGCTATCACTTCTCTCAAATTCTTTCAGGAACAAATGCCCGAACTGTTTGTTATTGCTTCCGGTTCGGCTTTGGGAGTTGCTATGCACGGTAATTCTTCATTTCCTGTCGGAAAAACCGACCATTTACAGTTATATCCGATGACTTTTTCGGAATTTTTGCAGGCAATGGGCGAAGAACATCTCGCCGAACTGTTAAAAAATACCAAACCCGAAAAACTTAACATTTTTCACGAAAAATTTGACCGATACTTAAAACAGTATTTTTTTGTTGGCGGAATGCCCGAAGTAGTTGCCGAATACGCCGAAAACCGTGATTTTACAAAGGTACGAACACTTCAAAACAAAATTTTACAGGATTACGATTTCGATTTTGCTAAATATGCCACACCACTTTTAGCTACAAAAATCCGCTTGTTGTGGAACTCCATACCGCAGCAAATTGCCCGCGAAAATAAAAAATTTATTTACGGTGCTGTAAAATTGGGGGCAAGAGCGAGAGATTTTGAAACAACAATACAATGGCTTTTAGATTCGTCTATGATTCATAAAATTGTTCGTGTTTCCAAACTGCAATCGCCTTTGAAGTTTTATGAGGATTTTGGTGCATTTAAACTGTTTTTAAGTGATTTGGGGTTACTTGGTGCAATGTCCGGCACACTGCCCAAACAGATTGTCGAACACAACAGCATTTATACCGAATTTAATGGAGCATTAAGCGAACAGTTTGTTTGTCAAGAACTTACAGCAAGCTGTCTACCTGCATTGTTTTACTGGTCTCGTGAAGATTCTAAACAGGAAATTGATTTTATTACAGAAAGCGAACGCGGAGTTATACCTGTAGAAGTGAAATCAGGAACAAATCTTGCAGCCAAATCTTTTAACGAGTTTATGAAAGAAAATAATTCACCTTTTGGCATAAAAATTTCTTCTTTGCCATACAAAGAAAATGAAAAAACAATCAATATACCGCTTTACAACACATTAAATATTCAAAATATTATCAAGTAACCAAATGACTACAAACCCACTGCTGCAAAAACTCTCCGGACTTGAACATAAATTCGAGGAAATTTCAACGCTGATTACCGACCCGTCGGTGATTGCCGACCAGAAACGCTATGTAAAGCTGAACAAGGAATATCGCGATTTGGAGCGGATTCTTGATGCAAAACGGAAATACGAAACCATGCTGCAAGGCATTGAAGAGGCAAAAGAAATACTCGAAACCGAGAAAGACCCAGAAATGCGCGAAATGGCAAAAGCCGAACTCGACGCATTGGAGCCGCAAGTTGAGCCGATGGAAGAAGAGATAAAAATCCTTCTTATCCCTGCCGACCCTGAGGACGGCAAAAACGCTATTGTGGAAATTCGCGGCGGAACGGGTGGCGACGAAGCAGCGATTTTTGCCGGCGACCTCTATCGTATGTATCAAAAATATTGCGAAACAAAAGGCTGGCATATGGAAGTATCTAATTTTAGCGAGGGCACTTCAGGCGGTTTCAAAGAGATGGTTTTTACCGTGAGCGGCGAAAATGTGTACGGCACGCTCAAATACGAATCGGGCGTACACCGCGTGCAGCGCGTACCGCAAACCGAAACACAGGGACGCGTACATACTTCGGCAGCAACCGTGGCGGTGCTTCCCGAAGCCGATGAGTTTGATGTGGTAATCAACGAAGGCGAAATCAAATGGGACACATTCCGCAGCGGCGGCGCAGGCGGACAGAATGTGAATAAGGTAGAATCGGGCGTGCGCCTGCGTTATGTATGGAAAAACCCCAATACAGGCACAGCAGAAGAAATCCTGATTGAGTGTACCGAAACCCGCGACCAGCCCAAAAATAAAGAACGCGCCCTCGCACGCTTGCGCACCATGATTTACGACAAGGAGCATCAGAAATATGTGGACGATATTGCTGCGCGCCGCAAAACAATGGTCAGCACCGGCGACCGCTCGGCAAAAATCCGCACCTACAACTATCCGCAGGGGCGTGTTACCGACCACCGTATCAACTTGACAATTTATAATCTGTCCGCTTTTGTGGACGGCGATATTCAGGGCGTGATTGACCAGCTGATTATAGCCGAAAATGCGGAACGGTTGAAAGAAAGTGAGCTTTAATTAATTTAAGTAGAGACGGGGCGCGATCCGTCTCTACAATCAGACTCTATTACCTTAGGGATAATTTCGAATTAATTTTGATAAACCACAAATAATTATTTCCTTTGCAGCGAAAAATTAACAAAACAACATTATGAAACGATTAATTTTAGCAATATTCACACTCTTATTGGCAAGCGCAAGCTTTGGGCAGCATATTTTCTTCCTGAAAAACGGTGACAAACTGCGTGGACGCTTCGACGGCGGAAACTCCGACACCGTGTATCTCCGCTTGCTGGGCAACAATCTGCTCATTGCCCGCGAGGAAATTGCCGCTATTTATTTCGACGACAAGCAGGCTCCCAAAGATTTATTTGCTCAACCTGTTACTCCGCTTCCTGCAGCACAAGAAGTTTCTCAGGCTCCTCTCCCACCGGTAGTAAGCACGGTTGCCCCTCCTCCTGCACCGCCAGCTATCGAAGCCCTGGCTACAGCGCGCATTCGCGGCATGGCAAACGATTATTACAATCAGGAAAACAAAACCGTGCCCGACAATGGCGCAAAGGTTTGGATAGTCGATTCGGCTCGTGTACCACAGTTTGACATCACGGTGATAGACACCTTTACCATTGGTAATACTTATCGAGAAATTTACAATCAATACAAAAAAACCAACATCAAAGTGCCGTCGGATATTCCGGCGCAGCTTCGGGTATTTAAGTCGAACAACGAACGCAATTTCGAACAACTCTGCCGCCGCGCAGCCAATCAGTTGAATGTAATTACAAATTCGCCCGCGGTAAAAACAACCGCAGCCAATGCCGAAGGTTCGTACGAACTGGCGGTAGCTCCCGGCACCTACTTCGTGTTTGTGCGCTCAAACATCAGCAAAGGCAACAACAGCCTCGAAACCGAAGGCAAGGTTTATTGTACCAAAGTGCGGGTAGCCGACGCAGGTGAAGCGACAGTACGCAATTCGTTCGACATCTTTTGATATTTCTTAATCTAACTTATCTAAATAAATAAACATGAAACTTTTAGAAGGAAAAGTTGCCGTAGTAACCGGAGCCGCTCGCGGAATCGGTAAAGCTATTGCAATAAAATTTGCACAAGAAGGTGCTTCCGTAGCATTTACCGACCTTAACCTCGACGACAACGCCCGTGCTACCGAAGCCGAAATTGCCGCGTTGGGCGTAAAAGCCAAAGCGTATGCATCGAATGCTGCGCTGTTTGACGACACGCACGCTGTAGTTAGCGAAATTGTAAAAGAATTCGGCAGAATCGATATTCTGATAAACAACGCCGGTATCACAAAAGACGGTTTGATGATGCGCATGACCGAACAGCAATGGGACGCCGTAATTAATGTAAACCTCAAATCGGCATTCAACTTTATTCATGCGGTTACGCCGGTTATGATGAAACAAAAATCGGGCTCGATTGTCAACATGGCTTCCGTAGTAGGCGTGCATGGCAATGCGGGACAGTCAAACTATTCTGCCTCGAAAGCAGGTATGATTGGTTTGGCAAAATCGGTTGCACAGGAACTCGGTTCGCGAGGCATTCGCGCCAACGCCATTGCTCCCGGATTTATTATCACGGACATGACCGCCGTGTTGTCGGAAGAAGTAAAAGCAGAATGGGAAAAGAAAATACCGTTGCGCCGCGGCGGAACGCCCGAAGATGTAGCCAACACCTGTTTGTATCTGGCTTCCGACCTGTCGTCGTACATCACCGGACAGGTTATTGAAGTAAATGGTGGAATTTACACCTAATCGCTCCAAGAGAAATTACCACAAGGGCTGTCTAAAAAGACCGATTTTTTAGACAGCCTTTTTCAATAAAAGAATAATTACAATTCAGATGCCGGCAACTGAAAAAAACATACTGATAATTCGCACATCGGCAATGGGCGATGTAGCTCTCACCGTGCCCGTGCTTGCAGCAATGGCAGAGCAATATCCAAGCGTACAGCTTACCCTTCTCACCGACAAACTGTATGTGCCGTTTTTTATCTCTATTCCCAACCTGAAAATAGTAACCCTCAACAGGCGCGGCAAACACAAAGGTTTTTGGGGGTTGATACGGCTTTTCTTCGAATTGAAACGACTCAATATCACTGCCGTAGCCGATTTGCACGATGTGCTTCGCAGTCAGGTGTTGCGCATACTGTTTGCTTTATCATTCGTCAAAACCGAAAAAATAGACAAAGTACGCCACGCACGCCGCATGCTTATCACACACGGTAAAGACGACGCGCAAGCTCTTGTGCCCGTGGTGGAACGATACCGCGAAGTATTTGAGCGATTGGGCTACAATTTGACATTGAACTTCCATTCTATATTCCCCGAAAAGCCGGCATTGCCCGAAATCCTGCAAAAAGCTTTCGGCAAAAAAACAGGGCACTGGATAGGCGTTGCTCCTTTTGCCAAGCACCGCGGGAAAATTTATCCTCCCGAAAAAATGGAAGAAGTGCTCGCTCTGCTCAACGAGCAACCGGGTTTGCGCATTTTCCTTTTCGGCAATGGGGCAAAGGAAAAAGAGCAGATGAAAATCTGGGCGAAGGAATTTCCCGTGATAAGCCTTTTACCCAAGGAAGCGCGCCTGCCCGACGAGTTGCAACTGATGGCGCATCTCGATGTAATGCTGTCGATGGATTCGGCAAACATGCACCTTGCCTCGCTGGTAAATACGCCCGTGGTGTCGGTGTGGGGAGCTACGCACTACTACTCCGGATTTCTCGGCTACAACCAAACGATAGACAATATTGTGGAAGTGGATTTGCCTTGCCGCCCCTGCTCTATCTACGGCAGTGTGCCTTGCCGCCGCAAAGATTATGCTTGCCTCAACTGGATTGCACCCGAGGCTATTGTAGAAAAATTGAAGAAGTTTTTATAGTTTTTGGGACAGCATATCGTCATTGCGAGGTACGAAGCAATCTCGTTGTGTTGTTTCTCTGGATTGCTTCGTACCTCGCAATTAGCAATTACGACCAACGGAAGTAATGACGGGTAGTTATTATGCGACTAACACAGCTAATAGGGATTATTCCGTTTATTGATTCAATTGTTTTAGCTGTTCATTCCGTTCTTCGACCAGTTGATATACTTTATCGGCAAGGACATCGACCTGCTGCATATCGTCTTCATGTATGGCGTTGTTGAGTAAATCCAAGCTGCCTGTTATCTCTTCTTCCAACGCTTGCAGGCTGCTGTCGGACTTATCGGGACTGCTGTGTATTAAATAGTATAGCTTTTCTATTTTTCGGGCTATTGGTCTGCCTGCTGCTTGCCGTAAAATAGTTTTGATTTGTATAGACGATTTCCTGCTATATGCTGCTACCTGCTCGCGGCGGATGTTGCGCGCTCTTTTAAGAATGCCTTTTATTTTTAATCTGGTGAAGAGTTTTAATCCCAACCAAAGCACGGTAAACAGGATAAGTGCTACCGAAAAATCGATTGCTATGGCGGCTGCAAAGCCAACAAGCAAAGCAATCCATATTGCCCAATTGGCTAATTTTTCGAAATTCCGAATTGCTTTGTAGCACTGTTCTTCCATAGGTGTAGTGGCTGAAGTTTTGTTTACGGTACCGCAATACGAACATTGGCTTAATGCTTCATTTGCTGCTTGCAACACGATTAAACGGCATTTACTGCATCGTATCCATGTATTTTCCATAAAGAGATGTTTTTTTGGTGTTAATTATTTTAAGTTGCTATTTAATGATAAAAAAACTCGTCATATTAACCACAGTAGAGACGGAGCGCGCCCCGTTTCTACAATTCGTCGCTTCGGTCGACATGACGGATACCGTTTCTTGAATTAATTATTTGTATCGAAGCTTTTTATATCGAAAATATGATATTCACTACTTTCTCCCGAGTGTAGGACAAGACCGATAGACCCGAACACTGTAATACATACATGGAATAATTTCCTGCCCGGTTTTATCAATTGGGATTGTGATATTTTTCGATTCATCACGGTAGCCCCACAAGTTGCCTTTAAGGTAAGGAATAAGGTCGGGGACATATACTGCTGTGCTTAGCAGTATGCTCAATAAAAGGAAGAAGGTTATTTTTTTCATAAGGTCCTGTTGTCGATACAAAAATACAAATATTGTTGTCAGATGCCCATTCCTCTAAAAGGTTTAATCGGGTTTGTAAATAAATTTATGTTACTTATATACTATTTTGGAATTATCCTTGCGCCGTTTTCTTTTTTTGTGTTATTGCGCAGAGGTAGAACCCACAAAAATAGAACGAACGAGGTAGAACTCATAAATGTTCGAAACCTTGTAGGCTGTCAGGCAGAGTGTTGTTGTTACTTAATTCCGTTATGGATATTTGGCTTTTCAAGTCTCTTTTCAACTAATAATCAATCTTTTACAAGGTTTCGAACATTTATGGGTAGAACTTCGTCCGAAGAGCGGGAATTGTAAATCACTGATGAAGGGAAGGAATAATGACGCGAACCCAAACGCAATGCGTTATTGCGAGGAACGAAGCAATCTTGGAGTAGCACCTTACCGGGGCTTGCTTCGCTCAAACATGCCGTATGCGTAACAGTCTATTACTCGTGCGTGTAATAGACTGTTACCTGTACGAGTAACAGGCTGTTACTCGTACAGGTAAGAGACTGTTGACAAAACATCAGGATATAACCAATGTTTTGTGATAGTTAATAATGCGGGGTTCTTTTAAAATATTGGCACCGGCAGCAAAGCGCGTTATTATCCTGAGCGTATATTCGCCGGCAGGCAAGGCAGGCACGCGGGCAATAAGCTTTTTAGGTTTATTCTCCGTCAGGCGATGGGTAACGGCTATACTTTTGCCTGCTGTATCTATAAAAAATACGCCTAACTCGCTTTCACCTTCAGGAATGATTTTAAGCTTGTCGCCTTCTATCAAAATATCATCGCCTGCGGTAATACTGCCATCGGTTAAACCCGTAGCGGCATCGGTTACCAAACCAATAAAGGCGCCACTGCCTTTTACACCCAATACCTCAACACCGACTTGTGTTAATGCTTCGCGCAAGTCTTTGCTCGGTACCACATCTACGGTTATTTTATGCACGGCAGCATCGAATTGTGCACCCGCACCCAACCAAACGCCTTGTACACGGGGCATGATGTGTAAGCAACCGTCCATCACGCTATTGCCTTTCTGCAACATACGGCGTACAATTCGGTCGCGCCGGTTCAAGATACTCAGCAGGGTATCATACTTGATTTCCGAACCTTCTTCGCCAATTTCGCGTGCAATGTCCTCGTTGTGTTTCGTACTGCCGGTAGTAGATACCTCGGCAATGTAGTCGTTGTCCACATCCTTGGTTAGCAAATTCAGTTTAAGCCATACTTTCCAGGAGAAATTTGTTGTGTTCATAAGTAAAAGATTTTAGATAGTTAATAAAATAATATTAAGTGTTTTAACTGTTTGTTTTCTTTTTATAACCCCTCCGCTTCGCTCGTCCCCTTTAAAAAAGGGGACAATATGACACAAAACTGCTCTTTTGTACAAAACTGATGTTTGTTCAACAATTCTCCCCTTGTTTCAAGGGGAGTACCCGCAGGGGGGAGGAGTTATAAAACGGGGAGTATTCTAAAAGAGAGGGAGGGGTTAAAATAAATAAATCCCCTCGATTATATTCCATCTCTCTATTACTGCCGAAAACTACAACACGGTCAGCTTGGCATATTTCATCAGTAAGTTTTTTTGCCCCACATTGTCGAACTGCACCGTTACGCGCGCATCGGCACCTTCGCCCGAAAGGCTTACGATTTCACCCTGTCCGAATATGGCGTGAGCCACCCGCATGCCTTGTCGCAAACCGTTAATCTCATTGCGGGTTTCAGTTGCGGGAGTCGAAGCAATTTTAGTGAGCGGTCGGCTCGGACGGTAACCTGTTGATACAGGCGGCGGCGGAGTGGCACGCGATGCCACCTTATTGCTGTCGAAAAACGGATTGCGCGCGTTGAAATCGGCAAAGCGCATATCGCCCACACTGTCTGTTGCAGGCATATCCAAGTAGCAGGCATCGATGTCTTTAAGGAAACGGCTGGGATTGCAAAAGCTGTTTTTTCCATTGAGGAAACGCGACTTGGCATAACTGATGTGGCAGGTTTGCTTGGCACGGGTGATGGCTACATAAAACAGGCGGCGTTCTTCCTCCAAATCGCGTTCGGACGACAGCGAGCGCGACGAAGGAAAGAGTTCTTCTTCCATTCCGACAATAAATATATGCTTAAATTCCAATCCCTTGGAAGCATGTACGGTCATCAGCGTAACCTTGCGCTGCTCCTCATCATCGTTCTTATCCTGGTCGGTAAGCAGCGATACTTCCGAAAGGAAGTCGGTAAGCGTAGCTATAGTACCTTCTTCTTCGCGCCGCTGCTCGCAAAATTCATATATAGCTTTAAGCAACTCTTCAATATTGTCTTTTCTACTTAGGCTTTCCACGGTATTTTCGCTCAAAATCTCGGCAACCAAACCCGAAGCCTTTACCAATGCCTGCCCTGTTTCGTAGGCATCGAGCGTATTCAGTTCGGAACCAAAAGGTGTGAAAATATCGTGAAAACGAAGCAAGCGTTCCGCCGTTCCGCGGTTTACCTGCAAGCCATAGCGCGGCATATCGGTAATTACCTGCCACGCGCTCACACCGTTTTGTGCAGCACATTGCATCAGTTTGTCCACCGTAGTGTTGCCAATACCGCGTGCAGGCGTATTAATAATCCGGCGCAGGGCTTCGTCGTCGGTCGAGTTCACCGCAAGGCGGAAATATGCCAGCACATCTTTTATTTCCTTGCGCTGGTAAAACGACAAGCCGCCATACACACGATAGGGTATAGCGTTTTTACGCAAGGCTTCTTCGAGCACGCGCGACTGTGAATTGGTGCGGTAAAGAATGGCAAACTCGTCGTATGCCGACCCTTTGGCGTGCATTTCGGCGATGTTGCGCGCCACAGTAAAACCCTCGTCGTAATCGCTGTACACACTGTGAACCTTAATAGCTTCGCCCGCAGCATTTTCGGAAAAAACGGTTTTGTGTATCTGCCCTTTATTTTTGGTAATCAGGCTGTTGGCAGCATTTACAATATTTTGTGTGGAACGGTAATTCTGTTCCAGCTTGAAAATCTTACATTCGGGATACGATTGTTTGAAGTTCAGTATATTGTCGATATTCGCCCCACGGAAAGAGTAAATACTTTGTGCGTCGTCGCCCACCACACAAAGGCGATGGTGGTTTTCTACCAATCGTTTTACAATCAGATATTGAGCAAAATTGGTATCCTGATACTCATCAACCAGCACAAATTGAAAAAACTGCTGGTATTTAGCCAGAATTTGCGGATAGTCGCGAAACAATATATTGGTAAACAGCAGCAAATCGTCGAAATCCATCGCATTGGCAGCCTTGCAGCGGGCAGCATAGGCAGCGTAAATTTCTGCCAATAAAGGCATTCGTGCACGACTGTCGGCTTCGAGCAATTCGCGGTTATTGCGGTATGCCTGCGGGGTAATCAAATTATTTTTCGCCGTTGAAATGCGCGCCTGCACCGACGATACCTTATATATCTTGTCGTCCAACGCCTTTTCCTTGATAATAGCTTTGAGCAAGCTTTTCGAGTCGGCAGTGTCGTAAATCGTAAAGCGCGAATCGAAACCCAGCGTTTCGGCTTCGGCACGCAGTATACGCGAAAAAATGGAATGGAAAGTCCCCATCCACAAGCGGCGCGCCACAGTCCAGCCCACCATTTGGGCAATGCGTTCCTTCATTTCGCGGGCAGCCTTGTTGGTAAATGTTAGAGCGAGAATAGCATCGGCAGGCATTCCGCAGCTTATCAAGTAAGCAATTTTATAGGTTAATACCCGTGTCTTACCCGAACCTGCTCCCGCTATCACCAGCGAAGGTCCGTCGCAATAAAGTACAGCTTCAAGTTGACTCTTATTGAGTTCGCTTAAAATATTTTCGTTCACAGTTGTTAGTTGTTAGTTCATTACTCACTACCGAATCGGTTTCACTTTCGTCGATGCTGTCGGGCACAACGGGATAGGGCGTATGGCAGTCGTAAGGTCGCGCAATGGAGTGTTTGGGTTTAACAGGGAATTTGGCACGATATTGACTCAAAGCTTCGTCGGCAAGCACTTTTTCCATAAAATAACCGAAAATAGGCAGAGCGGTTTTACTGCCCTCACCAAGCTTACCCGTACGGAAGTGAATGGAGCGGTACTCCCCTCCTACCCACGCACCGGCAACAAGCCTCGGCGTTACACCCACATACCACGCATCGGAATGATTGGACGAAGTACCCGTTTTCCCCCCGAAATCTGTCCCCGAACGGAATAAATCGAATGCCCATAACGCCTGCGAAGTACCCATTGGTTCGCTGAGTCCGCCACGCAACATTTGTATCATCAAAAATGCCGTTTCGTAGCTTATTGCCTGCGTAGTTTGCGGCTTGTGCCGGTAAATCGTTTTGCCGTTTTTATCTACAATTTTACTAACCAGCACAGGCGTTTGCCGCTTACCCTCGTTCACCACTGTGCAGTAGGAATTTACAAGGTCTATCAGCTGCACATCCGACGAGCCGAGACTCAACGAAGGAGTATTATGCAATTCTGTTGTAATACCCATCGCTTGGGCTGTTCGGATAATATTACCGATGCCTGCCCGCTGCGCAATTTTCACCGCCGCGGTATTTATCGAACGGGCAAAAGCATATTTGAGCGTCATCGTATCGCCACTGTATTCCCCCGAAGCATTACGCGGAACCCAGCGTTTTGTTTCGCCCTTTTCCAGATATTCCCACACGGTATATTCATCGGTTATTTCATCGCAAGGACCCAAGCCCTGCTCAAAAGCAGAAGCATATACAAACAGTTTAAAAGTAGAGCCGGGTTGCCGCTCGGAAGTAACCTTATCGTATTTCCAAAAGCGGAAATCAATATCGCCTACCCATGCCTTAATATATCCTGTTTCGGGTTCAACAGCCACAAAGCCGCTGTGCAGGAAACGGGTCATATAGCGAATGGAATCCATGGTACTGAGCGCGGTGTCGCGCTGCCCCGTTTTATAATCAAACACCTTCATCTTTCGCGGGATATTGAGATATACCCACACGGAATCGGGCGTTTGGTCGTATTTCTTGCTCAAGTTTTTATATTCGGAAGTTTTTCGGGCAAGGTCTTCCACAAAATTGGGAATAATTTGCTGTTGCTCATCGCGCCACGGTTCCTCGCGTCCCCAGTGATTATTGAACTGTCGCTGCACAATCGACATCTGTTTTCGCACCGCATCTTCGGCATAGCGTTGCATACGAGTATCGAGCGTAGTGTAAATTTTCAATCCGTCGGAATAAATATCGAGGTCTTTATATTCTTCTTTTTCCTGATCCTTACACCACTGCTTAACCCATTCTGCCACGGCTTCGCGGAAATAAAGCCCCTGTCCGTCGTAGTTTTGCTCCACTTTGTAACCGGTAAGATTTATCGGAATCGTTTTCAACGAATCGTATTCGGCTTGTGAAATAATACTGTGTTTCTCCAAATTTTCAAGCACCACATTGCGACGCCGCAAGCTGTTTTGCGGGTTTATTTTGGGGTTGTAGGTAGTAGTAGCCTTGAGCAAGCCAACCAAAGTAGCTGCCTGCTCTACCGTAAGTTCTTTCGGAGTAGTGTTAAAGTAGGTTTTGCTGGCAGTTTTTATTCCGTAGGCATTGCTACCGAAATCCACCGTATTGAGATACATGGTAAGAATTTCCTCTTTGGTATAAAACAGTTCGATTTTGGAAGCTACAATCCATTCCTTGGTTTTCATTATCAACATTTTAACTCCCGGTATATAACCAAACAGTCCGGTAGAATACTCCGATCGGGTTTTAAACATGTTTTTTACCAGCTGTTGCGAAATGGTACTTGCCCCGCGCGCCCGTCCGTGAGCGGCATAATCTTTTAATGCAGCAAAAACTCCCTGAAAATCAACGCCATAATGCTCGTAGAACCGCTCATCTTCGGTTGCTACGAGAGTTTTTATCATAATAGGATTTATCTCTTCGTACTTCACCGGCGTTCGATTTTCGCGGAAAAACTTACCTATTTGCTTTTCGTCGGCACTGTAAATTTCGGAAGCAATGCTCTGCTGCGGCTTGCTGATACTTGCCAACCCGGGCGATTTACCAAACAACCACAAAAAATTTATGTCTACTAAAAACAGGTATACAAAAAAAAACAGCACTGCGGTGAGCCCTATACGAATGATTTTCTTATGTAACGGAGCAGCTTTGAAACTTGCCTTGCGCTTTTTTCTCCACAACTTAAATTGCTGATATCGAGCTAAAAGCCATTCGCGAATTTTTATTTTCAGCATGAAAGAAGAGTTAAGGTTAGCATACAAAAAAGTAAAATCTTTTTGCCCCCGCAAATTTACGCAAAATGCGGCTCACAAAAAGAAAAAAGAGTAAAATTTATTTCAACCAAAACAACATAAAAAAACAACGAAAGCAAAAACAGTTTTTACTTTCGTTGTCTTTAGTTAAAAGGGTAGTAAATAGATAATCAATTAAGATTTACTATAAGTTCTGCATCTTCTTCTACCAATTGAACTTTTGACTCGCGAGCCAACCAGCCCAATGCTGCATAAAGGTCCTTGTCGGTCAATTTGGTAGCTTTTTTCAATTCTTTTGCGGTTTTTTTACCGTCGCAGTCCAGCGCGTTCCACACCAAACCTGCATTTTTTCCAATTTTTGTAATCATTTTTTTTCAGTATAAAATATTTTTGTTCGGCAAAAGTAGGCTTCCTGATTTGAAAAAACAACTTTTTTATAGAAAAATTTAGAAAACAAGATAGATTTAATTCATAACGAAATTTTTATTCTTGTATCTTTGCGCGACGAAAAATTTAGAAATTCAAGAATGACAGAAAGAATAATAGAGCTTTCCAGTGCTATTGATCCGGTTTTATTTTATGGTATCAACAATGCCAATATGCAGCTGATTAAAACCCTGTGTCCAAAACTCAAAATCATGGCGCGGGGCAATATCGTTAAGGTGCTGGGCGATGCCGAAGATGTTGTTCACTTTGAGGAAATTTTTCAGGCATTGGAAACCTATTGCATTGAATTTAACCAACTTACCGAGCCGGTAATTATTGATATTATCAAAGGAAAAACGCCCAAAGAAACAAAGGTCGATAATCTGATTTTACACGGTTTGCACGGTAAACCCATTGTTGCGCGCACGCCTAACCAACAAAAACTGGTAAACGAATTTAGCAAAAACGACCTGCTTTTTGCCATCGGTCCCGCAGGGTCGGGCAAGACTTACACGGCAATAGCCTTGGCAGTTCGTGCACTGAAAAACAAACAGATAAAGAAAATTATCCTTTCGCGCCCTGCGGTGGAAGCGGGCGAAAAACTCGGCTTCCTGCCCGGCGATATGAAGGAAAAAATCGACCCTTATCTGCAACCGCTTTACGATGCCTTACAGGATATGATTCCCGCCGCCAAACTGAAAGAGTACCTTGAACAGGGAACAATACAGATTGCCCCGCTCGCCTTTATGCGCGGACGAACTTTGAGCGACGCGGTAGTTATCCTCGACGAAGCACAGAACACAACTACACAGCAAATAAAAATGTTTCTTACCCGTCTTGGGTTGAATGCCAAAATGATTATTACAGGTGATATTACGCAAATTGACTTGCCCGCCTCGCAAAAATCGGGATTGATTGAGGCGTTGGGAATTTTGAAAAACATCAAGGGAATTTCAAAAATCGAATTTGATGTAACGGATATTGTACGGCATAAGTTGGTGCAGAAAATTGTGGAGGCATACGATAAATTCAGTAAAAAACGGAAAGAAAAAAGGTTATGAAAAAAATTTATATCGCTATCATTAGGTGGGATTATAATATTGTTACCTATAATTACTTATATTTCTTATTTTCATAATCTCGAAATCGACTAAAAACTTATACTAATGAACGCATTAAAAAAAACTAATATAATTCCTTCCATAATTAACGGTATACCAACCGATAAAAACGCCACTGAACAGCGGCGTGAAATCGTAAAAAATACTTATTTTAAATTGTTGGAACGCTTGCAACGGACAAAAGGGGAAAAGACCATTTTTAATGATTTCTTGGGTGTTGATGTGCATATTTTGATGCGCGAAAGTGGCAAAAAGGCAAGCAACGGCAGTACAAAATATTGGCAATCGACCTATGCGGTGCAACACCTCGAAAAAGTAATCAGAAATGCCAAACCCTTACCTAATGTTCCGATTTATAAAATACCAAAATCCACAGGCAAGCAAAAAGAGTTTAATTATGTAAATTTGGCAACTTTATTTTACGAATTCAAAAGTGAGGAACTTGATTATATGAATTTTACCGTAAAACTAACATTGGGAATAAAAAACGATGGACGACATATTCAGTACAGTATCAGCAAGATAGAAGTACAATTTTTAGAAAAAGAAAACACCTTGTAATAAAAGTCGTCAAGCAATGCGAGCGCTTATACAAGGTGTGTGTTTCTTGGCTGCAAAGATAAAAATATTTTTTCAAAAAATAAAAATTTAATCCAATAAAAATGAACGCCTTAACAAAAACCAATTTCCATTTCGATGGACAAACCAAAGTATATCACGGTAAAGTGCGTGATGTATATACCGTAAAAAATGATTTGCTTGTAATGGTCGCTACCGACCGTATTTCGGCATTTGATGTCGTGCTGCCAAAAGGCATACCTTACAAAGGGCAGATGCTCAATCAGATAGCGGCAAAATTCCTCGATGCCACTGCCGACATTGTGCCGAATTGGAAACTCGCCACACCCGACCCGATGGTAACCGTGGGGCTGCATTGCGACAGTTTTCCGGTGGAAATGATTGTGCGCGGCTACCTCTGCGGCAGTGCATGGCGAGCATATAAAAGCGGTGTGCGCGAAATATGCGGCGTAAAAATTCCCGACGGAATGCGCGAAAACCAGAAATTTGAAGCACCGATTATCACCCCAACTACCAAAGCCGAACTCGGTTTACACGACGAGGATATTTCCCACGAAGAAATCCTTGCACAAGGTTTGGTGTCTAAAGAAGACTATGAATTGTTGGAAAGATACACCCTTGCCCTCTTTGAGAGAGGCTCGAAAATTGCCAAGGAACGCGGCTTAATTTTGGCAGATACCAAGTACGAATTTGGCAAGCGCAACGATAAAATTTACCTTATTGACGAAATCCACACGCCTGACAGTTCGCGTTATTTCTATGCCGAAGGCTATCAAGAACGCTTTGAGAAAGGCGAGGCACAAAAACAGCTTTCCAAAGAATTTGTGCGCGAATGGCTGATGGCAAACGGTTTTCAGGGAAAAGAAGGTCAGCAAGTTCCCGAAATGACCGCCGAAATTGTAACCGGCATTAGTGAACGCTACATCGAACTCTACGAAAATATCGTTGGCGAAAAGTTTGTAAAAGAAGATGTTACAAATATTGCCGGACGCATAGAGAAAAATGTTTCAGAATTTTTGAAAAGCGTGTAACAAAAAATATTTATTCGGCGTTTGCAAAAACAAAAAAGAAATGTATCTTTGCAACCGCTTTTGGAGAGATGGCAGAGTGGTCGATCGCGGCGGTCTTGAAAACCGTTGTACTGAGAGGTACCGGGGGTTCGAATCCCTCTCTCTCCGCAAAACAAAGAATTATAAAAAAAACTCGTAAAATCAAGAATTTACGAGTTTTTTTTGTTTTTATAGAAAGCTAAAATTTTATCATCTTTGCATCATGACTACCCATAGAATAACCCCAGAAGAACTTTGGTCGAGGCAGCAAATCACTCCTCTTGATGTAGATTACAAACTATGGAACAAAAAGAGAAAAATCATACAGTCATTTTCCCAAATGACTCAAAGTTGTATTTTTACCGTTGATGTATTCAAGGAAAGGTACGATTTCGCTTCCGGTAATTTTTCTTCCGTTTTCGGCTATAATCCTACCGATATAAAAACAATCAGGAATCAGGGCGATTTGTTGGAAAAAAGGATTCACCCCAATGACAAAAAGCAGCTTTTGGAGTACCAAATCGAACACGGGCAGTTTATCTATTCGCTTCCGCCCGAAGAAAGGAACGACTATCAGCAAATATTCCAATACCGGATGTTGAATGCTCAAAATCAATATGTAAATGTTATCAGCCGCCAGCAGGTGGTGGAGAAAGACCGGAACGGCAAGGCGTGGATTATTATGGGAATGATAGATATTTCGCCCGACCAAATCCTTTCCGAAAAAATCAAGCGCACGGTTCTCAACCGGAAAACAGGGGAAATACTCATATCTTTGCCCATTCCCGCAGAGAAACAATTAACCAAGAGGGAAAAAGAAATTTTGCTCTTAATCCGCCAAGGGCTTTTAAGCAAAGAAATTGCCGGCAGGTTAAATCTTAGCATTTATACCGTCAATAACCACCGTAAAAATATTTTGGAAAAACTGAATGTGGACAATGCAATGGAAGCCCTCAATATGGCAAAGGATTATGGAATTATTTACTAAAACGATGAGGATATGAAATTTAACAATGTGCGACTGTTAGTCAAAGACTACAAAAAGTGTTTTGAGTTTTACACCGAAAAACTCGGTTTGGAAGCAGCATGGGATTTAGGAGGCTGTTATGCAAGTTTCAAAGTAGCCGAAGGCATTGAGGGATTGGCAATATTCGTGTCCGACCTGATGGCTCCCGCTGTTGGCAATGCAGACAAAAGCCAGCCAAGTGGTTACAGGGAAAAAATGATGATATCGTTTGAAGTTGAGAATGTTGATGAAAGCTATAAAGCACTTTTAGCAAAAGGTGTTGCATTTATAAACGAGCCGGTTGATATGCCCGGTTGGGGAATGCGAGTGGTTCATCTGCGCGACCCGGAAGAAAATTTGATAGAACTTTTTACACCTCTTGAAAATTTTGAATAAGTAGCTTTCAGTTTTGAATAGCCTCCTTTTCAGGCGGAAAATAGAACTGCATTTCCGCTTTATACACAATAAAAAACCGTGAATGAGGACATAAAACAACAGTTCATTCACGAATAATTATTGTTTTTGCGTGAATGTATAGTTGTTTCTACCTTCCATTCACGGAAAAATAAAAAATTATTTCGTAAATTTACCGCCAGATAAATAAATGTATTTTTTATGATTACGCAAACCAAAAGAGAAAATTTGGGAAAATTGAAATTGGAGTACGAGCAACTGCGTGCTTCACACAACGATTTACTGAAAATGATATCCGAATCGGAACTGCCCGAAATGGTATATAACTCAAATGCCATTGAAAATTCTACGCTTACGCTCAAGGAAACTGAAAAAATCCTGTTGGAGCAGGCATTGATGCGTGAAGTTTCGTTGCGCGAAACATACGAGGCAACCAACCTGGCGCGTGTGATAAAATATCTTTGGACACGCCCCAACCATGAACTTTCGGTCGAAAGCCTTGAACTCCTGCACCAAATGCTGCTCGGAGGTATAAACGACGATTACGCAGGGCGTATCCGCCGTTCCGGCGAATATGTGCGTGTAGGCTGGCATATTGCACCTGCTCCAGAATTGGTAAAACCAATGCTTGAAGATATTATACACCAATACGGCAGCAACGACAACAAATATTTTTTAGAAAAAATCGCCGAATTTCATTTGCAGTTTGAAACCATACACCCTTTTTGCGATGGCAACGGACGAATGGGACGCTTGATTATCAACCTGCAATTAGCCGCTTTTGGCTACCCTCCTGTAATTATTCAGAACAAGGGGAAAAGAGAAGAGTATTACCCGATTTTTGACGAATGGCGCGACAGGCGCAAGTCGGATAAATTTTCCGATTACCTGTACCTTGCACTGTCCGAATCGCTCAACAAGCGGCTTGCCTACTTGCGGGGCGGTGAAATAGTAAAGCTTTCCGACTATATTAAACAAAACAGTTTGAACGCCTCTGCAATCACCAACGCCGCCAAACGGCAAACCATTCCCGCTTTCCGTCAGGAGGGTATTTGGCGAATCGGGAAACCCATTGTCTGAAAAAGAATTAATATAATTTTTTCTTTACTTTTAATAGTTAACTTATAGAAAAATGTAATTTTGCTGCGAATTATCAAGACTAATAAATTTTACCGATATGATATTTACAGAACGGATAAAACAGTTGCGGGAAGAACGCCAGATACCGCAAAGGAAAATGGCTGCGGCATTGGATATTGACACCGCCACCTACTGCAAATACGAAAAAGGCGAGCGGCGTCCCAAACGGGAACAGGTTGCAATTATTGCTGAACTACTGCAAGCCGATGAAAAAGA
>JAISVR010000013.1 GCA_031271465.1 Prevotellaceae bacterium | reverse complement strand
CCAGCCTTAAATATTGGATTAAAACAAGCCAAGGGGAAATATATTGCCCGTATGGACGGAGATGATATATCTATGCCTAATCGCTTTGAATTGCAAGTCTCTTTTTTAGATGAAAATCCGGATATTGCCGTTGTGGGCGGAGCAATGGATATTATAAACGAAAGGGGAGAAAGAACTTCTCATCGTAAATATGCAACCACTCCTTTTAAAGCAAGAATGTTTGCATTAATGCGTAGCCCGCTTGCTCACCCTACAGTAATGATGCATCATAGGATTATTGATGATGGATTTTTTTATGATAACGAATTTTCGAAAGCCGAGGATTTAGAATTATGGTTGCGTTTAATGAATAATGGATATAAAATATCCAATATGAGTAATACAATATTATCATATCGAGTTATAGGTGATTTATCTACAAAACGGACAAAAGAGCATTTTAAATTTGCATATAAAGCTCGTAAAAAAAACTTTACATTCCGTTATCCAATATGGAATGTTATTTCTGTTTTAATATCAAAATTCAACTCAATATTACCTAATAAAATAGTTAGTATTGCATATAAAATTGAAAATAAACAAAATAACAATCATTAGTGGTTCTGGTTTGTCGGCAATACTTAATGACTTATTAAAACAATCAAACGCAAATATTATTGATGTACAAAATATTTATAAACAGATGGAGCCTGATTTTTCTACTAATAAGTTAATTACTTTGGTAATTAAGGTTTTAAATAAATACATTCCTTGCCACTACAAAATTTGATGCTACAAAAGCAATAGAATCAGGATTTATATCTCCTTATACATTAGAAGAAGGTTTATCACGCACGCTCACTTTTGAATTTATCGAAAATGCTGCACAAGGTATGGTTTTTGAGAGCGAATAATCATATTTTAAAATATTTAAACTATATTTGTCCTCTTTAAAAAATTAATTTATGGAAAAAGATAATAATGAATTGGATTTAATTGACTTATTGAAACTCAGTGTCAATTTTGCAAAAAAAGCACTCATTTGGTGTTTAGGTGTTGTATTATGGATTGTGCGTTTTCATGTGAAGCACATTGTGCTTATCGGCTTATTTATACTGTTGGGCATAGCTTTGTTTACCTATCGCTATATGCCTGCACATCGAAACTTGAATGCCGATTTCGTAATGAAAATAAACACGGAAACAAGCTACGAAGTATACGACATTGTGGGCGACCTCAGGCAGACAATCGACAGAGAACAAAACTCGCAACTTGCAAAAATACTTAATTTACCTCCTGCCGTTGCTGCGAAAGTGAAAGACATCCAGCCTTGTTTTGTGATAGACAGACATAATAACAACACACGCGATTTTATCGATTACGCAGGCTCTTTCAAAGAAGATTCATTAGACTCGCGCATGAAAAACTTCCTTGCAGTGCGGATATGGGTAAAATCCGGTACCGACTTTACCGCATTGCAAAACTCAATAGTCAACTATCTGAAGAAAAACTCCTATTTGGAGAAAAAGAATGTTGAAAAGAAAATAAAACTGCAAGAACGCATCAAAATAGTGGATAAGGAAATCGCATCCTTGTATGATTTACGCCAGCAAGAAGTGCGTGGAAATGACCGGACATCGTATCTCGCAATGGAAAATAACAGGTTTTCAATTAACGACCAAAGTTCTTACTCCTACCACCAAGACTTGATGAATTTAAATAACAACAAAATAAATTATGAAAGTCAACTCAAAGAAGAAATAGTTTCCATTCATTCGGGAGTTGTTATTTCCGAGCACTACACGCTAAAATATCTGCTCACCCGAAGCATTATTCCTTTTTACTTGCTGGGCTTATTTCTTGCATTAATTGTACAATTTCGCAGAACAATAATAAAAACTATAAAAGAATAAAAACTATCTGATACTGCCGAAAATAAAAGCAATTATCATAAAACAACAACGCGAAGATAAAATCTTCGCGTTGTTGTTTTTTTTTATTTCTTGTATTTATTTTCCAATTGCTTAGCATATTTCAAACATTCGGGATTACTCGATTCGATAAGTTCAGGAGGCAAATTGGGTATCTTTACCGTAAAACCTGCGGGCAAGCGATCCGGATTACTTATACGACTGCGATTGGCTTCGTAAATATATACCCAATAAATACGATTACCATAGTATTTTTCTGCCAAATCAGTAAGCATGCTGCCTGCCGCCAGCGTTTCGGTAGCTTTAAACGATGTGTACGAGCGCGGACGATCAAATATCGATACTGATTTCTCTACTTGTTTTGCTTCTTCTTTTTTTGCTAGCTCTTTGATTACTGTTTGGGGCTCTGTTTTTTGAACAGACGAAAGATTTTCTCCAATTTCATCGGTATTTTTTACCTTTTCTGCAGCTTCATTCGCTTTTTTCTGAGCTTCTTTTTCGTGATATTGCTCTATCTGCATTTTTACTTTTGCCTTCATATTGCGAATTTGCTCCGAAATTTCATTTCGGAACACAAAAACTGCCGCTACTGCGATGAGGAATAATAAAATCCATATCCATAATTTTTTATTCCGTTTCTTTTTTACGGGAATTTTGCGTTTTTGTACCTCGCTTAGTATTTCATTGTTTTCAACTTCATCGAGGTTTTCTGCATTTTGCTTTTCAGTAACGGTTTGTTCTGCGGAATCGGACAAAACAACGGTTTCATCGGTACTATATGCTTCTTTCTGCACCGCTGTCGGCATTTCTTTTTCTTTTGTTATAGAAGAATCTGTTTGCTGTCCGGCAGAAACTCCTTGCAATTCGTTGAGCAATCCTTTAATTTCTACCGCCTGCTCATTGAGTTTCGCCAACGGGTCAATAAGATGCTTGGCTGAAGAACTGTTAATATAGGCTTTCACCGAAGCTTCGGGCGTAAAAGCCACCTTATTATGCCCCGGAATAATAATTTCTTCGCCTGTGTGTATATTTACACTTTTGCGAGGCTCATTCCACTGCAACTTAAAAGTGCCAAAGCCTTTTACTTTTACTAAACCATCGGCAATTAATGCTTCTTCGATAGTGCTTTGAAAAGCATGTAAAAAATCGTCCGACTTCTTTTTAGTGTAGCCCGTGCGATGCACTATAGCATCGAGCAAATCTTGAATGGATATTTTTTCGTTATTCATAGCGTGGCAAGTCTTTTAATTTTTCTTTGTATACGGAACTTGTTTGAAATGCCAATACAAATTTGGCAGGTACTACGGTGCGCACCTTAGTCATTGGGTTTACCATTTCACGCTCGGCTTTTCGGCGCAACTCAAAAGAGCCAAAACCTTGCATACTTACCGTTTTTTCGGCTTTAATCTGTTCGAGTAAAGTTTCCAATGTAGCATGCAGCAAATTATCTACTTCTGATGCTTTCAGTCCGGTTTTGACTGTTAAAGCGTTTTGAAATTCTTTATTGTTCATAGCAGAATTCAAATTTTAAAAAAAACAACATTTCGCAAAGGTATAATTTTTCTTTTAACAAAATGGATAATAAATAAAGAAAAAAGGAATCTTTTATTTAAATATTAAAAAAATATAAAAATAAATCTATTTTTAAAAACATTTAATTATTTGTGTACCTTTGAACCTGTTTATTAACTTTTTAAAACTCATTATTATGCTACACAAAGAAATGGAAGATGCGTTAAACAAGCAAGTGAACGCAGAATTATGGTCGGCTTATTTATATCGTTCTATGGCATGCGATATGGACAATAAAAACTTCCCCGGAATTGCTAATTGGTTTAAAGTCCAAGCCAGTGAAGAAGTAACACATGCCGAAAAGATTATGGATTTTATTTCTTCTGTCGACGGTAAAGTTCGTTTAGAACCGATTGCCGAAGTTCGTCAAGAGTGGAAATCGCCTACCGATGCGTTTGAAAACACTTTGGTGCACGAAAAAGAAGTTACAAGCCTGATTGAAAAACTGATGGACAAAGCGTTTGAACTGAAAGATTATCCAACTATAAATATGTTGCAATGGTTTATCGACGAACAGGTAGAAGAGGAAGAAACGCCGCGCAATTTGTTGGCTGCCTTGAAACTGATTGAAGGCGATAAAGCGGCTATGTATTTGTTTGATAAAAAATTAGGTAAACGCAACGACGATTAGGCGTAATTTTTGTCATTCCACGCTTGATTGTTAAGCTTGCAATGATGGCTAACTGAAATAAAAGAGAGTTGAATAAGATTTTCAACTCTCTTTTATTTTCCCAAATAAATCAAAATCGTCAGCACCCGTAATTTCCACATCATAAAACTGTCCGACAAATAAGTCATTCCGCGATTGACATGGAATCGCGTATTGTTCCGGCGATTGCGGGTCAAGCCCGCAATAACGCTCTGTTTTTTTATCTATCAACACTTCCGGGTCTACTTCGGGCGAATCAAATTCGGTACGACCGTAATAATAATCGTTATCTTCACGGTCGATAATTACTTTGAGTATTTTTCCTATTTTCTGTTGATTTATTTCTGCAGATATTTCCTGCTGAATAGCCATCAATTCGTCTAAACGGGCTTGTTTTACTTCGAGCGGGATATCGTCTTTGTAATGTTTATCTGAATAAGTATCGTCTTCGTTGGAATAGGTAAATGCGCCCATCCGCTCGAATTTCGCCCAACGGACAAAATCTTTTAATTCCTCAAAATCCTGCTCTGTTTCGCCCGGATGCCCTACCATTAAGGTGGTTCTTAAATGAATGCCGGGCACCTCGCGGCGGATTCTTTCGATTAATTCAATGGTTTCGGCTTTGGTGATATGCCGGCGCATCAGTTTAAGCTGATTGTCACTGATATGCTGCAGGGCAATATCGAGATACTTGCATACATTGGGCGTTTCGCGGATAACTCGCAGTAATTCGTAGGGGAAATGGGCTGGATAGGCATAATGCAAACGCAGCCACTCTACTCCCTCTATACGCGCCAATCGCTCGACTAATTCAGGCAACGCCAAGCGTTTATAAAGGTCTAATCCATAATAGGATAAATCTTGCGCAATAAGTTGAAACTCTTTTACTCCTTCGGCTACCAACCGTTTCACTTCTTCCTCCAAATCTTCCATCGGGCGAGAAATATGTTTGCCCGTGATAATGGGAATGGCGCAATAGGCACAGGTTCGGTTGCATCCTTCGGATATTTTCAGATACGCATAGTGTGGCGGCGTGGTAAGGGTGCGGTCGAGCCAATCGGGGTGGGTATTTTGTAGAGACGCAATGCATTGCGTCTCTACGATTAAATCATTAATCAATGCCTCGAAATCGAATTTGCCGTAAAATTTATCTACTTCGGGGATTTCTTTTTGCAAATCATCTTTGTATCGTTCCGAAAGACACCCCATAACAAGCAATTTGTGCAATTTTTTGCGTTTTTTTTTCTCCGCAAATTGCAATATCATATTGATGCTTTCTTCTTTGGCATCGCCGATAAAACCGCAGGTATTGATAATGGCTATTTCGCCCTGCGGATTATCCGAATCGTGCGCAACGGTGTAGCCTTTCGCCTCTAATTGACGAATGACTTTTTCGCTGTCCACGAGGTTTTTAGAACAGCCGAGGGTGATGAAGTCTATGTGGTTTTTCATTTTGTTTAAAATAAATAGTCTAATTATTCCGTGTCAAGCACGGAATGACGAAAATGGGTTACGAGGCAAAACTATCGTCATTGCGGGCTCGACCCGCAATCGCCCATATACCGGGCTTTTATTTCCTCGATTAGCATAATTTTTTTACTTGTGCTTTTTCTTTTAATATCCTAATTCTACCGTAAACACTGCAATATTCGTTTTCAAATCATACTCATAAGCAATAATAGCCACATTGGTGAATGCAGTGTCGGTTTTCAAAATTTTTATCCAATCATTGAATGATGAAGTTTTGTTACTTGTTCCCGAGATGCGTATCAGGTTGTTTATCAGCTCAACATTCTCTTTTTTGTTGGGATTCGCAAGGGGGTTTATTTGCAGGTCGGTCAGTGCAATGTCGCGGGGGATTGTGGCTGCCAGTTTGTCCAAATAAAACGCAACTCGGTTTTGTTCGAGCAAGCCGCTTTGCTGTAAAAAGCGGTTTTTTGAGGCAAATTCTTCTTTCAGCGTTTTGAGTTTGTCAATCGTTTCTTCGCGATTGGCAACCGATTGCTGTTCTGCCTGCACTTGCTTATAAAAATGGTCGAAAACCAAAAAATTCACCAGCAGCAACACAAACAAGGCTATCAAAGACAGCTTGCCCGTGAGCTTTATTTTTTGCTTATAAATATACTCTTTGCGCCTTTCGTTGATGTCCGAAATGGGCGTATTCATTTTTTTATAATCAAGTAAAAATGTAAAACCTAACGCCAATGCAGGCAGCAAATCGGCATCAATGGTGTTGCCTCCAATATGTATCGTTTGCGTTTCGGGAGTTACTGCGCTGAAATCGACTATTTTTTGCTGCTTTATTTCCAGCAAAAAGTTTTTGTAAAAAATCTCATTTTCTGCAAGCACAGGCAACAAATTGTCCATCTCAAAAGGCGAAATGGAAACATCGACAACGAAATCGAATTTTGCGGTAAATTCAGCAAGGATTTTATCTACCGGCGATTTTCGAGCCAACGCGAGCAGCTTTGTTCTTTTGTCGTTTTGCACCGCAACCGTGTATTGTTGCAGGTAAAATTCCTCGGGTTTGGCGTTGGGGATTATCGTTTTTATCAAATCCGGTTCACTCACCGTTTCGCTTACCGCGAGTTTGCGGTAAATAATGCCTTTGCCGTTCAGCAAGAGGCATACAGGCGATTGTCCGGGGATTTTTTCGCAAACAGCGTCCAACGAATCGCCGCCGATTTCGAGCTGCGAAAAGTGGATTGCGCCGTCGCGCTTTGTCAGCTCTACAACTCGACATTGAAGGCTGTCGCCCGCAGTAATTTCCACATCAAGGGCGTAAACTTTTTTTACGCTGTCGAGGGTATTTTTT
The DNA here is from genome assembly GCA_031271465.1 of Prevotellaceae bacterium. GTDB lineage: Bacteria > Bacteroidota > Bacteroidia > Bacteroidales > Paludibacteraceae > JAFGVL01. Next base: position 33,114 of record JAISVR010000013.1, on the reverse strand, counting down.
ATTTTTTCGAGCACATTCACAGCGTTAGAACAACACGGTTGGTTTTATAAAAATATTGAGTTTCGAGTCGCTTTTTTCTTTTTCTCGGCTGGAGAAAAACCATTTAATAATAGGTATTCGCGTCAGTAACGGCAGCCCCGAGCCGGTGTTCGAGTTCGTTTTTTCTTCCAAACCGCCCAGCAGTACCATTTCTTCGTTTTTAATTCTGATTAGGGAATTAAAACTTTTGGTATCCGATCCGGGAGGGGCATCGGGTACCCGGTTTTTCTTGAAACCCGATTGTTCCACTTTAATTTCGAGCGTTACCTGATCGTCGCCCGAAAACATCGGTTTGATATTTATCGCCAGGTTGGCACTGATGGATTTGTATTGATATGCCTCTATGTTCTGCGGATTTTGGGTACCGATTACCGTATTTTGCACTTCTTTGTAAAATTCCGTTTCACCGATTATCAGGCTTGCCTCGTGGCTATTGAGTGTTGCCAGTTGCGGCGTAGAGTGCACTTTGAGCACGCCCTGCGTTTCCAACGCATTCAGCGAGGCATAAAAATTGGGCGTTACCTTGCCCAGATTAATTGAGCCAAAACCATTCAGGCGCGACAGGATATCGTTTATCGAGTTTGCATTCAATGTTGTTTGAATACCGCTGTTTGAGAACAAAAACGAAGTCGCGGCAGGGCTTTCGCCCAAACCGGCAGTAATGCCTGTGTTCACCGTGTAAAATTTCTTGGCACTGACAATAATGACATCAATTAAAATCACAGGCACTACTTTATCCACGCTTCGCAAAAATGTTTCAATCTCGTCTATCATCAATTTTGAGCCACTTAATACGATGGCATTCAACTCGGGAAATTCTTTTATCGTAACATCTTTTTGCAGTTCCTTGGGGATATGTTCGCTCAATTTTTCTGCCGAACGATGTTGCAACTGCACCACTTTCACCTGCCGAAAACCTTCCAGTTGTCGCTCGCCAATCATATAAATATCTCCCTGTTTCGACACCGTGTATGTTGTTCCGTTCAGCAATCTTTCCAACAGTTGGTCGTATGTTACATTGCTCAGCTGCGAGGTAATATTGCTTTTCAGTTCGGAATAAAGAATATAATTTACCTTCAATTCGCGCGAAATATCGTTTATAATGTCGGCAATAGCGACATTTTGGGCTTGCAACGAAATTAAATTATTGCTGATATTAAATTCATAATCGTCTTTGCTGCGCTTGGTCGTTTTTTTACCCGCTACCGAACTGCCGCCCGCTGCTGTTTGTTGCGCCTGCTGTTTTTCCAGCATATAAAAACCGTCTTTCGAGATTTCGGAAATCAGTCCGTTTGCCAGAGCCATTTTATCAATCGCATTGTCCATCGACGCATTTTCTACATAAAATGAAATCGGTGTAGCAGCTATTTCGGCAGGAAAAACGATATTTTTTCCGCTTTGGCGGGTTATTTCTTTAGTTACTTTTTGCAGACTGTCACCCGATAAATCCATAAAAATAGTTTGCGCCGATGTATCGTATTTGATATTCAACGGCTTGGGTGGCGGGGCTGTTTGAAGCGTTTCTACAACAACAGGTTGGTATTTGGAAATCGAAAGGATATTGCCGAAAAATGTTATATCCAAGTCGTATTGTTTACACAAAAAAAGCAAAACCGCCGACACCGTAACATTGGAGAAATTGTTGGTAATGCGCATATCAAGCGCAGGGTCGATATTGATATTGACCTTGTTTGTGTTGGCAATGGCGCGGATAAATTCCTGAATATTAATGTCCGAAACCGACAGTTCGATTCGTTCGTCCAAACCCGGCTCTTCCACTGTCAGGGATTTCAACTTGTTTTCGATTTGCAAAAACCGCTCCTGCCCCTCCTGTTTTTGAGCAAACAGGAACGACGAACAGAGAATGAAAAAAACTGTAATGAGTAATGATTCATTTTTCATATAATTGACATTTTTTATATTAAACACAAAGACACTAAGTTTTTTATGTATTTTGAGTATATTCGTGCTTTACATCGTATTAATAATACCCTATCACATTATTATTCTTATCCATAATAAAAACTAACTTTATATATGGATCATTTCCCCATGATAATGGGTCTTTTATTGAAACTAAAATATATGTTTTGCCTTTTTCTTCTCTTATTGCAGAAATTTTTACTTCATTTGTAAGCAATAATTCTTTGCGGTGCTTGTAGTCTATATGTAAATAATTCTCAAATTCCGTTGAATTACAATATCTTTTTATTTCGTCCAAAATGAATTGTTTTCTGAATGGATTTATAATACTGAATGGTGGTGTCGCAAAATATGTAATATCTATATCTTTATACTTCAAATCTCCCTCATTTGCAAGGGCTATTATTCTATTGCAAAATAGTGTACGATAGCCTAATATCAAGGTTATAATTAATAGTCCTGCCCAGAAAATCTTTTTTTTTGTTTTCATTTTTTTATTGAATTTTTCTTCAAAAATACCCTATCACATTATTATTCTTATCCATAATAAAAACTAACTTTATATATGGATCATTTCCCCATGATAAAGGGTCTTTTATTGCAACTAAAATATATGTTTTGCCTTTTTCTTCTCTTATTGCAGAAATTTTTACTTCATTTGCAAGTAATAATTCTTTATAACGTTTGTAATTCATATGCCTTATTCTTTCGAGATTGTATAATTTGTAATAATTATCAAATTCGCCGGAATTGCAATATTTTTTTATTTCGTCTAAAATAGGCTGTTTTTTGAATGGATTTATAATACTTAATGGTGGTGTTCCAAAAAACATAATGTCTCTATCTTTGTATGTAGGACCTCCATTGTTTTCAATGGCTATTATTCTATTGCAAAATAAAGTGCGATAACCCAATATCAAGGTTATAATTAATAGTCCTGCCCAGAAAAATTTTCTTTTCATATCAGTAGATTAGTGGATTTGACAATGATGGTGATTGATAGCCACTACCTATCTTTTCCCCATTCTTATATACATTCAACGGATTTGCAGATGGAGAGCCTTTCATATATTGCGTTGATTTTAAACCTTCCCCGGCATTTCCTCCAACCATATAGGTATTTCCAACACTAAAACTCATTTCGTCAAACAAGGAAAATTCGAGTAGTTTAGGGGTGCTTCTTAGTGCATTTGTTTCTCTAATTGCCGGATAAAATGACGGGTAAGCCGAACTTGATTGACCTGCTACCTGTACATTATCAAAATTTGGAAGAGTAGAAACAGTACGGGCAAAAGAACCTACCCATTCGTTCCCTTTTATATCATTTCCTGTATTGCAACCATACATCGTAAAACTTGCGCCGTTATCAACCCAGTTAAAATCAATTTTAGCCCAACCTTCCGGGGTCATTTGTTGGGTTGATGTTCCGTCTTCGTTCATTACTGCATTTTGACTTGGTGGAACAGAGCCTGTTGGTCCTTGCCAACCACCGTGAGAATAAACACCAACTTCCTTAGTATTACCATACTTAGCACTATATGTTGCCACAGTTTGTTCAACCATAGTTTTTATTTGAGCCATATCTTTAACTCGCAAAACAACAACTTTATCTTTTGAAGGGTCAAAGGAATTATTATTCTTTATATTCCTTTCTCTGGTTCTTGCTGCTGCTGATATCATTGCATTACCACGATGATTGCCGGTAGTGGCAAACAAAATGTAAATATCTCTTCCATCAGGGTCAATTGCTCTTATAGGTGTATTTGCGACAAAAGCGTAAGGACTTAAATCGGGATAACTTCCTGCGTGTGGGTCAACATTCCATTTTACAACCATCAAGGGTTTTAACAATATGCTGTCGTTATTTGAATGGAAAATAGTGACATCGCTATCTTTATTAAATTCGATTTTTCCGTAAATGCTTAATGTATCTCCATAGTGATACATCCACATTTCGATAGTGTCATTAACCATTGTTGTTTCCTGTTCGGAATTAAACATATCGTAAGGCGACGAATAAGGATATTGCGCCTGTGCTACTCCACAAAGAGCGAAAATTAAAACGATATTTGAAATAAATTTTTTCATTATTGTTTATTTTTAAAATATATTTCTGCTTTTTGTTTGCTCTGATTGACAAGCGCTTGATACTGTTCCTCGCTAACTTTTCGATAACCTATGCCATCAATATATCGAGCCAATTTCTCCAATTCTTTCCATTTTTCAACCAAATCGGGATACATTTCTATTTGAGAGAACAGGTAGAGTCCCCTTTCCCTCATTTCATTATCCAATTTATGTTTGAGGCAGGAAAAACGCATTAACTGCACTTCCGACACAGGTTGGTATTTGAGAATTGTTCCTGTTAATTCTTCTACAAATGGGTCGCAAACAATATCTTTACGAATCACATAATACCTGAGCAGGTCTTCGAGACAAAGAATAAGGTTTTCCCGTTCGGTAAGTGGTTTCATATACAGTCCGCTTTGTCGTGCAGCGTCTGTAATTCCAAATATTGCAATGTAATCTTCGCTCGGCATGTATTTGTAGAAAGATGTCAGTTCAATATTCCACCATATTCCATTTTCGTCCTGTTGTTGCACATATATGTGCATTGGCGCAATTGCAAGAAATGCCGATGCGCCGTATTCATCGCACCATATTTTGTATAGCAGGGGAAGGCTGCGGCAATTCCCCAAATGAGTTTCGAGCAAATGATACACCAATCCTGTTGTGTCATTTGTATTATTTTCATAATCATATTGATAATATTGCAGACCATTCGTGTTTTTTGTCGTGTCGGTCATAAAGGTATGAATAGCCCAATTTTTGGAAGTTCTATATCTGCCGTAACCTGTCGAATTTATCATTTGGTCGAAAACAGGTAGTTTATTTTTAATTTCCTGCTCATACCAATTCCAATTTAATAAGCCTCCCATATAGGCATTATCAACGAGGAAAACCGCTTTTTTGAAACTGATAGTTTTTCGTCCCTCCAACATATCTTTGATTTCTTCGTATGCTTGTCTAAACAAATCGGTAGAGGAATTCGCAGTTGTTGTTCCTACTATCACGATTAGAAATGTCAATATCGAAAATATCTTTTTCATCTTTTTATTTTTTGTATCTGCAAGAATAACTGTTTTTTCGCGTTTACATAAAGTGCTTGCGTATTTAATTGTTATTCAATAATATCGGATAAATTTCTTCCAATGTGGTTTTTCCCGCTGCAAATTCGTTGAATGCAATATCGGAAAGCGACAAAATATTTCGTTCCGTTTTCAGCGCATTGATGTCGTATTCGTTGCTTTTTATTTTTTCTGCCAATTCGCTGTCTATCGGCACAATTTCGTATATTGCCTTGCGCCCTTTATAGCCTGTGTAGTAACACATTTCGCAACCTTTGGCAATGTGGTGTATTTCGGGCATTTTGTTCGATTTAAAATTTTTAGGCAACAAACCGGTATTAAATTTTTCTTCCTGCCTGCAATGCGGACAAAGCAATCGTATCAGGCGTTGCGCCATACACAAATTAATCGTATCTGCCAACAAAAACGGCGGCAAACCCATATCCGTCAAGCGGGAAATAATACCCCACGCCGAGTTCGTATGTATGGTCGAAAACACTAAGTGTCCCGTCAAAGCGGCTCGAATAGCCATTTGCGCAGTTTCGTTGTCGCGAATCTCGCCGAGCATAATAATATCGGGGTCTTGGCGCAAAAAAGTGCGCAATGCGCGGGCAAATGTTAAACCAATATCTTCGCGCAGTTGCACCTGATTAATTCCCTCCAAAGTATATTCCACAGGGTCTTCAATGGTGAGGATATTCGTTTCCACTCTGTTCAATACTTTTAGCGTGGCATAAAGCGTGGTGGTTTTTCCCGAGCCGGTAGGTCCGCTAATTAAAATAATGCCGTGCGTTTTTTTAATAGCTTCGAGAAAAATATTCAATTGCTCGTCGGAAAAACCCAACACATTAATATCAATATTGGCAGAATCCTTGTTCAAAAGCCGCAATACGATTTTCTCGCCGTTGAGCGTCGGCAATACCGACACGCGAATGTCAAACTGACTGTCGTCTTCCTTAAAAATAATGCGCCCGTCTTGCGGCAGGCGTTTTTCGGCAATGTCAATGTTCGCTTTTATTTTTACTTTATTGACCAATGCGGGATAAATCTCTTTCTCAATGCTGTATCGTTCCAACATTCGTCCGTCTATACGCAAGCGAATTCGACATCGTTCTTCGTACACCTCAATATGTATGTCGCTGGAGTGCATTCGCTTTGCCTCGCTGATTAGCGTTGTCAGAAAATCGTCCGATTTAATGCCTGTTAATGCAGTTGTTTTGTCTGTATGAGCATTTTCCGTTTTGCGGTAATAACGCCCCAGAGTTTGGTTGATAATAGATGAATCGCGTAAATGAACAACAACCTTTTGGTTGAAAAACATTTCCAATTCGTCCTTATAATGAGCTTGAAAATAATCGCTGTCGGCGTAGAGTTCAATACAGCTGTCATTTGCCGTTTTAGGCACAATGCGATAGTGCCATGCCTGTTGGCTGGTTATCACATGCTGTATGTCGGGCGTTATTTCAATGTATTCCATAAATTAGAAATTCAAAATGACATCGTCAAATTTGTTAAAATCACTCAAATATTCGACACACAATACCGGTAAATAGGCAATAGACATTGCGCCCAACAAAGGAATTTTATGTTTTTTCAAATTTTTCCGCACAATCAAAAAATAAATTATCAATATTGCCAAAAGTGAAACAACAAAAAATGCAATAAAATTGAAGGGCGAAAATGCCAAACTCAGAAATACAAAGAAAAATACATCGCCTGCACCGATGTATTTGTTGATAATATTTGTCCACCTTGCATTGCGGAACGAAAAATAAAGCGTTAGTAGCAAAAATTGCAACGCCAGCAACATCAAATTGACCACTGTGTTGCGCCACAATTCGTCCCAACCTATCAACTTGTAACTCAAAAAGAATTGGAAAATGATAAGAACAGGAAAAATAACCCACAACACACTGCGAGATTTAAAATCCTGATAAATTAACGCTGCCAACAGCAGAACGATAACCATATTTAATGCTAATTCCATCAATCTTTGGTTACTTCTTTCAGGTTTTTGTCCTGGTCTATTTCCCAAACATTGAATGTGCCATCGCCGTCGAAATCGACAATTGCAGTAGCTTTCGCCCTGAATGTGGTAACTCCTGCCTCTACAATTTCTATTAAATAATTGGCGCGCCCGTCTTCCGTAACTAATTTTTCCTGCTCAAAGCCAATTTCGTCCAAATCGTTGGAATACTTGGAATACATATAAAAATGGCTTTTTTCGAGCGTATGTATGTGCTCCAACTGTAATTGCGCCTCCGTACTTTTGGCTTTCGAGATAAGCGGCATCAAGTTGGGAAGTGCCAACAGCACCAAAATACCGATAATAACCAATACTATAAGTAATTCCGTCAAGGAAAATGCGGGGATTCGTTTCTTTGATTTTAACATAATATTATATTCGCTTTTTTCGAGCTTGCAAAAATATGTCTTTTTCTTTAAATAAAAAAGACGATATTTTATTTTCTCACTATCTTTGCGCGCTCAAAATCAGTTAGTAAGTAAATTGAAATCAAAACTCACCGCAATGATTATAAAATCTGTCCGTTTAGCCTCTTTTACCCTTATCGAAGCCGTTGTAGCGATGATTATTGTACTTGCTTGTTTTTGGCTGTCGGGTATGATATACATAAATCTTCTCCGAACAGATGCGCGGGGCGAAAAACTGCGAGCTTTTACCGAAACCAAACGCATTGCCATAGAAAGCAAACAGCAACGCAGTTATTTTGACGAAGAAATAATGATTGACAGTGCATTATTTGTTACAAAAACGATCGGAACTTACCGGGACAATGCGGAACTCAAAGTTTTGCATCTCGAAACATTTAATAAAACCAAACGAAAATTGGCTTCGTACAAACAAATCATTATTGCAGAATGAAAAATTTGCCCGCATTCAGTTTTCCTGATATACTTGTTACAATGATAATAAGTATGGTGGTAGTTGCTGCATCTTTTTCGGTGTTTCGGTTTTCATACGACCGAATTTTCCATTACAAAAGCCTGAACGAAGATTACAAACAACTGTATCAATTGTATGCCATTATGCAGGAAGATTTCAATCGGGCATCGGAAATAAGCTACTACAACAACGATTTGCAAATGCTGATTTTGACAAAAAAATATAATTATTTGTTCGACGACGAAATGATTATCCGCACAACTGAAATAAGTAACGATACTTTTTTTGTTGATAAACAAGAGGTTGCAATGTATTTCAACAGGCAGGAACAAAGCGCAGGATTGATTGACGAAATAAATTTCACATTGCATAAAGGCGGAACAGCCTTGCCTTATAAATTTGTAAAAGAATATTCGGCAGAAATGGAAATGGAACTCGAAGCATTAAACTGAAAAAAACAATGAGCATATCAATAGCACAAATCAAAGATAGAAAACAAGCCGGAGCTAAAAGTCAATGGACAGGCAAGTTTGCAGAACTGCTGAGCAAAGATATTTCATTTGGCGGCAAAAAAATGACCGATAAAAAAAAGGTAAATTTTTATAACGACTTGTCCATTCTGCTGTCATCGGGCATTGATTTGCGCAGCACACTCGACTTGATGTGCGAAGAAACAAACCAAAAAAACGAGAAAGAAATATACACCGGCATCAGAGAAAAAGTATTGAGCGGAGCAAGTTTATCCGAAGCAATTTGGCAAACCGAAAAATTTTCGATGTACGAATATCAAAGCATCAAAATTGGCGAAGAAACAGGTTGTTTAAGCGATGTTTTGCAAGATTTGGTCGGTTATTACACAAAAAAAATAGAACAGGGGCGGAAAATGAAAAGCGCATTTTCATATCCTCTTTTTGTGTTGGGGGCATCGGTGTTAGCCGTTATTTTTATGATGACATTTGTTGTGCCGATGTTCGAGGATATTTTCTCCCGATTTGGCAACGACTTGCCCGCTCTCACCAAAGCAATAATCAATATTTCTCATTTTATTTCAAAACATATTATGTTGATTATCATAATTTTAACCGTGTTGATAATTGCTTTTTCTTTACTCAAAAAACAGGAAAAATACCGGCAAACGAAAGCGGTGGCTATGCTGCGTATTCCGTTTTTCGGCGAATTGATACGCAAAATGTATTTAGCCCGTTTTTGTTTGTCAATGTCATTACTGGTCAATGCTCATATTCCGCTGTTGCAAGCACTGGGATTGATCAAGAAAATGATAACATTTTATCCGCTGCAAAAATCAATCGCCGTTATCGAAAACGATATTCTGCACGGAAAAACACTGCATGAGAGTATGTCGGCATTCCCGATTTACGACAAACGAATGATTTCGCTTGTAAAAGTGGGCGAAGAAGTGAATCAATTAGGCTCGATTTTTAACCGCCTGAAAACGCAATATATGGACGATGTTGATTACCAAACCGGAATGGTCGGCAGCATTTTAGAACCATTAATGATTGTTATAATTGGGCTGTTTGTTGGAATTATTTTGATTGCAATGTATTTACCGATATTCAAATTAAGTACGAGTATTGGATTTTAAGAGCCTGCAAATCTAACCTCGCAATCTTCCTCCCCAAAACTGATAAGACAATAATATCTTCCTGTTTTTTTGCTTTTTTATGGCGAAAGAAATTTATTTAATCGAATAAAAAACTTACTTTTGCAGGCAAAAATTAAAAAATTTCCGAAAAATCAACAAAAATGCAGCTATTTAAGCGATTGAGTTACAGGCACAAATATTTCCTGCTGTTGGCAGTATTGGGATTGTCGGCAATAGCGGTTTATTCGCTGGCAATCGAACGCACAACGGCTGTTATTGGCGAACATCGCGATTTGTTGCACAAAATGGAATTACTCAAAGATGCTCCCGAGCAAATTGCCTCGATAGAAATGCAACTCAAACAAATGGAACAGTTGGTGGCACACAAAGAGCCGCTTGATTTGGAGCAAACATTGTTGGAACAGGTTAGCGATTTTTCGCAAAAACACAACCTTATGCTGATTGAATTCCCCAAAACGAACATTTCGTCGTATCAGGATTACCGGATATACATCAACAAAATGGTGGTGGAAGGCAATTTCAAAAACATTCTTCAATTTATCCATAATGCCGAGCAAGGGCGCAAAACAGGGAAAATTGTATCGGTTCAATTCAAACAAGCCAAAGATATCCGCAGCAAACAGCTGTATTTATACGCTCATATTTATTTTCAAAACATACAGATAAATTCAAAATAATTCAATCTCTCGATGAAGAAATACGCAAAAAAAGCCTCCGTAATATTGCTGTCATTAATGTTGACGGCAATTAGTTTCGGCTGCGACGATTTGATAGAAAAAAATTTGGAAAAAGAGCAGGTCAGCATCATAGCTCCGGCAAATAACACCAAGCTTTCTGCCGCGAGCGTTGTTTTTTGGTGGGATAAACTCGATGACGCGTTGGAATACAATGTTCAGGTTGTAAGTCCGTCGTTTGGACAGGTACAACGCCTGTTGGCGGACACGATTGTTACCGATAATAAACTGACCCTGTCGCTCGAAGCAGGCGATTTCGAGTGGCGTGTCAAAGCCCTCAACGGTAGCAGCCAAACCGAATTCGTTTCGGCTGCATTTTCGGTAGAAAGCACACAAGATGATATTACAGACCCTCCACCACCCGCCGAGTGAAAAACAAGAAAATAACATATATCCTTCTGCCTTTGGCGTTGCTTATTTGGGGCATCATTGTTTACAAAATTTTCTTTTATACTGCGGACGAAGAAAACGGCGTTTTTTTGTCGCAAACCGAAAAAATAAAAACGACAACCCAAATCGCGCAGGACACATTCGATTTGCAACTGAATTATCAAGATCCTTTTTTGAAAAATGTGGCAAACACAACTGTGCAAAGACAAACCGGCAGCGAAATGCCCAAATCGCAAGAGCCGAAACCCGCGCCAAAAACGGTAGAAAAAACGGTCGTTTTCCCTGCTTTGCGATACGAGGGCATTGTGAAACATATCAGTCGGGGCAAGGCGTTGGCAATTATCAATATCAACGGTAAATCGAAATTCGTGCAAACAGGCGAAACGGTCGATAATATTAAATTAGAGCAAGTATATAACGATTCAATCATCGTGAGTTATGAAAAACAGTACAAAACTATTCGAAAAAAATAAACACATCGTCTTTTTGTGTTTGCTATTGGCGGTTGGCACAGCGACGGCAAATACTCAAAATTACAGGAAAAATTTTGAGGAACGAAAAAAATATCATCATTTTCAATTAGCCGATTCGTTGTACAAATACAATATTGTTGTGTTGGCTGTGGCGCCTGCAAAAATAAAGCCAAACAAGGATAAATTCTACACTTGGTATATCAACAACACGGTTAATACAACGCAGGGAAATTACAGCGGAAAATTGCTGCACGGCGTTTATAATCAATATTTTATCGACAGCAAACAGTTGGCAGTCAAGGGGAATTACGAGCACGGTCTACGAGTTGGCAACTGGTACGAGTGGCACGAAAACGGAAATCTTAGTTCTGTCGTTGCCTACAAAAGCGGCAAAAAACAGGGGCAAGCTTTTTTTTACGACATATCGGGCAATATCGTAGAAAAATGTCGATTTAAAAATGACCAAAAACACGGTAAAAGCATTGCCTATATTGATGGGCGAAAGCAAGCTCCGATAAAATACAAAAACGGCGAGGCAGTGCCAAAAAAAGAAAAGAAAATATCGGAAGCAAAAGAAGAAAAACCAAAAAAGGAAAAGAAATTCAAGCTGATAAAAAAAGAAAAGAAAACAAACGACAATACTGCGAAAGAAAAAAAGGAGCCGTTTTACCGGAAAATATTTAAGGGCAAAAAAGTTGAATCATAAACTTATGCTTCGCGCAAAACTAAAAGGCTACGCCCTGCCGTTTGCCGTTTTTATTTCGGCAATTATCATTATTTTGAGCAGTACGCTTATTTTAGCCGCACACTACAACAACCGTTTTTACAATCGGATAATCCTGCTGGACAGGCTAAACGCAAATGCCTCGTCTGCTATCAATTTGTTGCTGGTCAATCCCGATATGATTGAAGAGGGAGGGGAAACGATTATTTCGCTCTACAACGAAGCGGCAGATTCTGTAAAAATGGAAAAAGAGCCCTGGGGCGTTTTCGATTTGTTTACCGTAACGGCATTTCACCAACAGCTGAAAGTGAAACGCTCCGTAATTGCGGGCAATTACAAATACGACTCCACCAATGTTGCCTTTTTTGTGTCCGACCACGGAAAGCCTGTGTCTGTTGTCGGCAATGTGAATATCAAAGGCAACAGTTTTTTACCCGAAGCAGGTTTCAAGCAGGCGCATATCGAAGGTAAAACCTTTACCGGTCGGCGCATTTCCGACAACGAAATTCATAAAACCAACCGCGTGCTGCCACCCCTGAGCGAACGCATTGCCCGCCTGAATACCGATTATTTTTTAGATAAATATATCAATAATTCTACCAAAGTGATTCCTTTCGAGGAAATGTTGGGCGATTCGCTAACGGTTTCTTTTCTCGATTCGGTCGTAGTGCTCTATTCGCCCTACTCCATTGCGTTGAATTACAGGTTTTTGCAGGGAAAAATCATCGTAATTTCCGAAAAAGAAATACAAATCGGCAACAACAACCAACTGAACGATGTGTTGTGCGTAGCACCTTATATCAGAGTCGAAAATCAGTTTGCAGGCAAATTGCAGCTGCTTGCCCGCGACTCCATCGCCATTGGTGATAACTGTAATTTGAAATATCCTTCGGCAGTTGGTGTTATTTCGCAAGGACAAATATCAAAAGCTCCCGCTATCAGTATTGGCGAAAAAACAAATGTTTGTGGTATGGCGTTTATGTATCGCAAATCGGCAGAGCCCGACAAGCAGCCAATGCTGAAATTGGACGATGGTTCGGTTGTAAAAGGACAGGTATATAGCAACGGCTACACCGAAATAAAGGGGAGCATTCACGGCTCGCTCTACACCGACCGTTTTTTCCTTTCCACCCCTTCGTCTATTTACGAAAACACATTGATGGACACGGATATTGATATGTATAAACTATCGCGCAGCTATGTCGGTATGGATTTAATCGACGAACAAACTCGCGGCAGCGTGATTAAGTGGGTGTATTGATTTTTTATGCAATTAAGTTGATTGTAACTTTTCATATTGTTATTCTGCGATTCCGAATCAAGCCCGCAATGACGATAACCGCTTACCCAAACAAACTCTCTACAAAAGCCTCTTTATTAAATACCTGCAAATCGTCAATACCCTCGCCTAAGCCGATGTAGCGCACAGGGATTTTGAACTGGTCGCTGATACCGATAACCACACCGCCCTTTGCCGTACCGTCCAATTTGGTAATGGCGAGCGATTTTACTTCGGTGGCTTTGGTAAATTGTTTTGCCTGCTCAAAAGCGTTTTGCCCTGTAGAACCATCGAGTACCAGCATTACATCGTGCGGCGCATCGGGAATCACTTTTTGCATCACAGTTTTGATTTTAGTCAGCTCGTTCATCAGGTTTATTTTGTTATGCAGCCTGCCTGCGGTATCGATAATCACCACATCGGCATTGGCAGCCTTTGCAGCACTCAGCGTATCAAAAGCTACCGAAGCGGGGTCTGCCCCTTGTTGCTGCTTGATAACAGGCACTCCTACCCGCTCGCCCCAGATAACAAGCTGTTCGGTTGCTGCCGCGCGGAAAGTATCCGCAGCACCCAAATATACTTTCTTTCCCGCTTTGCTGTATTGCTTGGCAAGTTTGCCGATAGTCGTCGTTTTACCCACGCCATTTACACCTACAACCATAATTACATAAGGTTTTGCAGGCAATTCTTCCGAAAAATCGGCTACTTCAGCCGCATTGTTTTCAGTGAGCAGCGAGGCAATTTCGTCTTTCAAAATGGTGTTTAACTCGTTTGTACCCATATATCCTTCTTTCGACACACGGCGTTCGATACGCTGAATGATTTTCAATGTGGTTTCAACACCTACATCCGATGTTATAAGGATTTCTTCCAAGTTATCCAATACCTCGTCGTCCACCTTCGTTTTTCCGGCTACTACACGGGCAATTTTGGAGAAAACGCTTTGTTTGGTTTTTTCCAGTCCTTTATCTAATGTTTCTTTCTTTTCTTTCGAGAAAAAATTAAAAAATGCCATAGGATTATATTTTTTTTTTACAATTTGGCAAAGATACGATATTTTGCAGGATAAATATATCGCGTTTCCTGCATCAACGAAAATTTATCTTCGTACGGAAAACATAATTACCGAAACAAGCAAAGGCAAAACAAACATCACCAGCCAGATAGCCGTTGGAACAGGCAAAATCGAAAAGTAGTAATTGGCTGCAAACAATCCCAAAACACATACGAAAACAGGCAATGCAAATTTAAACGGCAACTGCTCTGCCACGAAACGGTTGGCATACTCGGTATATAGCTTGGCAATGCGACGGAAATATCCCGATTCTCCTCTTTCGGGCAAAAAGTCGAATATCAAATAAATATTCATAGCAATGTAGAGAGCCGAAATTCCCAACAAAAAGAAACGCAACACCAGGATAAGCAAGTCGGAAACATCGCCCGAATAACAATAAAGACTTTGATCTTCCAAGGCGGTCAGCCAAAGATTGTAAAGCGCAAACACGCTCATCATCAGCACGCTCCACAAGCTGAGTACAAAGCGTATCCATTTGCTTAACACAATAGGCAAAAAGGCATTGAGAAGCGCAAACACTAACAATAAAACCGCCACACCCAACACTATTTGCAGGAAAAGATTATCTGTACGATAAAATTCCGTTGCCACAAGCAAATATACAAAAGCAATGCTCTGCATAAGCGAAAGCCCTTCGTGCAACGGCGGAGTGAGTTTGCGGTCTTCGGCTACGCGGCTAATAACAACCACAATGAACAAAAACCATGCAATAAAAGCAAAGGGCTGAAATTCAATGTGCATTTGCAAATCATATATCTGTTCGCGTTTCCCCGGAAGATATGCCCAATAGCTGCCAAGCATTGCCCAGGCACTTACATTAAATGCAGCCCGAAAACCATACAAACGGCTTGTTTCCAGTACCAAGCCAGCCGCAGTGGATAAAAAAACCAACGCAAAAACGAGTTTGTCGTGGGGATATATTTTCCACATCAAACCCAGCGAAACTATCAATACCAGCACGCCAAGTATGGTGAAAATGGGACGGTTTTGAGATTTCTTCCTGCGTCGTCGCGACATTTCTTTTCCTCTTAATTGTTCGGCGACAAATGTAGTAAATAAAATTTTCGCATAAAATTATAGCTTTCTATTTGCAAAAGAAAAAAGATAATTTGTACTTTTGTTCGGTTTATTTATTATTTAAAAAAATGAAATCTAACATTTAAAAACATAAAAGTATGAAAAAAGTATTATTAATCACAGGCATCGTTATTGTAGCGATTTTTGCTGTATTACTCACAGCTCCGCTGCTGTTTAAAGACGAAATCAAACAACTTGTACTCAATGAGGCAAACAAACAACTCAACGCAACCATCGAACTTGAAGATGTGAATATCAGTTTTATCCGCAGTTTCCCAAATGCCAGCATCAAGCTGGAAAATTTGCTCATCGTGGGTAAAGACGAATTTGCGAAAGATACACTCGTTTCGGTACAAGGAGCCTATATCGTGGTGGACATTAAAAGTTTTTTTGGCGACACGGGTTATATCGTGAAAAAAATTGAATTGACCAAACCCAATGTTTATGCCCATGTATTACCCAACGGAAAGGCAAACTGGGACATAACCAAACCCGATACCGCTGCCGTGGAAAAAACAGACACTGCGCAAACAAATTTCAAACTTTCGCTCAAAAAATTTGAAATCTCCAATGCGCATATCCGTTACAACGATGAGCAAGCCAATATGTCGTTTGCAATAAACGATTTGAATCACACTCTCTCGGGCGACTTGACAGCCGAAAGCACCGTGCTTGCCACCACAAACTCACTCAAAGGCATGACTTTCCGCATGCAAAATGTACCTTATTTGAACAATGCCGAATTCAAACTCGAAGGCGATATTGATGCCGATTTGAAAAATATGAAATTCACTGTCAAAGGCGTACATACCAGCTTAAACGCTATTGTACTTAATCTCGACGGTTGGTTTCAAATGCTGGAAAACGGCGGCTACGATATGGATTTAAAACTCGGTGCTCCCGACACACAGTTCAAGGATATTCTTTCGCTTGTTCCCGCCATTTACAGCAAGGATTTTTCCGATATTCAAACCAAAGGGAAAGTTCGTTTAGATGCTTTTGCCAAAGGTATTTACAACGAAACTACTTTCCCGGCTTTCCATGTAAATTTGGAGGTGAGCGATGCGTGGTTCAAATATCCTGCACTGCCAAAATCGGTAGACAACATCAACATTACCGCAAAGGTTGACAATCCGGGCGGTTCGCTCGACAATACGAAGGTGAATGTTGCGCCGTTTTCGTTTGTGCTCGGCGGCAATCCGTTCAGCGGTTCGCTAAGCGTAGCAACACCTATGAGCGACCCTGATTTAACTTTCGCCGCAAAGGGTATAATCAATCTCGGCATGGTAAAAGATGTGTATCCGATGGATTCTATCGGCGAATTGTCGGGTGTGCTTGATGCCGACCTTAGTTTGAAAGGAAAAATGTCGTATTACGAAAAACAGCAATACGAAAAATTCTTCTTCACCGGAAAACTCAACTTGGCAGACATGATACTCAAAACAACAGCCTTGCCCAATGCGTTGGAAATCAAAAAAGCCTCGCTGCTTTTCAATCCGAAAACGGTTTCGTTGCCGGCATTGCAAATAAAAGTAGGTAAAAGCGACCTTGCGGCAAATGGAAGTTTAACAAATTTTATTCCATTTGTATTGAAAAATCAAACACTGAAAGGCACGCTTAACACCTCATCACAATACCTGAATGTGAGCGATTTCATGGCAGCTTCCGACCCTGCTGCTCCGGAAGCTACCGATACTTCGGCAATGACTGTGGTATTGATTCCTAACAATTTGAACTTCACGCTCAATTCATCGTTCAAAGAGATTGACTACGACAATATTAAAATCTCAAATGCACAAGGAAATTTACAAATCATTGATTCCAAACTGATTTTCAAAAACCTGTCGATGGCTGCCATGGGTGGAACAATGGCGTTGAACGGCACATACAACACGCAAGACGCAAAAAGCCCCGATGTGAACATGAATCTGAAAATCAATAATGTGGTGTTTGCCGAAGTGTACAAACAAGTGGCTACAGTGCAAAAACTTGCGCCGATTTTCCAAAATACTACGGGTAAATTCTCGACTGATATGTCGTTGCAAACCCGCCTAGGAGACAATATGATGCCTGTGATGAATACTCTTTCGGCAAAAGGCGTATTAAGCTCCAATGATTTGAGTATCAGCAATGTAAAAGTGATGAACACCATTGCTACTGTACTGCGTAAAGATGAATTTAAAAATCCGCACATCAACAAGGTGGCAATACCTTTTGAAGTGAAAAACGGTCGCGTTTATACTTCTCCGTTCAGCTTTGCAGTAGCCGATACTAAAATCAATGTCGACAACGGTTCTACGGGAATCGACCAGACTATTGATTATACGCTGCATGCCGATGTGCCAACGCCCGAAGCAAGCGTAGTGAAACTTAACAAACTTGGCTTGAAAATCGGCGGTACATTCAGCAGTCCGAAAGTGAGCCTTCAAACCAAGGAACTTGTGAACGAAGCAGTAAACACACTCAAAACCAAGGCAAACGAGAAACTCGGCGAGGTTAAAACTGCCGCTAAGGAACAGCTCAACGAAGCAACGGAAAATGCAAAAGAAGAATTGAAAGAAAATGTGGGCAACGAACTGAAACAAGCCGGTAAAGACTTGAAAGAAAGCGGTAAAGATGCATTGAAAGGTTTGTTTAAACGATGATGATGAAATATCAATTATTTGCAACTCTTTTGTTTATTTTTTCGATAACAGAAGCCAAAGCACAACGACCGCAGGGAACGGATAGAAAGCCGAACTCTGCGGCTCTTGTTATGCTTGGCGATGAGGCATATTTTACCGGTCGGTTTGTCGAGGCAGGCGAACTGTATCAAAAAGCCAGCGAAGCAGGAATCGACTGTGAAGCGCAAATCCGGCGAGTAGAGAAGGCTACCATAATGCTTTCAACTGCAAAATCGATACAAATAATAGATAGTATAATTGTAGATAAAAAATATTTTTTCAATTATTATAAAATTTCCGACGATGCGGGGAGAATTTTCTTAACAGGCTTCACCGCAGACAGTTTACCGCTCATCGGATTTGAAAATCAGCGGCGGAACCGGCAAATTACCACCGATACCATAAACGGACAAAGCGATATTTTTATTCGCGAAAAATTATTTGGAGGTTGGGACGAAAAGCGTGCCGTAGCCGGCGACATAAACAGCGATGCAAACGAGAATTTCCCATTTTTTATGCCCGATGGTATTACTCTTTATTTCTGTTCCGACGGCGAAGGATCCATCGGAGGTTTTGATATTTTTGTGTCGTCTTTCAGCATGGAGAGTAAATTTTTATTGCCCGAAAATGTAGGCATGCCTTTCAATTCACCTTTCAATGATTACTTGATGGTGATAGACGAAGAAACAAAAACAGGCTGGTTTGCCTCCGACCGTTATCTGGAAGCAGGCAAAGTGGCGGTTTACCGATTCGTATCGGAATAATTCCGAATAATCTTCCTCAACGCATCAATCAACTTCTTATCCTTTTTCCATCCCTGTGAAGCAACGCGAATGTGGTAAATATCAAGCCCTGTTTTATTACTGCAATCGCGCACATAAGCGTAATATTCTTCGAGTAAAATTTGTTGTAATTCGGCTGCTTTCATTCCAAAAAGTAGCTTTATCATCACAAAATTGCTACCGGTAGGATACACATAAATACCGTCGATTTTACGCAGCTCGTTATAAAGACAACGCGCATCGGCTATCACCCGCAGGCGAGCATGGTGATAAACAGAATCGCTCCGTTTGAGTTGCGAAAGAAAATATTCCGCAAGCGTATTAATGTTCCACGAAGGAATATGCCGGCGTATTTCGGCAAGAAATCCGGCATTCGCCGAGCAACAGTAACCCAATCGTAAACCGGGCACACCACAATGTTTACTCATGCTGCGCAACAACATCAGGTTAGGAAATTCATCGATATAAGGCAACAGGCTCGGTATATCTTTGTCGGCAAAATCGATAAACGATTCGTCCACAATCACCATACGCAAATGCTCCATACGCCGCAAAAATTCTTTCATTTCCGACAATGGGAGTAACTGCCCCGTAGGGTTACCCGGATTGATAACAAGTGCTGCCGAAATATTATTTTTCTCAATCCACGAAGCGTAATCCTGCAAATCGAGTTGATAATCTTTTTCGGGTGGAAGCTGATAAAGTTTAGCAAAATCTTGTTGGCGTACTTTTTCGATATATTCGCCAAAAGTAGGTATTGGAATTGCTATTTCCTCAATCAAATTGTTTAAAATTATGCTTATCAATTCGGTAGCACCGTTGCCTATAATCAAACTATCGGGAGCCACATGGAGCACAGAAGCAAGTTTTTCCTGCGCAACGGACGGATTGCTCGACGGATAAGATTTAATCAGCAAAGGCAATTTGCGTTGCAAATCTTTTAAAAGCTTTCGGTCGGGATAATAAGGATTGGCAATAAAGCAGAAATCGATAATTTTTCCCAGCATTTCCTCTCCCACTACATCTACAAGCGAAGGTGAATGAGAATTTTCGGAGAATAAATACCGCTTTATTTCTATCTTTTTCGAAAACATAAGCTTAAAATATTTTCATGCGTTTTTCAAAATCAAAATCATGCAAACAGTTTTTCGATAATTTCGGCGTATCGTTCCTGTATCACACGGCGTTTCACTTTCTGTGTCGGAGTTAGTACCCCCGTAGCTTGCGACCATTCGTCGGCTACCAACTCGAATTTTTTAATCTGCTCCCAGTCGCCGAAATAATTGTTGTATTTTTTTATTTCCTTGCGAAAGCGTTTATCAATTTCGGGATGCTTCACCATTTCGCTGTCGGTAGTATATTTAATATTATGGCGTTTTGCCCAACCCGGTAAAAAATTGAAATCGGGAAGAATAATAGCAGCGGCAAATTTTTGATTTTCACCCAATACCACCATATTTTCGATAAACGGCGATTCGCAATATTTTTCCTCAATCTTTTGCGGATTGATGTATTTCCCAAACGAAGTTTTAAAAATACTTTTCAACCTTCCGGTTATTTTCAGAAACCCTTCCTGAGTAAGAATTCCGGTGTCGCCGGTATGAAAAAACCCGGCTTCATCTATCACTTCGGCTGTAAGTTCGGGAGCTTTGTAGTAACCCAACATCACATTATGTCCGCGGCAGCAGATTTCGTTATTCTCGTCAATTTTCACTTCAATGCCGGGCAATGCCGGACCAACGGTTCCCGCCTTGCGTTGCCCCTTGCGACTAACGGCTATCACAGGCGAAGTTTCCGTCAAACCGTAACCCTCGAATACCGGCATGCCGATAGCCGAGAAAAACGATGCCATGTGTGGCTGTATGGCACTTCCGCCCGACACTACAATATCAAAATGACCGCCCATAGCTTCGCGCCATTTACGGTAAACAAGTTTGTCGGCTATCCGGTGACGCATGTTGTACAAAGAACCGTTGCCTTCCAACCGGAAACGCTTGGCAAGGTCGAACGCCCAATAATACATCCACTGCCGAACGAAAGACAATTTTGAACCTGCCACATAAAGCTTGTCGTAAATTTTTTCGAGCACACGAGGCACGCAAGTCATAACATGAGGGTCTATCTCCTTGATATTATCGGCAATAGTTCCCAAATTTTCGGCATAATAAACCGAAACATGCGCATATTGATACAAATACACCAGCATTCGCTCGTAAACATGACACAGGGGTAGAAAACTGAGCGCACGCTCCGTAGAATCAGACAAAATATCGACCACATTTTTTACATTGTTCAAAAAATTAGCGTGCGAAAGCATTACTCCCTTCGGCGTATCGGTAGTGCCCGAAGTATAAATAATCGTAGCCATATCATGCTCCGACACGGCAGCTTTGAGTTTTTCAAGTTTTTCAGGCTCAGGATTTTTTTCTCCCAACTCTTCCAGCTTAGCAAAATACGAATACACTTCCTGGTCGATAAAAGTATAAATATGCTCGATAGAAGGTACATCGGGCAACACCGGTTCGATTTTGGTACGCAATTCTTTACCCTCGATAAAAATCAGTTTTATTTCGGCATGATTAAGTATATAGCGATAATCTTCCTGACTGATTGTAGGATAAATCGGCACCGAAACAGCTCCGATTTGCAGTGCAGCCATGTCGAGGATATTCCATTCGGGACGACTACCACTGATAATAGCAATTTTGTCGCCCGGCTCTATACCGAGCTTCAAAAAACCATAGCTGATATTGTTCACCTTTTCGGCATATTCGCGAATACTAAGCCGTTGCCATTCACCGTTTCGTTTATAACCAAAAGCAGTATATTCCTCCGTTTTATTCTCCAAATAATAAGGAATAATGTCAAAAATTCGAGTAACCTTTTGCATAAAAATATTTTAAAGTTTCATATTTCAAATAGTAACGGAACTATCCGTTTGAGGCATATTCGTCATTGCGAAATACAAAGCAAGATGTAAATAAACTCAGTAACAATATATTATTTAATACTAATCAATCTGAGCATTATTTTCTACAATTCTAATAATTACTTCCATAGCCTTTTGCATCGATTGCACGGGAACAAATTCGTATCGCCCGTGAAAATTATGCCCGCCGGCAAAAATATTCGGGCAAGGCAAGCCTTTAAACGACAACTGCGCGCCATCGGTACCTCCGCGAATTGGTTTTACCAGCGGCTCCACTCCTACCTCGCGCATAGCCTGCTCGGCAAGTTCCACAATGTACATCACCGGTTCTATTTTTTCGCGCATATTCCGGTACTGGTCGCGTATTTCAACACTGATTATAGAATCGCCAATTCGTTTTGCAATATCGCGCAACAGCTGTTTGCGCTGTTCAAATCGCTCCGAACCGTGGTCGCGAATAATAATTTGCAAAACCGTTTCCTCCACCGTACCGTTCATTTCCGTAAGATGAAAAAAACCCTCGCGCCCATCGGTGTTTTCGGGAGTTTCGGCAGCAGGCAACTGCGCAATAAAACGATTTGCCACAAGCAGCGAATTTATCATTTTTCCCTTCGCATAACCCGGATGAATATTTCTACCCTTAATACGAACAGTAGCCTCGGCAGCGTTGAAATTCTCGTATTCCAACTCGCCAATCGCGCCACCGTCGACCGTATAAGCCCAATCGGCAGCAAATTTCTCCACATCAAAATGCGCAGCCCCCTGCCCTATCTCCTCATCGGGCGTAAAAGCAATACGAATTTTTCCATGCACAATTTCGGGGTGCGCAATAAAATATTCCATAGCCGACACAATTTCGGCAATACCCGCCTTATCATCGGCACCGAGCAGCGTTTTACCGTTGGCAACAACAATATCCTGCCCCACATAATTCGTTAATTCGGGAAAATCCGTTACCGATAAAACGATGTTTTCCTCAGCGTTGAGCACAATATCCGCACCATCGTAATTCGTCACCACACGGGGCTGCACATTCTCTCCGCTCGCATCGGGACTGGTATCCAAATGCGCAATAAAACCTATTACGGGTAAAGCAGCAGCAGAATTTGCAGGCAAAGTAGCCATAAGATAACCGTTACGGTCGAGCTCCACTTCACTCAAACCAATGGCGCGCAGCTCGTCAGCCAAAGCACGGGCAAACAGCAACTGCCCCTCGGTACTTGGCACGGCGCCTGTTTGCGTACTCGAAGCGGTAGCAAACGAAACATAACGGAGAAAACGAGATACTAAACTCATATCTGCATCATTTTAACCCGCCAAAGATAGCACAAAAAGGACTAAAATGTGCAATAAATCGAATTTTATACAGTTGAAATGCTGTACATGCCCCTTTAAATATATAGTTAGTAACTTTATTTTTAGTATAAATAAAATAATATTCATTATTACTATAATAAATTTAATTTCCACTAAAATAAAATTAGTTTCTACTAAAATTATTTTTATTACTACTAAAATTTATTTTACTTCTAATAAAAAATAATTAATATCTATCATATTAAATTTAATTATATTGATAATTATATTAAGTAAAACAATAAAGATTTATATATTAACTAAAATAAATTATAGTAAAACAATAAAATTATCGACAAAAAGGATTATTTGACCATTATTTTTAATGCCATTTATCAATACTTGGAACTTTTGACTACCTTTGGACGGTTTTTAATACGCATAAATTAGTTAACAAAAAGCTTTTTATAAAAATCATTCGAAGATACAACTCTTTACTACTTGCTTTATGTTTACAGCGTCTATATTAATATTTCACGCCCTATGGTTTGAACTAAAATTCTAAAAATTATGACAAAAAAAATCCTGCTATCTACCGGCATTCTGCTTCTCGCCCTGAATTTTAATGCCTGCAAAAGCAACAAAACAGCCTCCGAAACAAAAGCCGTTGAAACCACGCAAACAGAACCGGCGCAAGAAAACAAACTCGTAACAGGCAAACGCTATATATTGAAAGAACTTCGCGGCAATGCCGTAACACAAACGGCATACATCAGTATTGCTCCCGACGGCAAATCCTTTAGCGGAAACCTGAGTTGCAACAGCGTGAACGGCAACATTGAACAATCGGCAGGCAACCGCATACGATTTACCAATGTAGTAACTACCCTGAAACTCTGCCTGAACAACACGGTTGAAGAAGAACTAAAACAAGTGCTCAACACCGCCGACAGCTACTACGCCAGCGGAAACAAACTCACTCTTGTGCGCGCAAGAATGGCTCCGTTGGCAGTATTTGAAATTGAAGAATAATAAACTAAAATTATAAACTTTATAAACAAATTAAACAAGATGAAAACCAATTACGAACTGCGCTACGCAGCGCACCCCGACGACGCAAAAAGCTACGATACAACTCGTTTGCGCAAAGATTTTTTAATCGAAAAAGTATTTACAGCCGATGAAGTAAATATGGTATATTCTATGTACGACCGCCTCATTGTAGGCGGCGCAATGCCCGTAAAAGAAGCATTGAAACTCGAAGCCATCGAACCGCTGAAAGCGAAATATTTTACCACCCGTCGCGAAATCGGTATTTTCAATGTAGGCGAAGGCGAAGGCATTATCACCGTTGGCAACGAGAAATTCGAACTCGCATTTAAAGAAGCTCTCTACATCGGCTCAGGCGACCGTGATGTCGTTTTCGAAAGCAAAGACAGCTCAAAACCTGCCAAATTTTACTTCAATTCGGCAACCGCACACGCTTCGTATCCTTGCAAAAAAGTTACAAAAGAACTTATCAAAAGCGTAGACCCAAATCTGCAAGTTGAAATGGGCGCACTCGAAACTGCCAACCACCGCACGGTAAACAAAATGATTGTAAACCAAGTGCTGCCTACCTGCCAAATTCAAATGGGTATGACCGAGCTCGAACCGGGCAGTATTTGGAACACCATGCCGGCACACATCCACAGCCGCCGCATGGAAGCATATTTTTATTTCGATATTCCTGCCGACCAAACCATTTGCCACTTTATGGGCGAACCGCATGAAACACGCCATATTTTTATGCAAAAAGACATGGCAGTACTCTCGCCCGAATGGTCGATCCACTCGGCTGCCGCTACACATAATTACACATTTATTTGGGGTATGGGCGGCGAAAACTTGGATTATGGCGACCAGGATTTCTTTGCAATCACAGATTTAAAGTAAAATAAGCCACAAACAAACACGGATTTATGCGGAATTTTTCGGGTAAATCCGTGTTGTTGCTATCCGATTTTTAATATAACAACAGTAAATAAAACATCTTAAACTATGACAAATTTTTCATTAACAGGAAAAGTAGCTCTCGTTACGGGAGCGTCCTACGGAATTGGCTTTGCCATTGCTTCGGCGTTGGCTAAAGCAGGAGCAAAAATCGTGTTTAACGACCGCCATGAAGAAGCACTAAACAAAGGTTTAGCCGCTTATAAGGAAGCAGGAATCGAAGCCAAAGGCTATTTATGCGATGTTACGGACGAAGACGGCGTAACCGCAATGATAAAACAAATCGAAGCCGAAGTAGGCACGGTTGATATTTTGGTAAATAACGCAGGCATCATCAAACGCATTCCAATGCACGAAATGAGTGCAGCCGATTTCCGACAAGTGGTTGATATCGACCTTAATGCACCTTTTATTATGGCAAAAGCCGTAATCCCTGCCATGATTAAAAAAGGCGGTGGAAAAATCATCAATATTTGCTCCATGATGAGCGAACTCGGCAGAGAAACCGTAAGTGCCTACGCTGCAGCCAAAGGCGGGTTGAAAATGCTGACCAAAAATATTGCTTCCGAATACGGCGAATTCAACATTCAATGCAACGGTATCGGTCCCGGCTATATTGCTACACCGCAAACCGCACCCTTGCGCGAAACGCAACCCGATGGTTCGCGTCATCCTTTCGACCAGTTTATCATTGCCAAAACCCCCGCTGCACGCTGGGGAACTCCCGAAGATTTGGAAGGACCTGCGGTATTCCTTGCCTCACCGGCATCCGATTTCGTAAACGGACATATATTATATGTCGATGGCGGAATTTTGGCGTATATCGGTAAACAACCAAAATAATCAATTATAACATGGTCATGACGAGATATTAAAATTTAAACAGATGAAAAAAATCCTTTTAATCTTTCTCACGGTGTTATTATTTGCATCGTGTAAAAAATCGGTAGAAATTACCGTAGTAAACCGTTTAAACCTCGACCGAAACAATGAAATGGTACAATTTTGCCTCTGCTCGGTAGAACAAAAATTAGGTTTGACGGAAGATAAAAAAATCATCATTCTCAATGCCGACAACAAACAGGTACCTTATCAGATTTTGAGCGATGGAAAAATGGTGATTTTCCCCGCACAGGTAGCAGCTAATGATTCGGCAATATACCGAGTAATGGTGGGCGAACCGGACAGTTTTACCGTAAAAACCTTTGCCCGTCAAGTGCCAGAGCGCAAAGACGATTTTGCATGGGAAAACGACCGCATTGCTTTCCGCATGTACGGACCCGCGCTTGCACCCGAAAACCCAAGCAACGGTGTGGATATTTGGCTCAAACGCACCGAGGAACTGATTGTGAACAAATTTTATAAAGACGACCTCGAAAAAGGAATCCATTATCATGTTGACAACGGGCAAGGCATTGACTGTTACAAAGTGGCACATACGCTCGGAGCAGGCGGCGTGGCACCATATACCGACAGCACGCTGTGGGTAGGCGGTTATTACAACAGCTGCAAAGTACTCGAAAGCGGTGCACTACGCACAAAATTTGTACTAAACTACGATTCGCTGACTATTGGTTTCACGCCCGACATGGCAAAAAATACCAAGTGCATGTTGCCAAAAACGCCTTACCACAAAATAAAAGCTTCCCTAACTATCACCCTCGATGCCGGCAGCCAGCTTAACCGTGCAGAGGTAGTTTACGAAGGCAACAATGTGGATAAAATGCCTGTTGCAGCCGGTTTCTACCTGCATCAATTTGGCAACAGCAACGGTAAAGATGTACCTGTAACCGAACAACAAACAGCTACCGACCAAGAAAAAGGCTATATCGCATTAGCGGAAGATGCTGTTTCGGATGCATTAGTTCCATCGGGACGCAATTATTTAGGCGTTGTTATACCATCAGGAATATCGCAAATCAAGGTAGACAAGGGCATTGCGTGCGCCGCGCCTTCGGACGAGCACCTCATTGCCGTGAGCGATTATCACGCAGGCAGTCCGTTTGTGTATTATTTTGGCGGAGCTTGGAGTAAATGGGGCTTTGCAAACGACCAAGACTGGTTCGACTACATGGAACAAACGGCACAAAAGCTACGCAGTCCACTCGAAGTTAAAGTGCAAAAACAATAATCACTGTCGAAAACTCAATAAAAAACGGCATTATCCCGCTTAAGCTTGTAAAACAAAACCACTATCGTCATTACTCCCGTACCTCGCAATGACGAACAAGCCTCAAAAGGATAGTTCCGATAAAAAAAATCCACCTTAGCTAAGGTGGATTTTTTTGTTTTACTTCAATCCCGGGATTTGCATCTTGCCTTTACTTTTCGAAAAAGCCTGCATCATCTTTCGAGTTTCCTCAAATTGTTTGAGCAAACGATTTACCTCTTGGATATTGGTACCGCTTCCCTTGGCAATACGCTGACGGCGACTACCGTTGAGCAAACTCGGATTACTGCGCTCGGCAGGAGTCATGGCAAGAATTATTGCTTCCACCCCTTTAAAGGCATCGTCGTCAATATCAAGATTTTTCAACGCTTTACCCGCTCCGGGTATCATAGAAGCAAGATCTTTAAGGTTACCCATCTTTTTTATTTGCCCTATTTGATTCAGGAAATCGTTGAAGTCGAACTGGTTTTTTACAATTTTTTTATGCAAGCGGCGAGCTTCCTCTTCGTCGTATTGCTCTTGCGCCCGCTCCACAAGCGACACGATATCGCCTTTGCCCAGAATACGGTCTGCCATACGATCGGGATAGAACACATCTATCGCTTCCATTTTTTCGCCCGTACCGACAAATTTTATCGGCTTGTTCACCACCGAACGAATAGAAAGTGCCGCCCCGCCACGGGTATCGCCATCGAGTTTGGTAAGCACAACTCCATCAAAATCGAGGCGGTCGTTAAATTCCTTGGCAGTATTTACGGCATCCTGTCCGGTCATCGAATCGACCACAAAAAGAATTTCCTGCGGATTAACCGCCTTTTTTATAGCAGCAATTTCCTGCATCATCTGCTCAT
Source organism: Prevotellaceae bacterium (assembly GCA_031271465.1). Classification (GTDB taxonomy): domain Bacteria; phylum Bacteroidota; class Bacteroidia; order Bacteroidales; family Paludibacteraceae; genus JAFGVL01. Next base: position 5,057 of record JAISVR010000013.1, on the reverse strand, counting down.
CTACCGCGAGGCGACCGGCAGTATCGACAATTACCAGGTCATTTCCGTTTTGACGAGCAAATTTCACTGCCTTTTCGGCTATCTCTACGGGATTTTTACTGTTCTCATCGGCAAAAACAGGCACATTTATCTGCGCTCCCAGCACACGCAACTGTTCTACTGCCGCCGGACGATATACATCGCAAGCCACAAGCAACGGGTTTTTCCCCCGTTTGCTTTTAAGCATATTTGCCAGTTTGCCCGAAAAGGTAGTTTTACCCGAACCTTGCAAACCCGACATCAAAATCACCGCCGGCGAACCTTTGATATTTATATCCGTACTGCTTCCGCCCATAAGTGCGGTAAGTTCGTCGTGCACCACTTTAATCATTACCTGCCCGGGTTGCAATGCGTTGAGCACATTCATACCCATAGCTTTCACCTTCACATCTTCGGTAAACTGTTTGGCAATTTTGTAGTTCACATCGGCATCGAGCAATGCTTTGCGTACATCTTTAAGCGTTTCGGCAACATTGATTTCGGTAATCCGTCCCTGCCCTTTGAGCAACTTGAATGAGCGTTCTAACCGCTCGCTAAGATTTTCAAACATATATCTTTTATATTATATAATTCAGTCTTCCTTTTTTTGTAAAAAAGCAAGTTAAACTAATTGCCTTTTTCAAGGCGGCAAAGGTAGAAAATATTCTTTAAAACAAAAAAAGAATCACTTTTCAGTGATTCTTTCAAAGTAGTTGCGGGAGCCGGACTCGAACCGACGACCTTTGGGTTATGAGCCCAACGAGCTACCACTGCTCCATCCCGCGATGTTTTGAGTGTGCAAAAGTAGTATTTCTTTTCAATCCGGCAAAATTTATTCGATAGTTTTTTTGTTTTTTTAATTAATTATCCGCTAAACAAAGCTTTTCCTCCCTGTGTGTTGAGGATATTTCTCTATAAAGTATGCTGAAAAACATTTTTTTTAACTATTTAATTAGTATCATTTTTACAAAAAACTGTATTTTTGCGTCCTATAATTTTGTGAAATACACCAGACATGGTAAGAAAACAAGCGATAGAAGTTATTGGAATCAACGAAATTCCCGAATTTTGGAATGTTCTCACCGAAGACCAAAAAGCGTATCTGCAAGCAAACATCACTTTGCAACACTACAAAAAGAACGAATTGATACACAAAGAAGGAGGCGAGCCAACCCACATGATGATATTGGTGCGTGGTAAAGTGAAAATTTACAAATCGGGCGTAGGCGGACGCAGTCAAATTATGCGAATGCTCAAACCTTACGAATATTTTGGTTATCGAGCCATTTTTGCCCATGGAAATTTTCACGGCTACAATACCAATGCCCGCGCTTTCGAATCGTGCTCCATTTATAAGATTCCGGCAACAGTTATTACCGACCTGCTGCAACAAAACGCCAAGCTCGCATTTTCGTTCGTACAGCGATTGGCTGCCGACCTCGGTGCCTCCGATGCCCGCATGGTAAACCTTACTCAAAAACATATTCGCGGACGACTTGCCGAAACATTGCTCTTCCTGAAAGAAAGCTACGGATTGGAAGCCGACGGTGCAACCATCAATATTTACCTCGCACGCGAAGATATTGCCAACCTGTCGAACATGAATACTTCCAACGCCATACGAACGCTTTCTACTTTCGCTACCGAAGGAATTATTGCTGTGGACGGACGAAAAATAAAGATTATCGACGAAGAGCGATTGCATAAAATCAGCCGATTAGGCTAAAAAATCTTGTATCCTATTCTTTTTTTCTTAACTTTGTGCCTTTATTTACTTTAAAATCTATAAATAATTATGAAAAAAATTGCATTTGTACTTGTAGCTGCGCTGCTGATGCCCTTGTGTGTAACGGCGCAAAAAAAGAAAAAAGCTGATGTGAGAACTTTTAACGATTGCTACATTTATGGAAACTCAAACCGCAACGCGGCAAAAAAAGGTAGCGCAATGTCGCTTACCGACGGTACAACCTACTCTCTCGAAAATGCCTACAACATAGCAGGCGAAAAATACATCGATGTAATGTTATTTCACGGAAAAGCCTACGGCGGCAAAGAATATGTATTCCACCTCTTTGCTCCCGACGACCCAAGCATTACCATCAACTGGCAAAAAGACGGCGGAACAAGTCCTTACTGCAAATTTGAAGGAAAAGGCGAGCAACCCGATTCGTATTTTGCACTCAAAAACTGGAAAAAGCGCAACGCTACCAAACTCGTAAAAGTAACGGGCGTTGATTTCGACAACATCGATTCGGAAGCGATTGCCGCATTGCCGATTGAAGACAGCTATCATGCGTCGGACATCAAAGTGGGCGACATTATTTTATTCGAACTCGCTGCTACTTCGGCAAAACCGGGAAAAAAGGGCTTAATGAAAATTACAGCCATCGAAAACGACCCCGACAAACCCGATAAACGAGGCGACGGTAAGTACCAGAAAATGATTATGGATATTAAAATTCAGAAGTAAATTTAATTTAACTGAAAGTTGAGAACGGTGATTGAGAAGAAAAAGCAACCGTCATTGCGGGCTTAACCCACAATCGCATAACAACGATATTTCACTTTCCACTATCAGTCCTCCATTATCTACTAAAATAGAAAGCTATGTTGTGTGCCAAAAAACATATCACTTTTAACAACTACAATTTGCGAACCTTGCAGATTGTGTTAACACACACACACACACACACACACACACACACACACACACACACACACACAATGTGCGCGTGTACGAGAAACAGTTATTAAAACATACATTCTTACCACAAACAGTAAGAAAAAAGCAATGCTTTCGAGAGGATTTCAACATCCTTTCGGAGGCGTTTTTTGTATGCGTAGGGGCATATTGTATAGCCCTTGTTGTTATTGGGCGTATGCAATACGCCTCTACAAATCCAACCTCAACGGGGGAGAGGGGTTAAAAAAGAACAATACAACATATATATATATATATATTAAATCTTAAAGAAAATCATTTGCAACAAACATAAAAGCAACCCCTCGCCCTTCGGGCACTCCCCTTTACAAAAGGGGAGAATTATGCACAAACAGCCCTGCTGTACAAAAAACAACGCTTGAGCAACAGCTCTCCCCTTATTTTAAGGGGAGTACCCCCAACGGGGGGGAGGGGTTATATATAAAGATACGAGCGAAACGGAGGGGTTACATATAATATAAAGGAAAAAATCATTTCACAATTAAATAAAACCAATTACTAATTTATTAAACAAAATCAATTATGGCTACAGTGAAAAAAATCTATGAGTGGCTGTTCTATTTAATCGAGAACACGGTAACTAAAGAAGAAGGCGACAAAATTGCCAAGGTAAAATCAAAGAAAACCAAGAGTATTGAAGACATTGCCGAGCAAATTGTTCAACAGCGTACAGAATACCGTAAGGATACGATTGTGAATGTTATGAAACTGGTAAACAGCACGAAGCTCGAATTCCTTTTGCAAGGCGAAAAGGTGAACGACGGCATCTCGATACTTGAGCCTGCTATCACAGGAATTTTTACCGACGATACCAACTTCGTGGAAGGCGTGCACAACTGTATTATCAACAGTCATGTAACCAATGAAATACATGCAATGCTCGCACAGGTAAAAGGTACCTATAATGGGTTGAGTATGGAAAACGGCGGAGCATCTATCGACGGCATTACCGATTCTGCTACCGGAGCAGTGAACGGCGAAGTAACGCCCGGCAAAGCAATTACTATTACAGGTAATAAAATCCGCGTAGTGCCCGAAGAAGATGAAACACCTGAAAGCTGCATCACTTACACCAATACCGAAACGCAACAGGTAATTACGCAGGAAGACCCGCTGATAATCAACGACCCGAGCAAGATTGTACTTCAATTGCCGGGGCTTACTAAGGGCTTGTATTTGCTGACTGTCAAAACATTATATTCAAACAGTGCGGTTTCATTGAAAGCTCCTCGTTATATCACTTCTAAAATAAAACTCGAAGTGAAATGATACTTATTTGTAACTGCCATCGTTACTGTACGGTAACGATGGCAGTTACAACACTGTAACAACGACAATTACTTACTTGTAATTACAACCGTTACAATACAGCAATGACGACAATTAAATATGAACAATTAAAATCATAGTAAAAGATGAAATCACTAAAACTTCTATCAGTAAGTCTTGCAATACTCGTGTGTAGCAGTGTGCAAGCACAAAACACGCCCGAAGCTATTATCGGACAATGTCCTTTCTTGCCGTCTGTGGCTGACTTGTCCAATCAGTCCGACAATCCTGTTATCACAGATTTTGATAATCAAATAGAATTCTTGCGCAAAAAAAGCAAGGAGGCTATAGACAAAAGGTCGGGAGGAATAGAAGCTGCCACTATGCAAGACGCGGAAAAAATGACGCAACAAATGACCGGACGCTCGGTTTCGCAACTGCAAAATATGAGCAAAGCCGAACAGCAGGCTATGGGGCAACAGATGGCGCAACAGCAACTCGCCGCCGCAGGTATGGGCAATATGTCTATGGCAGATTTACAGGCATTATCCGGTAAAAGCGATGAGGAAATGATGGCGGTGATGATGAGCGGCAGTGCAAACAGCACAGGCTTAACCGCCGCAGAACTCAAAGCAATGGAAAATATGACCGATGCGCAAATAGAGGCTTATATGAAACAGGGCGACCGCATGCAGCGTATGCAAGCTGCCGCGAGTACTCCGCAGGCAAAAAAACAACAGGCTGAGGCGCAGGCAGCATCTAAAAAAGGAATGTCGGCGCAGCAAATCAGTACCGAAATACAGCAAATCAACAGTCGCTGGCAAGATATTGATAAATTGAACGCAAAGGAAACAGCGGAAGCGGCACGGAAAATTGCAGAGATACAGGCAAGATATAATAAGCAAATAAACGCCATACCCCGCTCTGCATTGGCAGGAGGACACGAATCCACTTATTCCGAGTCGGAGCAAAAAGCGGTAAGCAAGTTATACAGCGCGAGAGACACCGAATGTTACACGCTTTGGCGCAATCAAGTGAGCCAAATGCA
>JAISVR010000029.1 GCA_031271465.1 Prevotellaceae bacterium | reverse complement strand
TCATTTTGAAGTTTAATACCCATCACACTGTAATACGCCACAGGAATTTTATCAGTATCGGCAGAAATGCTTTTATCAGATGCCGTTACGCTTTGAAACTCATACGCACCCATATCTACTGTATTGCCGATAATACGCGGCTCGCCGGACAAATCACCTGTTATTTCAGAAGAAAGATAAGTATTATTTCCTGCGTTTATTGCCGGACTGCCGGCTTGCAAACTATAATCGCCATTTACAGCATTAACAAAAAGCGGATTTTCACCGATAAGGTTGCCGTTTCCGCTTAAATCGGTATTGCTTGCACCAATGAGGTTGTGTGAGGCAGTAATTGCCCCATTATTGCCATTTTTCACCTGTATATCATTGGCTGTATTTCCCCAGAATATGTTGTTTTGCAAGGAGGTCTCTGATGTTATATCATCAACATATAAGCCTATTGAACCATTATTCGCGATTGTTGAATTTAGAACATTGAGAGTAGCTACCGCTAAACTGCCTTCATTGTATATTACTCCGAAGTTGTCGTGATTCTTGTTTTTATTGAAAATACTGTTCGTAATGACACATTTTGCAGCATTGGCAATTGCACTGCCTTTATTTGACTGATTCTCTTTAAAAACACAATTATTTATATTCAAATCTCCTGCTCCACTATTTTCTATAGCACCACCATAACTAAAATAACTACAAGTATTTTTAATAAAACTACAATTACCGAGTGTTGCATTTACACTTGTTCCAATTGCACCTGCGCTTCCATCCGAATAATTTTCTTGAAAAATACTGTTAGTTACGGTCAGGTTCGCATTGCTACCGCTACAATAGATAGCACCGCCTAACTTTGACCTATTCTTTATGAAAGAACAATTATCTATTGTAAGGCTGCCATAAGCAAGTATAGCACCACCACAACTCGTTTTATTATAGCCGTTAGTCAGAATCAGATTATTAAAGCTTACTTTAATATTCGTGGGTATGAAAAAATGACCAAAATAATAGTTGATATCATCGGGGCGTAATCCGGTATCAGCAGAAATGGTAGTTTTAGAAGTTGCGTTCCCAGTGATTCTAATGTTCTTTTCTATTGTTATACCAATAGATAGTGTTATAGAAGTCACATTATCTGCAAAAACAATTTCATCGCCATCATTGGCATCAATTATTGCCTGTCTTAAAGTTCCTGTACCGCTGTCAGCACCGCTTGTAACTTCTATTGTTTTGGCAGAAAGGAATGTCGCAGAAAACAACAGACTTATTAAAACGGATATTAATTTTTTCATAATAATTCTTATTTCTTTTTTGGAGCTTCGCAGGTGTATGGCACTTGCGGGGCTTGTTTTTATTATTGTTTTGTTACTTAGTCAGTTTAACATTAGAATAAATATTATAAAATAAATCTTTCAGCTCGTCGATTTTTACCCCGCCGTTTGTCGAAAGCATATACGACATCCCCAAAAACGCATAACGGAAATTTTCGGCTAAGGCACGCGGATTTACATCGGTGCGGATTTCGCCTGTTTGCCGGGCGTGCTGTATAACGCTTTCCCAAATGTCAAGTTCTTCCTTATTGAAATCATACAATGCCTGTGCACATCGGTCGTACCGGCTGCAACATTCGAGAGACGAGAAGAAATACTGAATAGCCGTTTTTTCGCCGCTTTGGATAATTTGGGCAACCAACTGCATAGCTACTTCAACTTTTTGCAGATAAAAGTCGATAAACTCCTGCAATGATACCGTTTCTATTTTGCCGAATTTCTGTTTTGGCGACTGCACATCGATAAGGTATTTGTCGATTACCTTGTGATACAGGTCTTCCTTGTTTTTGAAATGAAAAAACAAGCCCGGTTTCTGTATTTTTACTGCTTGGGCAATCTCGCTCAAATTGGTGCTTTCATAGCCTTTACGAAAGAAAAATACGGCAGCTTGCCGCATAATTTCTTCTTTGTTTGTGATGCTCATACTGTTTAGTTTACCTTTATTAATTTTTCGCAAAGATAAAGCATTTTAATTAACGGGCGGTAAATAAATGACCGGAATTTGATAATTTAACATTATTTTTTGTGCTTTAATTGTTCTTTTTCCTTTTCGGGCACTAACCTGATTGATTTCACACTCGGGTAAATTTTCTTCGGAGCTGTTTTGTTTTGCGGATTTCCGCGCTCCACTTTGTTTACTAAAATAGCCATAGCCGTAACCTTAGATTAAGGTTAATATTTCCTGTTATTTTTCTCCCCGGCAAAGATAAAGGCACACTTTCTTTCATACAATAGAGAGAACTACTCATTTTTTTACAATTTTATCTGCACAAATACCCGAGAATAACTATTGTGCTGCTCTGCAGCTTATGGATGTTGGAGGCTATGATTGTAGCTTTGTATAACCCCTCCGCTTCGCTCGTCCCCTTTTAAAAGAGGACAATGTTACCCAAGCATTGCTTTTGTACAATAGGGCAGGTTGTGCATAAATCTCCCCTTTTGTAAAGGGGAGTACTCCGAAGGAGGGAGGGGTTAGATGTATAGGCGCATACCAAATAAAAAATACCCGTCGTTGGTGCAAGCTTCCTGCCTTGCGCCGTTTATCCCGGCAGGCAAACACAAAAAACCTCTTACCGAAACCGACAGGTTTTCGATAAGAGGGATACGAGAACTGAAAAGTGAAAGAAACTTCGTTGTTTGCTTTGTCGTTCGTATTATTTCTTATTTACCCGGAATTTTTCGTTTCCGGTTTGGAAGAAATCCACAATTTGTTTGGCGGCAGCAATACCGGCATTAATGTTTGCCTCGGCTGTTTGCGCCCCCATTTTTTTCGGAGTTGAAAAATAGCGGTCGGCATATTTGCTCATCGCTTCGTGGTTCGACGGCATAATGTCGGTAACATATTTAAAGTCGGCGCGCGCTTCAAACAGTTTTTCCATATCCGCTTCATTAATCACCTCTTTGCGGGCGGTATTGGCAAGTAAAGCGCCTTTGGGCATTTTGTTTAACAGCTCAAAGTTGATAGAATTTTTTGTTTCGGCAGTAGCTGGGATATGCAGGGAAACCACTTGGCAGGTGCTGTAAAGCTCTTCTGCCGAAGCAAGCGGTTTTACACCATCTTTTTCAATCACCTCATCGGGGCAGAATGGGTCGAAAGCATATACCTCCATTCCGAAACCTTTGGCAATACGGGCTACATTGCGTCCTACATTTCCGTAGGCATGAATACCGAGCTTTTTGCCCAATAATTCAGTTCCCGAAGTACCGTTAAACATATTGCGCACGGCATAAATCATCATGCCGAGAGCCAATTCGGCTACGGCATTGGCATTTTGTCCGGGCGTGTTCATCACGCAAACATCAGCTTTGGTAGCGGCATCCAAATCAACATTGTCGTAACCCGCTCCGGCGCGCACAACGATTTTCAGGTTTTTGGCGGCAGCCAGTACCTCAGCATCAATAATATCGCTGCGGATAATCACCGCGTTAGCATCGGCAACAGCATCGAGCAATTGTTGTTTTTCGGTATATTTTTCGAGTAAAGCCAATTCGTAACCGGCGGCTTCTACTTCTTTGCGAATACCATCTACGGCTATTTTGGCAAATGGTTTGTCGGTAGCAATTAATATTTTCATAAATCAGATGTTTAGATTATTAGATAATCAGATATTCAGACTATCCTTTTTTAGAAATCGAATGGGATTTTCAGATAGTTAGATTTTCCGATTTTTCGGTAATCCGAATATCAGAAAATCAAATTATCGCTTTGCCTCAAATTCTTTCATGCAGTCAATCAGTGCTTGAACGCTTTCTTTTGGCAGGGCATTGTAGGTCGAAGCACGGAAACCGCCAACCGAACGGTGCCCTTTAATACCTACCATACCTTTTTCGGCAGCAAATTTTCCGAATTCTTCTTCCAAATCCTTGTATTCGTCATTCATTACGAAGCAAATATTCATGATAGAACGGTCTTCCGTTTCGGCAGTGCCTTTGAATAATTTATTGCGGTCTATTTCGTTGTAAAGCATTTCGGCTTTTTCGATGTTCATTTTTTCCATCACTTTCAGTCCGCCTAAATTTTTCAACCATTTAAGCGTTTGTAGTGCTGCGTAGATAGGTACAACCGGCGGAGTATTAAACATCGAACTTTCTTTTATATGCGTGCGGTAATCCAGCATGGTTGGGATTTGACGCGATACTTTACCCAACAAATCTTCTTTTACAACCACAAAAGTAACGCCCGCAGGTGCAAGGTTTTTTTGTGCGCCGCCGTAAATGATACCGTATTTGGATACATCTACCGGACGAGAGAAAATATCCGACGACATATCGGCTACCAATGGCACGGGTGAATCGATATCTTTGCGGATTTCTGTTCCGAAAATGGTATTGTTTGTAGTGATATGGAAATAATCGGCATCGGTTGGAATGCTGTAGTCTTTTGGAATGAAGTTGAAGTTTGCGCTTTTTGAAGATGCAACTTCCACCACTTCGCCAAACAATTTGGCTTCTTTCTGGGCTTTGCTTGCCCAGGTGCCGGTATTGAGGTAGGCGGCTTTTTTCTCCAACAGGTTGAAAGGCACCATGCAGAATTGCAAACTTGCGCCACCACCTAAAAATAAAACTTTATACCCGGCAGGTATATCCAACAACTCGGCAAAAAGAGCTTCGGCTTCATCCATTACGGGTTGGAAATCTTTCGAACGATGGCTTATTTCCATTATCGACATTCCGATTCCGTTGAAATCCAATATGGCTTTGGCGGTATTTTCTATTGTAAACTGTGGTAATACGGATGGTCCGGCATTAAAATTGTGCTTCTTCATTGCTGTATATTTTCTAAATGAATTATTTTATTCGACTTGTTTGTTTGTTACTTTTTGAAAAAACAGCGCAAAGTTAATCTTTTCTTTTATGGGGTCAAATGATTTTTATTGAAAGATAAGAAAAACTTATCAACCGTTTTTGTTTTATGTGCTTACGGCGAAAATCAGGCTATCAACTTTTTATAACGAATGCGTTTCGGACCCTCGTCGCCCAGTCGCATTTTTTTATTTTCTTCATATTCGGTGTATGAGCCTTCGAAGAAAACTACCTGCGAATCGCCTTCGAAAGCGAGAATGTGCGTGCAAATACGGTTCAAGAACCAGCGGTCGTGCGAAATAACTACCGCACAACCTGCAAAGTTTTCCAATCCTTCTTCCAGTGCCCGCAAGGTATTAACATCAATATCGTTGGTAGGTTCGTCGAGCAGCAGTACATTGGCACCCGATTTGAGCGTGAGAGCCAAGTGCAGTCTATTGCGTTCGCCACCCGAAAGGATGCCGCATTTTTTCTCCTGGTCGCCACCTGCAAAGTTGAATTTCGACAGGTAGGCGCGGGCATTCACTTCTTTGTTGCCTACTTTAATAAGATCCGTTCCGCCCGAAATAACCTGATAAACGGTTTTATCGGGGTCGATGTCCTTGTGTGTTTGGTCGGCGTAACCGAGAGTAACCGTTTCGCCTACTTCAAACGAGCCGCTGTCGGGTTTTTCCATATCCATAATGAGCTTGAAGAGAGTGGTTTTTCCCGCGCCGTTTGCTCCGATAACGCCCACAATTCCGTTGGGCGGCAGCGAAAACGAGAGCTTGTCGAAAAGCACCTTTTCGCCAAAAGCCTTACTCATACCGTTCACTTCAATCACTTTGTTTCCGAGCCGTTCGCCGTTGGGAATAAAAAGTTCGAGCTTTTCTTCGCGTTCCTTTTGGTCTTCGTTTAGCAGTTTATCGTAGGCATTGAGGCGGGCTTTGCTTTTGGCATGGCGCGCAGAGGGCGACATGCGTACCCATTCCAGCTCGCGCTCAAGGGTTTTGCGGCGTTTGCTTGCCTGTTTTTCTTCCTGTTCCAATCGTTTGGATTTTTGTTCGAGCCACGACGAATAATTACCTTTCCACGGAATACCTTCGCCGCGGTCGAGTTCGAGAATCCAGCCGGCTACATTGTCGAGGAAATAACGGTCGTGCGTGATGGCAATTACCGTGCCTGCGTATTGTTGCAAATGCTGTTCGAGCCACTCCACGCTTTCGGCGTCCAAGTGGTTGGTAGGTTCGTCGAGCAACAAAATGTCGGGTTGTTGCAACAGCAAACGGCAAAGGGCAACGCGGCGGCGTTCGCCCCCCGAAAGGTTTTTAATGAGCGCGTCTTCGGGCGGACAGCGCAGGGCGTCCATTGCGCGTTCGAGTTTGTTGTCCAGGTTCCACGCATCGAGGTGGTCGAGTTTTTCCTGCAATTCGCCCTGACGGGCAATAAGCGCATCGAAATCGGCATCGGGGTCGGCAAATTTTTCGTTTACCTCTTCAAATTCTTTCAAGGCGGCAACAATATCGGCAACGCCTTCCTGCACAATTTCGCGCACGGTTTTGTTTTCGTCGAGTTGTGGTTCCTGTTCGAGGTAGCCAACGGAGTAGCCGGGCGAAAACACTACTTCGCCGTTGAATGATTTTTCTACTCCGGCAATAATTTTCATTAAGGTCGATTTTCCCGAGCCGTTTAAACCGATGATACCAATTTTTGCTCCATAGAAAAACGAAAGGTAGATGTCTTTCAAAATAGTGCGTTGTGGGGGAATAACTTTGCTTACACCCACCATAGAGAAGATGATTTTTTTGTCGTCGGACATAATATTAATTACGAGTTAAAAGATGATGGAATTATCTCTTTGAGATTTGCAAAGCAAACACTATTCGTCATTGCGAGGAGGTACGACGAAGCAATCTCCAATTAAGGTGCTACTCCAAGATTGCTTCGTTCCTCGCAATGACGAAGCAAGCCTCAAAGGGATAATTCCGAAAAATTATGAAATAACATTTGGCGTTAGCCAATTACGATTTTTTGCGAGGCGGCAAAGGTAGGAAAAAAGCTCAAGGATTACAAAAGGCGGAAAAAAATGTTATAGATTTTGCAGATTTCATTTGCAAATAAAAAAAATAGCACTACTTTTGCAGCCGCTTTCGTAAGAAAGTGTCGGGATTCAGTAGCTCAGCTGGTAGAGCACATCCCTTTTAAGGATGGGGTCCTGGGTTCGAGCCCCAGCTGAATCACTCAAAAAAGAACGGTCAGGAATGACCGTTCTTTTTGTATTATATACATTCGACAGAGGTATTTCCAGTTCTGTTGAAAAAATAGCACTTAGGTGCTATTGGCAAAAACAGTCGCTGTTATGTTGACCGAAGCGACGAGTAAAGACGGGGCATGTCCCGTCTTTACTTTTTATAAAACCGTAATATGAAAAATCTTTGAGATACCGGTTACTAAAATCTGTATTCCGATGCAGAAAGTGATAAAAGCAACCAGCTTATTGATAATTAAATTGCCCGAACTGCCCAATTTCTTCATAAACCGATGTCCCTGCAACAGAAAAACATACAGTATGGCAAGCATAAGAAAAAGCGCCAAAGCGATAGCCAGATAATTGATGCCGGTGTGCAGGAAATTGTCCTTTACAGTTGCGCTTGCCATCAGCGTAAAAATAACGGAAATGGTTCCTGCCCCCACAACAATGGGAAACGAAAGGGGGTAGAACAGCTTCTGTTCTATTTCTTCCAACTTGATTTTATCGATGGCTTCCTGCTTGCCGTCGTCGGCAGAAGTTGAAGAGCCGGAGAGCATTTCCAGTCCGGTTTTACAAATAATAATGCCTCCGCCAACCTGTATGACCGGTATGGCAAGCCCAAAAAGCAACAGGATAAGATGACCTACCACCAAACTGCCCAAACCGATTAGCAAGCAATTTATGAATACCTTTTTGCTTGCCGCTTTCCGCTGTTCATCGTCCAGGTTTTTGATGAAACCGTCGATTATAAAACCATTGCCAATGGGATTAATTACCGGAAACAGCGCAGCAAAAGCAGATGTGAAAATAAATATAATTTCCTGTGTCATAAGCTATATTTTATTTTACTTTAAACAGCCAACGCAAACCCACTAAAAACGATTTGTCAGTCCCGGAATTTCCTCTTTGAAACCGTCGGCGATGTTTATTTAGTGAATATTAATTCCGTTCACAACCGCTTTTTTCAACGCCCATGCTACCGAATTGAGTTCCAAAATAGCATTACCTATTACCGATGAGCCAAAAGTACTGGTACCGCCCCAGTTTCCATAAGCTTTTTGCCGGGCAGCTCCGGTATCGAGGTAGTATGCCGGATAGCTGTCGTTAGCGGTGCTGTTGGCAGCACCTGCACTATCGCCAAAAAACACAAAATGTTTTCCCGCATTATACCATACGATAGATGTAGTGGGCGCTGTGCTTTTATTGGGGTTGTATGCCGAACTTATTTGTATGGAGCCGTCCGGTAAAGTAGCCACTATGGACGAACCGGCTGATTCGTTGTCTTCTCCGTAATACCTGCCGGATAAATCTCCAAAAGCCCCGTTAATAATCGGGTCACTCGGCAGATTGGCAATCTGGTAATCGTTGTCGGTTGTGCTGCCCGTAGGACCGGCTTCTTGCTGTGTAACCGTAGTTGTACCGCTTGCAATGCCGAATATGGTATTGACTATCGTATTGATAGGAGTGAGGTTCGCTGTATTATTATTAATCTCGGGCGTAAAATAAACCACATATCCTCCTTTGTTGATATAATCTCTTAATGCTGCCGCTATATTATTGATTACGGTCGTGTTGCCGGAAGTCCCGTACGAACTGAAAAGCACAATATCCGGTCTGGCACTGGTATAACTAACTCCGCCGGCAGTACCGGTATAGCCGTTATTTAAATTATTAGTTGCAGTAGACAGGTCGTTGGTAGACCACATTTGCCTTAAACTGTTTATTTTCACCGTGCCTGTAGTTCCGAAATTCAGTCCGTTTGTTAGGGCTCTCGACCTTGAAGTAGAGCTCCATCCGAAAGTACCATCTGTTCCGATAATGGCATAAGTCATGTCCGGCAACATTACGGGTATAGTTGCGTTGCAAGTTGCAGCCGGTACGGTGTTGGAGTTGATGCGTACGGGAAAGTCGGCATTTGTTGTAAGTGTACCCGTTCCGGCAAGAGTGATGGTTTGTACCGTACCTATTTGGGCTACGGTAAAACTTCCGGAGGCAGAAAAACTGACGCCGTTGGTCGATGTGGTGGAAATCCGGTAGGCTCCATCGCTTAAAATCTTTACATTCAGTTTAATGGTATTTGTGGCGTTTAATGCCGTTCCCTTTTTGTATTGACCGGATACAACAACACTCGCACAGTCCATAGTATAACCGGCTGCAACCGGCTGCACCTGTACCGTTGCCACACAACCTGCCTCTACTGCTACACCGCTGAAAGTAAGGTTATCGAGTTGCGGCGCAATAGGAATGCCCTGGCTTGGCACATGAATATTCATTATTCCGGTATTGGGCGCAGTTCCTGTAAGGAAAAAATTATATCCGTTGCCGGTGCTTGCCATAATTGTATAGGCTCCCACTTTGGTTACATTGAGGTTGATGCTCAGGTAATTATCCGGCGTAACGGGCGTTCTTTGCGTGTACACCCCGTTGACTGTTACATCGGCACAGGTAATCGGGTCGAATTTTGCGCTTGCCGGCTTTGTCTGCAAAGCCACCCATTCAGTTCCGTTCCACTGGTTCAGCCCGGGCAATAAATCTTGGGTGTCATCGCTCGTTAGATTGTATACGATAAGCCCTGTGTGCACTTTGTCTATCGCAGCTTTATTAGCCGAATATGCTGCATTGGGGGTGGTGGAAGTCGGGTTTTCGGGGTTTGCCAAAAACATCGGGAACAGTTGCATTTTGTCGGAGAGCACTACCCTGGGCAGGGCAAATCCTTTGGAGGCATTGTGCGTGCTGTCCGTTACACCGGTTTTTTCTTTCAACTGCAGGATAGCTCCGGTAGCAGGAGCTTCGTCTGCGCCGATTGTTACTTGCCCGAAAGCGTATTGCACAGCAAAAAGGCTGATAAACAAAGAAAACATACAAACGATAACTTTGCTATTCCGTTTATTGGGTTTTAACTGTTTCATAATACTCTATTTTAAAGATTCGATATTTATTATTTAATTGTTATTTGCAATTCTATTCAATTGTTGCTAAAAATGGGTATTAATAGCTCCATGTTGTCGCTGAACTTTGGTTCGGCAGTTAAGTTATTTTATAATATATTCATTGTCAGAAAATTAATATTGCGGTGCTATGCACCTTTTTCCCTTATTTAATCATAATATGAGCTACAATTATTATGGCACTCTGTGCCTTTATTATACTGTCAGGTGCAGAGCACCGTAGTATTTGTAGCTTAAAACATAAAGAACGAATAGAGCTACAGAGTAGCTAAATATTGAAAATAAATCAGTTATACAATAACTTAACAACCATACATAAGCATATTATTTAATTACTTTAGAATTAAAATTCCGCTGTCCGCGTATGGAAACGATATAGACATTTGTCGGGATAGCGGTGTTAAATTCCTGCTGCGGATAGTGTGAAATAATATCCGAGAAAATGGCTTTACCCGTCGTTTCGTAAATATACACCCTGGCATTTATATCGGCAGCGCATAAGCCTGAAACGGTAAGCCGGTCGCCGGAGAAATTAACGGAAATATCGCTGTTCGTATTTACGGGAGAAACGGAGGCGGTAACAAGCCTTTCCGGTTCTTTCAGGTAAACAATAAAACGGTTTTCCGCATCGCTGCCTGTGCCTGTAAACGAATAGAAAGGCGTTTGCAGCAAATCTATTATTGCATCGGTTTTCAAGTCTTTTAACCACAATTCGCCTTCGTTTTTTTGCGACACGGTTAAAGCATAGGACATCTCGCCGGCTTGAGGTTTGAATCCCATCAGAACAGAATCTGCATCTAACGGAATGCCGTTGGCAGAGAGTTTGCTGCTGCCCGCATCATTTGTATATAATTGAAAGCCTTCCTGTGCCGTTGTATATATTTTGGGAATATCGTAGGTGTCACTGCTCAAAGAAGCCTTTTGGCGCAAGCCTATTGCCGTGAGGTCGTAAATATTGCTGTTTTCCTCGGGAGTAATACGGAAACCGATATCGCGGTTCGAGTCTGCGGCAGATGCTCTTAACAGATTGTGCGATAAATTGCCGTGGCGCAAATGCTTTTTCCCAATCGTAAAGCTTGCGGCAGGGAAATTGCTTCCCGTTTGATTGCGTGAAACTCGTATCATGAACACGCTTTTAGCCGGTATTTCATCAAAAGCATAGGGCGGACTTATTCCGTCGCCGCTTAGGCTCACTGCCTGATAGGAGGTAGTGCCGAGAGAATAAATATAAATGTAGGGGGCAAACACTAAGGCGCTTATTTCTATTTCTTTTCTGATAGAATCAATAGAAAGGGGAGCCGAATATGAATTGCCGATTACCCAGTTTAAGGTGCCTGTAACAGGGGTTGCTGCGGGAAATGTATGAGTAAACAACGCATCGTCGGCAAACAATTGTTCCTGATAAGCAGGCAGTGTGTACACATTGCCGTTGAATGTAAATTTATTTTGGTCGTATAAACTTGCTTCGGCGCCGGTAAGGGCAAGTCCTCCGGTTGCTTGCAGCGTGCCGTAATCAAAACCGGCAGGTCTGGGCTGTATCAGGTAAGCAGTGCCGGCACTAAGTTTATCCCTGGCGTTGATTACATACTGGTCTAAGTTTATAACATTCGAACCGGTTGCTGCAGGTTTATTGCCCAGCACATAGGCACTGTGCTGCATATCATCTCTGTGTACTTGGCGAACCCAGTTTCCGGCAAAATAGCCCGACAGTTGGGTGTTATGATAAGGGGTGGCAAACGGAAACAGTTGATTGCCGCCGCGATAAGCGCCCATATATTGCTCTACAATCACAGCTCCGGCATCAACCAGAGCGGTGGAACTGCCTGTACCGGTTATGCGCAACGACGCATCGTACACAAGGGTACCTGTAATATCGGATTTTAAAAGAAAAAAGCCGGTACTGTCTATATGGTTTCTTTTAACGCTTAAAGCATCAATGCCCATTCGGGCAGGCATAACAATTGTGTCGGTGGTTTCGATTACAATATGAGGGAATGCAATATACTGCGTTCCCCTGTTAAAGCTGTTGAAATTGGTGGTGGTAATATGCCGCGCAACTTTCTGACTGGATGTAAATACCAGTTTTCCCGTAGAAGTTGTGTAGCCGTTGCTTCCCGTGGCGAATACATGCGCTTTTGAATCCTGAATAAAACTTCCGCCTATTTTCAGCACACCGTTTAGGGTAATATGTGCTACCGAATCGCATCTTACGGCGTGTTGCACATACATGGATGCGCCGTTTTCAATAACGGTGGGTGCAATGTACATTTTCCCCCTGTTGAGGAGATTCACTTTTTCAGGCGTTGCCGCATGAAGCAATAATCCTGCACTGAGAAATAAAAGTAATGCTGTTCGTTTCATAATCTCTTGTTGATTAATTGCACGATTTTGTTTTCCTAAATCGTTGGCGTACGACATAAACAACCACCAGCAGGATTAACAGGTAAGTGCCCTCGCCCAACGGCACCGACTCATCGTTATACCCGTCACCGGGATTAACAGTGCCTCCCGGATTAATATCGTCTTCGCCACCATCGCCACCAACAGAAGTAAGCAATACGCGGACATCCATTGGATTTTCATTCCTGTTGCCGGCATTGGTCGAAGAAACAAATAGCCGGTCGTCCATTAAATTTTCCTTCCATTTATTATCAACAAAAGGAAATAATTGTCCATAGCCCATTGAATTTTTATCCTCTTCATTATCATGGACAGGCAGGAGCAATATCGTATTTTCCGGTTTTTTATACCTTCCGATACTGTCGACGGCAGAAAACAACAACCAGTCAGCCATTGGATTTTCAGACCATATTGCATCCGTCTCGTTATTATGAAACTTTTCCTCTTTTTCAGAATTACTTTCAAATGGTTTTGAGGGAAAAGTTGCGCCCGACACAGATTGTATTATCGTAAAAAATAATAATACGAAGACAACAAAAATTAAATGTTTTGATAGGATTCTATACATCTTAAGTTTGATGTTTTTGTATTTATTTTACTTTGAGCACAGCAAAACTAAGTATTTTTTATTTAAAAAATACATTTTAATTAAAAAAATTAAAAAATTACATAATATTCACTTGCAATCTATGGTCTATTGACCGCAAGTTTAAGCGGATTGCTCTTTATGTTTGCAGTAAAAAAGGACTGATAAACGATACGAAATAACTGCGCAATACTGCATCGACAATCGATGCAGCGTTGCGTAGGTTATCGATTCAACATTGCGTTTATTGCCGACGCCACATTGCGTTTGTAATCGACGCAATACTGCGTCGATTACAAACGCAATCTTATAGCTTCATTTTACTGTTAATGATATGTTGGCTGTAATGTAGCGAGGAGCTTTCAAGGTGGTAGAAGCATTTGAAAACAATGTTTTGATTGTGAGCGAATAAGAGCCTTTTGCAAGCTCCGGCAATTGAAGTACAATTTTGCTCGGTTGGTTAATTACCAATGGATCTGCTTGTACCGTTACCTGTTGTGTTTCGGTGTTGGTATAGGTAATGTAGCTTTCCGGCGTTTCGCCTGCTTCGGTTACGATGCGAATTTTATTGCCGGAGATGGTAATTGTTTTGCCGGGCGTTACTTCGCCGTTCGAGGCTCCGGTAGTAGAATCGGTAATACTGTTGATAGACGCACCGCCGTTTTTCATACTCAAGCCGTTGTAGTTGCCTTTTACCTGTGTCAGCATGGCACTCACATTGCCGGTTACACGACCGTTGATAACGCAGTGGTGCACACCGTCCACGAAATCGGTACCGTTAGAGAAATTTCCCGTAATAGCGGGTTCGAACATCGAGAAGCCGTCGTTTACCTTTTCGCCCTGCAAAAGAAATTCGAGTTTCATGCTGTTTACTAATTTTATAACATTCACAATCGTGTCCTTGCGGTACTCGGTGCGTTGCAGCACAATTTCCTCGGCAATGTCTTCAATAGTTTTGGTTTTCTTTGATTGCACTTTGGCTATTTTGTCGCCTTCTTCCTTGCTTACACTGTTCTCTATAAGATAGAACAGCCATTCGTAATTTTTTTTACTTGCTGTCATTGTTGAATTTTTGTTTGAAAGATTAATATTTTGTTTGTTTAATTTTTGTAATTCCTTTTTCCTTTTGGGGTACTCCTTAATATTATATTAACCCCTCCGCTTCGCTCGTCCCCTTTAAAAAAGGGGACAGCGTTGCACAAGCATTGTAATTGTACAACAGGGCAGTTTGTATTAAACTCTCCCCTTTTTATAAAGGGGAGTACCCCAACGGGGGGAGGGGTTAAAATAAAAGGTACGAGCGAAGCAGAGGGTTATATTTTTTTTCACTTGCATATTTCGCAATCATACTGTCTATCATTCGCCTTTCGGCAAGCGGAACAGGAACTCGAGTCCGCCTCCCAAACGATTTTTCGCTACAATGCTTCCTTTATGAAACAGGACAGCATTTTTTACAATAGACAAGCCCAAGCCCGAACCGCCGGTGTCGCGCGTACGCCCTTCGTTGATGCGATAAAAACGCTCGAAGAGGCGATTCAAATGATGCTCGTTAGGAATGCCCACCCCGTTGTCGGCAAACGAAAAGTAACGGAAATCCTTGTCTTCGTTATATTGTTTAATCAGAATATTTACATCGTTTCCGGCATAGCGAATGGTATTTTCGGTAAGGTTACGGAATATGGAATACAGCAGGTTTCTGTTTCCTCCGATAATGGTATTTGGAGGGATATTCCACTCCATCGTTATATTTTTTTCCTGCAGCGGGATTTCCAAATCGCTTTTCAATCCTTCCAGTAAAGTGTTGATATTTACCTGTTCGATTTGAAACGAGGCAGGAGCTTCTTCCATTTTGGTAATCAGGCTCATATCCTGAATCAATCCCGAAAGCGAAAGCGTTTGGTTGTAGGCTTTTTCGAGAAATTGATGGGTTTTTTCTTCGCTCAACGATTGTTGCAAAACAGTTTCCAGATAGCCTCGAATGCTGGTTACAGGCGTACGCAGCTCATGCGCAATATTGCCCGTCATTTCCTGTTTGAGCAGGCGGGTTTTTTCCTGTCGGGTAATATCATTAATGATAATCTCGAAGCTCCTGTCATCAAAAATATTTACACGAAGGGCGAAATACTTACCTTGTTTGGCAATTTGTGTTTCAAAATAATTTTCGTCCTTAGCATGCGAAGATAAAAAGGTAGTTACCTTCTCGAAAAGCGGATTACTAAAAATAGCGGATGCTTCGGTATTGGGTTCATCGCCGATAATAGTTAAGTATTGGATAAATAAACCGTTGTAGAACTGCACTTTGCGCTTCTCCGAGAAGAAACACAAGCCTTCTTCCGAACTGTATACATGTTGCAGGAGCTTTTCACGCTCGGCAGCAATCTCTTTTTTATTTCTTTTAAGTTGCTGGTAGTTCTCGGCAATTTTTGCGCTAATCTCGCCCAATTCGTCGTGCGAAAATTCGGGAACGAGCATTGGCTCTTTTTCGTTTTCGATGGCATGGGTGAAATTGCGCAACTGATTGATGGATTTTCCGAATCGTCCCGAAACATAGTTTATCAGCAACAGCATAACGGCAAACAAAATCAGCACATAATACAAAAAGAAATTATCTGCTTTAAGAAAATGCTGCACATGCACATCGTACGGCAAAGCTACGCGGATATAATAATTGGGAACCCACTTGGCGTAATACAGGTATTCTACCTGATTGGACGAAGAAAGACGAACATCCGAAGTTCTGTTATTGCTTTGTGCAGCCTTGATTTCGGGGCGGCTCAAATGATGTTCGAGATGCGAAATGTCGTCTATCACATTGTCGTAAAACACTTTGCCGGTATGGTCAATCAGCGTTAAACGAATATTTGCCGGTAAAAGGGAAAGTATCGAGTCCGGTTGTTGCTTGTTTTGCAAGGCTGTATTAACTACCGAAGCGTAGGCATCGAGTTTTTCTACCAATGCTTCGGTTTTATACTTTCGCTCGCGCGACTGTTCGAAAATAATTACTCCTGCGGTAAACAGAGCGAACAGCAGGAAAATATAAAGGAACAGGCGGTGTTTGTAATTTAGTTTCATTGTTCAGACGATTTTTTTTAAGTACGCAAAAATACAATATTCTGAAAAACAAATACAATATATACACAAAACTATACATTATTACCCTTAAGCTCCTGAGAGGGCAGGGTTGTTAAATTATTTTGTAACGATATTTCACTATCACGCCACTCTGTGGCTTTGTGTATTATTTATACTACAACTATTGTGCTGCTCTGCAGCTTCCGGTATACAATGGCACAGAGTGCCGTAATATTTGTAGTAAATTTAATGTTGTAGGCATTTTTCAAAACATTTGATGCAAGTTTGTGGATAGTCGTACAAAAAAAATCCCAACACTCTTGTTAGAGTATCAGGATTTTTTACTTTTTGAGGTTCCTTCCGGATTCGAACCGGAGTAAACGGTTTTGCAGACCGGCACCTAACCACTCGGTCAAGGAACCCTTTTTTTGCGTTTGCGGCTGCAAATATAGATACATTTTTCTATTTGGCAAATTTATTTGTCTCTTTAATCGAACAAATTCCACGAAATGCCCATTTTAAAACGACCGGGATAGATCGGATATTGTGGCATGGAGAAATAGTTTTTTGTCCAATTGGCATTCAGGTGATAATATTTAAAGAAAAGGCGCGCCGTTTTAAGGTGAAATGCCGCATACGCGCTGATAACAGGAAAACTGCCTACCTTCTCTCTGCTTTGCAGGAAAAATGCACCCGTGGCAGGCATATAGTCGGGAGCATAGTAGGCTGTGTTGTAATATACATCGGCTCCGAGTTGTGTGTGCAACACTTTTTTAAACATCTTAAAGGCAAAAAAAGCATTGTGATAGAGGCTTAAATCGGGTAGGGGAAGAATATCGTTGTTGCTGCTGCGCTGATATATTGCCTTGTTGTGCAGGTGAAACACCCAAACATTGAAATTCAGTGCAGCTTCGCCCGTGAGCACCTGAATATTGCCGTCGTGTTGTGCCGGTAAAGCATTTCGGTCGAAATAAATAAGTTGCGATACATTTTCTACTCCCATACCTGCCGAAGCGTTGAGCCAGCTATTGTTCAAACCGAGGCGGGCTCGGAAGCGTGTACGCAAAGTGCGGTCAAAAGTATTATCCCAACGAAAATGATTCGAACTGTATGTTTCTTCAAAATACGAAGCCGAAGTGTTTTTCATCAACCCCTCAACAAAGAGCGATACCGTATCGTTCCATAAACGGAAAACGGTAGTTACATCGCCGTTGAGGGAGAAATCGCCTGCGCGGTCGCCTACCGTATACAGTTCGCCGTTGGCATTGAAGTGCAAATGTTTGCCCTGTCGCT
Source organism: Prevotellaceae bacterium (assembly GCA_031271465.1). Classification (GTDB taxonomy): domain Bacteria; phylum Bacteroidota; class Bacteroidia; order Bacteroidales; family Paludibacteraceae; genus JAFGVL01. The sequence continues at coordinate 35,865 of JAISVR010000029.1, read as the reverse complement.
TCGACATTTCGGCTCCAATCAGGATGTTGCTTTCGTAGTCGCGTACGGGAATGGTATTATCCAAGTGATAATATTCCCGGTATTCGTGTGTGGCATAACCCGCAATGCTGAGTGGAAACCAACGCGAAAATCCTTCGTTGACCGAAAATGCGAGCGTGTTATACAACGAACGCACTTGCGCGGAATCCTGTGTTTTTGTATCGTCGAAAAATGTATTTTGGTAAAAAGCCGCATCGCTTTGTGTAGAAAGGTATCGTTTTTCGGCAGTTTCGTATTTTATGCTGTGCGAGATAGTGGCTATCGGGCGAAATTCGCTGTGCGTGGAGTCAATTTGATATTCCACATTGGCAATATGAAGCTTTTGGTTGAGGTAAAAATAAATGTTCGTGTAGCGCGACATGGCATAGTCTAAATTCGTAGGAATGGTGTTGGTCTGAAACTCGCGCAACGAATCGGTACGAATATAAGCTTCGTCTTTAATCCCGCCGTTTTCTTCGTTGTTGAACACCTGTCGCATAGCCACACCCGTAGCTCCGTAGTGTTTGCCGGAGTAAGTAGCCCACAAGCCTATTTTGGTCATTTTTGTTGCCTGATTATTGTACAGCCCACGCGTGCCCGCATAATGGTACAGCCCCGAGAAATTGAAACGCTTGTTGGCGTTGATGCTGAAAATGCCTCGGAAATTTTCATCACTATTAGCTTCGCTGCCTGCGGTAAAATACTCAAGGTTGGAATAAGGCACGGTGGTATTGAAAAAAAGCATTTCGGGCAATGCAACGAAATAAGCATCGTAGGGACGCGAAAAGAGAAAATTGTTTTTCTCCGTGCGGTCGAAATAAATCTTCGATTGCAGTGGTGAACCCAGCGAACCGTTATATGCGTTGGCAATGCTGTAACGATTCATCGGGTCGGTATTTTGAAACTCAAAAAGCGAGGTATCGAGCACGGTCGGTACTACCGAAGCCGTTTGTTCGGTGATATTCCACACACGGATGTTAGTCTTCGCCGGCGTTCCTTCCTGCGCCGCCAACTGTTGCAACAGCAGGCAAAGAGTCAATATCAAAACTGTCCGTTTTTTCATCGGGCGCAAAGGTAAGGATTAATTTCTTATGTTTAAACCTTTAATTATGTTATTGTGTTATCAATAAAGATGAACAAAAACAGGTGGTTTAAACACTTATCGCCCGTTTCCGTTCAAGCTTTAAATAATTCAGAAACATTTTATTAATAATTCCGTCGGTAATATTGACGGCAATAGAAGGAATGATAATTTCGGTGGCGTAGTTAATTTTGGCAGCTTCCAGAAAAATATCCGTAGCAAAGCCGATACCTTCCGCACGGTCGCGCTTGATTTTGTATTTTTTCATGCGCTCTTCCGTTGTCAATTTTGAAAGCTCCTTATTGATGATTTGAAGCGTTCTCATACTCATTTTGTTTTTGTTTGCCGGATTGAGTTTCAGCCTGTGCAGCTTATCGATATTTCCGCCCGACCCGATTAGGCATAAATCGGGGTAGTATTTATTAAATTCTATCAGTTTTTTGCGAAACAGCGCCTTTTCATTTGGGTCAACGGTGTTGTTCTTCATTCGTACCGTACCAACTTTAAAGGAATGAGAATAAACAAGTTTATCCTCACTGATTAGCGACAATTGTGTGCTTCCGCCGCCCACATCAATGTATAAATAATCGCGCCCTCGATTTAAAAGCTTTCTTAAATGCGCATCGTAAATCATGCGAGTTTCTTCGTCGCTGCCGATAATTTCGATATTGATGCCGGTTTTGCTGCTTATTTTCTTAGCTATCAGGGGTCCGTTTTTAACATCGCGCATCGCAGAAGTGGCACAGGCTCTTATTTCCGTAATTTCCAGCAGTTTTGTCAATTGCCGGCAAATTCTCATCAGGTGAAGCAATTGTTTCACTTTGGCTTTAGAAATGGATTTGTCTCTAAAAGCGTCTTCGCCCAGGTTGAGGGGAAAGCGCATCAATATATCTTGCGAAAGGTTTCGGGATGAATCGATGGAATCTATTTCCAAGCTTTTTACTACCAGCCGAACTTCGTTTGCCCCGATGTCAATAGCTGCAAATTTTGTCATAAATCGTTTGTGCAAAGAGGTTGAGGGCACAAAGATAGCAGACTTCCATTTTTATTTTTTCCGGCGAAGTGGGCTTTAATTTTTATTTTTAACTATTATAATCCGTATACAATTTTACATGTGATGCACCAACCAACAGATTACAGCCAAATAAACTACAACCAATATAATCATCGGCACAAGCAGCAGCCAGTCGTTTCGAAATGATTCCTTTTCGTCTTTCTTTTTTTTCGATTTATTGGAATTGAAATACAGTATTCCTGTTGCTTCTTCGAAATCTTTCTCTCTGTTTTTCAAACAATGTCTTACAAATCGCAAGTCTTCATATTGAAAGTAGAAAAAAACAACTGAAATAATAAGAAATGCGCCGTTTGTAAAAATGGTTATTGTACTTATATCGGATGAAAAATTCATTTCTCCCTGCTCCACGCTTCCTTTGATAAAAAAAGCCGTGATGGCAAGCGATGCGGCAAGCAAAACCTGCATATAGGTATAAATCCGGTTTTTGATTAAACGGATTTCTTCACGGTCTTCCTTAATAAACTCGGCTAAAAAGTTTGCGTCTTTTTTCTTCGACATTTCTGTCGGATTGCTCGTTTCTGTTGCTTTTTTCATGGTATTTTATATTTTATTTTGGAATTATCCTTTTCAGGCTTGTTCCTCCTCGCAATGACGACTACACCTCAAAGGGATTTAAAAACAATTAGGCTCCAAAATTAGCCTTTATTTGTTAAAATCAATATAAAATCCCCAAAAAATCAATTTCCATCGCCAAAACCTAACGATTTCATTAAGCCTGTGATAATTATACGAGCGGTATAGGTGCCGGCTCGTTTGATTGCCGATTGCTTCATCGTGTTGTGGTCGTTGCTGCTCAAAAAAGCATCTACCCGTTCGTGAGCTTCGTTTAGCGTATTGACCAAATAGCCATCCTGTCCGTCGCGGATAATATCTTTTGGTCCTTTTGTATTGTAGGCAATCACCGGCAAGCCGCAACTGAGCGACTCCAGCACCACATTGCTGAATGTATCGAAACGCGAAGGTAGCAACAGCAAATCGGCAGAGGAATAAATAGCGGGCAATTTTTCGCGTTCTACCCAATCAATAAAAATGGCATCGGGATTTTCGTTTTTCATTTGTTGCAAGGCAGGTCCCTTGCCAACTACAACGAGTTTTAGCGCCGGGTGTTTTACTTTTGCCTGCTTATATACGGTCGAAATTTCCGGTACGCCTTTTTCCTTGCTCACACGCCCGGCGTAAAGCAACACCGGCGTATCGTCCGAAATACCGAATACCCCTTGCTTGTCGGCAGCTATAGGTTTGAATTTGCCGTTTACCCAGTGTGCCGTTTGATATACTTTATTCGGATTGAGATTCATATCCTTGCCCGAAAGCCATTTCTTTTGGTCGGAATTAAGCACAAGCACATTGTCAAATGCCTTGTAGAACGAACGCAACACCCTGCGCACACGGTTCAAATTATGTCCCTCAATGCCCAACACCTTGCGGGCAAACATCAGCCAGTCGGTGTGCATGTAGAACGATGCTTCGACCGTGTAAGCATGTTTCAAGTACAAACCAAACATACCCATCACACCCTCGGTAGAGCAAACTATACGGTCGTACCCGCCATTAAGGAAGAGGTTGTGCAATTCCACAAAATTAGGTACTCTAAAGGCATAGTCGTTGTAAACCGGCAGGGAAAATTCCTTGACGGGCGGCACTACTACCAAATGACTTTCGGGCTGCACGGTCGATGAGCAGGTAACAATATCAATCGGCAAATTACGCTTTTTGATTTCTGCCAAGAGTTCTTTCAAGAATACCGAAACGCCATTGCTGTCGCCAAAAGTGTCGGTAAGCCACATCACACGCCTGGGGTGCTGATATTTGTCGAGCCGTGCGGAAAAATCGCGCAACAGGGGACGGGTGTTAAACATCGTTTTCGCGCTCGTAAAGTGTGCCGCCAAGATAAACAGTGCGCCAAAAAACGGAAAGGATAATCCGTCCAAAAACTCCGATATATCAACAGCTTTCTTTTTGTTTTTGTCGCCACCGTCCTCTGTATAGGAACGCACCAGGCTCGGCAATTCGAATTTTTCAATCAGGCTTTCCAATGATTTCCCCTTGAAATATTCGGCAGCATCGGAGTTTTTACTTAATTTTTTTTCCAGCCTTTTTGCTAAAACGGAATATAGTTGATTGTTGATTTTCAGTATTGAATTATAATATCCGTCAATCTGCTGCAGAGACGAAAGATTTTTTGTGCCTACAGAAGCAATGGTAACGGCTTCTTCGAAGATAGGTTTGTAAACAGACTTTACTACCAGTTTTTTCAGGAAGGACGGCTTTTCGCCCATTATGCTTTCGTGGAATATGCGGATAAACGAGGTGGTTACCTTGTGGCGTTTTACTTCACCAAAAAGGTTCGAAACAATGAAGGAAATGATTTTGTCATTCGCGCTTCCCTTGTGCAGGAGCATTCGCAGCAAGCCCGGGTCTTTGTAGTTAAGTGCTACCTGACAGGCATAGTCAAGGAAAGTGATGGTCATTTTTTCGGTATTCTGGTAAGTACCGAACGGAGCCATATTTCCGTTACGGATAGCTTCCAATGCTAACTCCGAACGCGATTCGGTTTTAAGTCGTTTATCCAAATCGGAAACATACAGGTAAGTGCCTGTCATACCGGCAAAGATACCCATATGGCAATCCGATCCGCCCGACATGGCTTTGCGGTAAGGGTTGGCGCAATATTGCAGCGGGTCGATACCGTACTCTTTTGCATAGTAGTCTATTTCGGTATGTGATGTTTGTTCGAGCCATTCTTTTACCAAGAGGTTTTGCCAAGTGTCGCGCTGTCCGTTTACGGCTTCGAAACGCTCGAATAGCAGCAGCATTTTATTGAAAAATGCCTGCGGCGGTGTTTTCTTTACCGAGTAATGATACAACGGGTGTGCCCAAATGGTCGGTATGTTTTGCGCACGGGCATATTCAAGGAAATGATACAAATTTTTACGCAGCTTTTCGAGGCGCATTTCCTGTTCGGGTGTAAAACCGTAGGCAAGCACATGGATGCCGATTTCAAAGTCGGGTACAAAGCAGCTGAACTCGGCAGCCGTCAGCACATCAAGTCCCTTATCCTGCATTTCGTAGCACGAACGGGCGTTGTTGTGGTTGGTAACGGTAAATGTATCGCAACCGTTTTTGGTCAGCTTTTCAATGAGTACTTTGCCGGGCAACCATGTTTCGGGTACATTGAGGATTCGTCCTATCAATTCGTCCGGCACATCGCTGTTGTGGTCATGACAGTGCAGGTCGATTTTCAGCGTTTCGCCGGCGGGAAACTTGTTTTGTTGCGAAAGAACGAATTTTTCAAACTCTTCTTTCAGCATTCCTTGGAAATTTAAATTCATTTATATATCTCTTTTAAAAAATCACAGTACAAAGAGAATGAATTTATATGAAGACAAAACTACGAATCGGTTACGATTTTATTTCAGTTTATTATTGCATGCAAAACGAGTAGCTACGGAACTATCTCTTTGAGGCTTGCGAAGCAAACAATCGTCGTCATTACTTCCGTTGGTCGTGATTGCTAATTGCGAGGTACGAAGCAATCCAGAGAATAAACATAACAAGATTGCTTCGTACCTCGCAATGATGAACAAGTCTTGTTCAGGCAAGTTGTTTCCTCTAAATCAAGTAGCCACTCAAAATAAATTGAGTGGCTACTTGTTTAACATTCTGTCATTGCTGCAAATATTAATACGGCATTGACTTTATTTTATTTTCAAAATATCGGGTTTTAAATTATCGAGTAATTCCACTTGGCTGGCTTTGATTGCCGAATTTTCGATGCTAATATTTTTCGATTGTTCGCCAAGCACTTTAATATAAAATCCTTCGGGTACATCTTTCTGATTCTTAAAGGTGAAGCCATTTACTTTATTCAGGCGGAAAGCAGGCTGCACATCAGAAATAATACGCACATTGTCTACCGTGATGTTTTCCGAAAGCACGGTTTTGAAGCCTTCCTTAGCATGAATAACCATATTCTGGAAAGTTACATTTTTCACAATGCTTTGTGCATTGCCGCCAATATTAACGCCCACTTTGGCACCATCGATAAATACATTTTTGATAGAGAAGCCGTCGAAATCGGGGATTTTCTCGGCTTTATTGTCCGTGTTTACCACCGCACCCTTATCTTCGTATGCAAGCTCATATACAATGGCATCACCCTCAATATCTTTCATATAAATATTTTGGCAGAAAATATCGGTTACCTTGCCGCCTCGACCTGCGCCGCTCTTCACGCGGATACCGCTGTGCGTACCTACAAACGAGCAGTTGTCCACAAAAATATTGCGCATATTGCCGTCGGTATTTGATCCGATAACAAAGCCGCCGTGTCCGTGATACACCTTACAGTCTTTTACCACGATGTTTTCGTGATTAAACTCGCCGTTTTTCGAGTTGCCCGATTTCATGCAAATGCCATCGTCGCCCGTGTTTACATCGCAACGGTAGAACAGCACATTTTTACACACGCTGATGTCCAAGCCGTCGGCGTTTTGCATCCACCATTCGTTGCGCACTTTCACATCGTGGAAAACCACCTCGCGATGTCCATTCATATACGCCGCAAATTTGGGTGCATTGCCGAGAGTAATACCTTCGATAAGTACATTTTTACACTTGCGTAACGCCAGCATATAGGGGCGCAGGCTGATTTTAATAGTTGCTTCTTCTTCGGGCGTATAGCTTGCCTTGTTGGCTTTAATAAGTTCTTCCGAAGCCAACGAACCTTTGCGCGGATACCATATTTTACCGTCGGCGGTAAGCTCTCCGCTTTTAATCAAGGCTTTCCATTCCTTTTCGGTTTTCTTTTCTTTTTTCACCATGCGCCAGTACTGCCCGTTGCCGTTGAACATGCCGCGACCGGTAATAGCCACATTTTCCAAGCCTTCGCCGTTGATAAGGTCGGGCAACTGGTATTTTCCGCTTGAAGTTCTTTCGAGCTGATAGTCGTTCAAATCAGGGCTGAAAATAACAATCGCACCTTCTGCAAGATACAGGTTCACATTGCTTTGCATAGTGATAGGTCCCGTAAGCCAAAGACCTGCGGGGATAACAACCTTACCGCCGCCCGCTTTCGAGCATTTTTCGATAGTGGAGTTGATTGCCACCGTGTTTTTGAACTGACCGTCGCCCACCGCGCCTGCATCAACAATGTTGAATGTTTTGTCGGGGAAACTCGGTAATTTAATTGAGAACGAAGCGAATGGCAGGTTTTTGAGCTGCTCGTCAACATCTGCTTGTTTAATTTCCTGTCCGAAAACGACAGTCGCCGCCAGCAGTGCAACAGCGATTGATAAAAAAATGCGTTTCATAATTTTTAATTTAAGAAGTTACAGAAGTTATAGAAGTTACGGAAGTCAGGGGAATTTTTATTTCCACATTTCCATATTTTCTCATTTCCACATTAAATTTTATTTTTCAATTTCTATGCTAATTCTTTCAAAAATATCGTCAATCGTACCCACACCCTTAATATTGGCGAGTTTGCCTTCTGCCTTGTAGAAATCAATCACAGGCGCAGTTTGGCTGTTGTAAGTATCCAAGCGTTTTTGAATCGTTTCAAGGTTATCGTCCGAGCGACCCGAAGTTTCGCCGCGTTTCAGAAGGCGCGCGATAAGCTCCTGTTCCTCAACGATAAGATTGAGCATTACCGTTACATCGCCGCCGCGCGCTGCGAGCATTTTTTTGAGAGCCACAGCCTGCGCTGTAGTGCGCGGAAAACCGTCGAAAATTATCCCTTTGGCATCGGTAAAGTTATCCAAAGTTTTTGCCAGCATGTCAATAATAAGGCTGTCGGGCACAAGCTGTCCCTTTTCGATGTAATCTTTGGCAATTTTGCCAAGCTCGGTTTCGTTCTTCATTTCGGCGCGCAGCACATCGCCCGTCGAAATGTGTCCGTAACCATACTTTGCGATAATGTTTTCGCTCTGCGTTCCTTTGCCCGACCCCGGAGGTCCGAATAATACTAAATACTTCATTTTTATGATTATAAATTTATTAATTGTTTATTTCTATTCTGTTTGGCATTAGTATTGCCAAAACAATGTATGGAAGTAGCCAACCAAATAACACGAATAATGCTCGTATAAGTGTTGGATCAACATCAAAATACTCTGCTACTCCTGCACATACACCACACAACATTCTATTATTGGATTTATATAACCTCTTCATCTTATTCCTCCTTAATGATTATATTTATTTCTGTAGCCAATTATTTAATCAGCGTATAAATATCCGCCAAATTCCGCCCAAAGCCATCATAATCAAGACCGTAACCAACAATAAAATCGTTTGGGATTGTCATTCCGACATAGTCAAGCGCAATCGGCTTTTGCAAGGCTTCGGGTTTGTGAAAAAAGCTTGCCACGCGCACCTCTTTTGCGTGGAGCGATTGCAGGTTACGCAAAATACAATCCATTGTTATGCCGGTATCTACAATATCTTCCACCACCACAACGCTTTGGTTTTCGAGGCTTTCGCTCAGTCCGATAATTTCCTTCACATTGCAGGTAGAGCCCGTGCCTTCGTACGAAGCTAACTTGACAAAACTTACCCGGCAGGGAATATGTATTTTTTTTATTAAATCGGAGGCAAACACAAATGCGCCGTTGAGAATAACCAGAAAAACAGGCTCTTTGCCCGCCATGTCGCGGTTGATTTCGTCTGCCAGTCGCTGCACCTCGTGCTGAATTTTTTCTGCAGGAATGGAAATCTGAAACTGTTTGTCTTTTATTTGTATTGTGTTATTCATTTTTCACAAAGAGGGACAAAGATAATCTTTAATTATAAATTGTAAATTGTAAATTGTAAATATTTTATCTTTGCAAAAAATAAAACTATATTTTTCATGAAAAAAGCTACCCTTTCTTTCATCTTTCTGTGTTTTTCAATGTTATTTGCAGGCAATGTTTTTGCTGGAAGTATGGTAAAAGCTGTGCAACTTTCGGGTGATGTGCCGCAACATATAGCCTACACGCGGATTTATGATTTCCTCGACGAATTGGCAAACGATGGTATTATCGAAATTCGCTCGGTGGTAAAACCGTATAGCCGCAAGTTCATTGCCGGAAAATTGTACGATGCCGCAGAGCGTAAAGAAAAACTCAATTCGCGCCAACGCAAGGAAGTAGAATTTTTTCTAAACGATTATGCTTTGGAAATAAATGCTTTGGAAATAAATCGTTTACCCGAAACAAAACTCACAATCGCCCGAAATGAAAACCTTACGCTGGCGGTAGTGCAACCTGCCTTTCATTATCGCGATAACTATTTTCGAGCACGAATAACGCCGATTGTGGGTGCTGAATTTCAATATAACAAAAACGGTACGCCTGCTTCGCGCACTATCGGGGCAGAATTTCAGGCAATGATTGGCAATATTAGCGTATGGGGCAGTTTGCGCGATATGGCGTTTAACGACGAATTGCTTTCGCGTTCGCAATATCTCAACAATCGTCCCGGCTACGAATACAAAGAATCGGAAAGCCAAACCGCCAATTACAGCGATTCGCGCGGAGGGATTAAGTATTCCACAAGTTGGGGCAGCATCGGTTTGGTGAAAGATAATGTGGTGTGGGGCGATAATTATCACGGCTCGAATATTCTTTCCGGTCGCACGCCGTCGTTTCCAATGATTACGCTGCAACTGAAACCCGTGAGCTGGTTTCAACTCGATTATTTTCACGGTTGGCTGGTATCCAATGTGATAGACAGTACGCGCTATTATGTGGAAAACGAAACGGTGAAGCATTATCGCGCTACGAACAAATTTATTGCTGCCAACATGCTGACTTTTACTCCGGTAAAGAAATTGAATATTTCAGTCGGAAATTCAATCATTTATGCCGAAAACAATGTGCAGGCAGCATATTTTATTCCCATTGCGTTTTATAAAAGCATCGACCATACGCTTACCAAAGGCATCAAATCGGAAAATCAAAATTCACAACTGTTTTTCAATATCAGCAGTCGAAACATCAAGCATTTGCATCTCTACACTTCCGTTTTTGCCGATGAAATAAGTTTTGCCCGCTTCAAACCGTCGAATAAAGAAACGAATCCCATTTCGTACAAAATCGGGGCTAAGCTGAGCAATTTCCCCTTGCCCAATGTTTCGCTGCTGGGCGAATACACTCGCTCGAACATTATTACCTACAAACATTCTATTCCTGCCATTTCGTGGGCATCGAACGACTATAATTTGGGGAGTTATCTTGGCGATAACGCCCGGGAAATTTACTTCGAGTTGCAGTACAAGCCCCTGCGTGGACTCGATTTGTCGCTTTCGTATCTTAATGCTGTGCATGGCAACGAATATGAATATCTACGCCGCGACCAAAACGGAGTGAAGCAAATTAATAATATTATTTCGCAGGATTTTATAAAAGATAAGGTGTGGAAAAACTCTACCTGTGAGTTTAAAGCTCTTTACGAGATTACAAACAATGTTTACTTAGGCATGAATGTAACCTACAGCAATATTCGGGGCGGCAAGGCAACAGGCACTGCAATTCCGGGCGAAATACGACCCGAAAACGGTTCGGCGCAAGGTTATTTAGACCTATACACGCCTAAATTTTTACAGGGCAAAAATTTCACCGTAGGCGGAATGTTGAATATTGGATTTTAAAAAAACAGTAAAACTATGATTCATTTGATTTCGACATACAACAACCTGTTAGAAGAGTATAACAAGCAAGTTGTAAGTAAATTCAACGAAGACGATTTTAAATTGTACAACGAAATTTTGTTTTCGGCACACAGTTGCGGCATCGAAGGAAATTCGTTTTCGGTAGATGATACGCGCGAACTGAAAGAGCAGCAGTTGGGCAATATTCCGGTGGGTAAAACGCTGTTTGAAGCATACGAAATGTTAGACCATTTTCGTGCCTACGAATTTCTTTTTGCAAATGTAGATAAGCCATTAACCGAAAATCTACTGAAAGAAACGCATCGAATTTTAATGGAGCATACCCTGGGTTATCGCATAAAAGGAGCAGTTCCGGGCGAATATACCGATACCGATATGGCAGCAGGCGAAACCGTTTTTGGCGACCATAAAGTATTGATTGCACAAGTACCGAAACTCTTTGCGCAAACTCAAAAAATGCTGGACGATAATGCCTTGCACCCTGTTATACTGTCGGCTCGCTTTCACTGTTTTTTCGAATATCTGCATCCTTTTCGCGATGGTAACGGACGCATTGGTCGCTTGTTTGCCAATTTTATACTGGCAAAGCAGCAGCACCCCATTATCATTATCGAAAGAGAAAAAAAGGCAGCATACCTGACGGCATTAAAATCATACAAAAAAGAAAATACAACCGAGTTTATCGAAGAATTTTTTCTACATACTGCCATTTCGCGCATGGAACGGGAAATAGAAGAAAAAAAGAATCTGACAAAAAACTTTTTGAACGGTTTTAGTAAAGAAAAAACGGAATCCCTTTGAGGCGCGTTCGTCATTGCGAGGAGGAACAACGAAGCAATCCGGAGAAAAAATATACGAGATTGCTTCATACCTTGCAATGACGACGACAATCTGTTTTACAAGCCTAAAAAGGATAAGTCCGAAGAAAATTAATATCAATATAATTGTCAATTAATTATGCCAACTTTTGTAATAGAAATTATCGGCTATTTAGCTCCCGCCTTCCTTGTGCTTTCGTTTTTGTGCAAGGATATGTTTAAATTACGGTTGATAAACACTATCGGCTGTGTGTTTTTCATCGCTTATGGCTTGCTGCTGCCTGCCTATCCGGTAGCCATTGCCAACGCCATAATTGTAGGTATCAATATCTACCAGTTGTTTTTTAGCAAGAAAAAATAAACGGTTTTTATGAGCAAGATTGAAAGAATATTAATCCCGATTTTTTGGATTGGAACGGAGTGCTTTTGATTGATTATTTGCTAATAGTTATTCTCAACTTAATATTCCAATCTTTTATTTATCTGTTTTTTTATTAAAACTATTAATTTGTAAAAAATGATGAACACTAAAAAATGTGTAAACACAATGTGTACTATCTCAAATTAAAAATAAATTCATGTTTTTGTGCTTATAACCATAAAAAGAGAAAATAAATTCATATTTTTGTGCTTATAACCATAAAAAAATATCAATGATAGAAAGAATATCATATATAAAACAATTAGAAGTTTTTATAAACAAACCCTTTATAAAAGTTATCACAGGTATTCGTCGAAGTGGAAAATCGTCGGTACTGCTGTTGCTGCGCGAACAATTTTTATCACAAGGAGTTATCGATGAACAAATTATTTACATCAATTTTGAGAGTTTTTCGTTCGCGACATTACAAAATGCAACAAAACTGTACGAATATGTGAAATCGAAAATCGTTCCCAATAAAAAATCATATTTGCTTTTAGATGAAATTCAAGAAGTTGAAGCTTGGGAAAAATGCGTTAATTCATTGCTTATTGATTTCGATGTAGATATTTATCTCACAGGCTCCAATTCACACCTTTTATCGTCCGAATTAGCAACTTTTTTAGCAGGTCGCTATGTTGAAATACCTGTTTTTACGCTTTCTTTTGCCGAACATCTACAATTTCAAGCGTATTATTTCCCTCAAAAAGAACAAAATCCAACAACCGCCTTTATTTCATATCTTCATTCAGGAGGCTTTCCGGTTATTCACACTGCCGATTACAGTGAAGAAAGCGCCTATAAAATTGTACAGGATATTTATGCTTCCGTTATTTTACGAGACACGGTTCAGCGTTACAAAATCCGCGATATAGAACTCTTAGAGCGTATTGTGCGTTATACTTTCGACAATATTGGCAATACCTTTTCGGGTAAAAATGTGGCAGATTATTTCAAAAGTCAACAACGGAAAATCGATATTAATACCGTTTATAATTATTTACATGCACTCGAAGGAGCTTTTGTATTGTATCGTGTACCTCGCTACGACATTAAGGGTAAGGAAATTTTGAAAACGCAGGAAAAATTTTACCTGGGCGATATATCATTGCTCTATGCCACCATGGGTTACAAAAACCGACAGATTTCGGGCATATTAGAAAACATCGTATTTCTTGAACTTAAACGGCGTGGATACCATGTTTTTGTTGGGAAATTGGATTCACGCGAAATTGATTTTGTTGCCGAAAAACAAGGCAGAAAAATATACATTCAAGTGGCTTACAAGCTTGAAAATGAAGAAACAGTTGCACGAGAATTTAATCCATTGTTGGAAATAAAAGACCAATTTCCGAAATATGTAGTAACAATGGACGATTTATGGAAAGAAGTAGTCGAAGGCATACAACATTGGCATATAGCAGAATTTCTATTAAATGATTTTTAAATTAGACATTATACCCAAAAATATTTTATTAATAAACCTTTAAACACAAAACATCATGAACAACTTCTCATTTCAAAACCCTACCCGCTTGGTTTTCGGGAAAGGGCAAATCGCACAACTATCGCAGCTTATCCCAACGGATAAAAAAGTAATGGTAACCTACGGCGGCGGCAGTGTAAAAAGAAACGGCGTATACGAACAGGTTATCGATGCACTGAAAGACCAACATTGTGTAGAATTTTGGGGCATCGAGCCAAATCCTACCATCGAAACCCTGCGCAAAGCCATCGACCTGGGTAAAGAAAAAAAGGTTGATTACCTGCTTGCCGTAGGTGGAGGATCGGTACTCGACGGCACCAAACTAATTGCAGCCGGAATCCTTTACAACGGCGATGCGTGGGAAATAGTGCAAAAAGGATATACTACGCGTCAATTACCCTTTGCTTCGGTAATGACACTGCCCGCAACCGGTTCGGAAATGAACAGCGGCGCAGTAATTTCGCGCGCCGAAATGCACGAAAAATACGCATTTTACGGTAACTATCCGCAATTCTCAATCCTCGACCCCGAAGTAACTTATTCTCTTCCGAAACATCAAATCGCAGCCGGCTTGGCAGATATTTTTGTGCATGTACTGGAGCAGTATATGACTACGCCCGGACAATCGCGCATTATGGACCGTTGGGCAGAAGGCATATTGCTAACCGTACTCGAAATAGCACCGCTCATTAAAGAAAACCAGCACGATTATGCTGTAATGTCCGACTTTATGCTTTCGGCAACCCTTGCACTGAACGATTTCATTCGCATGGGCGTTACACAAGACTGGGCTACACACATGATAGGGCACGAACTTACCGCGCTTCACGGCATTACCCACGGCGAATCGCTGGCAATGGTACTTGGTGGCACATGGCGGGTTCTCAAAGAACAAAAACGCGCTAAACTCATTCAATATGCCGACAGAGTGTTGCATATAATCAGCGGCAGCGACGACGAAAGGGTAGAAGCAGCCATCGCGCAAACCGAAGGATTCTTCCGTTCGCTCGACTTAGCTATACGGTTGAGCGAAAAAGGCATTGGAGAAAAAACCATCAACCAAATTGCCGATAAATTCAACCGCTTAGGAAGCAAATTTGGCGAAAATCAAAATGTAACAGGTGATGTAGTGCGTCAAATACTGATGACAGTAAAATAAAATTTGCGGTATTTGCATAATTTGTGTTCAAAAAGACTTTCGAAACAATTTATTGAGGCGTTGCAGACGGAGTTTGAAAGGCATCAATAAACATTCTGAAAGCGTCAGTAAGCATTCTGAAAGCATCAGTAAGCATTCTGAAAGCATCAGTAAGCATTTGAAGCACTGCAAATGGAGTTCGAAGCACTGCAAATGGAGTTCGAAGCACTGCAAATGGAGTTCGAAGCATTGCAAATGGAGTTTGAAGCACTGCAAATGGAGTTCGAAGCATTGCAAATGGAGTTTGAAGCACTGCAAATGGAGTTTGAAGCACTGCAAATGCAGTTTGAAGCACTGCAAATGGAGTTCGAAGCACTGCAAATGGAGTTCGAAACGCCGCAATTGTTCTGCGAAACGACAAAGTTGGCGTGTGAAACATCTAAGTTGCTTCGCGAAACGATTAAGTTGGCGTGCGAAACGCCTAAGTTGCTTCGCGAAACGATTAAGTTGGCGTGCGAAACGATTAAGTTGGCGCGTGAAACGCCTAAGTTGCTCCGCGAAACGCCGCAACTCCATAAAAACACACAAGTATAAAAAATAGAAAACAAATAAAGAATATGCAAAAAATAGAAATGGTTGATTTAAAAGCACAATACGCCAAAATCAAGACCGAAATCGACAAGGGAATACAGGAAGTAATCCAAAACGCCGCTTTCATTCGCGGAGCACAAGTCGCAGCATTTCAAAAAAATCTGGAAAAATACCTCGGAGTAAAACATGTTATACCCGTAGGCAACGGCACCGACGCCCTGCAAATTGCCCTGATGGCACTCGAACTCAAACCCGGCGACGAAGTAATAACGCCCACATTTACTTTCATTGCCACCGCCGAAGTAGTAGCCCTGCTTGGATTAACACCCGTTTTCGTCGATGTAGACCCCGATACATTTTGCATCTCCCCCGAAGCAGTAAAAAAAGCCATCACCCCGAAAACAAAAGCCATTGTTCCGGTACACCTTTTCGGACAAAATGCCCACATGGAAGCATTATTACAGCTGGCAAAAGAGCATAAACTGTACATAATCGAAGATGCGTGCCAGTCCATAGGCTCCGATTATATATTCAGCAATGGAGAAAAAGCAAAATCAGGCACGATAGGCGACATAGGCTGCACCTCGTTTTTCCCCTCAAAAAACTTGGGCTGTTATGGCGACGGCGGAGCAATATTTACCAACAATACCGAATTAGCTCAAAAAATGCAGGCAATCGGCAATCACGGAATGACACAGCGTTACCACCACGATATAATCGGCGTAAACTCCCGGTTAGACAGCATTCAGGCAGCCGTACTCGATGTAAAACTCAAACACTTGGACGAATACAACGCAGCCCGCCAACAAGTAGCCAAAGCCTACAACAAAGCATTTGCTGCCTGCTCAACCTTACAAACCCCCGTCGAATCGCCCTTCTCGACCCATGTATATCATCAATATACACTGAAACTCAACGGAATTGACCGCGCCAAGCTGCAAAAATACTTGGCAGACAACGAAATACCAAGCATGATATATTATCCGATACCCCTGCATTTACAGGCAGCCTATCAAAATCCCCGCTACCGGGCAGGCGATTTCCCCGTGGCAGAAATGCTCAGTAGCTGTGTGCTATCCCTGCCAATCCATACCGAAATGGACGACGAACAATTAAAATATATTATTGATGCGGTAAAAGTTGCCGTGTTCAAGTAGAGGCTCCTCGTATCATTTAACCCCTCCGCTTCGCTCGTCCCCTTTTTAACCCCTTGTTTCTACTTCACCGTCAATCCGGTTTTTTTATTTATGTCTGAAAAAAGTTACTTCACCCCATGCATCCACGCTTTCATTTTTCGAGTCATCAGCCACATAAACACGGCAAAAACAACAGACAATGCGGCGGGAATAGAAAACAGCGAAGTCAATTCCAACTCTTCGTAATAACTTGCCAAGAAACCTGCCAATAGATTGCCGAAAAAGCTCGACATCAGCCATACACCCATCAGTAGCGACATAAATTTAACAGGCGCAAGCTTCGTTACCATCGACAAACCGATAGGAGAGAGGCAAAGTTCGCCCGTAGTGCAGAAAAAATACAACGCCACAAGCCACAGCATACTCACCGGCTTACCGTCGGCAAGATACACGCTTGCACCCACCGCAATAACAGCAAAAGCAATACCCTGCAAAAGCAGTCCCCAACCAAATTTATTGGGAATCGACGGTTCGCGTCGTCCAAGCCATTTCCACAACAGCGAAAAAAGCGGAGCAAGAATCAGCACAAACACCGGATTGATAGACTGAAAAAACGAAGAACGGAAATGGAAAACAACAGGCTCTTCCAATTTTTCCCAATTAAAAATATTTATGTTAGAAAAATCAAATTCAAAAGAAGGAAGCCGCGTAGCCTCATCGGCAAAAAAAGTAAGAGAAGTGCCCGCCTGTTCAAAAAACGCAAAAAAGAACACCGCAAAAAATGTGAAAACGAAAATAGCCTTGATTCTGTCCTTATCATCTTTGCTGAGAGGAGCATTTTCAGTAGGAGTACGATTAATCGTACCCTTGCTGTTTGCACCCTGTGGGTGCAAACCAATATCCCCTAAAAATCGTTTTTGTAAAGAAAGATAAACAATTAAACCCAAAATCATACCCATGCCCGCAGCCATAAAACCATATTTCCACGCAGCAGCAGCAGTTGCGGCATCAGCATCGCGTGCAGCCTGCCCCAAAGACCCGCACACAAAAGGCGCAATAAGCGCGCCGAGATTAATACCCATGTAGAAAATAGTAAAAGCGCGGTCGCGGCGGCTGTCGTTCGGCTCATACAATTCGCCTACGATGGACGAAATATTAGGTTTGAAAAAACCATTGCCGATGATAATCAAAGTAAGTCCCGCAACAAGAGCAGCAATAGGCGGAATAATCTCGTACGAAGCAAGCGTGAATTGACCCGTAGCCATTACCAGCGCCCCGATAGTAACCGAATGCCGCTTGCCGATAAAACGGTCGGCAAGATAACCGCCAAGCAAAGGCGTAAGATAAACCAGCGCAGTAAACCAACCATAAACCTGCGAAGCAGTCGATTTCTCAAAACCAATCACCGAACTTACCATAAACAGCGTAAGAATAGCCCGCATGCCGTAGTAGTTAAACCGCTCCCACATCTCCACGGTAAAGAGCAAATACAAACCTTTAGGATGTTTTTTGTTTGTCATTTTTCGAATATTTGCCCGCAAAAATACAAAAAACAGTTAATTTTGCGCAAAAAAAATCTCTTGCAAAAAATATGAACGCTAAAACGCCTTGAGCGTGTGGTTTTATTCGATTTTAGAATTCTGTAAGTACCGTTTGTTGAGAAACAGATGAGGCATTTTTTCAAGAATTGTTGCAATAAAGTATCATTAATTCAATCAAAAAACCTTACTTTGCCAGTCGTAAAAAAATCGAAAAAATCCTTAGCGTTTAACCGTTAGTTTTTGCTCCAAAAGAATTAGAAAAATGCGGTTATTTTAGATATTATGTAAATAAATAAGCAAATTATGAAAAAAACAGTTATCCTATTTTGCGCAATTGCCCTGTCTTGCAATATTTTTTCAGCCGAAAAAACACCCAAAGCAACTGCGCCGATGTTGTCGTACAGCCTGCCTCGCACGGCTTTGCTAATAGAAATTACAACCGTAAAAACTGAGCAAAAAGCAGGTCCGTATTACAAATACGCAGAACGCTATTTGGCGTTGAAAGATGTGATTACGGAAGACAAAACCGTGTGGGAAATATCGTCCGTGCGAGTAAAAACTCGAGGCATTGCCGATCCGAATCGCAGCTTTATGTTGAAAAACGCAACAAACCTCAGTCTTACAAACACAGGTGTTATTCGTGGAATCAATTTACCGGAAACAGATAAGCCAAACGCGAAAAAAGAACACAACAAACAACCGAAAATAAACAAAGCGGCTTCGGACGATTTTTATGCTTCGCCGTTTATTTCCGAAGAACAGCTGATGGCAAATTCCGTAGCAAAAATGGCTGAAATCGCTGCCAAACAAATTTTTCGTTTACGCGATAGCCGCATAAGCCTTATAAGCGGAGAAAATGAAAAAATGCCTGCCGATGGCGAATCATTAAAACTGATGCTCAGGCAAATGGACAAGATGGAAGAATCGCTGACAGAGCTTTTTGCCGGAAAAAAAATAACTACTACCGTGGTAAAAACAGTTGAAATAGTGCCCAATAAAAACCTGAAAAACGAAATGCTATTTAATTTTTCGGAAACAGCAGGCATATCCGATAAACCTGAGCCGGGTAGTTATCCCGTACAAATCAATTTGTCGAAACAAATAAATGCTACGCCTGCGGTGAATGCCAAAAGTAACGAAGGATTGTTTTACCTCTTGCCCGGTGCGGCAGAAGTGGAGCTTTGGGGTAACAATACACAATTATTCAAAGGCAGTTTCGATATGGCGCAATTTGGCACGCTGCAACAGCTTCCCGCTTCCAAAGGCGATTTAAAAGTAAGAATCAATACCAAGACCGGCGCGCTGATTAGCGTAGAGAAATAACGAAAAACGATGTCGGGACAAGCCATTCTGCTTATCATTATCGCTTATTTTGTGTTGCTGATGCTTATTGCCTACCTTACAGGGCGAAAAAGCGACAGCAATGCAGCATTTTTTCTTGGCAACCGCCGTTCGCCGTGGTACATCGTAGCCTTTGGCATGATTGGCACTTCCATTTCGGGCGTAACTTTTGTAAGCGTGCCGGGTATGGTACGCGGAATTGGTTTTGCATACATGCAAACGGTGTTGGGCTTTTTCGTAGGCTATATATTGATAGCCACCGTATTGCTGCCCATTTATTATAAATTAAATCTCACCACAATTTACGGTTATTTACGGAAAAGGCTCGGCGAACGGTCGTATCGTACCGGCGCATGGTTTTTCCTGTTATCGCGCACAATCGGAGCAGCAGCTCGGCTGTTTGTGGTGGCGGCATTGCTGCAAACATTTGTGTTCGACGAGTGGGGCGTACCTTTTGTGATAACGGTAACAGCAATCGTTTTCCTTATTTGGCTTTACACTTTTCGCAGCGGTATTAAAACCATTATTTGGACAGATACCATACAAACCTTTTTCCTCATTGCGGCACTGGTACTTATCATTATAAAAGCGCAGGCAATGTTGAAAACCGGTTTTTCGGAAACATTTTCCCTGCTTGTAAACAGCGATTTAACCCGCGTGTTTGTGTTCGACGATTGGGTGTCGCAGCAAAATTTCTTCAAGCAATTTTTCAGCGGAATATTTATTACCATTGTAATGACCGGACTCGACCAGGATATGATGCAAAAAAACCTCTCGTGCCGGAATCTTCGCGAAGCGCAAAAAAACATGTACAGCTACGGATTTTCCTTTATCCCCGTCAATTTACTCTTCCTTTCGCTGGGTGCGCTGCTCATGTTGATTGCACAGCAAAACGGAATTACCCTGCCCGAAAAGCCCGACGAGATACTGCCCATGTTTGCCAACGGACTGATGGGTGAATGGGTTACGCTGTTCTTTTTTATCGGTATTGTGGCGGCATCGTTTGCCAGTTCCGATTCGGCACTTACGGCACTCACCACTTCGTTTGCAGTAGACATTCTCGATGTGGAGAAACATTCGGAACAACGCGCCAAACGCACCCGAATGTGGGTACACTTAGGTATTTCGGTACTTTTTGCAATAATAATAGTTTTGATAGAAGCCCTGAGTCGAAACAACAGCATTATCGACACCATTTACCGCATTGCTGCCTATACTTACGGACCTTTACTCGGACTGTTTGCTTTCGGGCTGTTTACCCGCCGCACGGTGTACGACCGTTTGGTGCCGTGCGTTGCTGTTGCTTCGCCTGTGTTGATAGCCGTGTTGGATTATTTTTCAAAGAAATATTGGGAATATTCGTTTGGTTACGAATTGTTGATGATAAACGGAGCAATAACATTTTTGGGTTTGTGGTGCTTGTCGAAAAAAAAGAATGATTAATATCAAAAAAATATGGACTTATCCTTGTTTAAGCTTGTTCTTCATTGCGAGGAATGAAGCAATCCATTCCTGTACTAAGATTGCTTCATCGTACCTCCTTGCAATGATGCGAACCCAAACGCAGCTCGTCATTGCGAGGAACGAAGCAATCCATTCTTGTACTGAGATTGCTTCGTCGTGCCTCCTCGCAATGACGAGTAATGGGAATTGGAAAATAGCATTTGCTTGATAAATCTAAATAAGATAATTCCGAAAAAATATTGAACAATTAAACAAAAACGATATGGAAATAAAAACGGCAGAATTTTTGGTGAGCAGTGCGCGCATCGGGCAATGTCCCGATACGAAAGCGGCAGAATTTGCCTTTATCGGGCGGTCGAATGTAGGAAAATCGTCGTTGATAAACATGCTTACGGGTAAAAAAGGTTTGGCAATGACTTCGTCGAAACCGGGTAAAACGCTGTTGATAAATCATTTTCATATCAACAACGAATGGTATTTGGTCGATTTACCCGGCTATGGGTATGCCCGGGCAAGCAAAGAGCAACGCAAAAAACTGCGCGTGATGATTGAAGATTATGTGCTCGAACGAGAGCAGCTCTACAACCTGTTTGTGTTGATAGACAGTCGGTTGAAACCCCAACAAATCGACCTCGAATTTATTGAATGGCTGGGCGAAAATAGCGTGCCATTTGCCATTATTTTTACAAAAATCGATAAGCAAAGCAAAGGTCAAACGGCTACCAATGTAGAGGTTTTTCGCCAAAAGATGCTCGAAGACTGGGAAGAGCTCCCGCCGATATTTCTTTCCTCTGCCGAAAAACACATTGGCAAAGAGGAAATTCTCAGCTATATCGATGCCGTGAAGAATCAAGAATAATTTCTATCTTTGCAAGCCTAAAAAAATCAATTCTCAACTTTCAAATTTCCACAAAAAAAAAATGAGCGACCAACGATACAATCAACGCGGCGTTTCTGCCGGAAAAGAAGATGTGCACAATGCAATAAAAAACATCGACAAGGGAATTTTCCCTAAGGCATTTTGCAAAATTGTTCCCGATTTCCTGGGTGGCGACCCTGAATATTGCAACATTATGCATGCCGACGGCGCCGGTACAAAATCGAGCCTTGCCTACCTGTATTGGCGCGAAACCGGCGATATTTCGGTGTGGAAAGGCATAGCGCAAGATGCGTTGATAATGAATATCGACGATTTGCTTTGTGTGGGTGCCACGGATAATATCTTGCTGTCGTCGACCATTGGACGAAACAAAAACTTGATTTCGGGCGATGTGATAGCTGCTATTATTAACGGTACGGACGAACTACTGGGCGAGCTTCGCCAAATGGGCGTAAATATCTACTCTACCGGCGGCGAAACTGCCGATGTGGGCGACTTGGTGCGTACTATCATTGTAGATAGCACCGTAACTTGCCGTATGAAACGCAGCGAAATTATCGACAATGCCAACATTACAGCAGGCGATGTAATTGTCGGGCTGTCGTCAAGCGGACAGGCAACTTACGAGAAGGAATACAACGGAGGTATGGGAAGCAACGGATTAACTTCTGCCCGCCACGATGTGTTTGCACATTATTTGGCAGAGAAATATCCCGAAAGCTACGATGCCGCCGTACCCAAAGAATTGGTGTATTCGGGCTCATACAGATTGACCGACAAGATTGAAAAACTCGGTATTGATGCCGGAAAACTTGTGCTTTCGCCAACGCGCACCTATGCGCCGGTAGTAAAACGGTTGCTCGACAAGCTTCGCCCGCATATTCACGGTATGGTGCATTGTTCGGGTGGCGCGCAAACAAAAATTCTGCATTTTGTGGACAATCTCCGCGTGGTGAAAAACAATCTTTTCCCTGTGCCGCCGCTGTTTGAAATTATACAAAAAGAATCGGGCACCGACTGGAAAGAAATGTACAAAGTGTTTAACATGGGGCACCGCTTGGAAGTATACCTGCCGCAAGAATTTGCCGAACAGGTTATTGCCGTTTCGCGTTCGTTTGGCATTGATGCCCAAGTAGTTGGCTATTGCGAAGCCGCCGAAAAAAAATCATTGACAATCGAAAGCGAATTTGGTCGATTCGAATACGAATAGGAGAGAAGAGCATTGTTATAAACAATCTTCAAAATCGCATTCTTCGTTTCGCGTTTCAAACTCTATGGTAGCGTGTTGTATTTTTTCTTCTTTCAGCATAGAGCGGATTTTCTTTTTTAAATCGACCAATTTATCCGTTGGCAACGCTTCGTTGAGAACAATGTGAATAGTCAGCACATTATAAGCCTCGTCCAGCGACCAAATATGCAAGTCGTGTACAGCTGCAATATCCGTTAACCCTTTTAATTTCGCAACAATCCGTTCCCCGTCAATATCGGCAGGAGTGCCCTGCAATAAAATAGGCAAAGTTTGTCGAATATTTTTAAACACATTGAACAAAACGAAACAGGCAACAAGTAACGAAAGAATCGGGTCGATGCGTGTCCAGCCCGTAAAATACATCACCGCCGAACCGATTAAAACCGCCGTCCAGCCCAACATATCTTCCAATAAATGCAGCGAAACAACGCGCTCGTTGATTGATGTTGCCTTGCGCGTGCGCAATACGGCAATACCATTGATAATAACACCTAAAATTGCCAGCAGAAACATGCCTTCCGCATTTGTTTTCTCCGGAGCAAACAGCCGCGGAATGGCTTCCGAAAGAATGTAAATACTTCCCGCTACAAGTACCACCGAATTGATTATGGCGCCCAACAGCGAAAAGCGTTTGTAGCCGTACGAATATTGTTTTGTGCTGCCTTTTTTCGACAATTTTTGAAAATACCACGCAAGGGCAAGCGATAAACTGTCGCCAAAATCGTGAACAGCATCCGAAATAATAGCAATACTGTTGGTTAAAACGCCGCCAATCAATTCAACAACCGTAAACGACAAATTAAGGAAAAATGCCAAACCAATATTGCTCTTTTCTTCGTGCGAATGATTATGCCTATGTGTCATAATTTTAATTGAATTTATTTTTTTCGGACTTATCCTTTTAAGGCGTGCCCGTCATTGTGAGGAACGAAGTAATCTCAAAACAGCAATCGTGTTCGTCGTCATTGCGAGGAGGAACGACGAAGCAATCTAACACGAGTACTCCAAGATTGCTTCGTTCCTCACAATGACAGGCACGAATTCAAAACCATTGAATTTTTATACCCAACGACAGATGCAGATAATTGCTTGGCTTGAGGTAGTGATTGTTGGCAGCACTGACAATATATAATTCGTTGGAACTTATTTCGTAGAAAAGAGCCAGCGATTTCGCCCAGTCGCGTTTTGCTTTCGGAATTTTAAATGCAATTCGTTGACCGACAAAAAAGTTGAAGCGAATTTTGGTTGAAAAAGTGTAGTACGCATTCGGATATTTCCCGGGTTCGCTTACCCAAAAATCATCGTCGATCACAGAATTGACATATATCCCGCAACTCAGAGGCTGAAAGGAAAACCCCTTTTGCCCAATAATTAAATCCCAAGGAGTGAAATTTT
This sequence comes from Prevotellaceae bacterium, assembly GCA_031271465.1. GTDB lineage: Bacteria > Bacteroidota > Bacteroidia > Bacteroidales > Paludibacteraceae > JAFGVL01. Next base: position 11,578 of record JAISVR010000029.1, on the reverse strand, counting down.
CTTTAAGCGTGATGCACAATTTACCATGTTCGGTCGAATATTTGGGAATATATCCGAACATCAAATCCGTTTCCCACTGGTTGTTTTTACCGTAAACCCAACCGGTGCCCAACGAAAACAAGCCCATCGAGCCTGCATATTGTACTTTTGTATAACGGGGTATTAATTTGCTCCAGTCTTTTTGGTACTGCTCTATCCGTTCCTCATACTCGCTGTCGTTTTGCGCCACCACAGCCATGGAGCAAAAAAAGCAAACCAAGCATATAGCCCCCGTTTTAAAAATAGACCACTTCGCGCTCATAACCATTCGGAGTTATTGTAAACAATAGATAATTTCGTTTTTCGATATTTGCCGAGCCATAATATATAATGCCGTCCTTAAATCGGTCTTTAACTTCCAAGCGATGCTCGTGTGCATTTAAACAAAACTGCAGGTTGGAAAATTTTATTATTTCCTCTTGAAAAAAAGGAGCAATATTATTGTCAAACTGATCGGAAAAAGGAGGAGAGTGCATTACAACAATGGTTTTTTCCTCTTCTGTAGCTTGTGCAGTCAATTGTTCGTCAATGAAGTCAAAATCGGGAACAGGATGCGAGTAATCGTATTCGAGCGAATTGGTATTCAGGCAAACAAAACGGATATTACCTGCCACGAACGCAAAATTTTCATCGCCGAAAACTTTGCGGAAAACCTGCTCGCCGGTTGCCAAACAATCGTGGTTGCCAAGCAATACCACATAAGGCACCTTCAATTTATTTAAAATATTGCGTTGCCATAACATCTCTTTCGTCAATCCGAAATCGGAAATATCGCCGCCGTGGATAACGAAATCAATATCATTCCGGCTGTTGATATGCGATACAAAATCTTCGGTTTCGTCGTACCACCGCTGGGTATCGCCCATCATTATAAAACGGATTTGTTGCTTGCCGGCACAGTTGTTTACTATCCGGGCAATATTTTTGGCATTCATGCCGGTTTCGCCCGTAATTTTTCCGTCGTAGGGGTGCGCTTCAAATAATTCTTCGCAACTGCAAAGAATAAAAGCAGATAAAAAAAAGATACATAAATTTCTCATACACAAACGCTCCTGCATTTTTTGTTTGCAAAACTAATCAATTTTTATTATTTTTTGTAAAAGATGATTGTTTTTAAGTACGAAAGTACAGGATTGATGCTAAAATCTTTTTTTTGTAACCCTTCCCTTCTTCGGAGTACTCCCCTTTATAAAGGGAAACAACTTGCCTGAAAAGGGCTTGTTCGTCATTGCGAGGAGGCACGACGAAGCAATCTCAGTACAGGAATGGATTGCTTCGTTCCTCGCAATGACGGATAGCGTTTGGGTTCGCGTTATTGCAAGGAGGCACGACGAAGCACTTAGTACAGGAATGGATTGCTTCGTTCCTCGCAATGACGAACTGCGTTTGGGTTCGCGTCATTGCAAGGAGGTACGACGAAGCAATCTTAGTACAGGAATGGATTGCTTCGTTCCTCGCAATGACGCATAGCGTTTGGGTTCGCGTCATTGCGAGGAGGTACGACGAAGCAATCTCGGTACAAGAATGGATTGCTTTGTTCCTCGCAATTAACTTCCGCAGCAAAAAAATGTTGTAATAGAGGTAGGTTGATGATTAAAAATAAAAAATAATTAACTTTGGCAACTATTAACCCTAAAAATTTACAGCTATGACAATTAAAACTCAAAGCAAAACACTTTTGCGTGTAATTACCTTTGCGGCAATCATCGGACTTTCGATGCTTTCTTGCCACGATAATGACGACTCCGGAACAAGAAGAACTTCCGGAACGGTAACAGCAAATGCCGAAGGAGTCATTTCATTTATGTACTCGCGCTTAGATAACAGTCTTCCGGACTATTGCACATTTACAACCAACCTGCAGGATTCTTATCACAGTTTTGTAGTTAGCATCGCACCGGGAGAATCGACCGGAAAAATGGACATTACTACTTTGACTCCCGGACAGGTAGTAACATGGACCGTTATCGTAAAAGAAGGCATGCTGTCGAACAGCGGTAGCGGTAATTTTGTTCATATTATCAACGATTAGAATTTTCAAATGCTCGAATTAACATTACGCCCTGTTGAAGACAGCGACATCAGCCGGTTTGAAATATGGTTGAACAAAGAGCATATTTTGAAATACTATCACGATGCGGACGAATGGCTGAACGAAATAAAGGAGCGCCACGGGGCATTCGCGTTCCTGAATCATTTTATCGTGTCGGCAAATGAAATCCCCATAGGTTTCGGGCAGTGGTACGATTGCTTCAATGCCAAAGAAGAATGGTACGCAGTAGAAAAGCCAAACGAAGTATTTAGCATTGATTACTTTATCGGCGAAGAAGATTATTTGAAGAAAGGTTACGGAAAAGCTATTGTAAAGGCTTTGGTCGAATTGATAAAACAGCAACAGCCCGATGCTCGAATAATTGTTCAGCCGGAGCCGGAAAACACGGCATCCGGAAAAGCGCTTCTTGCCAACGGCTTTATCTACGACGAAGACAAGCAATATTATGAGAAAGTATTGGAATAAATTTATCAAATCATTATTTATCTAAAAATATAACTATGAAATTCAGTAATGTAAGACTGTTAGTTAAAGACTACAAAAAATGTTTCGCATTTTATACCGAAAAGCTTGGTTTGGAAGCCGCTTGGAATTTGGAAGCCTGCTATGCAAGTTTCAAAGTAGCCGAAGGCATTGAGGGCTTTGCCATATTTACATCCGACCTTATGGCACCCGCCGTTGGCAATGCCGACAAAAGTCAGCCGACCGATTGCCGGGAAAAAATGATGGTATCGTTTGAAGTTGAAAATGTTGACGAAACCTACAAAGCCCTTTTGGCGAAAGATGTCGTGTTTATCAACAAGCCAACCGATATGCCCGGTTGGGGAATGCGCGTCGTTCACCTGCGCGACCCGGAAGAAAACCTGATAGAACTTTTTACACCTCTTATATAAAAACACTGCCTCAAAGCAAATTTGTAGTAGCGCAATTTCCATAAAATAATACATATACTTCAACAATGAAACAATTAATAGCCTGTTGCGGATTAGATTGCGAAAGCTGCGATGCCCGCATAGCCACCGTCGAAAACAACGATGAGTTACGAGAAAAAACTGCTCAGCAATGGAGTGTAATGAACAATGCGCCCGAGATTACGGCAGCAACCATAAACTGTATGGGTTGTCGTGCCGACGGAGTGAAATTTGCATATTGCAGCGATTATTGCGAAATCCGCAAATGCGTATATGAAAAAGGATTCGAGACCTGTGGCGACTGTAAAGAACTGGATAGTTGCTCCACAGTCGGAGCTATTTTTCAGCATAACCCCGGCGCAAAAAAAAATCTTCTTTAGGCTTGACCCGCAATCGCACAATTATCAACAATCAAAAAACAAGCGAAAAAATGAAGCAATCATACTATTTTTTTATAAAAAAGAGTATCTACATTTATACCGCAATAATTTAAACAAAGAAAATAACCACTATGAAAAAACATCTTTTGTTAACCCTGTCGCTTATGCTAAGTCTAAACCTCTTAGCCCAGACAAAAATCCCGATGGATCCCGCTATCCGCTACGGCAAACTGTCCAACGGGCTTACTTATTACATTCGACACAATGAACATCCCTCGCAACGAGCCGACTTTTTCCTCGTACAAAATGTAGGAGCTATTCTTGAAGAAGACAATCAAAATGGTTTTGCACACTTCCTCGAACACATGGCATTTAACGGTACAAAAAATTTCCCCGGTAAAAGCCTTGCCAATTACATGGAAAGTATCGGGGTAAAATATGGAGCAAACCTAAATGCCGGCACCTCGCAGGATAGAACAATATATAAAATTACGAATGTACCCGTTACACGCTCCGGGATCATCGACAGTTCGTTGCTCATACTGCACGACTGGTCGGGCTTTATCTCATTAGACGGAGAAGAAATAGACAAAGAGCGCGGCGTAATTCTTGAAGAATGGCGCAAGGGATATTCCACTGCCGGACGACGCATGAGAGAAGAAAGCAGCGAACAACGCTACCCCGGCTCACAATATGCCAAGCGTAATGTATTGGGCGACACAGCCATTATCCAACACTTCAACTACGACGAACTACGGGATTTCCAAAAAAAATGGTATCGTCCCGATTTGCAAGCCCTGATTATTGTAGGCGATATTGATGTCGATCAAATAGAAGCCAATATCAAACGGCAGTTTGCCGATATTCCCGCGCCGGTCAATCCTGCCAAGCGGATTATATACGATATTCCCGACAATAAAGAGCCTATCATAGCTCTTGTTACCGACCCCGAAGCAAGTACAACCAATATTAATCTTTCGTACAAACACAAACCTTTACCCAATGCCATCAAGTTGAGTGAAGAGGGATATGATATTGGCTTGGTAGAGGACTTGATTGCCTTTATGATTGACGGGCGTAAGCGCACCGGTAATAACAGCCCCTTCGTAAGTCAGAGCGGCTCTTATAGACACCTTGTACCCTCGACAGATGCCTTTATGCTTTCGGCAAGCGCCAAAGAAGGGAAAGAAAAACCGGCTATCGAAACCCTACTGAAAGAAGCACAGCGCATAAAACGCTACGGTTTTACGCAAAGCGAATTAGATCGGGCTAAAATAAAATTGTCGACTGCTTATGAAAAATTTTATAAGGAGCGCGATAAACAGACAAATAACAGTTATGTGCAGGAATATATCCGAAATTTTCTTGAAGCAGAACATATTGCCGACATGGCTTGGTATTGGGAATATGTGCAAAAAGCCTTAGCCGAAAAGATTGATTCGGCAATGGTAAATCGCATAGCCAAATCGTATATCACCGACGAAAACCTTATTGTAAGCATTACTGCGCCCGAAAAAATTAAAGACGAACTGCCAAGCAAAGAAGATATTCGCCAAATGATTGAAGACGCCAAGCGTAGTGATATAAAGCCTTACAAGGATAAACAAACAGACAAAGTACTGTTAAAGGAAAAACCGGAAGCAGGAACAATTGTCAAAGAAACGCAGAACAACATTTTCGGCAGCACCGAATGGATACTCAGCAACGGCATAAAAGTAATCCTTAAGCCCACCGCATTCAAGAACGATGAAATAAACCTCTATGCGTTTAGCGAAGGCGGATATTCATTAGTGAAAAATGTAGAAGATTTACCTTCCGCAAGGTCTGCCAATGCCATTGTATCGCAAGGGAATTGGGGTGGAATAAGTTCCAACGAACGCTCCCTGATTTTGACAGGAAAATTAGCAGGTGTAAGCACCAAAATATCAGCTTACGGTGAAAATATGTCCGGTCGCTCGTCTGTAAAAGATGCCGAAACAATGTTTCAGTTGCTTTATTTGAAATTTACCGATGTAAGTCCAAATAAAAAAGCTTTTGCAAGCTATATTCAAAAAATGAAAACAAGCTATGCCAATAAAGAAGATGCCCCCAAAAGTGCATTTCAAGATACGGTACGCATTGTATCAAGCAATTACAGCCCGCGAACCATACTGATGGACACCGCAATGATAAATAAAATATCAGCCTCCAAAGCCTATTCCATTTACAAAGAACGCTTTGGAAATCCCGCAGATTTCACTTTTGTATTGATAGGAAATATTGATTTGGATAGCATCAAACCGCTTGTTACTACTTATTTAGGAGGATTAGAAACAAGTTCGGAACACGAAACATGGGAAGATACCCATGTCCGCTATCCAAAAGGAAAAATCGATAAAGAATGGACACGCGAAATGCCGGTAGAAAAAACATCGGTTTCCCTTGTTTATACCGGCGGAATGAAGTACAGTTATGAAAATTCGGTATTGGCAAACGCACTGGGCAATATACTCAAATTACGCTACACCGAAAGCATTCGCGAAGAAGAAGGCGGTACTTATGGCGTGGCTGTTTTAGCAAACTTAACAGACAAACCGCAAGAGCAACTGAGTTTGTCAATCAGTTTCGACACCGACCCTCAAAAAGCCGACAAGTTAATCGGAATAGCACAACAGGAATTGGAAAACATTCGCAAAAACGGTGTGCGTGCCGACGATTTGGAAAAAGTAAAAATGAGCAGATTGAAAACCTTTACCGAAAGCCAACAAACAAACAAGTGGTGGCAATCAGCCATTGTTGCTTATGAACGGTCGGGCTTTAACTGGATTAACGATTACGAGAGGCTTACGAACGAACTTAGTTCCGAAAAAATCCAGCAAATGCTTGAAGCCCTTCTTTCGCAAGGCAATTGCATTAAATTTGTAATGAGTCCGAAGAAATAACTCTTTTGAGACTGTCTAAAAAGGTTGTCATTGTGGGTTAAGTCCGCATGACGATATGTGCGAAACGCACTTTTTAGATAGTTCCATTTTTTTAAGTAGTACATAAATTTTCTTGTTGATTTTGCTCAACTATCTTGAAAAATAGAAAGACTGTTGGTAAAGTAGAAAAGAACAGTAGTAGGGACAACGGATTTTGCCTTGTCCCTGCTTTTTTTGAGACTCTGCCTAAGTGTGGGTTAAGGAAAAAGTTTTATCTTTGCGGTCGAAAAATTAAAAAACACACATTATGAAAAAAATAATTCTTCTGTTGGCATCTTCTGCGTTACTGTTTTTAGTTACAGCTTGCGGTTCGGGTTGCGGATGTCCGGGTGGAGCAGGTTATAAAACAAAACGCGCTGAATTACAACAGCTTCCGGTTGAAAAAACTTTTTCGAACAAACAGACATTAGCATAAAAATAACATACAATGGAACTATTCGAACAAATAAGCGAGGATATAAAAAAAGCCATGCTCGCAAAAGATAAGGTTGCTTTGGAAGCTCTGCGCGGTATAAAAAAAGAATTCCTTGAAGCCAAAACAGCTAAGGGCGGCGAGAATTTCAACGACGAAGCAGGCGTAAAAATCTTGCAAAAAATGGTAAAACAGCGTAAAGATGCAGCCGATATATACCATACTCAAAACCGTGCCGACCTTGCCGAAGCCGAATTGGCACAGGTGGAGGTTATAGAACGATACCTGCCTGCTCAAATGAGCGATGTCGAACTCGAAACGGCTGTTGCGGCTATCATTGCTCAAGTAGGAGCCACCGGACCTCAAGACATGGGCAAGGTAATGGGTGTGGCAAGCAAACAGCTTGCAGGAAAAGCCGAAGGGCGCGCTATTTCGGAAAAGGTAAAACAACTACTCAATAAATAATAAAAAAAGCTGTCTGTTTCAGACAGCTTTTTTTATTACCATTTGCGCAGCATGCGCGCTTCCACGCTTCCTTCGCTAAGTTGCTTGATACCGGTAGGCGGGTAAAAATTTTGCCGTATTTTCTCATCATCCGAAAGAGGTTTCTTCTTCTTTGTTTTTTCTCCCTCATCAGCATCACTCTCTCCGATATTGTTTGTTGCGTTCATCGCCACTTCCGATTTTTTGTTTATTGTTGCCGAAAAACTGTACGGATGTACTACTTTCCCGCTTTTATATTCGGCTCCGAACTGCGTGAGTTGAAAATCGTACACATTAATTCCTACTATATAGCGCAACAGGTATTCGTAGGTCGAATAATCAGACCACACGCTGTTGCCTGTTCCATCGTAGTTTTTCATGATTTCATATCCCATGGTAGGCTCGCCCATTTGACTGAGCGTAGTTTGCTGCAACTGTTGTGCCAGCGATATATTTTCAATGCTTTCGATGTGAATAGCAATCAACCGCAAATTTTCGTCGTCGAACTGCATAAATAGAGTAGTACCGTTTTTATCCTTCAATCGAAGGTCTTCACCTTGTTCGTAATATTGCATTTCGGTAATTGTATCCAATGCTTCTTTATTTACAATTTCCAAAATTTCGTCGCGCGTGAGAGTTGTATTTAGCGTGAAACCGCGATAGGAAAATTTCTTACTATCTGTTTGTACTTTTCCCTTTTCTTCTTTTTTTACAGCAACATCGTTTTCCGATACCTGTTCGTTTTCGATAGTAGAAGCACCTTTTTTCTCGCTTGATTTCTCGGTTTTAGCTTTGTTTTTTTTCTTCAATAAGCTGTCAATAAGTTGTGCATTGCCTTGGACTGCGAATGTTAAAAACGAAATGCTTAAAAATAATTTTAAAAAAGTATTCATAGTAAGTGTTTTTTTGAGATGTTTTACTCAGGGAGCGCAAAAATACACTTATTTTTTTAAAAACAGTCATTCTTTATCGCTAATTACTTCTGTTTTTTTATTGGAACTTATATCGCTCAACGAAGCTTTACCGATAATGAAACGACGGTAATACGAAATAAGTATCGTGGTAGCAGGCAGTGCGATAATCATGCCGGCAATGCCCAGCAAAGAACCCCAAATGGAGAGCGAAAGCAAAATTACCGCAGGTTTCAGCCCCATGGTTTTACCCATGATGCGGGGTGTGAGAAATAAATCCATCGTAGCCTGCACAATAATAAATACCGCAGCAACCGAAAGCAAAGCTATCCACAACGGTTGTCCCGTTTCCATCGATTTCAAGAAAGCAAAAAATGCGAGAGCAGGTAGCATTACCGCATTCAGGTACGGAATCATTGCAAATGCGCCCATAATTAATCCCAGCAACAAACCCAACGGAAGCCCGATAATAGTAAATCCGGTGGCAAGCATCACCCCTACGATACCTGCAATCAAAGCCTGTCCGCGGAAATAACGATTCATCCCGGTTTCAAGGTCTTCGAGGATAGTATTTACAATCACGCGATATTTTTTTGGTACAAATTCTATCCAGCCGTTATTTATCCGTTCGTAATCGGTAAGAATGAAAATTGTATAAAGAAAGATAACAACCACAATAAACAAACTGATAATGAAATCGATAGAATTTGAAACAAAAAGCCAAAAGTGAGGCAGCATTTTTTCAATACCTTGCGTGAAATAATCTTTTTTCAACAAGCTTTCGAGATTTGTTTTGTCAACCCAGTCGAGAATATTTTTTTTCAAGTCCAAGGGTAAAATAGTACTCTGCTCTAAATGAGTTAAATAGGTCGAAAACAAATCTCCCGTGCGACTTATTTCGTTAATAAGAGGCGGAATAACAATTGCCAAAATTCCGAATAATACTATTGCGATGGTAATAAACGCCAGCAGAATAGACAACATCCGGCTTTGGAGCCGCAACTTATATTGATAAAGCTTAACCAGCGGATACATCATATAAGCAATGAGCCATGCAATAAGGAAAGGGAGCAATACTCCACTCAACCGTCTAACCAGTAAAAATAACACAACAGTAATCGTTATACCTATTATAATGCGTACTACGCGGTCGAAAGTAAAAGGTTTTTTGTGCGAATTGCTCATAGCTTTATTTTTTAATTTTTTTAACGATACAAACTTAGAAAAATATTTTTGTGAAATTATGCCGCGAAGGATATTTTTTCTACTTTTACCGTGCTTTTTTCAACAAAAAGAGATTAAACTAAAAACAAGATTTATTGAGATTATGACAAAAGAAGATTACATTGTATTGATACAGAAAGATGTAAAAGAATTGGGAATCGTTGCGCAGGTTTTGAGTGAAGTAAAACAGCTTTCGCCTGCGCTTATGAGTTTGGCTCACTCAAAAATAACCGATGTTATGGATAATATCGACGAGCTGGCAAAAATATCGGCAATAGAAATCGACAAAGCCGAATCGGAACCGGAAACACAACTGATAGCCGAAAAAATAGAATTGCTCGTAGATGCCATAAATGCAGAGCAAGAAATGCACACCACCTCCCCGGTTGCCGAAAAAACGGAAGAAAGCAACGATAACAACACACAGGAAGAAACAGTGACAGAAGAAATGCCCGAAGAAGAAGAAACAGATAAAAACGAAGAAATTATTGAAGAATGCGAACATGCCGAATCAGACAAGAACGAGAGCGGCGAAGAAGAAGAACAAAAAGAAGAACAAACAACTGTTGTAGAAAAGGAAGAATTGCCTGTTCAGTCTGCAATTAACATTGCATCGCTGATAAAAGTAGGGCGTTTCAACAGTTTTTTACACAGTAAGATAGACAGCCTTACGCGCGGAATCAGTATGGGCGATCGTTTTCGTTTCCAGCGCGAATTGTTTAACAATGATGCCGCTTTACGCGACCGTACAATTGAAGCCTTAGACAATTGTCAATCGCTTGCCGAAGCCGAAAAATACCTGTCCGAGCATTTTGAATGGAAATGGGACAGTGAAATTGTAGTTGAATTTCTCACACTTGTATACCGGCGCTTTAAGTAATTAACAGGATTTTCTTGTGGTTGAACAACAAAAAACTCGTAAACCGTTTAGAATTTGCGAGTTTTTCTTTTTGGTGGCGGAGAGAGAGATTTGTAACTTGCTCTTAAAATTCGATATAAAACGAAGCCTTTGATAAAGATTATTTAGTCTGTTTTTGTATCCTTCACCTAAATTTCCTCCAATGCCTGTACTAAATCCGCCTTAATATCTTCCACATTTTCCAAACCAACGGAAATACGGACAAGATTATCTTCTATGCCAGCGGCTTGTTTCATTTCGGGCGTGAAAGAGCCGTAGATAGTTGAAAACGGGTGTATGACAAGTGTTTTGTTGTCAAATAAATTAGTGGCTCGGCGAACAATTTTCAGCGCGTCAATAAATTTGAAACAATCCGCTTGCGTTGCCAGATTTATGGTGAACATTGCGCTCGGATTGCCTACAAATAGAGTATCTGAAATGGCTTTGTAGGACGAAGTTTCAAGTTTCGGATAATTCACTCGGACAATTTTCGGATGTGTAGAAAAATGCTGTGCCAATTCATAAGCCGTGCGGCTCATTTGTTCGTAGCGTACTTGCAAAGTTTCCAAACCCAACGAATGCAAATAAGCGGTATCCGGCGTCATAATAGCGCCCAGATTGCGCACAATTTCAGAGCGAAGTTTGAATGCAAAGCGAGATAAACCTTCGGGTTTGGGTGTTGTGGCAAGTTTTGGGTTTGTCGCCCAATCGTATGTGCCATAATCCACAATTGCACCGCCTGTGCTTGTTGCCCCGCCCGAAATGTATTTTGTAGTTGATATAACTTCTACATCAACGCCCACTTTTTTTGCGTTGAAAGCACAGAAAGGAATAAGGGTTGTGTCAATAATCATCGGTACATTTTTCGGTTTCAATATTTTTGAAATTTCGGGCAAATTGGCAATTTCCAAATGCGGATTGGTAAGCAATTCGGCAAAAAATGCACAGGTATTTTCGTCAATCGCATCAGCAATTTGCTGTAAATCGTTGGTATCCACAAAGCGAATTTCTACGCCAAACGCCGACAAAGTACTGTTGAAAAATGAAAAAGTGTTGCCAAACAAATGGGGCGAAGAAACAATATTACTGCCCGCGTAAGCAATTGCGAAAAAGGCGTTTGTGATAGCCGCCATTCCCGACGAAAGGGCAATGACGCACTCCGCGCCCGAAGCGGCTTTTATTTTGTGTTCAAAATTTGTAACGCTCGGATTTGAAACGCGCGAATAAGAGTGTACATCCGGCGCTTTTTTGAATGCCTCTATCATCGTTTCCGAATCGGGAAATTCAAATGCCGCATTGCGATAAAT
>JAISVR010000010.1 GCA_031271465.1 Prevotellaceae bacterium | reverse complement strand
TCGGTCCGCCACTCACAAAAACGGCAGGAATATTCAGGCGCATTGCCGCCATCAACATTCCGGGTGTGATTTTATCGCAATTCGAAATACATATCATTGCGTCGGCTTTGTGGGCATTCGCCATATATTCCACACTGTCGGCAATAATATCGCGGCTCGGCAAAGAATACAGCATTCCGTCGTGTCCCATGGCAATACCGTCATCAATGGCAATGGTGTTAAATTCGGCAGCGAAACAGCCGAGCTTTTCGATTTCGGCTTTTACCTGTTGCCCGATTTCGTGCAAATGCGTGTGTCCGGGAACAAACTGCGTAAAGGAATTGACAATGGCAATAATCGGCTTTCCGATTTGCTCTTCTTTCATACCATTAGCACGCCACAACGCGCGCGCGCCTGCCATTCTTCTGCCCTGTGTTGAAGTGAAACTTCTTAGCTGATTTTTCATTTTTCTAAAAGTCTATTTTCGTTTAATATTTTATTATGCCATTTTGATAAGGCAAGCAATGCAACAATCGCCCCAATCAGGCAAAGCAACATATCCGACTGTGCGTCCCATTCGTAACCTTGTGTACCGAGAAAGGCTTCGGCAGAATCGCCTCGAAGCAAACAAACCCACCATTCAAACAGTTCGTACATTGCGCTGATTGCCAAACAAATAGAAACCGTGATAAATGCCAACCACTTTCCTGCGCGTAGAGGCGAAGTGCGTAAGAGAACTTCCCGAGTCAAAATTGCAGGAATAAATCCCTGAGCAAAATGTCCGATTTTGTCGTAATTATTCCGAGCAAAACCAAACCAGTCCTGCATCCGGAATCCAAGCGGAACTTCGGCATAGGTATAAATTCCACCAACGCATAAAATTAGTATGTGAACACAAATAAGCACATAAGCAAGCGTTGTGAATTTAAACCGGCGATAGGTAAAAAATAAAATCGGGAAGAATATCAATACCGGTATTACTTCCAGCCAATATGTTGCTTTATCTTTTGACAACCAAAAAGACACAATCAAAATGGCGACAGTGTAGATGCTAAAAAGTATGGGATATTTCTGATTTTTCATTTTCAAATCTTTCATTAAAAAAGCCTTTCTCACAGAGAGAAAGGCTTTTAGGAATTCATTTTATAATTGTATTAGGTAAAAATAATCCACGACAAACCTTCTCCTTAATTCTGTTGAAGAAGGACGACCACCGCAGCGATAAATATGTTTAAAGCGATTGTTTGCATCATTTTTTCGTTTTTTTGAAAGCACAAAAGTATAATATTTTTTGGAAATACAAAAATGTAACCAAATTATGTTGTAAAATTGTCAACCTACTTTTTTTGAGTAAAAAATCATTGTTGAAAAAAAGTATATAAAATTTTTGACTTACATTCTTCTTTTTTTGAAAAAAGGAATATATTTGCAAACCTTAAAAAAACAGAGAAAAATAAGTTTAACCGCCAATGTATATTGGCAAAATCGAAATTGAAATGAAAAAAATAGTTTTAGTTTTTAGTGTATTGAGTATCGCCTTTTCTGCGCTTAATGCTCAAGTATCCAAAACTTTAAGTGTAACTGCAGGCGGCTTGTATCGCGCTTTGACCAACGAAGAACGCCAAACAATTACCGACATCGTGCTTACCGGAACAATTGATGCTCGCGACTTTAAAACCATGCGCGATGCCATGCCGAATTTAGCCGTTGTAGATATGTCGAGAGTAAATATCGTGGCATTTTCGGGCACAAAGGGTACGATAAAAGACGGTAATACCAAATCGGCTAACTATAAAGCAAATGAAATTCCACAATACGCATTTTTCAATCCGTCGAACCTGACGGGTAGCAAATCGCTTGCTCAAATTATTTTCCCCAAAAGTCTTGCCGGCATTGGCGAAAGAGCTTTTTGGAAATGTCGTCAGTTAACCGAAGCTGTGATTCCGGCTACTGTTACCACTATTGGCGAAGAAGCATACTACGATTGCCAAAATTTGAAATCAATTACGGTATTTACTACCAAACCAATAACAAAACTTGGCAAAGGTATTTTCACGGCTGTTGACCCAAGTTCTTGCATTTTGCATGTTCCCGAAGGTTCGCTTGAGGCTTACCAGGGAGCAAAACAATGGGGCGAGTTCATCAATATTCAAGATGATGTGGTACTCAAAAGTTCCGATGCAGAATAAGTATTAGTTAATTTATTAGTTAGAAAAAGGCGCAATTCACATTGCGCCTTTTTTATTACAACAATTGAAAAAGTTAAATTTTTACTAAGATTCAAAAAAACGAATGGATGAGTTTTTTTATTTGCTTAAAAAATATACTTTCGCAATGTTTTTAATTTTCTTAAATCACAGTAATAATACATTATGAAACCTACACACATTGAACACATCGGTATTGCCGTAAAAAATCTCGACGAAGCTATTGCCTACTATGAAAAACTGTTGGGCGAGAAATGTTACTCCGTAGAAGAAGTGGCGGAACAAAAAGTAAGAACCGCGTTTTTCAAAATTGGTCAAACTAAAATCGAATTACTTGAAGGCACTTCTGACGACAGTCCGATTAGCAAATTTTTGGAAAAAAATCCACATGGCGGGGTGCAGCACATCGCTTTTGCGGTCGATGATTTGCAACAAGCTCTTGATGAAGCTGCCGCCGACGGCATTCAACTCATCGACAAAACTCCACGCAAAGGTGCCGAAGGATTAAACATTGCTTTCTTGCATCCAAAATCTACTTTTGGCGTATTGACCGAACTTTGCGAAGATCCTAACAACTAATTTTTATGGATGCAAAGACCGGCAAACTGAAGGAACTTATCGACCTTCGTAAACAAGCGAAGCTCGGTGGGGGACAAAAACGCATTGACGCACAACATACAAAGGGGAAATATACTGCTCGGGAGCGAATAAAAATGCTGCTCGACGAAGGAAGTTTCGAGGAACTGGATATGTTTGTTGTTCATCGCAGTCATAATTTCGGACTGGAAAAGGAAAAATATCTCGGCGATGGTGTTGTAACCGGAAGTGGTAGCATCGACGGGCGGCTGGTATATGTTTTTGCTCAGGATTTCACCGTTTTTGGCGGTTCGCTCTCCGAAACCATGGCGCAAAAAATTTGCAAGGTGATGGATATGGCAATGAAAATGGGCGCGCCGGTTATTGGCATCAACGATTCGGGCGGTGCGCGTATTCAAGAAGGTGTAACTTCGCTGGCGGGGTATGCCGAAATTTTCGAGCGCAATATTCTTGCTTCGGGTGTAGTTCCACAAATTTCTGCAATTTTTGGTCCATGTGCCGGTGGGGCGGTATATTCGCCGGCACTCACCGATTTCATTATGATGACCGAGCAAAACAGCTATATGTTTGTTACCGGACCTAAGGTGGTGAAATCTGTTACCGGTGAAATTATTACTACCGAAGATTTGGGTGGAGCTGCGGTACATTCGTCGAAATCGGGCGTTTCGCATTTCAAAGTTGCCACCGAAGAAGAAGGAATCAACAAAATTCGCGAATTGCTTGCATATTTACCGCAGAATAACCTCGAGGAAGCACCGATTGTGGAATGTTCCGACCCAATTAGTCGTAGCGACGATTTCCTCAACGAAATTGTTCCCGAAAATCCCAACAAACCTTACGATATGAAGGAAATCATCAAAGGGATTGTCGACTACGGTAAATTTGTAGAAATACATGCCGATTATGCCAAAAATATCATTGTCGGTTTTGCGCGCTTCAACGGTGTTTCTACAGGTATTGTGGCAAATCAACCCAATTTCCTTGCAGGTGTACTCGATTGCGATGCGTCGCGCAAGGCAGCCCGTTTTGTACGCTTTTGCGATGCGTTCAACATCCCGCTACTCACGCTGGTCGATGTGCCGGGATTTCTCCCCGGTTCTGCTCAAGAGTATGCCGGAATTATTGTTCATGGCGCAAAATTAATGTTTGCCTATGGCGAAGCTACGGTGCCTAAAATCACCGTTACTATTCGAAAATCTTATGGAGGAGCGCACGATGTGATGAGCTGCAAGCAGTTGCGTGGCGATTTGAATTATGCCTGGCCCTCTGCCGAAATTGCCGTGATGGGTGCTGCCGGAGCTATTGAGGTGCTCGAAGGGCGCGAAATTGCCAACATTGACGACCCGGAAGAAAGAGCCAAATTTGTGGAAGAAAAAGAAAACGAGTACAAGCAAAAATTTGCAAATCCTTATCAAGCAGCTTCGTATGGTTATATTGATGATGTGATAGAACCTCGCAATACCCGTTTTCGCGTTATTCGATCGTTTCAAACTCTGCAAACTAAAAAGCTGTCTAATCCGTTGAAAAAACATTCAAACATACCTCTTTAAAAAACACTGCTATGAATAATTTATTAGCGATAGACTGGAATAATACGCTCACGGTAGTTTATTTCGGTTTGGCAATGGTGTTTATCACTCTTATTTTTTTGGTCTTTATTATTGGTCTTTTTGGAAAAATATTTGCGCCGGCAAAAGTACTGATTAAAATAAAATTGCCGCGATGGATACATCCTGCTGCTGCGAAACACGAAAAGGAAGAGTATGAAAGCAAGCGACTTACTGCCGAAGAAAGTGCTGCTATCGGTATGGCTTTGCATTTGTATTACGACGATGTACACGATGTAGAAAGTGCTATCATCACCATAAAGAAAGTAGAACGACGGTATTCGCCATGGAGTTCAAAAATTTATGGATTAAATAATTTGATACGATAACATAATCATGAAAAAATTCAAATTTAAAATAAACGGCAGCAGCTACGAAGTATCTGTCAATGAGATAGAAAAAGATGTTGCCGAAATAGAAGTAAACGGCACCCCTTTTATAGTGCAGATAGAACGCCCCAACACAACAGCAACTCTTGCTGTAAAAGCTCCGGGTAAGGTAGAACCGGTTGCCATGCCGGTAAAAACTCCTTCGGTAGCATCGGTACAGTCGCCGCTGCCGGGAGTTATTATGAAAATAATGGTGCGCAAAGATCAAGCTGTAAAACGCGGAGATATTCTGCTCACGATAGAATCCATGAAGATGGAAAACAACATCATGGCAGAAAAAGATGCTGTAATAAAAGCGGTATATGTGCAGACAGGACAAAGTGTGATGCAGGGCGATGTGTTGATTGATTTGGAATAATATTGAAAAAAGAAAGAAATGAAAAATTTATCCAAACACATATTTTTTCTGCTTGCCTTGCTCTGTGTTGCTTTCACGCTGATGGCTTCGGCAAAAGCAACAACTGCCGATGAAAATGCAACTGCTGTAGCCCAACAAAGTATTGTTGCAGAGCAACCCGCAAGTCAAACGGTTGTTGGACATTTTGTGGAATTTATCCACACCACAGGCATTGCCGCTGCCGACTGGCGAACGCTGGTAATGCTTGTTATAGCAAGCGTTCTCCTGTATTTGGCTATTCAAAAAAACTTTGAACCACTGCTACTTTTGCCGATAGCATTTGGTATGCTGCTTACCAACCTGCCGCTTGCGGGATTGTTTACACCGGAGTTATTTGCCGGCGGACAGGTACATTGGGAACTGTTTCGCGATGGTGCCGGGCTACTCGATTTCCTCTACTTGGGCGTGAAGTTGGGTATTTATCCCTGTCTTATTTTTATCGGTGTTGGAGCAATGACCGACTTCGGACCGCTTATTGCCAATCCAAAAAGTCTGTTGCTTGGAGCAGCGGCGCAACTTGGTATTTTCGCTACTTATATTGGAGCTATTGCACTTGGTTTTCTTCCGCGCGAAGCTGCTTCGATAGGTATTATCGGAGGTGCCGACGGACCGACGGCAATTTTTCTTACCAGCAAACTTGCTCCGCATTTGTTGGGACCAATTGCCGTGGCAGCGTATTCGTATATGGCGTTGGTACCTGTAATTCAGCCGCCCATTATGCGCGCTCTTACCACTAAAAAAGAGCGGGCAATTCGCATGAAACAGTTACGCACGGTATCGAAAAAAGAAAAAATCATTTTCCCGATAGTGGTAACAGTTATCGTATCGCTCATTTTACCCACGGCAGCAACTTTGATAGGCAGTCTTTTGCTGGGTAACCTGATGCGTGAAAGCGGAGTAGTGGAACGATTGAGTAAAACCGTTCAAAACGAAATGATGAACATTGTAACCATCTTTTTAGGAATTACTGTGGGTGCCACTGCTACTTCGGACGCTTTTCTTAATACACAAACGCTGAGTATTTTGCTTATGGGTGTCATTGCTTTTGGTTTGGGTACTGCGGGCGGAGTACTGCTGGCAAAATTTATGAATTTGTTTTTAAAGGAAAAAATCAATCCGCTAATCGGATCGGCAGGTGTGTCGGCAGTACCAATGGCGGCGCGCGTATCGCAAACCGTAGGACAGGAAACAGATCCGGGCAATTTCCTGCTCATGCACGCTATGGGTCCCAATGTGGCAGGCGTAATCGGTTCGGCGGTAGCTGCCGGTATTTTATTGAGTATGTTAACTTAAAAATAAGGTTTCAGCGTTAAATAAACAGACTCTAAAAAACTAAAAGGATACTCCCAAAGAGTCAAAGAATACTCCAAAAGAGCCAAAGAATACTCTAAAAGAGTCAAAGAATACCCTAAAAGAGTCAAGTTCGACTTTTTTTATATAAGGAGACAGTTTTTGAGAGTCGGCTTTAAGTATTTTCGACAGAAAAAAGATTCTCGGAGAGTCTAAGCCGGTTCTCCAAGTATGGAAAAGTACGCTTGGAGTATCTAATCCTGTTCTTTTAGATTATAAAGATACTCTCGTTCAGCATAGCATCTCGCTATGTCGAACGAGAGTGAAAAAATCGTTCTTTGGTCGCTTCAGTCAACAAGACGAAGGGGAATGGGGCATTCAAGTTTGTAGAAACGGGGCGCGCCTCGTCCCTACTTAAATAGAAAGCAATCTCAACACATCGAACATGTATTTTTCTACAGGCTTTTTGTCTTTGATCGCACGGTTAAAAGGCACATGTACAATTTCATCTTTTACAATACCTACCATAATGTTCCGTTGCTCGTCGAGCAGAGCGTCTACGGCAGCTACACCGATTCGGCTTGCCAAAATGCGGTCGATGGCAGAAGGAGAACCGCCGCGTTGAATATGTCCCAATTTGGTAACATGCGGAGTAAATCCTTTTTCTTTCAATCGCGCAGCAATGCCAAAAGCACCGCCCGTTTTTTCACTTTCGGAAACAAGTACGATACTGCTGTTTTTCGTTTTTCGAAAACCGTTTTGAATCAAACCCTCCAATTGATCTTCTTCGGTAACTATTTCGGGGATAATTGCCGATTCCGCTCCCGAAGCAATAGCTCCGTAAAGAGCCAAATAGCCGGCATCGCGTCCCATCACTTCAACCAAAAAAAGCCGCTCAAGCGAACTGGCAGTGTCGCGAATTTTATCTACCGCATCCGTAATCGTGTTAAGGGCAGTGTCGTAACCGATGGTAGAATCGGTACCGTAAAGGTCGTTGTCAATAGTTCCGGGTATACCTACGATGGGAATTTCGTATTCCTGTGAAAAAATATGTGCACCGGTAAAAGTTCCGTTACCACCTATTACAATCAATGCGTTGATGCCTTCGCGCACAAGGTTATCGTATGCCTGCCGGCGACCTTCGGGAGTTTGAAATTCGGGACAACGGGCTGTCTTTAATATCGTTCCACCCCGTTGAATGATGTTGCTTACGCTTTCGGTTTGGAACGGAACAATTTCGCCCGTTATCAACCCGCGATAACCACGGTATATGGCTTTTACCTGCAAGTTGTTGAAAATTGCCGTACGGGTTACTGCTCTTAAGGCAGCATTCATTCCGGGAGCATCACCTCCCGAGGTGAGAACTCCGATACAATTCAGTTTGTGCATATCTTCTTCTTATTTTATGAGTTGATTTTTAATTCGCTAATTATCTTTGCTGCCTTTTCCATCAACCATTTGGGGGTAGAAGTGGCTCCGCAAATACCCACATTCGAGGCATGAGTAAACCATTCGGGTTTGATTTCATCGGGTTCGGCTATTTGATACGAATTGGGGTTTACCTTTTTGCATTCTTCAAAAAGGATTTTTCCGTTCGAACTTTTGCGTCCGCTTACGAAAATGATTATGTCATGATTTTTTGCAAATTGCCGGATATTCGGAATACGATTGGCAACCTGCCGGCAAATAGTGTCGTTAAAATAAAAATCGGACGATAAATTGGTATGGTTCTTTATTTCCTTTACAATCTCGTTAAATTCTTCAACCGATTTTGTAGTTTGCGAAAATAGCCGAATCGGTTTAGTGAAATCCACTTTCTGCAAATCAGCTTTATTTTCTACCACAATGGCTCGATTTCCGGTTTGTCCCACCAAGCCATTTACTTCGGCGTGCCCCTGTTTACCAAAAATTACAATCTGAGTGTTGGCAGGAGTATTATCGTATTCATCTTTGATTTTTTTCTGCAAGAGCAACACCACCGGACAAGTAGCGTCGATAATCGTGATATTGTTCCGCCGTGCCGTTTCGTAGGTCGAAGGAGGTTCACCGTGGGCGCGTAAGAGTACTTTTGCATCGTGTAAGCGTTCAAATTGCTCGTGATTGATGGTGATTAACCCAAGCTTTTCGAGCCGTTCTACTTCACTGCCATTATGTACAATATCGCCCAGACAATACAGCACACCGTCCTTTTTCAATTCTTCCTCGGCTTTCTGTATAGCAGTTACTACCCCGAAACAAAAACCCGAATGTTCGTCAATTTCTATTATCATTGTGTTGCAACACTTGTTTGATTGGAAACGCAAAGATATTTCATTATTTTGGAAACAGTATCACTATATCGGAATGTTTTTTTTAAATTTTTTTTATGAAATTGTTTCTTAGAAAGACCGAATCTGATATTTTCGCTGTACATTTGCTTCGAAATAATTTTTTATATGAAAAAAATGTCCGACAGTATTGTTATAATTCCCACCTATAACGAGAAAGAGAATGTAGAAAACATTATCCGAGCCGTGTTTAATTTACCCAAAGAGTTTGATGTGTTGATTATTGACGATGGTTCGCCCGACGGCACGGCTCATATCGTGAAATCTTTACAGAAAGAATTTCCCGAACGGCTTTTTTTGATACAGCGGCAGGGAAAACTTGGCTTGGGAACGGCGTATATTGCAGGTTTTCGCTGGGCTATTAAACGGAAATACGATTTCATTTTTGAGATGGATGCCGATTTTTCGCATAATCCTGCCGATTTGCTTAAACTCTACGATGCCTGTGCCGTGCAGGGGGCAGACCTATCTATCGGTTCGCGTTACCTGACGGGCGTAAATGTAGTAAATTGGCCCATGGGACGGGTGTTAATGTCGTATTTTGCATCCAAGTATGTGCGTTTTGTGCTGGGCATGAAGGTGAGCGATACTACCGCCGGTTTTGTATGTTACCGCCGAAAAACCCTCGAAGCCATTGATTTTGACAAGATAAAATTCAAAGGATACGCTTTCCAGATTGAAATGAAATTTACCGCCTATCGTCTTGGTTTCAAATTGATGGAAGTGCCTATCGTATTTGTAAACCGAGTGCTCGGCGAATCGAAAATGAGCGGCGGTATCTTTGCCGAAGGTGTGTTGGGTGTACTTCGTTTAAAAATGAAAAGTATTTTTTGTCCGTACCGGAAAAAATAAAAGATTGTTTTTATAAGATAATTTTTGACATCTAATTCTATCTCCGATATGTAAAGAACAGGTTTGGAGATAGTTTTCTATTCTAAAAGGGATAATTTCGAAAAATATTTTAACCCAATATTAAGTTATTTTTTAAAGAATAAAACTGTGTTTTTTAGAAGTAATTTAGAACAAATTCATATTTCCTCAAAGTAATATCATATTTTTGAGATATAAATCTTTCATATAAATTTGTGATATTTCATTTTTTATTAATACTTTTGCAAGATATTAATTTTTAAAAAAAAGTACTATGAAAAAAATCAGTTTATTTTTAGGTTTAGCACTGCTCCTGTCGGTAGCATCTTGTGACAAAAAGGACAAAGACTGCCAAGGCAAAAAAGAATGTTGCAAAAAAGACAAAAAGTGCTGTTCGATGAGCGAAGAAGAAAAAGCGGCTTGCGCTGATTTCAAAGCGAAATGGGAAAATTTCGAAAATTTGACCGCTGCAGAAAAAGATTCGCTTGTAGCAAAAAAGAAAGAGTGTATTGTAAAATGCAACGAGAAAGCTAAAGCCAAAGTGGCTAAAATGGACTCTGCGTTAACTGCATTCGACAATCTTGCTACTGCTGACGAAAAGAAAGCGTTGCTCGATAAAATGGCTTGCTGCAAAAAGAAATGTAAAAAAGACTCGGCTAATTGTGCAAAAAAAGCTGAATGCGATAAAAAAGCTGCCGAGGATTCAAAAAAGTAATCAAATAGATGATTGTAAAAAAGGTTTCTCATAATGAGAAACCTTTTTTATATGCTTTCCGCAAAATTACCCCAAAAGCGATATTTAGCTTCGCTGAACGCTGTTTCGGTGCTATGCACCTGAATATATAATGCTATTTTAATTTCTACAACTATTTACGGCACGCTGTGCCTTTATTACAAAACATTAGCTGCAACGCAGCATAAATCTTTGTATTTGGCAGATCAAAGAATATTGCTACAATACTTATGTCAATGATAGTGCTTAATACAGCTACTAACATTGTATGCTGTTCTTTTCATTTATGCGTTATCTTCTTTTAAATTCTATTTTAGAGTTATCCCAAATCTCATTTGTTAAGTCTTTTAAACGAAGTTTTCCGGAATCTTTTTGAGTTAACAGAGTGGCACATTTCAAATAAGCCTCTTCGTCGCCATATTCTCTATGGCACAAAACCAACGAATCGACAAATCGGCATTTTTGTATAATTCCACCGAGCCGGCTGGAACATACAAGGTACAATAAGGTTTGAATAACTGACGAAAAACACTTGGGTCAATAGCAATCGGAGTAGGATTCCAATTGGTTGCCGTGATATCTTTTTAAGTACCTCGACCAAGCTCCTTCACTGGGTTGACAGGGGCGAAGATTCTTGCGTAACCTTTGTCAATTCCGGCGAAGAATTTAGCATTCGTCTTATGGAAAAATAAGAGATTCCGAACAATTTATTTTGCATATTAATGCAAACTTTTTTAGTCGGAACCTGTTATTTGTTGCTTTTTCCTCATACCGTAAACCACTGCTAAAAGACAAAGCGGCAGCAAAGCTTCACCTACAGGGAGATTATTGACATCGTTGTAGTCTTTGTTTGGATCGTCGAGCCCGCCATCGTCAAAGCCATCTTCATCGTCATTACCCGGTAACGCATACGGACTTATACCCAGGTTATAAGCGGAAACAGGAGAAACAGGAGAAACATAAAAACTACCATAAGTATTGTCGGAATAAATTCCTGTTTGAAAGGGATTTTCAACAATTTCTTCCATAACAGGTTCCTCGAAATAGCTTTTGCCGGATACATTTTTGGGGTGATAGAACAATAAAATCAGCGGTAAATATTTTATTAAAAGACGAGTCATTTCGTTTGATTAATGATTATTTTTTTACTAATATTTTCTTTTCCCTGCAAATGCAACAGATAAACTCCTGCCTGCAATCCCGTTGCAGCTGTTTGCTTTGGATAAGAAGTTATTTCGAAAGCAGAAACCAGTCGTCCGGCAGCATCATACAAAAAGCCTTTGCTACCGATATTTTCAGTAGAAAGACGATCGATAATCACTTGTCCGTCTGTTTCGTACATAATAATTCCGTTTTCATTTTGGCTGTTTTCTGCCGATGTTGTGGTGCCGCCAATATTGCGAAAATGCAACACGAAGCGTGCTTCCCGGTCGGTTGGCTGTGAACTAAACTTGTATTGCGGATTGGCAAACAAATCCGTTTTTTCTCCGGTAAGCAAATCTTCGAGCCAAAGAGCTTCGGAAGTCAGACTTTCTGTGCCTTCGACACGCAGCACGATGTCGGCATTTGTGGCGGCAGGTTTAAAACCCACCGAAATGCTTTCTACATCGGTTGGCACACCATTGGCTGAGAGTTTGGAGGCAGTTTCGGAAAGCGTGTAGAGTTGAAAACCATCGCGAGCCGCTGTGTAGAGTTTACTCATATCGTAGCTGTCGCTTCCGAGAGAGGCATCGCTACGCAAACCAACTGCCGCAAGGTCGTACACCGAACTGTTTTCGGCAAGGCTTGTGCGGAGCAGCACCTGATTGTTAAATGCCCGTTTGGGTGCATTTTCCGTTGTTGCCGCGCGCAATGGAACTACATTATGCGGAGTCGAACCGTGTACCAGCAAATCTTTACCAATACTGAACGAAGTGCCTGCGGCGATGCTTCCACCTTGATTTTTCGATACGCGAATCATAAAAATGCTCATGGCAGGTATTTCGTCAATATCTTGTACCACTACTTCATCTCCGGTTTGTATAATATTCAATGGCTGGTATGAGGTACTTCCAACAGGAAAAACATATATTATAGGCGAAAATACTAAATCGCTCAACAGTATTTTCTCGGCAAGTCGCTTTATCGAAATCGCACTTGTGTACGAGTTGCCAATCACCCAGTTAAGCGTTTTATTTGGATTTGAGGTAGAGGCAAAGGTGTACGAAAACAAGTTATCGTCTGCAAAAAGCTGCTCTTTGTAAGGAGTGATGGTGTAAACGCTGCCATCGAAAGAGAATTTTAGCCGGTCGTATTGGTTTGCTTCTGCACCGGTAAGATATAATCCACCCTGCGCCTGCAAACTGCCGTAATCGAAACCTGACGGACGGGGTTTAATCAGATATGCCTGTCCAACTTGCAAAATGGCATCTGCTTTGGTTATGTACTGGTCGGAGTTGATTTCACTCGAACCACTCGATTTCGGTTTATTGCCAAGCGGATAAGTGGTATGAGCATAACTGTCTGCCTGCGGACGACGCACCCAGTTACCGGCAAAATAGCCTGCAAGTTGTGTATTTTTAAATGGCGATGCGAAACCGAAAAGCTTGCTTGCATCGTTGCGGTAGAGCGTCCAGTCGTTTTCCACTACTACGCTGCCTCTATCGGCAAGACTACCCGACTCACCGCTTTCCGGTATTCGCAGCGAGGCGATATTTACCGCATTGCCGGTAGTTTCGGCACGCAGAATGAGGGCGCCGTTTTTATTCCCTGCCAAATGAATACTGCGCGCGTCCATTGCCATCTGGGCAGAGGCGGCAATACTGTCGTCGGTATCTATCAAAATGTTTGGAAAGGCTATATAGCGCACATCGCGGTCAAATGTACCGCGCGTGGTGGTTATTTGCCTTGTGGTGTCTATGTTGCGTACAAAGGCAAATGTGCCTGTGTCGGCGGGTGTTCCGCTAAGCGTGGTATCGAAAGCGTGTGTTGCAGCATCCTGATAAAAATTGCCACCCACATCGAGCCTGCCTTGCAAACGGATATTACAACTGTCTGAACTTGTGCGCATAGCCCGCTTGACAAACATAGTTGTATTGCCGTTTGCTTTGATATGCATTTTACCCGTATTGACTAATACCACACTGTCTGCCTCACTTGCTCGTACATTAATTATTACTGCAAGCAGAAACAATATTGTAAGAAAACCTTGGCGTTTCATCTCCGTATTTTTTAGTCAATTCTTCCGTTTTTTCTTAAAAAATCTATTGCCCACCACACCGAGTTGGCTATAAAGAGGCTGTTCCACACCGGTGATGGCTTGTTGTAATTAGGTTGCGCGGCAGGTAATTTGTCGCTGTCTATTCTGAACGGATAGGTATTTGGGTCTGTTGAATTGGGAGCGCTTGCCAGGACACCTCCATCGCCCATCCAAATAAAGCCAAGTTGATTATCACGGAAACAATTCGGATAAACGGTATTGTTGTAAGAGTATACCACAAAACGAGAAGACGCGCCGGAGGTGATACGGTGATTTGTTCCTCCATCTTCACCCCAATATAGTCCTATACAATTGCCGAAATGACCATTAAGAATGGGGTCATCGGCTATTTCTACAAATTGATACTCCGAACCGCCGGGACCATCAGCATTCATTGTAACTGTTGCGCCCGTAATGGCTTTTATCATCGCAACATCATTTGTTACATCGTCTTGCCCGCAAAATAGCAGTACTCCCTGTTTGCTTTTTACAAAATTGGCAAGACTGACATTAGCACCCGGATGAAAATTGTAACCGATACTGACAATGTCGGATTGGTTTAACATCGCTTCAGTAAGTGTTGCCCCTGTTTCCGTAAATGTAAATCCTTCGATATACTGTCCCGGATTTTCCTCATCTTTATATATATAATTTCCCGGCTGCATAAGCATCTGGTAAGGCAAGTTGTGTGGATCGTTTACATGGGCAAGGTTATAAATCGAAACAGGTGCGCCTAAAACCCGGATTGCACGCGAAAGGAATAACAGGCGGACAGGCGGTGCATACACCATATCGCCACTTTTGCCGCTTAACCCTTTTACGGTAACTTCGTGCCATCCGTAAGTAGTAGGATTACCGGTGCATTTAAGTATAACCTCGTAGCTTATAGCTGTTGTGTCGCCCACAACAGTTGTATCGGAAGTGAGCGTGCCGCTACAGTTTTCGGGAGAATCAATTGGCGTTCCGTCGCATTTATATGTAACATCAAGATAACCTGTCGGACCTACCCAGCTACTGCCGGCTTCGGGTGTATATTTGAATTCCACTCCGTTTACTACAGCCGTAAGTTCGGTTTGATAGCCGCCTTGCGTTACTTTAACAGTAGTCTTTATGGCGTTTGCCGTAGCATTATCGTAGTCTACACTGGTAGTGAAATGATCTCCAACCTGTTCTGCACTTTCAATCCGGAAAATAGCTCTTGCAGGCGCAGGTTTTACCGGTATCCTACCGGTTGGGCAGCTGTATTGGATTTGGTTGATAGTAATAAACAGCGTATCAACTTCCGGGTTTTTAGGTGTGCCCGAACCATTAATAACGAGCGTATGCCGTCCGGTCGAAAGCAGCATATCGCTTTTAGTGAAAGCATAGCCATTCGATCCGAGAGAATTGCGTACAATGCCGGCAAAAGAGTAGGAACCGGCTTGGGAACAGGATACATCCAGCGTAAGATAGTTGTCTGCCAAGAGCGATTTCCCTTCCATGTAATCGCCGTATATTACGAGCGAATTGCAAGTCAGAGCACTGTCGGTATCAAAAGTTGCCATCGATGTGCTGGCGCAAAGACTCTGAAACGATTCGTCTTTAAACATGTTATAACACCCTTCGGTGGTGTTATATACCAGCAAGCCCTGCGCTTCGGCAAGTTTGCCGGAAGCGATGATGCTGCTTGCCAGTGCGCCTACTTGTGTTTCGTCGAGTTGATTAACGCGTAGTCCGCCGTCAGTTCCCATTAGTTGTAGTACAGAGAAATTTTCCGGCTCGGCGTTACTGCCGATGTTTACCTGTGAGGTAACGACATTCCAAAATGCAAAAAATGCAATAATTAACAATAGATTTCTTTTCATGATGATATAAATTAGATTTATTCCAAAAATAGAAGAGTCTTATATTAATATGTGTAGATTGTTACAGTTGCAGTTTATTTATAAGTTATATCGTTTTTAAAAAGTCTGCAAAGATACGCTTTTTTTGTTATTCAATCCAAGGTTTTTTTACATTTTTTTCGTTCATATTTTTTTATATATGTTTATCTGTGGGTTCGGTAAAGCCGTTTTTTCATATCGAACAAGCTTGAAATCAGTCAATTACAGTCAAGTGCTATTTATGTCTAAAAAAGTTAAGTAGAAAATAAATTTATCTTTATTTTTCTCCATTATTTTATGCCTTTTGCTTTCAATTATTCAAATCGCCGGCAGACTAAGTGTGTTTATTTTTAATCTGCCGAATAAGTTATTTTAGATTGAGTTTCGTTTTCTTTTTCGATGATTTCAACATAAGTTACACCTCCATTATAGAACAATTTTATAAACAAATGATTTTCTGTTTTATATTGATATTCAACTTCTATACAGCCTTCTTCGGTTGAAGGGTATTTGATGTCGCTTACAGGTAATTCGGATTTCAAATTCGGGTTTAGTTTTTTCACAATAGTGTAAACTTGCTGCAGATTTGCATTGGGGAACACACATTCTTGAATATTGGTATAGCCGTCGTCTTCCTGATATTTTCTGCATTGCACGCTTTCCCAAGCAGATTCTGTTACATAATATTTTTCTTCGGACGATTCTTCGTTTTCAGGCATTTCTTCGCGCCACTCGCTGAAATAAGCCTTTTCATTGGTAAGGGTTGTATAATATTGAGGAATTTCGGTAGAACTGCGTTTGAAAGTATCATTCACATAAACACCATACCCAAAACCACACTCGCAATCATTTTCATCTTCTGTAACGGTTAATGTATTTTCGTTAAATTCAAATCGCAACACGCAGTCTGTTTCTGCGTAATCAAAGCGTTTTCGGAAAGTAGCTTTGCCGTTGTGTATTGTAATGCGTCCGTCAATCGAACCCATGTTATACGAGGGTGCACCCTTGCTTTCAAATAGATAAAACAAGGCGGTGCTGTCGGTTTCGGGATACATGTAAACTTCGCCTTTAGGTGCTTCGGAATCTTTATCGTTGCCGTATGTATAAATGCCGCCGTATTGCTTTACATTGTCAATCTGTTTGTTAACAGTTTTGTTATTTACTGTGTCTGCCTGTTTTTTTGCTGCTTGCTTGCAACCGTTTGCAAGCAATGCAAGTAAGCTTAACAGGATTAGTGTTTTTCTCATTATGGTTTTATTGATTTTCCCGCTCGGCGGGAGTTCCGTCTGCGTCATATTAAAAAAATATATCCGTATTAATTGTTTGCAAAATTATTTATTTTCCTTATAGATATAAAAAAAAACAGTTCATCTCTTATGAAACGAACTGTTACCTTTTTGAAAAATGCAATGTGTTTTTACTGGGCTTGTTCACCAAAAGGAACTGCTGCGGCAGGAGCTGCACTTTGTTGTTGTTGCTGTGCAGGAGCTTCTTTAATGTCGCTAATCACTTCCGATTGAGTTTGTGCCGCCTGATTCCGGTTGATGGCAATACCTGCCGAAATGATGCTTGCAAAAGCAATGAAACCAACCAAACTCCAAGTTGCCTTGGTAAGGAATTTATTGGTGTTTTGCACGCCCATAAACTGGTTGGACGATGAAAAACCCTGAGCTAAACCGCCTCCTTTGGGGTTTTGAGCTAACACGATAACTACCAGCAAAATAGCTGCAATTACAATTAATACAATTAACAAATTAAACATATCTATCTTATTTACAATTTTATAATTAGCGGGTGCAAAGAAAACGATTTTTTTGGATAATTCAGTTATTTTTATCCATATTTTTTGTCCAAAAATTGCATTTCAATTTTTCGTTCTTAATTCTTAATTTTTAATCTGTTCGTTACCAGTCGGCAACCGTCTGATTATAAATGGTTTCTGTTATTTCGTCGATAATAGCCTTGCAAATTTCGTCTTGCACATCGGCAAGGGAGCGTGTGTTTGCGTAATTCTGAAATGCGCTGAACGAGCGTTCAAAACTTTTCGTCGGATTTGTTTTATTTGTAAACCGCACTTTCACCGTTACCGTCAGGCGGGTTTCGGCAGCAATGGCATCGGCAGCGATAGACATTTGCGCAAAATCGTAGCCCGTAATTTCGCCTTCGAGTTGCAGGTCGCCATCTACACGCACCGATTGCAGGCGGGTTTGCTTGGCGTAAATATCGCGCAAAGCCTCGTTGAACGCGGGTGCAAGGTTGGGGTTGACATACGCCGCAATGTTTCGAAAATCGTTGATGGAAATCGTTTTCGTTTTGGTATAATCAATCGATGCACCATTCATTTTGTACGAAACGCTGCATGCTACCACCAGCAACAGGGGTAAGGTAAAGTAAAGGATTTTTTTCATCGGAAGTTGGGTAAAAAAGTAATTTTCAGCCATACAAGCAAACATACAAAAATGAGTGCCGGCAGCATATTGACAATTCGTATTCGTTTTATTTTTAAAAGGGTAATGCCTAATCCGAGCAGCATTAAACCGCCGGCGGCAGAGATGTTGTCGATTATCTCAGGGTGAATATTTTCGCCACCGATAAGGTAAACTGCCAGCGTGATGCCACCTTGGAAAACCAACACCGTGAGAGCCGAAAACGCTACGCCAATGCCCAACACCGAAGCAAGCATAAACGACGAAAATCCGTCCATCAGCGACTTGGTGAGCAACAAGGTAGAAGGGTTCGTGCCGCAACCTTCTTCAATCGCTCCGATAATTGCCATCGACCCCACGGCAAAGAGCAAAAAACCGGATACGAATCCTTCGGTAAATTGCTCGTGCTTCAGTCCTAACCGGTTGCGGATTTTTGCTCCGAGCGACTGCATTTTATTGTCGAGAGTCCAATATTCACCGAGCATTGTTCCTGCTATCATACTGAAAATTATGATTAGGGCTGCCGACGGCGAATCCATTTTGAATGCCATTTGCATACCCAACACAAGGGTAAACAAGCCGATTACCTGAAAGAACGCTTTTTGGTATTGTTGGGGTAAATTCTTTTTCAGCAGGCAACCCAGCGAAGCTCCGGCTACAATGGTTGCTGTGTTTACAATTGTTCCAATCATATAGTGATGAGAATGAGCTAACAACTAATAGCGATGAGTTAATAGTAAAATTTATCACTATTAACTCATCACTATTAGCTTAGTTGTTGTCGACAATTTTGGTTGTTATCTTTTTGTTTTCGGTATCGTAGTCGAGCACCACCGTTTGTCCTGCAACTACAGTATTTTTAAGTATAATCTCCGACAGTTCGTCTTCAACATACCGCTGAATAGCTCGTTTGAGCGGACGGGCACCAAACTGTACATCGTAGCCTTTTTCGGCAAGGAATTCTTTTGCCGCGTCGGTAATAGTCAGTTCGAAACCGATATTTGCCACGCGTTTCAACAATTCTTTTAGTTCGAGGTCGATAATTTGGTACAATGCTTTTTTATCGAGCTGATCGAATATGATAACCTCGTCCACACGGTTCAAAAACTCGGGCGAGAAGGTTTTGTTCAATGCCTTTTGCAACACTCCGTGAGCATATTCCGAGTCGATTTCGCTGCTTGCCGATGGCGAGGCAAAACCTACTCCTTTGCCAAAATCTTTGAGTTGGCGGGTACCCACATTGGAAGTCATTATGATTATCGTGTTTTTAAAATCGACTTTTCGCCCCAGCCCGTCGGTGAGGTGTCCTTCGTCGAGCACCTGCAACAACAGATTGAACACATCGTGATGCGCTTTTTCAATTTCGTCGAGCAATACGATGGAGTAAGGCTTACGGCGCACTTTTTCGGTGAGCTGTCCGCCTTCTTCGTAGCCTACATATCCGGGAGGCGCACCAATGAGGCGGGTTACAGAGAATTTCTCCATGTATTCGCTCATATCTACCCGTATGAGTGCGTCGGGACTGTCGAACATAAATTCGGCAAGCGATTTAGCCAAATGTGTTTTTCCAACTCCTGTCGGACCAAGGAAAATAAAAGAGCCTATCGGTTTGTTGGGGTCTTTCAGTCCTACGCGGCTGCGTTGAATGGCTTTCACGATTTTTTCTACCGCTTCGTGTTGCCCGATAACTTTGCTTTGCAGTGCTTCGCTCATTTGCAGCAGTTTAATTCCTTCTGCCTGCGCAATGCGCTGTATCGGAACGCCCGACATCATAGCCACTACTTCGGCAACATTTTCTTCTGTTACTATTTTGCGGTTTTGTTTGAGGTTCGATTCCCAGCGGCGTTTTTCTTCGTCGAGCTTGGCAATGTAATTTTTTTCCAAGTCGCGATAGGTAGCGGCTTGCTCAAAGTTTTGATTTTTTACTGCAAGTAATTTGTTTTGACGAGCATCTTCGAGCATTTTTTCGCACTGTTCTATTTCTTCGGGTACGGAAATATTCATAATGTGTGCCCGCGAACCTGCTTCGTCGAGTGCATCGATAGCCTTGTCGGGAAACCAGCGGTCGGTAATATAACGGTCGGTTAGCTTCACACAGGCTTCAATAGCTTTTTCGGTATATTCTACATTATGATGTTCTTCGTAGCGTTCTTTGATATTTTTGAGAATTTGCAGTGTGTCTTCGGCAGTAGTCGGCTCCACAATTACTTTTTGGAAACGGCGTTCAAGCGCGCCGTCTTTTTCAATTCCTTGACGGTATTCGTCGAGCGTGGTTGCGCCGATACATTGAATTTCGCCGCGAGCCAGTGCGGGTTTAAGCATGTTTGCCGCATCGAGTGTTCCTGTTGCGCTTCCGGCACCTACAATGGTGTGAATTTCATCGATAAAAAGAATAACATTCGGATTTTTGCTCAATTCGTTAAGCAAAGCTTTCATGCGCTCTTCAAACTGTCCGCGGTATTTTGTACCTGCTACAATGGAAGCTACATCGAGCGAAACTACTCGTTTTTCGAACAGCACACGCGATACTTTGCGCTGCACAATGCGCAACGCCAGCCCTTCGACGATAGCCGATTTTCCCACACCGGGTTCGCCTATCAGCACGGGGTTATTCTTTTTTCTTCGGCTCAGGATTTGTGCCAGCCGTTCTATTTCCGTTTCGCGTCCTACTACAGGGTCGAGACGACCTTCTTCGGCAGCTTTATTGAGGTCGATTCCAAAATTATCGAGTACAGGAGTATCGCTGTTTGTTTTGCTCGAAGGTGATTTTCCTTTCTGTATAGGGGCTTCGTTATCCTCGTCATCGTCGATATTTCCGCCGCCGTTAAACATAGTTATGGTTTCTACCTGCCGCTCTTGTTTAAGGAAATCGCGGAGTAGAACATAATCTACATGTTCGCTTTCAAGCACTTCGGAAGCAAAGTTTGTTCCATCTTTGAGGATAGCAAGGAGCAGGTGTTCGGGACCGGCTTCGCTGTCGCCCAGCGCACGCATTTCGAGCGAAAGTATTTTCATTATTTTTTCGGTCGATTTGAGTAGGGGCAATTCGGTATTGCTCACATCGTTTGTTGTGCGGATTTGTGATTCGATTTTTTGTTTTACTCGAAGCAAATCCACCTTAAAATTGTTTAGCAGGTTAATGGCAACGCTGTTTTGTTCGCGAAGGATACCCAGCAACAAGTGCTCGGGACCGATGTAGTTGTTACCCAAGCGTTCTGCTTCTTCCTTGCTAAACTGCAATATCTCTTTTACTTGTTGTGAATAATTGGTTTCCATAGTTTATTTGGTTGTTAAGTTGTTTTCGTTAAGTTTGTTTTTATCAGACAAATTTCTTCAAACGATAACGATAATCGTGCCCGAATTATTTTTCTGTCAAAATGACAGTTGTTGCTGAATTAATTACCGTGATTCTCGGCAAAACATGCCAAACGATACTCCAAGTCGTCGTATTGGTCGTGTTGGATAAAGGAAGTACAAATGCGCAAACCTTCCTGCAAACTGCCGGTGGTTTCAAGCGAAATTGAGCTGATGCCGTAATACATCAACTCTTCCATAAGTGCTGCGCCCGTCATTCCCGGATAACGAATGGTAAAATAAAAACCATCGCCGATAGGTTGCCCCAGGTCGTCGAGATACACAATTTCAAAGCCATGTTTCAAAAATACTTCCTTCACCTTTTCAGCTCTCCGGGCATATTCGCTCACTTCGCCGAGGAAATTGAAGTCTCCATCGGAAGCGGCTTTAAACATGGCAGCCAAGGCATATTGCGCCGAATGCGAAGTGCCTGCCGAAAGAGAATACAGCACCCGGTTTACAAACACATTGCCAAATTCGCCCACCGTATAGCGCGCTTCCAAATCGCCGTAGTAACGATAATACAGTTCTTCGGAAATTGCCGCAATACCTATTCGCTGACCAGCGTAGCTGAACGCTTTTGAACTGGATATAAGCATGATGTAGTTGTCGGTATACTGTGAAACGCTTACTTGAAACGGCGCCTTAAAAGGCTGGCTGAGGTCGCGGCGAAAATCCATGCCGAAATAAGCGAGGTCTTCCACCACAATACAGTCGTATTCTGTTGCTAAGCGTCCGATGCCTTCCAATTCGCTTTCTTGCAGGCAAATCCACGAAGGGTTATTGGGGTTTGAGTAGCTTATAGCGGCAATATTTCCGTTTTTGAGGAACGACTCGATTTTTTTAATTAATCGTTCTCCCCTGTATTCGAATGCATCGAAACTTTCAATTTTATAACCCATTACCACCAATTGCTGTTTTTGCACGGGGAATCCCGGGTCGATAAACAGCACGGTATCTTTGCTGCTATTGCTTTGCAGGGCGGTGAGATACGATGCGTAGGTGCCTTGCATAGAGCCTACTACGGGTATGCAGCATGCTGCCGGAATATCGGTATCGATAAATGCCCGGATAAACCGCGAAGCTTCCTGCTTGAGATTGTGCTGTCCGTCGAGTGACGGGTATTTTGAAGCCACGCCCGCCTGCAACGCTGCAATTTCGGCTTTCACGCCGACTGCTGAGGCTTCCAGTCCGGGTACACCCATCTCCATGCGGATATACCGCTCGCCGGTGAGCTTTTCTATTTTGTTGGTAATAGTTACAATTTCGCGGATAGTGGCTTTGCCGAAGTTCGGAAGATTAATATCTTCAATAACCGACCGAACAATGTTGTGGGGGATGGGTGTCTTCATTTTCTAAATATATTGTTGAGAAATGGATGCGCAAAACTAAGAAAAAACGGTGAAAGAAAATAATGCCGGATAAAAATTCGTTTTTTGTGCGCTTGTTTTTTCGATAATTATTTTACCTTTGCCGCCGCAAAAGCGAATTTCGGATTTTAATTTCACGAGTCAAAATTTTCAATCTGAAATTCGTCTTATCCGACTTCGTAGCTCAGTTGGTAGAGCAACTGACTCTTAATCAGTGGGTCGTGGGTTCGAGCCCCACCGAGGTCACGGAAAATTGAAAACGGAATTGAAAATCGGCGTAAGCCAACATTAAACAACCAACTGTCATTACTCCTGTTAGTCGTGATTGCTAATT
This sequence comes from Prevotellaceae bacterium, assembly GCA_031271465.1. Taxonomy (GTDB): domain Bacteria; phylum Bacteroidota; class Bacteroidia; order Bacteroidales; family Paludibacteraceae; genus JAFGVL01. The sequence goes on along the minus strand of JAISVR010000010.1, from coordinate 100,726 downwards.
GCGGGCTTGACCCGCAATGACGACGAAGCTAATATCAATATTTCATTTTCCTCCCCCCCACTGGCGAATTCTATGATTAAACCAACAAATTTTAGTTAAATATTTATGGCACGATGCTGAAAATTTCTTTTAGCATCGTTTTCTTCTTTCAAGCGACTTTTTCCAACAGATTCACATAGTTTTCTCGATATGGGATTTTCGATTTCACTATCGCAAAAACTATTTGTATCAGTTTGTTTCTAACATTGTTTATTACCACTCGTCTTGGCTTTCCTTGAGCAATTTTACGCCGGGCATAATCCGCTATTTCATCGTTGTGCATCATTGCACTGAGCGCACATTGCGAGAGCAAAACTTTCAATTCTTTATTTGCCAACCGGCTAATATGATTGCCTTTGTCGATGGTTCCCGATTCGTTTGGAAACGGTGCACAACCACAATAACAAGCCAATTGCCGTGCATTTTCAAAGTTTTCAAAATTATTCGTTTGAATAATCAGCATCACAGCCGTTTGCATACCAACACCCTTTATGGAGTTGATTAACAGATAGTTTTCTTTTAGCCGGCTTGTCATAACCGTTTTGTGCATTTTCTTTTCAATGTCACTTATTTGTTTTTTGATGCGCTCTATCTCGCGCATTGAACTCTCGTAAATAAATCTTGCCGTTGCATCGCGCTTGATTACTCGGCGCATTTCGTTGGCTGAAACTTCGAGTGCGACTTTAGTTTTGACTAATCGACTTCGATAGGCAACGAGCAAATGCAACGCATCAATTTCTTTTTCTGCCGGCTTGTATGCAATTGCCTTGTCAATGTAACGACAAGCATATTGTGCAATAACAAGCGAATCGAAACGGTCTGTCTTTGTGCGTTTAACACCTGAACATCTCTTGATTTGCAAAGGATTTTCGAGCCAAATAAACAGGTCTTTTTTCCCAAGAAACTCAGACAGTCCGCGAGAATAAAGTCCTGTGTGTTCGCCACAAAAACGCCAATCTTCGCGTTTGATTTTCGATTGTTTACTCGTCCATTTCAAGCATTCTTTGTAACCTTTTTGCGTGTTTTCAAAGGTCGCCTGTGCAACATTTTTCTGCTCAATACTTTCCAACACTGACACATCAAACTTACTTTTTGAAAAGTCAATTCCGATAAATAAAAACTTTTTCATACTTTTGTGTTTTAAGTTTTAGTTGGAATTAACCACAAACTGCTTTAAACTAACACCTTTATTAGGCTTCGAGCCTACAATTCTATTTGGTATGGCAGTTTTGATACTTAAAAGTCTAATTCGCCAAATAGGATTTTGTCCTTGCAAGTTTAATAGTTTACTTTTAAGTATCGGTTAATTCCTTCTTTATTACAACAAAAGTAAGAAATCAACTTTTAAAACCGGTAACAGAATTTCAAACTCCAAATCTAAAGGTAAGTTTAGCGTAGCGTAACTTGTGCTTATATCAAGAAAAATGGATGAATAATGAATTGTAATATAATGGTTTATATGAGGCACAAGTTGCAAACTTGCGCCAAATGGGGGTCTAACTACAGTAATCATTTGTCAGAATTAAGATTTACAGGATTAAAGGATTGTCAGGATTTTATCTTGATAATTCTTTAATCCTGACAATCGCGGTTCAGACCATTATTAATAATTTAAATTTTTAAACCATGGAAAACAAACACAGTGAAGCCATTCCTGCCGAAGTGCTGGCAGAGGTGCAAAAGAAAATCGACGAGGTAGCCGCCGCGCTGGCTCCCTACATTATTAACCTTACTTCCGAGCAACGCCACGATATGTCCAAAATGGGCGACAAATCGTTGGCATTCGTATCCAAAGCCCTGGAGTTGGCAGGTCAAAACCCTGCGCTCTGTCCGGGTTATCTGAATACGGCAGCTTTCGGCATTGATATGAGCGATGCCACCAAACTGCTGGTACTCGACAACTCGCTACAACAATTGCAGCAAGCTATAGATGATACCTCGATGGTTGCCGGCAGCGAGGCATATCAGGCAGCATTGGTGTTTTATAACTCGGTAAAGGAGGCAGCCTCGAAAAATGTAACCGGTGCCAAGGCTGTGTACGAGGAATTAAAGGTTCGTTTCCCGCATGTGAAACGAAAACAGGAGTAAATCCAAGCTACGAGCCCCGACGGCGATGTAAAAAGGGAGGATTTCCAAGCTAAAAGCGAGGATATCCTCCTTTTTAGCCAAGAATTCCTCGCTTTTAGTGAGGAATTTCTCGTTATTAGCGAGGATTTCCTCGTTATTAGTGAGGATTTTCTCGTTATTAACGAGGATTTCCTCGCTAAAAGCATGGGCATCCTCGTTATTTACATGGAATTTCCCGCAAATAAGGAGGATGTTCTCGTAAAAAGCGAGGCGGTCGGCGTAAAAAGCATGGGCGTCTTAGCTTTTTGCTTGGAATTTTGTGTTATTGCCTTGGAGCTTTGCGTTCGGAGCAAGGAACACGACGAATTGATGTTGATTTTCACCTACAACTTTAACCATTTTAACCGTAGCGCGTTGCCTATTACCGAAACGGAGCTTAAACTCATAGCTGCTGCGGCAATCATAGGGGAAAGCAGCCAACCGAATACGGGGAAAAGCGCGCCGGCTGCAATGGGTATCCCGATGGCATTGTACACAAATGCAAAGAAAAGGTTTTGTCGAATATTGCGCATGACGCCGTGGCTTAGGTGTTTTGTTTTTACAATTCCCGAAAGGTCGCCTTTGAGCAGCGTTATGTCTGCACTCTCAATAGCAACATCGGTTCCTGTTCCCATAGCAATGCCGATGTTGGCTTGTGCTAAGGCAGGCGCGTCATTGATTCCGTCTCCCGCCATGGCTACTATCTTGCCTTGCGATTGCAGGTGTTTTATTTCTTTTTGTTTATCGGCGGGCAGGTAGTCTGCCTTGTAACCGGATAAACCTAATTCTTCTGCTACTGTTTTTGCCGTAAGCGGATTATCGCCTGTGAGCATAATTACTTCTATACCCATTTCTATCAATTGGCGGATGGTTTCGCGGCTTGTGGGTTTGATGGCGTCGGAAATGGCGATAAATCCTGCCGCTTTTTTGTCGATTGCAAGGTAAGAGATGGTTTTGCCTTGGTGTTGGGCTTCTGTTACTAATCGCTCTTCTTTGGCGGATATGGCGACGGATTGTTGTTTCATCAACTTTTTATTCCCCAGGGCGATATGTGTAGCGCCAATCATTCCGACTACTCCTTTTCCGGTGATGGCTTCAAAGTCTTTGGCTTTTGATAACTTGATGTGTTTGGATTTGGCATGATTTACTACTGCTTCTGCCAGCGGATGTTCGCTATTGTTATTTATGGAAGCGGCAAGCGTTAGCACTTCTTTTTCGTTGAAACCCTCGAAAGCGTGTATGTATTCTACGGAGGGTTTTCCTTCGGTAAGGGTTCCTGTTTTATCTACTATCAGGACATTTACTTTATCGAATTGCTCTAAGGCGGCGGCGTCTTTTATTAATACTCCGTTTTGTGCGCCTTTACCGATTCCTACCATTACGGACATGGGTGTTGCGAGTCCTAAGGCGCAGGGGCAGGCTATAATCATTACGGCAAGGGCGTTGCCGAAGGCGAATACCAGAGCGGTTTGTCCGCCCCATATTGCCCAAACTGCAAATGTAATGAGGGCAATGGCAATGACTACCGGTACAAAGATGCTTGAAATTCGGTCGGCAAGTTTTTGAATGGGCGCGCGCGAACGGCTGGCGCTTTCTACCATGGCAATAATTTGCGCAAGCAGTGTTTCGTAGCCTACTTTTTCGGCAAGCATCACGAAGGTTTTGTTTCCGTTGATGGTGCCGGATGTAACTTTTTCGCCGGCGATTTTATCTACGGGAATGGGTTCGCCGGTGATCATGGATTCGTCTATGCTTGTTTCTCCTTCTTGTATGACGCCGTCCACAGGGATTTTTTCGCCGGGTTTTACGCGCAATAGGTCGCTGTGTTTGATTTGGCTGATGGGGATTGTTTTTTCCTTTCCGTCCCGGATGAGCGTTGCATGGGTGGGTGTAAGTTTTAGCAATTCTTTTAGTGCGGCATTGGTGTGGCTGTGGGCTTTTGCTTCTAATAATTGACCGAGTAGCGCCAGTGTTAAAATAACGGTTACTGCTTCGAAGTATACATATACGCCTCCGGAGTGTGTCTTAAATTCCGGCGGGAATAGGGATGGAAATAGTAAAGCCACTACGCTGAAGATAAATGCGGCGCCACTGCCTACTCCTATCAGGGTAAACATATTGAGCTTCATGCTGCGCAAGGAGGTCCATGCGCGCTTAAAAAACATCCAAGCGGCATAGAATACGACCGGAAGCGAAAGGGCAAGTTGTATCCAGCCCGAAATTTTAGAGGGTATGATGCGTTCTATGGGATTGCCGGGTATCATTTCTGCCATGGCGAGTATGAGTACGGGCAGGGTAAAGACTGCTGCAATGATGAATTTTTTTAGCCATCTACGATAGGTATCATCATTTTCTATGGGTTGTATGGGAATTAAATCCATACCGCATATCGGGCAGATGCCGGGTTCGTCCCTGATTATTTCGGGGTGCATGGGACAGGTGTAGAGCACTTCGCGTGTTCTTTCGGGGGCTTTTATCAAGTCCATGCCGCATACGGGACAGTCGCCGGGTTTGTTATATACTTTATCTCCTTCGCAGGACATGGGGCAGTAGTATTTTCCTGCTGCTGCATGGGGGGAAGCGCTTGTGTGATGATGGGTATGTGGCGCACTTTTGTGATGCTCCGTATGCTCTTGATGTTCCGCGTGTTCGCCGTGAGACATGGAAATGCTATAGTTTCCTATTTTGGATAATGCTTTTTGCAATTTTTCCGTCGGGATATGCTTTTCCATTTTAATGGTGGCTACCGGCGGATGGAGCGAAACCGTGGCTTCTACTCCTTTTATGTTGTTCAGGGCTTGTTCTACTTTTGTACGACATCCTTTGCAAGACATATTGCTTATGGCGTATTTGTGTTCCATAGGTGATAATTTTTTAAGTTTAAATCGCCAAAGATACAAAAACATGTATTAAATGGTTAAAAAAAATAACATTTTAAACCAAAACAAGAGATAACTAAAAAATCCCTGCCCAACTCAATTTTCTTCGAAGTAAAGGTAATGGCTATGGTTTAGAGGACAATGGCAAAACTATAGCGTTTTTGCAGAACTGAATAAAAGGATTATCTTTGTTGGGTTGAAATTAAAAATAAAAATAGCATGGCAACAACAGATATGAATTATCGTTTTGTATGGGATACCGAGCCTACCGACGAACAACTTCAAACAATCATGCAAGAGGTGGGTAAAGATGTACGCATTCAACAAAAGAAAACACAGCAAATGATTCTCAAAAATATCAAAAAAGCCACTTCACAGGCTCGCAAAAAATATCATGAAATTATTTTACCATGAGGAAAGACAAACCTAAACTGTTGATTGTTGCCGGACCAAATGGAGCGGGCAAAACCTCTGTAACGAGCCAAATCTTAAAACATACTTGGATAGAGGGTTGCGAATATATCAATCCCGATAATATTGCCCGCGATGTATTTGGCGATTGGAACTCGCCCGAAGCTGTGATAAAAGCTGCAAAGTATGCTACCGAACAACGAGAAAAATGTATAGCAAATAATCGCAGTTTAATTTTTGAAACCGTGCTGTCTGCTCCCGACAAGTTAGATTTTGTTGAAAAAGCCAAAGCAGCAGGTTATTTCATTCGTTTGTTTTTTATTGGAACGGACAATCCGCAAATAAACGCATCGCGTATTGCAAGGCGCGTAATGAATGGTGGACACGATGTTCCTATTCCTAAAATTATTAATCGTTATTATAAGTCCATTGCAAATTGTTCACTGCTTGCATCGTTTGTAGACAGATTATATGTGTATGATAATTCGACGGATAATGTTTTCCCCGAATTGTTGTTCCGTTCTGCCGACGGACAGCTCGCAAAACAATATGCCGATTTACACGATTGGGCAGAAGTTATTTTTCAAGCGATACAGTCAAAATAAATTGACTTTGCCGGCAGGCTCACTCCCACTCCAACAAAATCAATTCAGTAGCACTTGTACGCGGCAAGCATCGCAACGATAATTCACAATCCGGCTCAATACCTTTCGAGGCAAAGGCAACGGCTATGGTTTGAAGAGCAATATCGGGGCGGTTGTTATCGCGGCTAAGGTGGCAAAGAAAAATAAATCGCCAGTGCAGCGCATAATTACCGGCAAGAAAAGCCGCCGTTTCGTCGTTGCACAAATGCCCCCGTTGCCCACGAATCCGTCTCTGCAAATCGATCGGATACGAACCTTGTCGCAACATCCGTTCATCGTAATTAGCCTCAATTATCAGCACATGAGCACGGCGAAGATGTCCGGCAACCTCCTCGTTGATGTAACCAAGGTCGGTAGCAAGAACTATGTTTTTCCCTTCATATTCCACGCTGTAACCAACACTGTCCGTCGAATCGTGCGACACAGGAAATGCCGTAACAGTAAAATCGAATACCGATACCGTTTCGCCTTTTTCGATAAAGCGGCGCGAGGTATCGAGCTTTTCGGTTATCGACCAATTTCGATTTATACCCTCGTGTGTGAGGCGAGTTGCATACACCGGAATATGATATTTCTCGCCCAACACTGCAATGGATTTGATATGGTCTTTGTGATCGTGGGTAACAAATACCGCCATCACACAACTTATATCCAAACCCGCCTCTCTCAAGCGTTTTTTAATGGTTCGAGCCGCTATACCGGCATCAATCAACACGCCCCGTTGCAAAGTGCCAAGGTAGTAACTGTTACCGTTACTTCCGCTCGACAAGCTTAAAAAACGAAGTTTATTCATTGAGTTTGTAAAGTTTATAAAGTAGGAAAGTTCGTAAAGCTGAAGTTGAAAGTTTTTTTGACAAGTCTTTTTTTAACTTTATAAACTTTCAACCTTTACAAACAAACTTCAAGGTTTATAGTTCGATTTCTCCAATATTTGCTGGTAATCGGTATTTTGCATCAATTCGGGCAAAGAAACGGAAGTATTGCTTGCCATGTAACTTTTCACAATTTGCAAACCAAGCCAGATGCCTGCCTGTCCGGGAGAATCCTGTGTGAAGTAAGTAGTAAAAGGTGCCGGATTGATATATTTTGAAATTACAAGCTGCGAAGTATTGTACAATTGTTTATGCTCCACTAAATAGAGCCACATTTGCGATTCGTTTGCCCGGCACCACGCCTCCTGTTCGGGCGTATAGCCCATCAAGTCGGCTTCGGAACGACCGGGCATAAAAATACTTTGCAGGTAAAGCACCTTAGCGCGCGAAAGCATATATCCCAACAAATTACCACTCGTTTCCACTTCAAATTCGCTCATCAGGTAGCCCAGCAAGAGGTCGGGAGCAACCTTATCGGGAGTCATAGTGCGCAACTGGTAATCGAACACCCTGCCGCGATAAAGAGCGTAATCGACCCCAAGATAGTTGTCAATGCTCACCGAAAGCACATCGCCCGCTGCTACGACCGATTGATTGAAACCCGAAATATGCATCGCCACACGAGGTATTTTTCGTTCGGGGAAATAATGTTTTACATAACGAAACGCCGTTTGCACTTCCCGGCTGATGCTGTCGGTATAGCTGTCGGGAAATATTTTCTGACATTCAACATATATCTCGTGCATAGTACTGTCGGCAAGGAAAGCGCGCAGATTTGCTGCAAATTCGGGCGTTTGAGGCACACCCAAACCAAGTACATTTTGCACATAGCGGTTGAAAAAAACACCGTATTTCTGCTCCAGTTTCACCACACTTTCTTCCAAACGAACGGTATCCATCTGCATAAAATCGCGGTCGAAGCGTTCTATTTTTACACTCAAATCTACCTTATCGGTATCAATTTCAAAACGGTTTTTATTACACGAGGAGAGTAACAAAAACATACACAGCACGATATAGACACTTTTTTCTTTCATTTGACTTAAATTCTTTTTTAATGCTGCAAAAATAATGTTTTTATAGCTATTTTTGTCCAAGTTAATCGTTTAAACAAAGATTTATGTTACGAAAAATATCCCTCTGCTTTATACTCGCCCTGTGCAGCATGGTTGCAAGGGCAGAACTTTCTTCGGATTTTACGGTAAGTGTTTCGAGCGAAGCATCGGAGTGTTATGCCAACGGGAAAATTCTCGTTAAATTCGATGGCGCAGGTTTGGGACAATTGCAAGCCACCGACCGGATAAATTTTTATACACATCGAAACGGGAGCAGCAACATTTACCGGCAACACGACTTTTCGATGAGTGAAATGGACGCCGACGGCAATTTCATTCTCGAAGGCTATCCGCAGGGAAATTATTCCGTAGATTACTCCATTGTATCGGGCACACAAGAAGTGTTTGGCAATGCCGGAACAACAACCGTAAGCGGAGGCTACCTCGCTCCTTATGCCGCCCAGTCGCTGGGAAACAATAATACCATGAGCGGCACGCGACATACGCTTAACTGCAAACCTACCGGACGCATTCAACTTGAAATTATGCAAGGGAAAATGCCTTATTTTGTTCAGGTTTATAAAAACGGCACACTCTTGCGTGTTAATACTTTCAGCTCCCGGCAGCATAGCGGCGATGACCCTTACGCCGAAGATTATCGCGATTATTACAACATCGAAGATTTGGATAAAGGTTCGTACACTTTTGAAGTGCTGGACGATTGCGGTTCGAAAATTACTTTGACCGAACATGCAATAGACATCAGCGATATGGAGCTTTCCTGCGACCCGAATTTTGTAGCACATTCAGTTCCGGCGGGAAGCAATGAAATAAATTTTGTAATCAAAAAAGAATTTTTCAAAGATATAAAATACGACAGTAATCCCGAACAATGGCTCGAACTGCGCTACCGCTTTGAGGACGACCCTAACTGGCAACCGTGGCAAACTTTTACCGACAGTCTTACTCATACGATGCTTGATATTAAGCAGGCATACAATAAACGGTTTTATTTCGAAGTGCGGGTAAAAGACTGCCCGAGCAGCTATACCCCCTGTAGGGCAGAAATACTTATTCCTGAACCTCATATTCCACCCGATCCGCCTTGTTCGCCTTTTAGAGGTATTGCGGCAGTTTTAAAGGGAATTCCGATTACCGAAGGCGGCGATTGTGCTTGCTCCGAACAAAAAAGCTATGTTATTTATTCCAACTACGAAGTGCGGTTAAGCTATCGCCTTTGTAGCCCCGACCCAAGCAAAATGCCGATAAGCTACACGCTGCGCGACATCAATACTTCAACGGTTTTGATAAATAACAAACTATTTTCGGGCAACGCGGTGAATGATGTTTATTCCGACCTCACCCAACCCATTCCATACGGAAAAACATTGCATGCGCGTTTGGCTTACAGCGATGGCAGCACTTATTACGATACCATAATTGTTGTTCCGCAACCTTCGCCGCCAACAATTACACCGGCAAAACCTATTGATTGGAAAGTATACAGTACTGCAAGCGAAATTGGCTGTGAAAGCAATCCAAGCGGCATTTTCGACCTGATGTTAAACTGCAACGAAATACCCGCCGGCACAGTGATAGAACTTATTGAAGCTCCCAAGGGTTATTATTTCAAAGCGACGCATACCGGTAATTTGAATTTTCAAATCGATCAAAATACAAACGATTTTGAGATACTGCCCATTTCCCAAACCGGACTGTGCGAGCTTAGTTTTACCATGTTTTTTAAGGAACTTAGCGGATTCGGTGCTTACGCATGGCGTATTACCGACGGTTTGGGGAATAACTTTATTTTGCGCGATACGCTGGTGGATAATTACCGCCGTTTCGAAATACGCAAGCCACTGAGTTTGATATCGAAAAACACCTGCAACGGCACCATATATTATCCGCAGGCAGAGGTAATTTCGTACAACCCCAACAAACCGGCATCTATTACACTCGAAGACAGTAAATTCCGCATCATCAAAGGTAATCCGACCGGCTACGAAATAAACGGCGGAAAATCGAGCGTTGGTTTGTGCAACCGCGATTCGATGATGATAACCAAACCCGGGCAATACATTATCGAATCTTTTGCAAATCCTTTTGGCGATGAACCGGACTCCGGAATAGACTCGTGTACGGTTAGATACGACACCATTAATTATACAACACAACCGGTTGCTTTCGACGACTACTACGGTTTTTTATGCGCCAACAGCACCAACTCCGATGTAACCGGAAATATCAGCGTGTTTGCACAGGAAGGTTCGGGCGTGCAACCTTACCGCTTCGACCTGTACAGCGGCTCGATAACCAATCCCGGCAAACTTATCGACAGTAATTATACGGGCGAGTTTCCCGATATTGTATCGGGCAGTGCTCGGTTTTATGTATTCGTGGAAGATGCCTGTAAAACAAGTTTCCAAATCGACATCCCGCTTACGCCGGTTATTACCAACGATGTTATTTTCGGCGACCTCAATATTTGCCAAGGCACCGAAGCCAACCTTTGGGGAAAAATGATAGGGTCGCAGCAGCAGGTGCAATATCTTTGGACAGGTACGAATGATTTTTCGTATATCGACCCGCCCAGAAACAGGCAGATATTGAGCGAAAAACTTATGGATCCGGCTACCTATTACCTCGAAATCACAGGATTGGGATGCCGCATTCTCGACAGCCTCACCGTGATTCCTTCGGACACGATACATATTTACTACGCCGATACTATTTGTACGGGCACTGCTTACGACGGCGGTATGGAATTTCTTAACCCTTTACCTCAAACTGCAAGTTTACCGGCGGGACTGCATCACTTTACCGCCAATCCTGAAATAGCAATTAACGGGGGTTGCGACAGTATTACACACCTCGCTTTGCATATTGTAGATGAAGACGGCGCGATAGAAGAGAAATACGAAATTTGCGAAAATAAATTTCCTTATTACTGGATAAACGGCGATACGATTTTTGAAGAAGGAAGCCTGACGGGGGCTTACGATGTACCGAAGACGACAAAAAGCGGCTGTCCGTACTTCTTACGCCTGAACCTGAAGGTAAACCCGATTTTTAACGACACGCTGCCCGAAAAGATTATATGTTCTTACGAGAACGAAGATTTTAACGGGGAAAGCTACAACACAACGGGTTTCCATACCGCACACCTGTATTCGCAATGCGGCTGCGACAGCCTCAGCACCTTAGCTCTCTCGGTGGTAGCGCCTGCCCGAACGGAGCGATACGATACCATTATTGCCATATACAACAACGGGTACCACGAATATCCTTTTGATATCGACAAACAAGAGGAGGCGGGAGAGATTCGCGACGACAAAGTGCTGATTAAGCTCGATTCTATAACCACCGCAGGTTATGGCTGCGACAGTTTGGTGGCTCTTTATCTCACAATACTGGCTCCGGCGCCAATGATACCCGAAGGCTTTTCGCCCAACGGCGACGGCGTGAACGACCGGCTTGTGATAAACATTCTGGGCAGCCAACTGCCTTTCTACGAATTTTATCCCAACAACCACCTTATGATTTTCAACCGCTGGGGAAATCTGCTCTACGAGGGAAAACCCTATATGAACGATTGGGACGGGCGAAACTACGAGGGCGGAAATCCGGGCAGCGACGACCTGCCGCCGGGAACTTATTTCTACATCCTTGAGCTTGGTGACGGCTCGAAAGCTAAAAAGGGTTTTATATTTCTAAACAGATAAGCATGAAGAAACTTACAATTCTGTCAATTGCCCTTTTGGCAAACATTTGCAGCCATGCACAAACATGGGATATCGGCTATCCTAATATCACCGATGTAAAAGCTACTTTGAGTGGCGATACGCTGTATATCCGCGGTACGGGAGAAATGAAAAGTTATACACCCAATTATCCTACTTACAGTACAGCAGCACCTTGGTATCTTACTCATAAAACTCTAATTAAACATGTTGTTGTTGAAGATGGAGTTACATCTATTGGCAGTTATGCTTTTCAAAGTTGCAGTAATCTTATTTCAGCTTCTTTACCCGACAATATTACAACGCTTGGACGATATGCTTTTACCGGAACAGCTCTTGTTTCTATAAAAATTCCCACGAATGTAACGAAAATTCCCGATTTCTGTTTTTCTTCTTGCAACAGTCTTGAAAGTATTACAATACACGAAAATATTACAAGTATCGGAAGTCAAGCTTTTAGGAGTTGCCTTAAGCTCTCTTCTGTTGTTATTCACAGGCATATACCACCCATTATTGTCAATAAATCAAATTATTTAGTCTCAAACCCCTTTGATAATACACCTATCAATTCAGCTACCCTAACTGTTCCTTGCGGTGCGAAATCGACTTATATGGATATAGAAATATGGCAGGATTTTGGAACGATAAAAGAAAACTGCCCTTCAACAGGCATTTCTAATGTAAAAGCCGACTTCTCCTGTCAGGGACAAGTAAGCGTAACTTACGACTTAGGAACAACCAATCCCACAGATGTAACTCTCTATTACAGTCCGGACAATGGTAAAACTTGGCTCACTGCCCAAACCGTAACGGGTGACCTCACGGCGCAAAGCACAGGAACGGGTAAAACCATTGTTTGGGATAATCGCGCCGACAATGTAAAATGGGGGAAATTCAGGCTCAAAGTAGAAGTAGCGCGACGCGAACCCGAACTTGATTGCATAATGATAGACGGTGTATGCTGGGCAAAAAGTAATGTAGCCGCACCGGGTACATTTGCAAATAATCCCGAAGATTTTGGAATGCTCTACCAATGGAACAACACCGTAGGCTGGAGTGCTACCGACCCGCGTGTTTCTACCGACGGCAGCGCCTGGAACAATGCCTGGACAGGAAACGGTGCTAATACGGATATCTGGGAAATAAACAATAATGTTTGTCCGACAGGTTTTCGTGTACCTATCGCTGACGAATGGGATCGTTTGCGTAATGTTAGCAGCCAATGGACAATACTTAACGGAATAGAAGGGCGCGAATTTGGCAGCGGCAATAAAGCTATATTTTTACCAGCAGCCGGTAGGCGTCAAATCAATGGTTCACTTTATACGCATCATTGGTCGGGCTCACCAATAGGAGCTTATTGGAGTAGCGATGAGAAGTGGTGGAGTACCGGTTACAGTGGTCGTGGCACCACTACTATGTCTTTTGACAATAACTTTATAGGCGATGGTTCTTGTTCAGATACTCAGGCATTAAGTATTCGTTGCGTGAAAAAATAATCCGAAGCATGATTTTCATAAGAATAAAAAAGATCGGAACCATCCCCTTGAGCTTTGTTCGTCATTGCGAGGAGGTATGACGAAGCAATTGCAGGATACGACGGGGTTTCTCAGATTGCTTCGTACCTCGCAATGACGAAAGAACAATGACAGGAGCTAATGACGAGAAAGGTAACAACAGGCAAAACAACAACTGTTCGTCATTGCGGACTTGACCCGCAATCGCATAATAACGATTAATCGCTTATGTGCGATACCGCGTCAAACGCGGCATGACAAGCCTCTCTTTGTAGTCTAAAAGGTATAATTCCGAAGAACATTAAACGAAAAAATTATCTTAACAAACGATGAAAAAAACATTACTTATATTAAGTATATTATTGGCAGGTGTTTGCAGCCATGCCCAAACTTGGAATATCGGTACACCAAACGCTGCTGATATGAAAGCTATGCTGAGCAACGATACATTGTATATTCAAGGAACGGGGACAATGGGGAATGTGCGTACCACATGTAATGGTTGTGTGGTAAATACTCCTTGGTTTCCGGCATATACTTCTCAGATTAAATATGCAGTGGTAGAAGAAGGGGTTGTTAATATTTCGATGTATTGTTTTTACGGACTGAATGCTTTAACTTCTGTTACGATTCCTAAGAGCGTAATATCTATCTCTCGCATTTTTGATTGGGATACACCGTCCGTTGCTTCCATTGTCAATCACAACCCTGTACCGCAAAACATTAATGTGAATACATTTGTCGGTATAAATCTTGCAGCCTGCACTCTCACTGTTCCCTGCGGTTCACTTACTGCCTATCAAAATGCCCCTGTTTGGCAAGACTTCGGTACAATAGAAGAATACTGTCCGCCCCAAGCCGGCATTTCTAATGTACAGGCAAACTTTTCCTGCCCGGGGCAAGTAACCGTAACTTACGATTTAGGCACTACCAATCCCACCGATGTTACTCTCTACTACAGCCACGACGGCGGTAAAACATGGCTCACTGCCCAAACCGTAACGGGCGACCTCACTGCACAAAGCTCCGGAACGGGTAAAAGCATCGTGTGGGACAACCGCGCCGATAAAGTGCGCTGGGGGAAATTCAGGCTCAAGGTGGAAATACCCAAAGTACCCGAACTTGAATGCGTAGAAATAGCCGGCGTATGCTGGGCGAAATATAATGTAGATGCTCCGGGAACTTTTACCAACAATCCCGAAGATGCAGGTATGTTTTATCAATGGAACAGGATTGTAGGGTGGAGCGTAACAAACCCCCTTGTTGCAAGCGACGGCAGTTCGTGGAACAGCTCATGGACCGGAGGAAGTGCCACAGAGTGGGAAGCAGTCAATAACCCTTGTCCCAATGGCTTTCGTGTTCCAACAGAGACGGAAATACAAAGTCTGGTGCTTGCTCCCAATCAATGGGAAACTAATCCAGCCGGGCGCACATTCGTTGGTGATAACGGTGATACTATCTTTTTACCTATTGCCGGTTATCGCATAGCTCTGGGGACACTCAACTCACCTAACGGAGGTTTTTACTGGGGTAGCACTATAAGCATAGGAAGTGGTGGTGCTGCTTCCCTAAAATTTGATAACACAAAAGCTGAAAGAACTTTTTTTACTAAAAATTGCGGAAAACTTGTACGCTGCGTAAGAAAATAAGAAAATAAATCAAATACACAATATCTATGAAACACAAACTAACTCTACTTGCAATCGTTGCAACAATCACCCTCGCAGCAAATGCCCAATGCCCCGATTTTATGAATATCAACGCAGCCAATGTGCAGGCATTTACAGGAAACACAAGCAATCCGTTTATGACACCGGGCGTGGTAAACGGCAGGCATACCCTGATTAGCACACAGGGCACCGACCCCAATACAGGCAATGCACTCTCGCTACTTCCTCCGGGCGAAACTTCGGTAGTGAAACTCGGCAATCAGAATGTCGGTGGAGAAGCCGAAGCACTGTCCTACTCCTTTACGGTAGATGCTGCTAACCCTGTGCTGCTGGTAAAATTTGCCGTGGTGATGGAAGACCCGGGACATGTCGGCGTAGCTCAGCCCCGCTTCGTTATCCGAATTACCGACCAAAACGGCGACCTGCTCGAAGAATGCGCCGAATACGATGTGTCGGCTCGTCCCGATATTCCGGGCTTTCAATCCTATCAGGGCAATATGTGGACTCCTGTCCGCTGGCGCGACTGGACAAATGTAGGCTTGGACATGAGCCGTTTTGTAGGGCAGCAGGTACAGGTACAGTTTATTACCTACGACTGCACGCAGATGGGACACTACGGCTATGCCTATTTCACGGCACAGTGTATTCCAAACCGTTTGCAGCTAAATGCCTGCACAGGCTCGCAGTTTACACTCGAAGCTCCCGAAAACTTCGAAAGCTACAAATGGAGCAACGGCGATACCACCCGCACTGCTACATTCAATACCGCCTCGAGCAACAACTCGCAAATTTCCTGCACAGTAACTTCGGCTACCGGCTGCCAGTTCCCGCTTTTTGCCTACATTACTACCAATTCGGGCAGTGTGCAAACCGGCAATTTTACCGATATTATTTGCGAGGGAGATACCTATACGAAACATGATTTCGACCTGCCTCCACAGAAGGTGGGAACACATTTCTATCAAAATGTGATTATAAACCCACAAGCTTGTTCCGGCAATCAGGAAGTAAACCTCACTCTTACCGTCGTACAACGCTATACACATATTAAAGAAGCCATTTGTCACGGACAGGATTATATTGCCAACGGTTTCAACATTGTAAAACCTGCCGTAGGCGTACGCCGCGATACGATAAAAACCGGAACGATAAACGGATGCGACACCTACAATGTGCTTGAGCTTACGATAAGTGCCAACCTCAGTATGCCCAACATTATTCAGGGTGAAGCCTCTCCCTGTACCGACGACATGTTTACCTACACTTTTGCCGGAGCAGAATCGCTTACAAGTTTCGAATGGATTATACCCGCCAATGCCATACTCTACAAAAGTTCCAGATACGACCAAACCATACAGTTGTATTTTACCGACGCTACGCCGGGAACGCTCTCGCTAAGCGGAGAAAACGGTTGCGGAAACGGTACGGCTCAACTCAACATTACGCCGCGCCAAACATACAGCATACAGCTGAATGAAGAAGTTTGTCAGGGCGAAAGTTTCAACCGATATAATTTCAATCTCGGACGGCAGGACAGTGTAGGTTATTTTGTATATGCCAAACATTTGGAATCTTCGCTCGACTGCGATAGTGTGGTTACACTTGCCCTCAGCGTGCTGCCCAAACCCAAAGTACACATTACTCCGATAAATACGGTGCTTTGCAACCCGGGCGACGAAGTTACACTTTGGGCAATGACCGACAGCATGAAAATCTGCCCCGATTTTGAAGACGAATACAATGCACTTACACCCACCAGTGAGTCCGATTTCGATATAACGACATATCCGGAATCCTGTCAAATAGACGCTTATCACGGTCCCGGTGGGAAAGTTGTTATTCCGAATGAAATCAATGGCAAGCCGGTAATTAGAATAGCAGCAAACGCTTTTACATCAAACCAGATTACCGAAGTGGTAATACCGCCAAGCGTTTCGTCCATTCAAGCGGGAGCTTTCAACAACTGTGCCTCTCTGAATTATGTTACTTTTAACAATGTCCATATTACTGGTACTGCCTCCCTATTTAATAATTGCCCCAATGTTATTATCCGCTGTTACCAAAATACTCCTGCGCACTTGTTCGCAGCATTGGGTAACGAAAAATTTGAATTGATATATGGCTGCGAAGCCGAATGCAGCGACAAGTATTATGATTCACAAACACAGAGTAACCCTGCCGACTTTACCGCACTACCGGTAGCGAATACGACTGGTTACTGTCAAATACAAAGTTACACCGGTTCGGATACAAAAATTGTTATCCCCGACAGAATAAACGGTCTGAAACCGTATGCTCTGCTTTATTCATTCCAGTCGAGCAATGTGGAAGAAGTTGTTATTCCGCCAAGTGTTGTGGTGGTTGGGAACAATTTCCTTGCCGATTGCAGCCAGTTGACCTATGTAACCATCCCCGGATATACACTGGTAACTGTTGGTGCTTTTGTCAATAGCCCGAATGTAATCATTCGCTGCAGAAAAGGTTCTCACGCACATCAGTATGCGATAGCAAATAACATAAAATTTGAAATTATATGTACCGGCAACGAACTCGGTGGTAGCAGCGCAGGCAACAGCAACAGTAATAGCGGTGGCAGCGGCGGCACCGCAAACGATATTGCCTGCGGAGACGATTATGAGGCATGGTATAATACACAGACACCTGCCGATGAAGCCGACTTTGGCACATCAATTCCTGCCAGTCCTAACTATAGTCTTACTTCTTATAATGGAACAGGAGGGAAAGTAATTATTCCTTCGAATATAAACGGGAAACAGGTAACTGAGATTAGTAATTATGTTTTTGACGGTGCTAATCTAACGGAAGTGATTATTCCTCCTACTGTTTTCCACATTGGTGTTTCTTTTAGGAATAATAATTCATTGACTTATGTTACTATTCCCAAAAGCGTTACACAGATGGTTACTATTGGAGGTTCCTATGCCTTTGAAAATTCGCCCAATGTTATTATTCGTTGTTATGAAAATTCTCAGGCACATCACTATGCACAAAGCAATAATATCAAATTTGAATTGATAAAAGAATGTGAGAATTTCTGTGCTTTTGATTATGATACATATTATAATGCGCTTACGCCAAATGCAGCAAGTGAGTTTAATACAACATCCTCTTTTGGGGGACTGCCAAAGAATTGTGTAATAGGTGATGGACTGGCAAATGCTTACTCCGGCTTAAATAGCAAGGTTATTATTCCCGGCATAATAAATGGCGATACCGTGTGGGGGTTAGCGAACAAATCGTTCCTGTCGAGTAATGTTACAGAAGTTATCTGTCCACCAACTCTTAAGGCTATCGGAGAGACTTTTCACAATTGTCCACAGCTAACTTATATTACCATAAATAAAAATACGAGCTTGGCGCCAAATGCTATTTATAATTCCCCCAATGTGATTATCCGTTGTTTTAAAAATTCCTATGCCCATCAATATGCCATAGATAACAATGTAAAATTTGAATTGCTTAATGAATGTAGCAGCAGCGGCGAAACCGAAGTAAATATCTACGACTGCGATTTGACTTACCAGTGGAGTAACGGCTCTACCGACGGTTTTATCACCGTAAGCCCTACGCAGACTACAGAATACAGCGTAATAGTTACTACGCAAAACGGCTGCTCGGCAGAAGCAAAACAAACCGTGCTGGTAAATACTGCCACACCGACACCCGTTAACGACACCATTTGCGAAGGCGACACTTATAGCGAATACGGCTTGAACGAAACCGTATCGGGCGTTTATCCGGTTACGATACACAAGGATGATTGCGATATTACATTCGATGTTCATCTCCATGTAAACCCGAAATACGAACTTAAAGTTACCGACACCATTTGTGCCGGCGAAGCTTATCAAAAACACGGTTTGGATTTTGTACTCATTCAACCCGGCATTTTCCGCGATACGCTGAATTTTCTTCGCTCGACAGGTTGCGACAGCACTGTAACGCTCGAAATCACCGTACTACCCGAAATACACACCGTTCTGCGCGACACGATTTGTCAAAACCGAACTTACACCGAAAACGGCTTCAACCTGCCCGTGCAAAGCATTGCCGGTGAGTTTTCACACAGCTTCACCACCACTTCGGCAGGCGGCTGCGACAGCACGGTAATGCTCACGCTGCTTGTCAACCCTGTTATCGAAAATATTATCAGCGACGAGGTACTAAAAGACAGTGCCTACACACGCTATAATTTCCACTTCCCAAAGGTAACGCAGGACACCGTGGTAACAAGCCTTTTACAGCACGCCATAACTGGTTGCGACAGCACGGTGATATTGAATTTAACGGTGAAAAATCCGCCTGCCGGATGTGTAAAAGACACGGTGAAAATTGCCGAAACAATTTGCCTCAACGAGTTTTTCTTCTTCAACAATAAAAACCTGAACATCGCCGACGAATATCGCGACACGCTGACAAACGCCGCCGGCTGCGACAGCCTCGTTATACTCACCCTGACGGTAAATACCACCGATACCACCCGCCTGAATGCCAGCATCGACGAAGGCGAAAGCTACTGGTTTGGCAGCAACGAACTTACTGCATCGGGCAAGTACCAGCGGGTGCTGACAAACGCCATTTCGTGCGACAGTGTTATTATACTCCAGCTTAGCGTAATACATACACCGGAGCCCGAACAGCCGACGGTAGCTATCCCCGAAGGTTTTTCGCCCAACGGCGATGGCGTGAACGATGTGTTCGACATTCGCGGCATCGAGCAATTCCCCAACAACAAGGTATTGATTTTCAACCGCTGGGGCAATAAGGTGTTTGAAGGAAAACCTTACCAAAACAATTGGGACGGACGCAACCACGAAGGCGGCAACATCGGCAACGACGAACTGCCCGCGGGAACTTATTTCTACATTCTCGAACTGGGTGACGGCTCGAAAGCGCAAAAAGGGTTTATATTTTTAACCAGATAAAAATAAACTGCCCGTTATCCGCAAAAAACTGCACCGTCATTGCGAGGAGCTACGACGAAGCAATCAGCAACGCATACCGTCATTGCGAGGAGGAACGACGAAGCAATCAGCAACGCATATCGTCATTGCGAGGAGGAACGACGAAGCAATCTCAGTACAGAAATGAATTGCTTCGTACCTCTCAATGACGGGAAAGGTAAACTAACAACAACGGAAAAACCAACAACTGCACCGTCATTGCGAGGAGGTACGACGAAGCAATCTCAGTACAGAAATGGATTGCTTCGTACCTCGCAATGACGGGAAAGGTAAACTCACAACGACGGGAAAAACCAACAACTGCCCGTCATTGCGAGGAGGTACGACGAAGCAATCTCAGTACAAGAATGGATTGCATCGTGTCTCGCAATGACAAGAGGCGCAATGACGGAAAAACAAAAACAATAAAACAATGAAACGAGGCGGCGCAGTATATATAATAACAAATAAACGCAATGGCACATTGTACACAGGAGTAACAAGCGATTTAAAAAAGAGAGTTTTGGAACATAAAAATAAATCTTGTCCCAACAGTTTTACCGCAAAATACAATTGCCATACCTTAGTTTATTACAAAGGCTTTTACAGTATAGAAGAAGCTATTGCAGAAGAAAAACGCATTAAAGGCGGAAGTCGCTCTGCAAAATTGAAACTTATTGAAGAACATAATCCGCAATGGAATGATTTGTGGACAGAAATAGAAAATTGGAGTTAATGACGAGCCCAACATCGTGCCGTCATTACGAGGAGCTACGACGAAGCAATCAGCAACACATACCGTCATTGCGAGGAGGTACGACGAAGCAATCTCAGTACAAGAATGGATTGCTTCGTACCTCGCAATGACGGGAAAGTAGAATGATGAGAAAAGTAACAACAGGAAAAACCAACAACTGCACCGTCATTGCGAGGAGCTACGACGAAGCAATCAGCAACGCAATACCGTCATTGCGAGGAGGAACGACGAAGCAATCTCAGGATACGACTGTTATTACGCGATTGCTTCGTGCCTCGCAATGACGGGAAAGGTAAACTCACAACGACAGGAAAACCCAACAGCTGCCCGTCATTGCGAGGAGGAACGACGAAGCAATCTCAGTACAGGAATGGATTGCTTCGTGCCTCGCAATGACGAACCCTTTTTACATAGTTATCAAGGAATAATCCCGAAATAATTTAGGAAATACAATAAAAACATTAATAAAACCGATAAAATATTTAAGTATATTGATAAATATTTTAAGTATACCGAAAAATAATTAAGCGTATTTATAAAAATTTTAAAGCATATCGATAAATTTTTTAATACAATTGATAAATTCTTTAAGCATATTGAAAATTATTTTAATGTAATTAATAAATCTTTTAGTGCATACGATAAATAATTTAGAACAATCGACAAACTCTTTAAGCATATTGAAAAATATTTAAGCACATTCATAAAATATTTAAGCATATCCTATTCTATAAAAAAACATGCAGCATTTCAACCTCAACATAGCATTCGTAGCCTACCGCCTGCCCAATAGCAATGAAATACGCCTGCTGGAAGCAGAAACGATAGAGAAATTTCGCTTTTCGGGGCAAGAAAACCTGTTCACCGAAGAAAGCTTCATCGTTGTGCCTTTCGACAATGAAAACCGTACAGCATATCGCTTACGAGGAAAAGAAACCCTCTTTAATACCACCCAAGAAGGGAAACCCGCCCATACAAGCGATCGAAAAACACAGATAGCACCCTCTCTCCTTTCGGAGGAGCTAAAAGGAGCTTATTTCTCCGCATTCGAAAAAATAAAAGCCGCCATCTATGCCGGTACAGTTCAAAAGGCAATTCTCGCGCGGCAACAAGTGGTAGAAAATATTATAAGCCATCGGGCAACGGATTTTTTCCTGCATCTCTGCGAAGCGCAACCTGCGGCATATTGCTATTTGCTCAATCTACCCGGCGAAGGGGTGTGGCTCGGCGCCAGTCCCGAACTGTTTTTGCGCCGCAAGGACAGGGAGATGAACACCGTATCGCTCGCGGGGACTAAAAAATCAGCTGCTGCGTGGAGCGAAAAAGAAGTCGACGAGCAAGCCATTGTGAGCCGGTATATCGAAAATATTCTAAACAGCTTCGGGATAAAAAACTTCGAACGCGAAGCCGTCGCCACTGTTTCGGCAAGCGGCGTGGAGCACTTGAAAACCGTGTTTCACTTTCCTGCCGCCGCTTTGTCGGGAAAAGCCGGAGCATTTGCCGCCGCGCTGCACCCAAGCCCTGCCGTGTGCGGCTACCCAAAAGAAGCCGCCAAACAACTTATTATCCACACCGAGCAACACGACCGAGCATTATACAGCGGCTTCCTTGGCAAAGTGGCTGCCGACGGCAACTTCGAACTTTTTGTCAATATCCGTTGCATGCAATTGATCGACAATAAGGCAATTGTTTACGCCGGTGGCGGCATCACGGCACAATCGGAAGCCGAAGCCGAGTTTGCCGAAACAGAACTGAAAGCCAAATTTCTGGTCGATTTGCTTGTTTGATTACTTGTGTTTTCTACATAAATTTTACCTTTGCGAAGATTTTAAAAAAATGGAATTATCTCATTTGGGCTTGCAAAAAGGATTCGTCATGCCGCGCTTGACGCAGTATCGCAGGCAATCAATTGTTGTTGTGCAATTGCCAACCAACAAGAGTAATGACGGATACAACTAACACGAATAATTCCAAAAAATTAGATTAATATCTATGCAATTCTCCGACAAAACCACCGTTAACGAACTTGTGGCACTGTGTACGCAGGCAGGTATCCGCGAAGTAGTACATTCGCCCGGGTCGCGCAATGCGCCGCTGGCGTTTTCATTTGCCGCCTGCGAAACTATCCGCCTGCTGACAATTGTAGACGAACGCAGTGCGGCATTTTTCGCACTGGGTATGGCACAACAATTGCGTCGCCCCGTTGCGCTTATTTGTACCAGCGGCACAGCGGTACTCAACTACGCACCCGCCATTGCCGAAGCTTATTATCAGCGCGTTCCGCTGGTGGTAATCACCGCCGACCGTCCGCCCGAATGGATTGACCAGGCTGACGGACAAACCATCCGCCAACATAATATTTATGCAAATTATATCGGATACTCCACAACAGTGGAAAACGGAATGTGGAAAACGGAATGTGAAAATGCCTTGCGTATCGCCTTCACCGAAAACCTGCCCATACACATCAATGTTCCGCTCGATGAGCCGCTGTACAATAGAGTGGAAAACGGAAAGTGGAAAACGGAAAACTTGCAATTCCTAAAACCTGACTTTCAACTTTCAACTTTCAACTTTCAACTTTCAACTTTCGACTCTATCCTGATTCTTGTCGGGCAGCAACAACCCAATGAGGAAGTCAATTCTTTGCTCGGCAAACTTGCCGAAAATCACGGTGTAACGGTGCTCTGCGAAAGCACTTCGAATCTGCACAACGAGCGTTTTGTCGGCTGCATAGACCGCGTGCTGGCAACTATCCCCAAGGAAGATTTGTCCGAATTTGCACCCGACCTACTCATCACATTCGACGGACAAGTGGTATCGAAACGGATAAAATCCTTTTTACGCAACTGCAAACCCCGCGAACACTGGCACATCGGCATCACCGACCCCGCACCCGATACTTATCGTTGCCTCACGAAAGCAATCAAAGCAAGCCCTGTCGATTTTCTTAAATCAGCAACTTGTAAATCCGTAACTTGTAAATTTCAAAACAAGTGGTTGCAACAAAGCGAAGTCGCCAAACAACGCCACGAGCTTTTTGTAAACAGTCTCGCGTATTGCGATTTAAAACTTTTCTCGATATTGAAAAATGCCATTCCCGCTCACACGCTCTTGCAGATAGCAAACAGTACGCCGATACGCTATGTACAACTTTTTGAGGAATTCAGCCGTTTCGATTGCTACGCCAACCGAGGCACGAGCGGCATCGACGGTTGCACAAGCACTGCCGCGGGAGCTGCCTTTGCTGCTCAACGCCCAACGCTGCTCATCACAGGCGACCTGAGTTTTCTATACGACAGCAACGCCTTGTGGAACAACTACCTGCGCCCCGATTTCCGCATCATTGTGATTAATAACGGCGGCGGCGGCATTTTCCGTTACATCAGCGGCGAAATGCCGGACGACGAAATGGCGCGCCTGTTTGAAGTTACACAACGACAGGTTTCTATCGAACTGCTTACAAAAAGCTATGGCTTGGAATATTTCGGGGCTAACAACGAAGCAGAACTCGCAAGCGTTTTACCCGCTTTTTTCAACAGCAACTCCCCCACCCTGCTCGAAATAAAAACTTCTCGCATGGAAAATGCCGAGAAGTTGAAAGAGTATTTTGCTTATCTGCAAGAATAAAAAATATACTTATCTGCAAAATTACCCAACATAATATTATGCAGCTCCGCAACTTCTTTATTGAGATAATTATTGACTACAAAGATTTATGCTGCGCTGCAGCTATCCTATTTTGTAATAAAAGCTCAGCGTGCCGTAAATAGTTGTAGCAATAAAAAAAATAGTACATATTCAAGTGCATAGCACCGAAACAGCGTTCAGCGAAGCTAAATATTGCTTTTGGGGTAATATTGCGGAGAAGCATATAAAAAACGAAGCTGTCTAAAAAGTCCGTCATTCCCCGTGCTCGACACGGTATCGCATAAAGATTTCCTGTTATCTACAGGAGATACGGGTCAAGCCCGCGACGATATGCTTAAGAAGAACTTTTTAGACAGCCTCGCTGTTATTGTATTAATCGTACAGATTTTATACCAATCCCTGATCTATCATGGCATCGGCAACCTTGATGAAACCGCCGATGTTGGCACCTTTCACATAGTTGATAAAGCCGTCTTTTTCCTTGCCGTATTTCACGCAGGTTTTGTGGATATTTATCATAATTTGGTGCAATTCCTTGTCTACCTTTTCGCGGCTCCATGGCAAACGCATTGAGTTTTGCGACATCTCCAAGCCCGAAGTAGATACTCCGCCTGCATTTGCAGCTTTACCCGGACCGTAGAGGATTTTTGCAGCCAGATATACATCAATCGCTTCGTTTGTCGAAGGCATGTTGGCACCCTCGGCTACCACTTTACAACCGTTGGCAATCAAAGTTCTTGCATCACCCTGGTGAATTTCGTTTTGCGTAGCGCAAGGCAGTGCAATATCGCAAGGAATCTCCCAAGGGCGTTTCCCTTCAAAATATTGAGCCGATAAATATTTGTCGGCATACTCTGCAATTCGACCGCGCTGTACATTTTTCAGGTCGAGAATGAATTTCAATTTTTCTTCGTCAATACCATCGGCATCATAGATAAAGCCGTTCGAATCGGACATCGTAACTACTTTTGCACCCAATTGAGTAGCTTTTTGCACAGCATACTGCGCCACATTACCCGAACCGGACACGAGCACTATTTTTCCTTGGAAATCTTCGCCTCTGGTTTTCAACATTTCTTGAGCAAAATATACACAGCCATAACCCGTTGCTTCGGGACGAATTAAACTGCCGCCCCAGTTCAAACCTTTACCGGTAAATACACCCGTAAATTCGTTGCGCAAACGCTTGTATTGACCAAACATGTAGCCTATTTCGCGCGCACCCACGCCGATATCGCCTGCAGGCACATCGGTATCTGCCCCGATATGACGGTAAAGCTCACTCATAAAACTTTGGCAGAAACGCATAATTTCGGCATCCGATTTCCCTTTCGGATCGAAATCCGAACCGCCCTTACCACCACCCATAGGCAGGGTTGTAAGGCTGTTTTTCAATACCTGCTCAAACGCCAAAAAGCGTAGAATACCCATGTTTACCGAAGGGTGAAAACGGAGACCGCCTTTATAGGGACCAATCGCACTGTTCATTTGGATACGATAGCCGCGGTTTACCTGAATCTCACCATTATCGTTCATCCATGTTACGCGGAAGGTAAATGCCCGCTCAGGTTCAGCCATGCGTTCAAGGATTTTTGCCGTCTTATACTTTGGATGCGCCTCAATAAAAGGGATTAACGAAGTAGCTACTTCGCGTACTGCCTGGTGAAATTCCGGCTCACCGGGGTTCTTGGCAACTACTGCCGCCATAAACTCTTCCAAATGTGCGTTTTGTTCTGCCATTGTTCTGTAAGTTTTAATTATTATTGATAATTTTGTCGGCGCAAAGATAATAGTATGTTTTTAAACATACAAAACAAAATGTTATTAATTTGCTCGAAAAAATAATACTTTGCAAAAAAAAATGACTAAAAGTAGAAAAAAACGGCTTTTTTGCATGTTTTCTACTCAAATTGTAAATTCGTAAACTTATAAATTTAATGAGAAACTGGGAAAAAATTAAGAACTACACCGACATTCGGTTTGAATTTTTTGAAGGAATAGCAAAGCTAACAATTTGTCGCCCCGAGGTACGCAACGCATTTCGTCCGCAAACAATAAACGAAATGCTCGACGCGTTCGAAATCTGCCGCGAACGCACAGACATCGGGGTGGTAGTACTTACCGGCGAAGGCGACAAGGCATTTTGTTCCGGCGGCGACCAGCGCGTAAAAGGTTTTGGCGGCTACATCGACGCCGATGGCGTACCTCGCTTGAATGTACTCGACCTGCACCGCAAAATCCGTTCGCTGCCCAAACCCGTGGTGGCTATGGTAAACGGTTATGCCATTGGCGGCGGACATGTATTGCATGTGGTGTGCGACTTGTCGATAGCTTCCGAAAACGCTATTTTCGGACAAACAGGACCCAAGGTTGGCAGTTTCGATGCCGGTTTCGGATCGTCGTATCTGGCACGGATTGTGGGGCAAAAAAAGGCGCGCGAAATTTGGTTTCTCTGCCGGCAATATTCGGCACAGGAGGCTCTCGACATGGGACTTGTAAACACGGTTGTACCGCTTGTCGAACTCGAAAATACCACCGTAGACTGGTGTAAAACTATGCTTAGCCGCAGCCATACCGCCCTGCGCATGATTAAGCGCGCCATGAATGCCGAACTCGACGGACAGGCGGGATTGATGGAGTTTGCCGGCGATGCTACTTTGATGTATTATCTTATGGAAGAGGCGCAGGAAGGAAAACATGCTTTTCTTGAAAAACGCTCACCTGATTTTACGCAATTCCCTAAATTTCCGTGAGAAAAACCAGTTTATAAAGTTTAAAAGTCATGCGGGCTTCTTTTAGAAAACATACACTGAAATTTAACTTTCCGGGTGGCACTTCACGAGGTGTTTTAACCGAAAAAGACAGTTGGTTTATTTCTTTGTGGGAAAATGATAACCCCGCTGTAGTTGGTGTGGGCGAATGTTCCATTATACCCCGCCTGAGTATCGATGATGTACCCGAATTGGAAGAGGTGATTGCGCAAACGGTTGAAGTAATCAACAACGACAACTTTCAACTTTCGGCTTTCAACTTTCAACCGGAAGATTTTCCCGCCCTGCGCTTTGCCCTCGAATGTGCTTGGATCGACCTGCAAAACGGTGGTCGGCAACTGCTTTTCCCCTCTCCGTTTACCGAAGGGAAAGCTGCTATCCCTATCAACGGGCTGATTTGGATGGGCGATTTCGACAGCATGTGGCAACTGGCGGAAGAGAAATTTAAAACAGGGTTTCGCGTCCTGAAAATGAAGGTGGGTGCACTCGATTTCGACGAGGAATTGTATTTTGTTGCACAGCTTCGTAGAAATTTCCCCGAGATAGAACTCCGCCTTGATGCCAACGGCGGTTTCCCGCCCGAAGAGGCTTTGGAACGCTTGCTGGCATTGGCTCAATATCGCATTCATTCCATCGAACAGCCTCTAAAACAAGGGGAAATCGAAAAAACTGCCCTTCTTTGCCGAAAATCGCCCATCGCCATTGCTCTCGACGAAGAGCTTATCGGCATCCATCTTATTGCCGAAAAACAAAAACTCTTGCAATATATTTTGCCGCAATACATCATTCTAAAACCTTCGCTATTGGGCGGCTTTGCTGCTTCCGACGAATGGATTTCTCTTGCCGAAAGCTTGGGCATAAAATGGTGGGCAACTTCTGCCCTCGAATCGAACATCGGGTTAAATGCCATTGCACAATGGACTTTTATCAAAAATAATCCATTGCCTCAAGGATTGGGTACCGGGAGTGTTTTTGGCAATAATATACCTTCTCTGCTTATTGTTGAAAATGGTTCTTTAATGTATAAAGTTTAAACTTTGCAATTAGGCATTGAACAAAAAAATGCCTCCCGTTATCGTACGAGAGGCAAAACGAATGTTTTACTAACAAAAAAGTTATTTCTATTGTGTTCGTGAAACATTTAAGTGTATAATAAAAGCGAGAGGTCTCCCTCCCGCCTTACATGTTTTCACAACGGAATAATCCTTATTGTGAATTCCTTACAAATTGTACGGCAAAAATAAGACAATACTTCTTATAATGCAAAAATGTTTTTTAATTTATTTAGGAAGAAATTCACAACCGCTTTTGTACATAGTAAAACTGTGCGTTATGTTATGTATTAAAATAAAACAATAGGCATTTAGTTTTGGACACTAAATAGATGTGAGGTTGGAATTCAAATCAAAATCATTATGCTTAATTTTCTTTTCTCAAAGTTTTATTATGTACAAAAGCGTTTAAATACAAATAAAACTTTTTTCTAAGTATTTGGTTTTGGTTTCACAAATATTATTGGTTTGGACCCCAATAAAAAATTAAAGAGAATAATTTTCCTATTGTTTTACAATATTGCTTGTAAAGATATATATTAATATTCAAGAAACACTACATTTGTATAATTTTTTAAAAATAATTTCAAAATGAAAAAGATTTTAGGTTTGGATTTGGGTACAAATTCGATTGGTTGGGCATTGGTAAACGAAGCAGAAAACAGTGAAGAAAAATCTTCCATTATTCAATTGGGAGTACGCGTAAATCCATTAACTGTTGACGAACAGCAGAATTTCGAGAAAGGAAAAAGTATTACTACTAATGCCGACCGGACACTCAAACGCAGTATGCGCCGTAATCTCCACCGTTACAAACTTCGCCGCGAAAATTTAGTCGAGATTCTCAAAGAAAACGGTTTTATTTCTGACGAAACAATTTTGTCGGAAAATGGCAACCGTACTACTTTTGAAACTTATCGTTTGCGTTCAAAAGCGGCAACGGAAGAAATAAGTTTGGAAGAATTTGCGCGTGTTTTGTTGATGATAAATAAAAAACGCGGTTATAAAAGCAGTCGCAAAGCGAAAGGGCAAGACGAAGGGCAACTGATTGACGGAATGGAAGTTGCCAAAATACTTTACAACGAAAATCTTACGCCCGGACAATTTTGTTTGCAACTTCTACTTGAAGGCAAAAAATATTTACCGGATTTTTATCGCTCGGATTTGCAGGCTGAATTTGATAAAATTTGGACAAAACAAAAAGAATTCTATCCTGAAATTTTGACAGACGAATTAAAAGAAAATCTACGAGGAAAAAACGAAAAAGCAACTTGGGCTATTTGCAAAGAGCCATTTAACATTGTTGGCGTAGCACGAACAACAAAAGGTGAAGAATTGAAAAAAGAAAATTTTGCTTGGCGAGCTAAAGCACTTTCCGAAAAAATGGATTTGGAAAGTTTAGCTGTCGTTCTCCAAAAAGTGAATGGTCAAATCAACAATTCGAGCGGTTATTTAGGGGAGATTTCAGACAGAAGTAAAGAACTTTATTTCAACAAACAAACCGTCGGACAATATCAAATGGCAATTTTGGCGAAAAATCCGAATGCAAGTTTGCGCAATATGGTATTTTACCGGCAAGATTACTTGGACGAATTTAATACGATTTGGGATAAGCAAGCCAACTATCATTCGGAATTGACCGAAGAATTGAAAAACGAAATCCGCGATATTATTATTTTCTATCAAAGAAGATTGAAAAGCCAAAAAGGCTTGATTAGTTTTTGCGAGTTTGAAAGTCGAAAAATTGAAGTGGAAATTGATGAAAAAAATAAGACAAAAACGATTGGTAGCCGCGTAATCCCGCGTTCGTCGCCGTTATTTCAGGAATTTAAGATTTGGCAGGTGCTGAATAATTTGGAGTTTACAGACAAATCGACAGGTGAAATACGAATATTAGACGAAGACGAAAAACAACTTTTGTTCAATAAATTGCAATGCGTTGAATCGCTATCAGTTAAGGAAATAACAGATATTTTGTTTGATAAAAGTACTGCAAAAAATATCTCATTTAATTTTAAAGAAAAAGTACAGGGCAATATCACGAGAGCAAAATTAGTCAACATTCTCGGCGATTTATCGGAAGAATTATTGTTTGATTTATGGCATTTACTGTATTCTTGGGAAGGCGAAAATACTGACCTTGCTAAAAAATTAACCGAAAAATTCGGCTATAACAATGAAATCGCAAGCCAACTATCCAATATTGCTTTTCAAGACGATTACGGCAGTCTTTCGGCAAAGGCAATCAAGAAAATTTTGCCCTATTTGAAAGAGGGAAATAAATATGATGTTGCCGTTGAATATGCAGGTTACGGCAAACATTCAAAGTCATCTTTGACTAAAGAAGAACTCGACAATAAAATTTACAAAGACAAACTCGAAATCTTGCCGAAAAATTCCCTGCGTAATCCTGTGGTTGAGAAAATTCTCAATCAAATGATAAATGTGGTAAATTCAATTATTGCAGACCCACGATTAGGAAAACCTGACGAAATTCGCATTGAGTTAGCGCGCGAACTGAAAAAATCTGCCAAAGAGCGCGAAGAATTAACAAAATCCATTGGCGAAACCACAAGAGCGCACGAAGAATATCGGAAGATTCTTACAAAACCGCTTTCTGAAGGTGGACAATTTGGCTTGTCATCAGTTAGCCGAAACGATATAATCAGGTATAAACTTTGGCTTGAACTTGCACCCAATGCTTACAAAACTTTGTATTCAAATGTTGAGATTTCGCCTGCAAAACTTTTTAGTGGCGATTTCGATATTGAGCATATTATTCCGCAATCACGACTTTTTGATGATAGTTTTTCAAATAAAACATTGGAATCCAGAACTATAAATATTGAAAAAGGCAATAAAACTGCTTACGATTTTGTCAAGGAAAAATACAGTGAAAATGGATTAGAAGATTATTTAAAGCGTATTGAAATGCTGTTTAAAGACAAGCGGGGCAAACTCAAAAAACTCAAGACAACCGAAAAAGATATTCCCGATGGATTTCTCAATCGCGATTTGGGCGATACGCAATACATTGCCAAGTACGCCAAAACGATGCTCGAAGATTTGGTGCGCTTTGTGGTTTCGTCCACCGGTTCTGTTACCGACCGCCTTCGCGAAGATTGGCAGTTGGTCGATGTGATGAAAGAGTTGAATTGGGAAAAATACAAAAATCTCGGCTTGACCGAAGAATTTACTAACGAAGAAGGGCATCGCATTCGCCGAATTAAAGATTGGACAAAGCGCAACGACCATCGCCACCACGCAATGGATGCGCTCACTGTGGCATTTACCAAACGAAGTATTATTCAATATCTCAACAATTTGAATGCACGCAGCGACCGCAGTTCAAGCATTTACGGCATTGAGCAGAAAGAACTTTACAGAAACGATAAGGGGAAATTGCTTTTCAAACCTCCTTTTGCGTTGGGCGAATTTAGAGCCGAAGCAAAAAAACATTTGGAAAATACACTGATTTCCATCAAAGCGAAAAATAAAGTAGTTACGCAAAATATCAATACCACAAAAAAAGCAAGTGGAACGAACAGGAAAATTCAGCAAACGCCACGAGGACAGTTACATAATGAAACAATTTATGGTAGCATAAAACAACCGGAGGTAAAAACTGACAAGAAAACAGGCAAAAAAAGAGTTGAATATAAAACAGTCTATACTATTCGTAAAGAAATTTCGCCCGATTTGAAATTGGATAAAGTGATTGATAAAGGTATTCAAGAAATTTTAAGAAATCGCTTGAATGAATTTAATGGCGATGCCAAAAAAGCATTTTCAAACTTGGAAGAAAATCCGATTTGGCTCAACAAAGAAAAGAAAATCTCTATCAAACGAGTAACGATTTCGGGCATTAGCAATGCCGAAAGTCTGCACGACAAACGCGATAAAGATGGTAATTTAATTTTAGACGAAAACGGCAACACGCAAGCAGTTGATTTTGTGAGCACTTCAAACAATCATCATATTGCTGTTTTCCGCAAGGCAGACGGAAATTTGGATGAGCAGGTTGTATCATTCTTTGAAGCCGTTGCTCGCCGAAACACAGGAATATCAATTATTGATAAGGATTATAAAAAATCAGAAGGTTATGAGTTTCTTTTTTCTATGAAACAAAACGAATATTTTGTGTTCCCAAACACAACAACAGGATTTAATCCGAAAGAAGTTGATTTGCTTAATCCGGAAAATTATGCGTTGATTAGTCCAAATTTGTTTAGGGTACAGAAATTTTCACATAAAAACTATGTATTCCGCCATCATTTAGAAACAACGGTTGCAGATTTTTCGGCAAATCTAAAAGGTATTACTTGGACTGACTTTCGCAGTTCGAAAGGTTTGGATAAAATTGTCAAAATTCGAGTAAATCATATCGGTCAAATTATATCTGTTGGCGAATATTAAAAAAGCAACTATCCGGAATATCTAGATAGTTTAAATTGCAAAGCTAACTATTAGGAATTTCCTAATAGTTCAACCATTAAGAAAAACTTAATAGTTCAATAAAAATGATTAAGAAAACCCTCTATTTCGGCAATCCCGCTTATTTGAGTTTGAAAAGCGAGCAGTTAGTCATCAAGCTTCCCGAAGTGGAAAAGAACGATACGCTTCCCGAATCGTTCAAGCGAAGCAATGAAAAATCGTTGCCGATAGAGGATTTGGGCGTAGTAGTGCTCGACCATAAACAAATTACCATTACGCACGGATTGATTGAAAAATTGCTGGATAACAATGTCGTCATTATCACTTGCGACAGTCGCAGAATGCCTGTCGGATTAATGTTGCCTCTGTGCGGAAATACTACGCAAAACGAACGCTTTACCGACCAACTCTCGGCAAGCGAACCGCTCAAAAAGCAACTTTGGCAACAAACCATCAAAGCAAAAATTACCAATCAAGCAGAGGTTTTGAGCCGTTACCGCTCGTGCAATATCAAGAATATGCTTCATTGGGCAAACGAAGTGCGCAGTGGCGACCCCGACAATTTCGAAGCTCGTGCGGCGGCTTATTATTGGGGACAGGCATTTCCGCAAGTAGAGAACTTTACGAGAGATAGAGAAGGAATTGCACCCAACAACTTGTTGAACTATGGATACGCCATACTTCGGGCTATTGTGGCACGAGCATTGGTTAGTAGTGGATTGCTGCCCACCTTGGGAATTCATCATCACAATCGCTATAATGCCTATTGCTTGGCTGACGATATAATGGAACCCTATCGTCCGTTTGTTGACCAAATTGTGTTCGATATGGCAGACAAAGGCACTATTCCCGAAGAACTTAGCATTGACCATAAAGCCAAATTATTGCGTCTTCCCGATATAGATGTAATGATTGGCGGGCGTATGAGTCCGCTGATGCTGGCAGTAGCGCAAACCACGGCTTCGCTTTACCAGTGTTTTGATGGAAGTACGCGCAAAATAAAATATCCAGAATTACCGTGAAAATGCAGGAATTGAGAAATGTAAGAATGTAGAAATTTAGAAATAGTGGAATTATGAAAGAGAACATTATTAAAGATAAGAGTTTTGAGTTTGCAGTTCGCATAGTCAATCTTTATAAATATTTGATTGAGAACAAGAAAGAATGTATTTTATCAAAACAGCTTTTGAGAAGCGGAACTTCTGTTGGTGCAAACATTGAAGAGGGAGTTTCCGGTCAAAGCAAGAAAGATTTTGTTTCAAAATTATCCATTTCATTGAAAGAAGCAAAAGAAACGCATTATTGGTTACGATTACTTTACCGCTGTGAATACCTCGATGAAAAAATGTTTGATTCGATTATTGCCGATTGCGATGAAATTATTGTTATCTTGACTCGAATACTGAAAACATCTCGTAATAATCTAGAAATGAAGAAATGAAGAAATTGAGAAATGCAGGTATTGAAATATTGCTGCGTTCATTTCTACATTTCTTAATTCCTAAATTTCTTAATTAAATATGATAACGCGCCTAAATCAATACAGAGTTATGTGGGTGCTTGTGTTTTTCGATTTGCCTACAGAAACGAAAAAGGATAGAAAAATCTACTCCGATTTCCGTAAAAAACTGATAACAGATGGTTTTACTATGTTTCAGTTCTCTATCTACTTGCGCCATTGCCCCAGTGCCGAAAATGCCGAAGTACACATTAAACGAGTGAAAAATGCTTTGCCGGAACGGGGTTATGTGGGAATACTCTGCATAACCGACAAACAATTTGGCAATATGGATATTTTTTATGGCAAAAAAGAAG
This sequence comes from Prevotellaceae bacterium, assembly GCA_031271465.1. Taxonomy (GTDB): domain Bacteria; phylum Bacteroidota; class Bacteroidia; order Bacteroidales; family Paludibacteraceae; genus JAFGVL01. The sequence goes on along the minus strand of JAISVR010000010.1, from coordinate 66,346 downwards.
AGGAAAAACAGGTAGGTTGGCAACAATTGGAATTGTTTTAAATTTTACACATATATCACTTATGAAAGGTTGCTTAGGGATTATATTGGGCATATTAGCTTTAATTTGGGCATATTCTGACCCAACATCTTTTTTGATTACGCTTGGCATATTTGTAGGTATAGTCATTATTATAATTATTGTTGAAAGCAACAAGCCTAAGCCAATCAAAGCAAATACAGATTTTCCCAAAGTTTCTTATACCACTAATAATTTTTATAATACAGATTTTGATTTTGTAGAACGGCTTTACGATATTGAAATATCTAATCCTGATTTTCACGATATTGCCTTAATACAATATGAAGATGATGAAATTATGGAAAGATTAGAAGAAAAAATTGCTGATTTTAAGATTATTAGCAAAGAAGATTTATATTTTTGGTACGAAACGGAAGAAAAATGGCATAAAACATATACCGATAAATATCTAAAAAGAAGATTTCGAAGAAAAATGCAAGAAGAATATTTTATTTAATTATATAAATTATCTGGTAAATTCTACTTTTAAATATAAAAAATAAACTTAAAGAAGTAGCAGTTGTTAGAAACAAAAAATCCCGACTTTTATCGGGATTTTTTAATTAAAAACAGTCATTTTTTAGAATTCTAATTTTTAATTTAACTTATTGAAAAACAATATTTTACTTATAGGTATACTGTTTTCAATATGTCAAAGATACAATTTGTAAGGAATTCACAACCCTCCATATTCACCTACTCCGTAATGTTTACTGTTTTCAATATGTCAAAGATACAATTTGTAAGGAATTCACAACTTTTATCGTGATTGATGAAAGCCTAAAAATACTGTTTTCAATATGTCAAAGATACAATTTGTAAGGAATTCACAACTGTTCATTCTATCCGAAAGACAGAGAAATGACTGTTTTCAATATGTCAAAGATACAATTTGTAAGGAATTCACAACCATTACGCCTAACGACACTTCAAAAGTTGTACTGTTTTCAATATGTCAAAGATACAATTTGTAAGGAATTCACAACCGGCGTGTTGAATGGAACGCTTGCTGCCTGACTGTTTTCAATATGTCAAAGATACAATTTGTAAGGAATTCACAACTTGATTTTGTTTCATCATCGCTCCAAGTAGACTGTTTTCAATATGTCAAAGATACAATTTGTAAGGAATTCACAACGAATGTGTATCAGAATGTGTATCATTTTCGACTGTTTTCAATATGTCAAAGATACAATTTGTAAGGAATTCACAACTCAAATGGATATATTAGTAAATTAAATGACACTGTTTTCAATATGTCAAAGATACAATTTGTAAGGAATTCACAACTGATTCGAATGTACACATCGGCACAAAACGACTGTTTTCAATATGTCAAAGATACAATTTGTAAGGAATTCACAACTATTCGATTAATGTTAATCGAAAGAAGCGCACTGTTTTCAATATGTCAAAGATACAATTTGTAAGGAATTCACAACCTTTCGGTTCTATTAGAATAATTCATAGTTACTGTTTTCAATATGTCAAAGATACAATTTGTAAGGAATTCACAACAATTGGAAAGTTGCTATATTGATAATCCGTACTGTTTTCAATATGTCAAAGATACAATTTGTAAGGAATTCACAACTATTGCTATTACATATCCGAACTCTTCAAAACTGTTTTCAATATGTCAAAGATACAATTTGTAAGGAATTCACAACAGTACGCATTTCACATAATTTTCCTGTCCTACTGTTTTCAATATGTCAAAGATACAATTTGTAAGGAATTCACAACACGGGGGCAGCAACAGAAAAACAGAATTTCACTGTTTTCAATATGTCAAAGATACAATTTGTAAGGAATTCACAACGGTATTTATGAAATACATGGAATTAATAAAACTGTTTTCAATATGTCAAAGATACAATTTGTAAGGAATTCACAACGCTATCAATTTTCATTTAAATGTTTGTTAATTAGAAATTAAATTGTATTTTTGTAGTCCAAAACAAATGTTCTGAACGAGAGCGCGGATTGTAGTTCCGCGAGGCAGTTTGGAACATTATTTTTTTATATCTTCCAAAACCTTATTGCTGTCGGTTATTCCGTAAAATCTAATCACGCCGTCATCGCCTTCATTAGCAATAAGCCAGCTTTTTTCGTTTAATATTTCAATCTCAAAAATATGTGATAATCTTTTATTGTGAGCTGTAATACCTTTGTATTCTGCATTTTTAAGAATATTCCGAATGCTTTTTATCAATTCGTTTTTAATAAAATATTGTTTATGCGGTTGATTCAGGTATTCTTTTATTCCTCGTGCCGTAAACTGCACTTCAACACCCAAATTTACAGGGACAACAGATTTCCCTTTCAAACTTTTACTGTTTTCAATTTGTCAAAGATAATAATTAAAGCTATCTCAATCGTTTCAGAGTACACACCATCAGCATTTCGATGCTTTTCCCACAAAAGTTTTTTCAAGCCATTCGTTTTGTTCGGCAGGGGTCATGGTGCTGTTGTCGAGCACGAGGGCATCGGGAGCTTGCTTCAGGGGACTTTCGGCACGGTTTTGGTCGCGGTTGTCGCGCTCAATGGTGGAGGCAAGCACTTCGTCGAAACTCAGCGTTTCGCCCTTGGCTCGCAGTTCGTCGTAGCGTCGTTTGGCTCGTACTTCGGGTCGGGCGGTAACAAAAATTTTCAGTTCCGCTTCGGGAAACACTACCGTACCAATGTCACGCCCGTCCATCACAATGCCTTTTTGTTTACCCATTGCTTTTTGTTGTGCTACGAGAAACTCGCGCACAAATTTGAGTTCGCTCACACGGCTGGCACCTGTCCCTACTTCGAGCGTACGAATTTGCGATTCCACATTTTCGCCGTTGAGCCAGGTTTCGGTTTTTCCTTCGGCATTTGTTCGAAATTCAATTTTAATATCGGCTATATGCTGTTTCAATCCGTCGATGTCAATTTTATCGGCTGTCATCAATCCGTTACGCAAGCAATATAGAGCCACAGCGCGATACATGGCTCCCGTATCGATGTAGGTGTAACCTGCACGGGCTGCAAGTTGCTTTGCCATAGTGCTTTTTCCGCACGATGAATAACCGTCGATAGCTACAATAATTTTGTTCATGGTTAATTATTTTGAAAACGAAGATAATTTGCTACTCAGCGAAAATTGATATGCCCAAACGCCTTTTTGATATTGACTCATGCCGAAATCGAGGCGAATTTTCGACAGGCGCAAACCGCCGCCAAACGAAAATCCTGCCATGCTGCGCGAATCTTGGAGTTTCAACTCGGCAGCGCGGCGGTGGTTGTAACTTGCCGTGAGGTAAATCACTTTGCCGGGTTCAAAGTCAACCCCCACGATGGTGTGCCGCAGCAGCATATCGCCAAAACTGATTTTGTTTTTAATTTCATCGCCTGTCAAATTTGTTGAGGTTACCCGGTCGCTGTAGTTCAAATCCCACACATGAAGATGATGTGCCGTGAGGTGAACTCGCAATGGCGCGTGTGGAAATTTCTTTGAAAAACTCAATGCGGAGTTAAACGGCAGTTCTTCGTAATCGCCTGTAAACGATGAGAGCTGATGCCCGATATTGCTAAATGTTAAGCCGATGGAAATGCCTTTCGCAGTGTCTATGTAGGCAATACCGGCATCGACAGCTAAAGCAAAACTGCTGTAGTTTTCGTATGTGGAAAAAATGGGTTTGAGGGTGATACCGGCATTGAGGTTTTTGTCTAACTGCTTGCCGTATGAAAGGTTTAGCGCAAAGTCTTTTGCCGAAAAATCGCCTGTGGGACGGTTTGCTTCGTCGCGCCCTTCGAAGGAGCCGTAGCTCAAAAATTCAATGGCGGCAGCAAGACGATGTGTGCCGATGTTGTACCCGTAGGCAACGGCGCCTATATTAGTTTCGAAAAGATAATTGCTGTAATTAATTGCCAGTTGTTTATGTGTTTTGTCCGAAAGCAGTGCGGGATTTGCCATTGCACCACCTACGCCATCGTCGACAAGTGCTACATGGGTGCCTCCGAGAGCTGCCGAGTGAGCAAAATAAGGCAATTCGAGGAAAGAATAAACCGACGAACCGCCTTGTGCCCACGCAAAAATTGACAGCCAACACAGGCAAAGAACCGGAAACAGGCGTTTTGTCATAGTTTGATAATTTTTTCGCGTCCAAAGATAGGAAAAATAATTATCTGTGTTAAAATATTTACTTATTAATTGTATTTTTGCAGGGCTGAAAAAAAGGAAAGAATGTTGAAGAAAAAAATCATTATTTGGATAATAGCTGTTGTTGCTGCGATGGGTATTTTACTTGCCTTGTCGGCTGTATTGCCCAATGTGTCGGGCAACGACGGTAAACCCGAATATTTGCTGATACGCAACAATGCTTCGTTTACCGATGTGCTCGATTCGTTGCACACAAAAAAGAGCTTGCGTTCGGTGCTTGCGTTCGAGATTAACGCCCGTTTGCTGGGTTATCCGGCAAAAATCCATGGGGGTCGTTACGAACTCTCTCCGGGTATAAATAACTTTCGTTTGCTTAACCGTTTGATGAAAGGACGGCAGACACCGGTGCAGTTGTCGTTTAATAATATTCGCACCAAGGAGCAGTTTGCCAAGCGTATAGCCGGACAATTGGAAATGGAGGCGTCGGAATTGCTTGTTTTGTTGAATGATAATTATATGTTGGGTGAATACGGTTTTGATAGTTTAACGGTTGCTGCCATGTTTATTCCCAATACTTACGAGTTTTACTGGACAGTGGCGCCTGCCGGTTTTTTTGTGAAGATGCACAGCGAATACGAGAAGTTTTGGAACGAAACGCGTCGTAAAAAAGCCGAAGAAATCGGGTTGGGTCTTATTGAAGTGAGCACGCTTGCTTCTATTGTGGAGGAAGAAACTAATTTGGCTTCCGAAAAGCCTATTGTTGCAGGTTTGTATCTTAATCGCTTGCATAAGGGAATGCTGCTGCAAGCCGACCCTACTGTGAAATTTGCGCTGGGCGATTTCGGTATAAAGCGGGTTTTGTTTAAACATATTGATGATAGCCGCAATTCGTCTTATAATACTTATACGCATAAGGGTTTGCCGCCCGGACCGATTCGTTTGCCGTCGATAGAGAGTATCGACGCGGTGCTGAATTACGAAGCGAATCCCTATTTTTTTATGTGTGCTAAAGGTAGCGGCGGACAGGGTCATGATTTTGCGGTAACATTTGCCGAGCATCTTAAAAATGCCGAGCGTTACCGGAAAGAGATGGATAGACTGCATTATTAAACTAAGAACTAAGAGTTAAAAATATGGCTATGGTTACTTTAATTGCTTCTCTTATTACTCTTGCATTTTTTGCAGGATTGATTTTCGTAATACGATTGATTTATATTCACTATTTTAAAAATACCTCTTCTACTATGGAAACACCTAAAACAAAATTCACTCAATCGCTGACTTTTAAAGGGATTACGATTGCTGTTTTAATTCTGATTTTGCTTATTCCGAGCGCAATGATTCAGAATTTGATTGAGGAACGGCAAGAGCGCAGCCGGGAAACGGTGCAGAAAATAAACGATAAATGGAGCCGTTCGCAAACGCTGTGTGCGCCATTGTTGCTTATTCCTTATACAACTGAAAAATTAGATAAGGACAAAAAAGCTTATTACGAAGAGCATACGCTTTATATTACTCCCAAGAACCTGAAAATTAATGCCTCGATAGCACCCGAAGAGCGGCATTACGGTATTTACAAAGCTATTCTTTACAAAAGCGACATTCATTTTGAAGGTGATTTCTCGGGAATTAATAACTTGAAAATCGACAACAGTGTGCTGCATTTTGATAAGGCTCAACTTGCTATCGGTATAACCGATTTGCGTGGTGTAACGCAAAATCCGGATTTTAAAATTGGCGACAAGATGCTTGAAACAACTGTTGGTGTTGTGAATTTGTTTTCGGTTTCGGAAGATGTTGTTGTAGAATCTTATAGCAAATATGGTTCGCGAGACGCATATCCAAGCACTACTGATGTATCGGGCAAAACGCTGATTGTAAATCTGAAGGATATTAATTTGACAGATAGTTTGCAGTTCGATTGTACAATGAAATTGAACGGAAGCAGTTCGCTTAATTTTATTCCAATCGGACAAAATACTGCCGTATCGGTTAACGGACAATGGCAGTCGCCTTCGTTTATCGGCAGTTTTTCGCCCGAATCGACGATTGATGACAAGCTGTTTAATGCTGCGTGGAATATTTTAAGTTTTAATCGCGAAATTCCCGAAACATGGACTGAGGGCGAGCGGGTCGAATTGGGCAACAATGCTTTCGGTGTGAATCTTATCGAAACTGTTGATCATTATCAGCAAAATATGCGTTCGGCAAAATATGCGCTGATGTTTATTGCGTTGACTTTTATTGTTTTCTTTTTTGTGGAGATTTTCACCAAGAAATCGATACAGTTTTTCCAATATGTGTTGGTTGGTATTGCGTTGATTTTGTTTTACAGCCTGCTGCTTTCGCTTTCGGAACAAATCGGTTTTGGCTTGGCTTATTTGATTGCGAGTGCTGTCACGATATTGATAACGACGATTTATTTCCATTCGCTGATTAGGCAACGATCGGCTACTTTTATTCTTGCGGGCATTATGGTTATCCTCTATGCTTTCTTGTATATTATTTTGCAGGTGGAGGATTTTGCTTTGCTTTTCGGCAGCATATTCTTGTTTGTGGTGTTGGCTGTGCTTATGTTTGTGTCGAACAAAATAAAACCGGGGAAACAGGGGAATTGATTGATTTCCTGCCGGCTTTGACGGTTTTTTTACAATATTTTAAATTGATGAAAAAAAGAATATTTTTCCTTTGCCTGATATTGGTATGTACGCTGGGTATGGCGGCAAAAAAAACGAAACAGGGAACAAGAAGTAATGATGATTCGCGCGTGTTTACAGGTGTTATTAGCTACTACGGAAAGGTTACGCGCATTCCCGACCGTTCGCTGTCGAAAGCCAAGCTGGGCGATACGGATTCGAACTTTAAGCTTTATATGAATCGTAATTTTACGAAACGGATAGAGAGTTTCGAGGGTATTACGATTACTATTACGGAAGGGATTAATCAGGATATTTATTATCAAACTATATCGACGCCTGAAGATAACACGCTTATTGTGGCTACGCTGCAGGAACAGCGCGATTTTCAGCTCACGGCAAAAACTGTGCGCTATGCTTCGGTTCGGGTTCGCGAGATGTCGGGCAAGAAAAAGATAAACGGCTACGAATGCCGAAAGGCTGTGTGCGATATGGTTACCGAAGATAATGTGCGTATACAGCTTATTGCATGGTATGCTCCCGAGTTGCAAATTCCGCATTATCGTGTTCCGTTTTTCGGCGAGTTGAAAGGACTTCCGTTGCTGTATGATTGCTATAACGGCGAACATGTGGTAACTTATAATTCTACTTCGGTGAAAAGGCAGGATGTTTCCGACCGGTTTTTCGACTTGCCTACCGATGTGGAGCCGATTAGCATGACTGAATATATCCGCCGTGTGCAAACGGGAAATTCGGAAGAATGATAAGCGAGTTAGTTATAACTGCTTCGTAATTTTTACAAACTTTCAATCTTTATAAACTTTACAAATTTATTTATGGCTGTAATTAAACCTTTCAAGGGCGTTCGTCCGCCTAAAAACTTAGTGGAACAGGTGGCTTCTCGCCCCTACGATGTGTTGAATTCGGAAGAGGCTCGCGCCGAAGCTGCGGGTAACGAGAAGTCGTTGTATCATATTATTAAACCTGAAATTGATTTTCCTGCGGGTACCGACGAGCACGATGAAAAAGTGTATGCGAAGGCTGTTGAAAATTTTGAGAAGTTCCAAGAAAAGGGCTGGTTGCTGCAAGATGGTAAGGAGAATTACTATGTTTATGCTCAAACTATGAACGGACGCACGCAGTATGGTTTGGTTGTGGCTGCGAGTGTTGAGGATTATATGAAGGGGAATATTAAAAAGCATGAGTTGACGCGCCGGGATAAGGAGGAGGATCGCATGAAGCATGTGCGTGTGAATAATGCGAACATCGAGCCTGTGTTTTTTGCTTATCCGCATAATGCCGAACTGGATGCGATTGTGGCGAATATTACCGCGCAGCCTGCGGAATATGATTTTACGGCTCCTGATGGTTTCGGGCACCATTTTTGGCTGATTGAGGATGAGGCTACTATTAAGCGTATTACGGAAATTTTTGCGCAAATTCCTTTTTTATATATTGCGGACGGTCATCACCGCAGCGCGGCGGCGGCTTTGGTGGGCGACGAGAAACGCCGCAATAATCCTCTGCATACCGGCAAGGAGGAGTATAATTATTTTCTTGCTGTGTGTTTCCCCGATAATCAGTTGAATATTATTGATTACAACCGTGTGGTAAAGGATTTGAACGGATTGACGGATGATGAGTTTTTGGCTGCTTTGGCTAAGAGTTTCACGGTGGAGGATAAGGGTGCGGAGATTTATAAGCCTGCTAAGCTGCATAATTTCTCGCTTTACTTGTCGGGGAAATGGTATTCGCTTACGGCAAAGCCGGGTACTTACAATGATAATGATCCTATCGGGGTACTTGATGTTACTATTTCGTCGGATTTGATTTTGAATGATATTTTGGGCATTAAGGATTTGCGTTCGGATAAGCGTATTGATTTTGTGGGCGGCATACGAGGTTTGGGTGAACTGAAAAGTCGTGTGGACAGCGGGGATATGCGCGTGGCGTTGGCTCTGTATCCGGTGTCGATGAAACAGTTGATTGATATTGCTGACAGTGGTAATATTATGCCTCCTAAGACTACCTGGTTTGAACCGAAACTGCGCTCGGGCTTGGTGATTCACAAGCTGGTTTAAATTTGTTATGCCGTGTTTGATGCGGTATCTTACATAAGGCGATTAATTGTTGTTGAGCGATTGCGGGTCAAGCCCGCAATGACGGATACGGTTAAACCTGTTTATCTAATCTTATTTTAATCTCGATTCTGATTGCATACGAGATTGCTTCGTCGTTCCTCCTCGCAATGACGGAGTGCGGTGTGATTGCTTTGTTGTTTCTCTTCGTAATGACGGGCAGTTGTTGGGTTTTCCTGTTGTTATTTTTCTCATCATTCTATTTTCTCGTCATTGCGAGGCACGAAGCAATCCGGTATCCTGTTTTTCTTTTAATCCTATTATAATCGAGGTTCAGACTTCATACGAGATTGCTTCGTCGTTCCTCCTCGCAATGACGGGCAGTTGTTGGGTTTTTCCTGTTGTTACTTTTCTCATCATTCTACTTCCTCGTCATTGCGAGGTATGAAGCAATCTATTCTTGTACTGAGATTGCTTCGTCGTTCCTCCTCGCAATGACGGTGTGCGTTGTGATTGCTTTGGCGTTTCTCTTCGTTATGACGGTGTGCGTTGGGGTTGCTTTGTTGTTTCTCCTGTTGGTTGTGCCCGTCATTGCGAGGTACGAAGCAATCCATTCCTGTACTGCGATTGCTTCGTCGTTCCTCCTCGCAATGACGGTGTGCGTTGTGATTGCTTCGCTGTTGATCGTAATGACGGGCACGATTAAAAGGATATGTTCGTTTAATTTCAATGAAAATGTATTTTAATCATATTACATGTATTTTTTTAAATATTTATTATTGTTTATTTAAATTATAAATTTTATTTTTGCAGCGATTTAATCATTTTATATATTATTTTTTTTAAAATTTCACCAGAAACAAACAGCGGTTTGTTTCGTTTGTTCTTTTTAAGAACAGAAAAGTTTTGTAAAAACTGAATCTCGTTTGAACGGGTGCTGTGGTAATATTATTGATATTAATCCTCTTTTTTTAGAGCTTCGCAACAGGTGTAGTAACTCTTGTTGTGCTTGTTTTTTTCTTTTTTTATTTAGATTGGTTGGTGTTATTTAAATAATCTATGAAAGAAAAACCACGATTCCTTCCTGTTTGAACGAGATTCTTGTTTTTGTTTATTGTCGTAAATCTATTCTTAAATGCCTAATCTTATGAAGGAACTTGAATTACAGAAAGCTTTTATGCTTATCGAGCCGGGACCGGTAACGATGATAAGTACTTCGCACAACGGGAAGCCTAACCTGATGACTATTACCTGGACTATGGTGATGGATTTTACGCCGAGGTTTGCCCTGCTTACCGGACCTTGGAATTATTCCTGCGAAGCGTTGTTGAAAACGGGGGAGTGTGTTATCGGGATTGCTACTGCCGACCTGGTTGAAACGATTTTGGATGTGGGTACTTCTACCGGACGGGAGATTGATAAGTTTGACCGCTTCGGGCTTACGGCTCTTCCTGCTTCACATGTTTGCGCCCCGCTGATAAAGGAGTGTTATGCGAATATTGAGTGCCGCGTGGTGGATTATATCGGACAGCACAATATTTTTGTGTTGGACGGTTTGAAGGCATGGATAAATAATAATCATAAGGATAAACGCATACTGCACGCTCGTGGTGACGGTACTTTTATTGCCGATGGCGAAATTTTTGAGCGCAGGGAGAGAATGGGCGATAAGCTTCCGCCGGGGGTGTAGGGTTGGGATAAATATTTTAAGTTGCTTCTTAAAATAACGGATTATCTCTTTGAGGCTTGTTTCGTCATTGCAAGGTACGAAGCAATCTTAATACAAGCATGGATTGCTTCGTACCTTGCAATGACGCGCTTCGTTGTTCTTCCTCGCAACCAGCGGTCAGCGACCGACGGGAGCTAATGACGGATTGTGTTTGCTTTGCAATCCTCAAAGGGATAATTCTGTAAAATAAAAATATGCTTTCCGCAATAGTACTCCAAAAGTTTCGGTGCTATGCACCTGAATAGGTGGTATTTCTTAATTTCTACAGCTATTTACGGCACGCTGTGCTTTTATTACAAAACAGGATAGCTGCAGCGCTGCATAAATCTTTGCAGCCATTTATTATCTTAATAAATAAGCTGCGGAGCAGTGTAATATTTAGTTGGGTTGTTGCGGATAAGCATAAATAAAAATCTCGTCATGCCGACTGCAGTGGGGACATCGCACTAAGCTAACTGCATACAAAAAATATTCTTTTAATGAGATGGTTCTTCTGCGCTTCGTCGTATACTTGATCGCTTCGTCGACATGACGAATAGGGTTTTTTACTGATAGTAGCTTGTGTTACATACTTTCGGAAATTTTCGCTTTTAATATATGGTTTTTTAGTGAAATAATATTTGTGTTCATTTGCGATATTTGCGTTCTAAAAGACTTTTGGGACAACCCCTTTAAGGTTTAAAGGCGATTAATTGTTGTTGGGCGATTGCGGGTTAAGCCCGCAATTAGCAATCACGACTAACGGGAGTAATGACGCGAAGGGCTAGGTGTGTGTCCGGAAGTCGACGGTGAGTGTCCAGGTGTCGGCGGTAAGTGTCCAGGAGTCGGCGGTGCATGTCCAGGAATCGGCGGTGAGTGTCCAGGAGTCAGCGGTGCATGTCTAGGAATCGGCGGTGCATGTCCAGGAGTCGGCGGTGAGTGTCCGGGTGTCGGCGAAAAACAGTTGGGAATCGTGGGAAGTTTTATAAATTCTAAATGAAAATTTATTTTGAAGAATTTATATGTTTTTTTTTAAATAAATACTATTGTTTATTTAATATATATATTATTTTTGCACTCGTTTTTTGTTACTCTTATATCTAATTTTTAAAAAACTTAAACTTATGAGAAAAACACAAAGTAATTATGTTGGTATGTCGAGTGCTGTTCTTGATGTTTTTGATAACAGAAAGAGTGTGTGGGAAAACAAGGCGTTGGTGTCGGCAGGGTATGCGCGCTTGAAAGCCTTGAGTAAAGATATTAACGAAACGGCTGCTAAGCAGAAAGAGAATGCGCCTGAGGGTTATACGGCTGCTAAAGAGGAGGCGCGTACGGAACTGGAGGAGCTTTTGTTTGTGGTTGGCAGAAAATTGCGCGCTTTTGCCCGTTTGGAAGATGATGTGGTGGCTGCAACGCAGTCGGATTTCTCGCGTTCGTCACTCGATATTCTTTCTTTCAGCAATTTGCTGAATCTCGCGCGGGCTATTGTTGAAGTGTGTAAGGCGCGTCTTACGCAGCTTAAGGCTTACGAGATTGATGAGGTGGCTTTGGACGAACTGCAAACGGCTATCGATAAGCTGGCGAGTTCGGGTGCTCACCGTGATGCGATGCTGGATTTCCGCATGGAGAATACTTCGTCTATCGAAAAGCTGCTGTCGAAAATGCGCAGGGAACTGAAAACGATGGATGCGCTGGTTGAGGGTTTTATCTTTGATGAGGCTTTTCTTACGGTGTATTTTAATGCGCGCCGCATTCATGATGTGCGGGGTGGAAATAGGAAGAAGGAGGAGGAAGTGAAGGGCTAAGTAATTTGGAAAAAGGATAACCGAAACGGACGGGAGTTCGTTTTGGTTGTTTTTTTTGTGTGGTGGATGGGGGGATTTAAAGCAAAAGAAAATACAATAAAGTAATGATAACAAATTTAATAATTAGAAATTATTTATGACAAAAAACATTTTCACTAACAATTGCAAAGTTAATTTATTTAAGTCAAAAACAAAACATTCAGAATTTATTTTTGACATATCTATCCAATGTTCTAAGTTTTCAATTTCAACTGAAATTGAAAATATTGATTCTTTTCCGAGAATTACTTTTCTTAAAGAGCAAAATGAAGAACTTTTATATGACAGAAAACTACTTGTAAAGATTCAAGAAAAATTTGATTCGATAAGTAATACTGAACAAATAGATAGTTTGGCTAAAACCATAGCATTAAACATTAAATCAAATATAAATACGCATAATAGAAAAGGGCTCGCAAAAAAAAAGAGTAAACAGAAAAGAATAATAAATGATGCGTTGAAAATCTTTAAAGAAAAATGGACAGAAAAAGAGTCAAGTGAATTTTCGTATTCTTTTAAAATTTATTTGGCGACCATTAACACATACTATTTGTTTTATCCTCCCAATAAAATATCTAAAAAAAGATTTCAAAATATACTTTCAAAAGTGATAAAGGATAGTGATAAAGAAACATTAAATAAAGTATATAAATTAGATTGTGAAAACTATTGTGCGAAAAACCGATTAAATAAAAAAAATTATAAAGATATTGCAAGAATTATTGTTGAAACAAAAAAACATACATAAGTATTATGAGAACAAAGAATAATATAAATAAAACATTAGAAAAATATCTTTTTACAAACCCAATTCCAATAAAAAATAAAAAGGAATATTTTGAATTATTTGATTTTATTTTTCCTTCAAAAGATATTTTTATTGCTTTTTTAAAAGAAGAAAATTTTGACTTGCAAATTCATTATGCAAAAAAAATATTATTACGATTGTCTTATGATTCTTTCTTTGGACCTCCAACAGCATTATTATGGAATTTATTGGATATGGAGACTCAATTATCTGTAAATGAAAAAAAACATTATAATGGGAGAGATCATTTTGTTCATATAGTCCATTTATATTTATCGGGAATTTATATGTTTTTTTACCATCACACTTTAAATGAAAATATCCTTACGGAATTTAAGAATAAAAGAAAAATAACAGAGATAAAATCAAATAATGTAACAAAATCAACTGTAAAAGACTTTATAGTAGCATGGAGATATTTTGTCCTTTACCACGACATTGCCTATCCTATAGAGTATCTTTTAAAAGAAAATACGGATTCAAAAGATAAAAAAGCATATTTAAGCATTTATAACGATATATCTACATCTATAAGCAAAGACCTTTCTCTGAAAAGTTTAGCTAAATTTATAGGAGTATATAAACTGATAAAAAGTGCTTCTGAATTCAGTTTTGAAAAATTGCGAATCAATTGCCATGAATCAAAAAGAGAAGAATTAAAGTCATATTCTAATTATTTCTTAACTGAAAGAATTTATGGATATGAAACGCTTAGAGATGTTTATGCTCTTTTAAATAAAGAAAATATTATCGCTGTTCTCTGTGAGAAAAAAACAATGTCGCCTATGCTCATATTTATTCCAGGGAACTCAAATCCGATAAAAACAACACATAATAATAGACGAAGTAATCTTTTAAGCGAAATTGAAGAATCAAAGAATGCACCATATAATAAAAATTATTTTAATCTTAAAAATTATTCCTGGGAGTATTATATTAATTCTTCTGTAAAACTCGAAGAGTTAATTAAAAATCTTTTTCCAAACATATCTTTGTCTGAATTTGACCAAACAGTGAATTATATTCATGAAAAAACTTCTTCCGATTATTCAACGATATTTTCAGATACTAATTTTAAGCAATATTGTTTCAATATATATACTATATTATATGAATTTACAGGATATCAGAAACAAAATTGGCAACAATCTTATTCTGGTCGCTTAACAGAAGTTATTAATGATATTGGAAAAGAAATTCCAAAAAGAATGTCGGATATTTTTGAGGGACTTCTTTCTGAAAAATTAAAAAACATCAACTTTGATCAAGATATGAATAGTAATTCTACATTAGATGCTGTTATTGAATCGTATCTAATTAAAGTTGCAAACAACTATAAAAAATTATCAAAGGTAATAGCCAAACCATTAGAAGAAGAAATAAGAATTCAATTTAACCTTAAATGTAATTTAAAAACCATTAGAGAATCAATAGAGGAAATTTTTCAGAACAAAGGCATAAAATTAAATCTAAACATAGACATTGCAAATAACACTTTATCATACGACAATTTATTAGCAAAAGAGAATAATGCTCTTTATATGCAAGTTATAAGTAAATTAAATAATAAAATAACTAAATCGGATTTAGTAGATTTATCAACCTTACTAGTTAAGAACAAACCAAAATATTCCAATTATGACCACGGAATTGCTTCTGGATTAATATTCCTTTCTGTGGTTGATATATATAAGCAATTATTGTTTTCTGCTAAAAATGATGACGATTTTAATAAATTATTATCTATTGGTATAGGATTAGATTTTGAAAATGACAAAGATTATTTAAATTATAAGATTAATGATATTTTTATTGAAACTTCGTTTGCAATATTGACACATAATCTATACCCAGCTAATTATACTCCAAATTCTAAATACAAAACAAAATTATATAGTAATCCATTTACATATTTCGGCATTTTACTCGATTCTATACAACCTTGGGATAGAAAAATCCAAGTAAACCAAAAAACTGGAGAACTTCCATATCAAACTTTGAGTCGAGGGTTTGATATTTCTATAAAGAATAATAAAATCAGAATATCAGAATTTGATCATAGAATTGATATCCAAAAAAGATGCGAAGAGATGAAAAAGCAATTAGATAGTTATTTGGAAAACGCATCAAGTTTTATAGAATTAAACTTTGGAGAATTTTAGCGAATTATATGATTAATCTCTATTATTTTATTAATCATTATAATTTATTCAGTACATTTGCAGACAAAAATATGAAATTAAAACAAATATTATGTGCTATATTGTTGAAACTGAGACTATTTTAGTGAATTATTTTGCAATGAGCAGCAAAAATTCTCTTTCGTTCTTTATGTTAGAACAGATAATCAATAAAATAAAAAAAAAATTAGACTATAGCGTGCTTGTGGATACTGACAAAGAGGCTCTTTGGAGAGTTGCCAGTATGCATAATGATATATTTAAACTGAAATCTACTTATATCGAATTAGTTTCTGATTGCAAATTCTTAAAAGAAGAAATTGAATCATTAAAAGAAGCATATAACAAAGTATTACCCGAACACATTCAACAAACTTGTAAAGAAATATTTTCTCAATATGAAGAACCTGGGAAATAAATCGTTTCTTGATTCAGTACATGGTTATATCTATATTGATTCCGATTACTGTAAGGAAATAATTGACACACCTATTTTTCAGAGACTTCGTAGGATAGAGCAAACTTCTTTTAGAGGTCTATGTCCGAGTGCTCGTCATGATAGATTTATTCATTCTTTAGGAGTTTATCACATGGGAGCAAAAATGTTTCAAGAAATCAAAAATAATTTGAAACATAACAATCGAAGATTTTATGATGAGATTAATAATTTATTTGGAACAGCAGGGCAAGCTGACGGATGGAATTTTCTAAATCAGGTTTTTGAAATAGCTTGTTTGCTACATGACTGTGGGCATGCACCATTTTCTCATACCTTTGAAAAGTATTATGTTCAAGAAAAATCAATCTTAGTTAATGATATTTTGAATCAAGTGACTTTATATCGAAATCTTGATGAAATACAACACCACGGGTATAACGACGACGAGATTAAAAAGCTTAAAATTGAATTAGAGTCTAGAATTTCAAAAATAAAGGAACATGAATTAGCTAGTGCATGGCTTGTTATACATAGAAAGGGCTTTCGTAATGTTTTTCTAAATAGGAAGATAAAATTAGACCCTGTTCTTGCTGTTCGGATGATAACAGGATGCAAACATCTTAAAAAAGCAAATTTTCAAGATAGTGAAGGGAAGTATATCATTGAAGATGTTTCAGTAATCCCAGAACAACTTAGCGAAAAGCAACAAATTGAAAATTGCTTTATTTCCCTTCTCAATGGACATATTATTGATGCCGACCGATTAGATTATTTTGCAAGAGATAGATGGGCTACAGGTCTTAATACAAATAGTGTTGATATTGATAGATTATTGTCTTCAATAAGTATTAAAGAAAATAAAGAAGAAATAGTTGAAGATAGTGCTAAAAAAGAAATTAAAGAATATGTTGTTTGTGTAAACAAACGGGCAATTCCGGAACTGAAGAATATTATAGATGTAAAAGAATTCTTAGATTATTGGATTATAAATCATCATAAAGTAGTTTATGACAACAAAGTTCTCGTTAAAGCAGTTACGAAGTTATCTTGTTTAATGTGTAACGAGAAGTATGAAGAGAATGAAAAAGATAAAATTGAGAATGATTCTTTATATAAAATATTCAACTATAAATCATTCATAGAAGCAATTCCTCTTTCTTTTGAACATAATGGTCATTCTCATAAAGAGATATTGCATCTTACATCTGATGATGATTTGGTTTATTTATTGAAGAAATTTTACTGTGCTCCATCAGATGATGAGAAAGATAATAATTATGCAAAGGAATGGTTGTATAGAGAACATCATTTATTTCCATTATGGAAATCATACGCAGAATTTGTAGATACATTCAAAGACTTTTCTCTTAATTCAACTCAAATATATAAAGATTTAGTCACTTCTGTTAGTAAGACAGTCGATACTTTTATTAATAAAAAGAAATCATTGCCATCTTTTCATTTTAAACGATTTAAACCCCTTCTTTTGAGACAGAATGCACATCCTTGTCTTGTTGATGAAGATGAAGGTGAACCTATATATATTGATACAGGAAAAAGCATTTTACGCTATTCTGCAATGCCATACCTTACAGGAAGATTTAAATCTACAGGAAATTTTATTTCAAAAGATGGTGACATTATCCAAAAATGTACAAATACAGAATGTAGGTATTCTGAAAAAGCATGCGTACAAAGCAACAAAGAACATTTAAGAAATGACCGAAATTGGGAATATTTTTACCTTTTCTTGCCTAGAATATACAAAAAAAGTAAGGGAGAAGAACCAGAAAAAGAATTTGATAAGCCTAAATATGAAACTCTTCAGAAAGAGTTGATAACAGAAATTATTAAAGAATATAAATTATCCTTACAAGTGATTTCTTAATAAACGGGAGTGTCCAAAATACTGTGTAAATGAAAACTACGAGTAAAAATCTCGTAGTTTTCATTTAGTTTTTTTGGAAAGAGGTACTGACTCTAAATGATTTATTTTATCGGAATACAAAACCTATTTCCTTTCCCTCAACATTTCCTGCAGCATAGCCACCTTTTCCTGCTCTGCTTTTAACATGCGTTCGTATAGCTCTGCTACTTTATCTATCGGATTGAAAGTCGGTTGAAAATTTTCAACACCATGAGCAACAGCATTATCATTCCAAGTGCCTGAAAAAATATTGATAGGGCTTTCGTTGTTTATTTCGGTTATTGCTTCTACCGGGATTTGCAACGCTACGGCAATTTTATTCAGGATTTCGGGTTCGAGTTTATCTTTTTTCTCGTAAGCGGACATGGTGGTTTGCGATACGCCGATTAACTCTGCGAGTACTTCTTGCTTTATGCCTTTCCATTCACGCCAACGCTTTGTATTGAATCCGTGATTGGATCTTTTGCTTGTTGCTGTTTCCATAATTTTTAAAGATTTAATAATGTGCCCGCAAAAATACAAAATTATCTGCTTTATATTTTATGTTTTCCGGCAAATATTTTATCGGCAATGTGGGCAATAATATTGGGCAGTTTTCTGCTATTTTATTGGCAAAAGCGATTGGCAGTGTTCGGGCTATGCTTTTCTTTTGCATGTTAATTTAACTACACAAAAAGATTTATGGTAACTTCAAAAGAGAAAATTATCAACACTGCCGCCAAGTTGTTTATACAACAAGGCTATAAAGGAGGAAGCACTGTTGCTATTGCCACGCTTTCCGGTTTAAGCAATAATTCGGGCTTGTTCAGGTATTTTGCGTCGAAAGAGGAGATGTACGATGCCGTGGTTACTAAATACATTCTAAATCGCCAAGCTGCCAACGCCGATTTTCGTTTCGACAAGGAATTGTCGTTGCGCCGGTTTATCGACAGCTATATCGGGTGCATTGAAACAAATACGAAAGAGTTGTACTGCGAACTGGACGATAATAAAATACGGTTGGTTCCGGCAAATTATTTCATTTTTGTTCAGGAAGCCTGCCGCAGGAATAAAAAGTATAAGGAAAATTACATTGACTGCAGCCTGCAAACCCGCGAAATGTGGAAGCGGGTTATCGGCAATGCGATAGAGCGCGGCGAGGTGAAAGCGGACAGCAATATCGACTTGTATGCGGATTTATTTCATACGCTGTATTTCGGATCTTCGTTTGTGCAGGCTGCTATCTATAACGGATTGCCTTTTGAAAGGCTGAGAGTGTTATACGATTTTTTCTATGATAGTATCAGGGTTAAATAGCATGTTGCCCCCCTACTCTATTGTCCCTTTATTTTCCAGCAGAGTAGAGCTTTATTCCTCGCTGCCGTAAGCTGCGCTTCGCTTACATACGGTTATGAAAGTTTGGCTTTTCAAGCCTTTTTAACCCCTGATTCGCATTATTAGAATTAAGTGCGGACTGTATTTCTTAGTTTACTCGTATCGCAACGCATTGATAGGGTCGAGCGAAGCGGCTTTTTTAGCGGGATACCAGCCGAAGAAAATGCCTGTTGCCGCGCATACCAGGAATGAAATGCCTACTGCCGTGGTGCTTACCATAAAGGGCCAGTTGAGGAAGTGGGAAGCGATGTAGGAAAGAAGCAGTCCGAACAAAATGCCTATTATGCCGCCTATTAAACTGAGGATGGTACTTTCGCACAGGAATTGCAACAGTATATCGCGGGTATGTGCACCGATTGACATGCGCAACCCGATTTCTTTTGTGCGTTCGGTAACGGTTACATACATGATATTCATAATGCCGATACCGCCCACGATAAGCGATATGGAAGCAATGGCAGCCAACAGTGTGGTGAGGAATCCGCTGATGGAGTCCATCATGCTTAGCACTTCCTGCTGCGTGCGCACCTGAAAATCGTCGTCCTGAAAGTCGTGTAATTTATGCTGTTCGCGGAGAATGGTGGTAATTTCCTCCGTAGCGGGAGTAACTCTGTCTTCCGCAACAGCCGAAGCTACTATCATGTGGATGTAGGTTATGGCTAAAATCCGTTTTTGCACGGTAGAATAAGGAGCAATTACGATGTCGTCCTGGTCTTGCCCCATTTGGTTTTGTCCTTTGGAAGCAAGTACCCCGATAATTTTAAACGGAATTTTATTGAAGCGTATGGATTTCCCGATGGGATTTTCGCCGTTGGTGAAAAGATTGTCGACCACGGTTTTTCCTACCAAACAAACCTTGGCAGCCGAGCGTACATCGCCTGTCGTAAAGTTTGTACCCGACGCTACTTCGTATTTATTGATAGAAAGATAGGAAGTGTTGCCGCCACGAATGCTTCCGAGCCAGTTGTTCGAACCGTAAACCAATTGCCCGCCGGTGTTTACTACCGGCGAGGCTTCGGAAACATCGGGAGCTTTTTGCAGAATGGCTTCCACATCTTTTTCGGTCAGTGTTTGCACATTGCCCGAACCGATACTGACACCGCCTTGCCGCTGATTGGCGCGCATTACCATGATAAGGTTGGTTCCCATGCTGGATACCTGGTCGTTGATGCTTTGCGAGGAGCTTTGCCCCAAGCTTACCATGGCTATCACGGAGGCTATACCTATGATAATACCGAGCATGGTGAGCAAAGCGCGTGTTTTGTTGCGCAAAAGTGCTTTGTAGGCTATTTCCAGTAAATCGAGAATATTCATAAGGGTAATTGACAATTTTACTATTTACTATTTTTAATTCATTTCTTGTGCTGAGATTGCTTCGTCGTTCCTCCTCGCAATGACGGACAGTGTTTTCGATTGCTTTGTCAGTCCTCTTCGTAATGACGCGCCGTTATTGGTTTTCCCGTTGTTGCCTTTTCCCGTTGTTGCTCTCCGCGTCATGCGAGGTATGAGGCAATTCATTCCTATCCTGAGATTGCTTCGTCGTTCCTCCTCGCAATGACGAACAGTGTTTTTGATTGCTTTGTCAGTCCTCTTCGTAATGACGCGCCGTTATTGGTTTTCCCGTTGTTGCCTTTTCCCGTTGTTGCTCTCCGCATCATGCGAGGTACGAGGCAATTCATTCTTATCCTGAGATTGCTTCGTCGTTCCTCCTCGCAATGACGGACAGTGTTTTTGATTGCTTTGTCAGTCCTCCTCGTAATGACGCGCCGTTATTGGTTTTCCCGTTGTTGCTCTCCGCGTCATGCGAGGTATGAGGCAATTCATTCCTATCCTGAGATTGCTTCGTCGTTCCTCCTCGCAATGACGAAACAAGTCTCAATGGGATAATTTCGCAGTATTTTTAATAATCGTCGGAAACGGGCAACGCATCTAAGGCTGCTTTTGCCGATTTCGTATTTACTTTTTCGTCTTTAATAATATGTCCGTCGCGCAGGGAAATCGTACGGTTGGTAAACACGGCAATGTCCGGTTCGTGCGTTACAAAGGCAATGGTTTTTCCTTCGCCATTGAGTTTTTGAAACAAACTCATAATTTCGTACGAGGTGCGCGTATCAAGGTTTCCGGTAGCTTCGTCGGCAAGCAGTATAACCGGATTACCCACCAAAGCGCGGGCTATGGCAACACGCTGTTGCTGTCCGCCCGAAAGCTGATTGGGCATGTGGTACATGCGGTCTTGCAGCCCTACCTGCTCCAACGCATGTATAGACAATTCGCGGCGGTCTTTTGCCGGAATGCTGTCGTTGTAAAGCAGGGGTAATTCTACATTATCGAGCGCCGATGTGCGCGAAAGCAGGTTGTAGGACTGAAACACGAATCCGATTTTCCGGTTGCGAATGGTTGACAGTTCGTCTTTCGAGCGTTGGCTCACGGAAATACCGTCGATGTAATATTCGCCCGAAGTAGGCTGGTCTAAGCAGCCCAAGATATTGAGCAGGGTTGATTTTCCACTGCCGCTGGCTCCCATGATGCTTACAAATTCGCCGTTTTCGATGCTGAAGGAAATGCCTTTGAGGGCATGAACTTCTTCGCTTCCTACCTGGAATACACGCCTGAGATTCGATATTTCTAATATTTTCCCCATGAAATTGTTTGTTTGTTATCTTCTTCTTCTTTGGCGTTGCGGCATCAACGGATTTTTTGCCGGCGCATCGTCGGCTGCGGCAACATTATCGGCTTTTGCTACGGAAAGCATAACGGTTTCTCCGGCTTTCAGTCCGTCTTTGATAATGGTGTATATGCCGTCGTTCAAGCCAACTTGTACTTCTTTTTCGGTGATTTTATTACCGTTTTTTACCCAAACGGCATTTTCTACCGATTGGCTGATTTCTTCCGAATCGATTTGCAATCCTTTCAGCGTTTCTTCGGTGGGATTAAAACTTAGGGCTTCGGTGGGCACGGCGAGTCCTTTTTCCGATTGGGTTACAATGGTAATGCTGGCTGTCATGCCGGGAAACAGTTTTTCGTCGGGATTGGGGGCTTCGACAATTACCGTGTAGGTTACTACATTGCTGGTAACGAGAGCCTGCATGCGTATTTGGTTTACTTTTCCCTCGAAAATCAAATCGGGATAGGCGTCTACAGTGAACGATACTTTTTGTCCTAATTTTACCTGACCTATGTCGGCTTCGTCCACATCGGCTTCTACTTGCATTTTCGTTAAATCGTTGGCAATAGTAAACAGGGTTGGCGTATTGAACGAAGAGGCTACTGTTTGCCCCTGCTCTACTGCACGATTGAGCACTACGCCGTCGATAGGCGAATAGATTTCGGCGTACGATAAATTTACCTGTGCCTGATGTAAGTTGGCTTTCGAATTGGTAAGCGAAGTTTTAGCCTGTTCCAGTTTGTTCACGGCGTCTTCGTACGAAGCTTGTGTGGCAGCTTTTGCGTCGTACATCATTTTAACGCGGTCGTAGTTTTGCTGGCTGTAGGTAAGGTCGCTTTGCGCGCTGCTCAACGATGCTTGTGCCTGCGATACTTTTTCTATTAAAGTGGATTTGTCGAGTTCGGCAAGTAATTCTCCTTTTTTTACCTGCGAATTGAAATCGACATAGATTTTTTCGATAACTCCCGATACTTGCGTGCCTATATCTACCTTATCGACCGGCTGCACATAACCGGTGGCGGTTACGGTTATTTCTACTTCTTTTGTTTCTACTTGTGTCGAATTTACTTTCCAATCGCCACTGCCCGAAGAAAATAAAATAATTGCCAACACCGCTAAAGCAACTATTGCTACGATGATTATAATAATTGTTTTCTTTTTCATATTAGCCCCTCCCAAGTTCTCCAAAGGGAAAACTTTTTTGCTATTTTTTATTTTAATTTTTATTGGATTTAATAAGCACTCTTAGCCCCTCTTTTGGAGGGGTTGGGGAGGCTTTTACATTTTTATTTTTTCGCCCATATATATATCCAGCATTTTTCTTTGCAGGATAAATCCGTATTTACTTTGAATAAAATCGTTCAACGCACTGATGTAATTATTTTGCTGTTGAAGCAAATCGACCGCCGTGATGGCTCCTGCTTCAAACTGTACGCGATAGGCTTCGAAGGATTTAAAATAAGCATCTTGCCTGCCGTTTGAAACCTCGTATTTATTGTACGACGATACTACATTTTGGTATTCCTGCACTACGGTTTGACGAGCTGTGAGTTCTGTTTGCTTACGGTCGTTTTCGGCTTGTTGAAGTGCAATTTTACTCTGCATAACTTTCGAACGATTTCGTCCTTTGTCGTAAATAGGCATGCTGAGCGAAAGCCCGACCTGTTCGTTCAGTCCGTCGGATAATTGCGTACCGTAGTTGTCGAAATTCTCCCGGTGTCCGGTACCGATGCTTCCGCTCAAACTTAATGTTGGATAATAGCCCGATTTGGAAATTTTCAAACTTGTTTTAGCAATGTCAATGTTGTAATTGGAAATTTTGAGCGATGGCATGGTTTGCATGGCGCGCTCCAAGGCGTAATCTTGCGTTGGCAGCAAAGCCATTTCCGCTATTGCCGATGTATCGGGATAAATAATGTCCAATTCCTGTAAAGGGTCCATCGACAGTAGGCTTTTTAACGAAAGTAAACTGTTGTCGCGGGCAATTTGGGTGTCAATAATATTGTTTTTGTCGCTGGCATATTGAGCATTGAGCAGCAGATAATCGCTTTCGAGAATTTGTCCTGCCTGAAAGCGTATTTTTCCCTGGTTCATTTGTTCTTCGCTGGCTTTCAACATCACACTCTGATATTTCAACAACTCTTCGTTACCCAAAACAGAAAGAAAAGCTTGCAGGATTTGCAGTGTAAGGTCGTTTTCATATTGCAAAGTTTGATAAAAAGCCTGCTCCTTTTCCAATTTGTTTTGTTCAATGGTATTGGTAATGCTTCCTCCCTGATACAAAGGCATGGAAGCATTTAATCCGTAGCTTCCGTTCCACGATGAAGAATTTTGCTTGCTGCTACTCAAACTTTCGCTCAACGATGCGTTTAAATTGGGTAAGCGTTCCTGTTTAGATTGTTGATACAAATCTTGTTTTGCTTCTTCGCTCAATTTCATACTTTGGTAATCGTAATTGTATCGGAAAGCGTAATCCAAGCACTGTTCGAGCGTGAATTGATAAGGAGCTTGCTGTCCTGCTGCCAACACTGCAAGTGAGACAAATAGCATGGAGAGGAATATTTTTCGCATAAATTTTATTTTAACAAAATAAAAACGAACAAACATACATTAATATTAAAAAATATGCAAATATAAATTCGATGAATTAAGTTTTTAAATTAATAAAGTTATATTTCAGCTAAATATTTAACGAAACTATCCCTTTGCAGCGTGCAAAGCAAACACTATCCGTCATTGCGAGGGACGAAGCAATCCATTCCCTGTACCGAGATTGCTTCGTCGTTCCTCCTCGCAATGACGAATAGTGTTTGCTACAAGCCTTTTTAAGATATAATTCCGTAGTATTTTAGTTCCCTGCTTCGTTTTGGACTTACATGCGGAAGAAGGACTGTTATTGTAGAAACGGGGGGCGCCCCGTCTCTACTGTGGTTAATATGACGAGGTTTTTTCCCCTTTTTATGTTGCAACTTAAATTATTTCTAATAAATCAACTCGCCTTTTCCCTGCCGGGTAATAACAAATTCGTCGCTTGTGCAGTCTACAATTGTGGAAGTTTCGAGCGCGCAATTGCCACCGTCAATTACAATATCAGCCAGGTTGCCGTATCGCTCGTAAATCAATTCGGGGTCAGAAAAATGGGCTTGTATCTCATCTTCCCCGTCCTTTACCGAGGTAGAAAGAATAGGATGCCCCAGCTCGCGCACAATGCTGCGAGCAATGTTATTGTCGGGTACACGGATACCCACCGTTTGTTTTTCTTTGAAAAGTTTGGGCAAGTGGTTATTGCCCTGCAAAATAAAGGTAAAAGCTCCGGGTAAATTACGCTTCATAAGTTTGAATGTGGCGTTGCTCACACGGGCATATTCGCTGATATTACTCAAATCGTGGCAGATGAACGACAGGTTTGCTTTGCGGGGATTAATATTTTTCAGGCGGCAAATGGTTTCTACCGCGCGAGCATTGAAAATATCGCAACCCATGCCGTACACCGTGTCGGTGGGATAAATTATAATTCCGCCTCCACGCAAGACTTCTACCACGCGTGCTATTTCGCGCGGATTGGGATTTTCGGGATAGATTTTGAGTAACATTTTTCTATTTTCTATTAAAAAACGATTTACTATTTATCTGTATTTTCAACAGTAAATAGTAAATCGTCTAACAGTGTAAATACTTTTATCCGTAAATAATTTTTCCGTGCTCGTCTTTGTAGTCGTCCAAGCCTTTTTCATATTGGTTCATGGCGCGCAGGCTCATGCCCATATTAGAAAAACCGCCGTCGTGGAAGAGGTTTTGCATGGTAACTTTCTTGGTCAAATCGGAAAACATTACAATGCAATAGTCGGCACATTCGTCGGCACTTGCATTGCCCAACGGCGACATTTTGTTGGCAAAATCATAGAGGTTTTCAATACCTTTCACGCCACTGCCTGCGGTGGTCATCGTAGGCGATTGCGAAATGGTGTTTACACGCACATTTTTCTCGCGTCCGTAGATATAACCAAAACTGCGGGCAATGCTTTCGAGCAATGATTTGGCATCTGCCATATCGTTGTATCCGAAAAAAGTGCGTTGTGCTGCTACATAACTCAACGCAAGAATAGAACCGCCCTCTTCAATGGCATCCATTTTCTTGGCTGTTTGTATCATTTTGTGGAACGATACTGCCGAAATATCGAGTGTAGTATTCAACATTTCGTAATCGAGGTCGTCGTAAGTGCGTTTTTTACGCACATTGGGCGACATGCCGATAGAGTGCAGCACAAAGTCGATTTTACCGCCCAGCACTTCTTGCGAACGCTCGAACACGGTTTTCAAATCTTCCACGCTGGTAGCATCTGCGGGGATAATTTCGGCGTTGAGCTTTTCGCCCAATGCGTTGGTTGTACCCATACGCACAGCCAGCGGCGTATTTGAAAGTGTGATTTTTGCACCTTCTTCTACTGCTCGCTCGGCTACTTTCCAAGCGATAGACATTTCGTTGAGCGCGCCAAAAATAACGCCTCTTTTTCCTTGTAATAAATTGTTTCCCATATTTTTATTATTTCAGATTTCAATTATTTCAGATTCCAGAAACGGCACAAAAGTAGTAAAAATGTGCAACATAATTCTATAAAATTAAGAAAAGTGCTTTGCGTATATTATTCTACTCCTAAAGTGGTTTGGAAAAAGCGGAAGGTATCTCCGTCTTTTACAAACCAGTATTTTTCTTCGTAGGTTTTCAAATCGCCGGTGGGCGAAAGATGTTTGTAGCAATAAAAAAACAGGTCGTTTTCGGTATCGTATCCTAACCAGATATACGAATATTCGCCTTCTATCATAATTGCATCGAAACGCACAAATTCCATTTCGCGGCGATAGATGGGGTATATCATTGCATGATTTTCTTTCACATCTTCAAAATCGGCTTCGGTATTGAAATATAATCCCTGTGCATCAAACGGTATGGTGGTATGCGAAAACAAGAAATCGGCATCGTTGCTTTTCAAGGCACTTTTGAATTTTGTCCAAAAATTTAAAAATTCCTGCTTATTGGGAATTTGCTGTTGTGCTTGCATTTGTCCGCTCAAACCAAGCAGAGCGACAAGCGCGAGTAGCCGGAAATTCTTCATTATTATTAATTATTAGTTATTAACGATTTGTCAAATTTACTCTTTTTACTCATTACTCTTTACACTGTTTAATTCTCATTCCAAATTTCCCAAGCTGCCTGTGCTTGTCCGTAGAGCATATCCAGTCCGTTTTTAATGCTTGCGCCTCGCTCCTCTCCTTTGGCAAGGAAAACGGTTTTGGCTGGATTGTACACCAAATCGTAGAGCAAATGCTCGCTGCTGATATATTGGTAAGGAATGTCGGGGCAACTTTCGGGAGGATACATTCCCAGCGGCGTGGTATTGATTATTAATGTGTTTGCTTCGATAATTTCTTGCGTAAGCTCTTTGTAGCTATATTGTCCTTCGGCTTTTGTACGCGACACAAGCGTGTAAGGGATATTGTTTTTGCGCAAAATATAGCTTACGGCTTTCGATGCTCCGCCTGTACCGAGTACTAATGCGCGTGTGTGATGCGCTTTAAGCAAGGGCAACAGAGATTTTTCAAAACCGATGGCGTCGGTGTTGTAGCCTTTAGTCGTTTGCTCGCCGTGTTGCCTGCGGAATTGTATTACATTCACCGCCCCGATTTCGCGGGCGGTTTCGTCCAAACTTCCCAGATATTTTATCACTGCCTGCTTGTAGGGTATGGTAACATTCATACCCGAAAATTCGTTGTCGGCAATCAACTTTGGAAACAAATCGATGTTTTCAATCGGACAGAGGTCGTAGCGTGCGTCAATATTTTCTTTTTCAAATTTTTCGTTGAAATGATTGCGCGAAAACGAACTTGTGAGCGGATAACCGATAATACCAAACAGCTTCGTATGGATTAATGACTTATTCATTGTCCGGTTGTGTTTTTTTTCTTTTTCTTTTTAATCCGCTGTAAATAAGGTAGGCAATAAACAATACGCCTATCAATACGGCAGCGAGCGAGAGTTCGGTTTGATATTTTTTCATCAGGTCGACCTGTCCGTGTGCCCAATACCCCAACGCTGCAAGCACAACATTCCACAATGCTGCACCGATAAAGGTATAAACCGAAAATGCCAGCAGAGGCATGTTTGCCAAACCGGCAGGAATAGATATAAGCTGACGAATGCCCGGCACCAAGCGACCGATAAGCGTAGAGGATTTGCCGTTTTCTACAAAATAGTTTTCGGCTTTAATTATTTTTTCTTTGTCGATAAGGAAAAAACCCGCGAGGCGTGTTTCGGCAAAACGATATATAATCGTGCGCCCAAGGTATTTTGCCAAAAAATAGTTGAAATACGCGCCAAGCATTGCTCCAAGAGTGGCAAAGAGCACTACTAATACAATATTCAGTTCACCGGCGGCTGCTTTAAAAGCAGCTTGCGGTATAATTGCCTCCGAAGGGAAGGGAATAAAGGAACTCTCTACAGTCATTAAGGCAGTGATGGTACCATAATTTACATTTGCCATGTACCAGTCGATAACGCTTTCAAAAATGCTCATAATTTTTAGGTTATAAAATGTTTTTAATTATTAATATAAATTCTTATTTCCGTATAAAATTAGTTGCAATCCATGCTTCCTGTTCGGGCAGGGGTTGTTGTCCGTTTTTGATGCTTTTGAGCAACCAAGCCATATTTTTGCCAAGTGTACGCATGGTTTGAAGTCCTTCGGCATCCTGTGCAGCTTCACCGGCTTTTGCGCCGTGTATGATGTTCCAGTATTGCGACGATACTACCGGCATGTTCGATATGGTAAAATATTTATTAAGCCTGTCGAAAGCAGCCGTTGTTCCTCCGCGGCGAGCTACCGTAACCGCTGCTGCGGGTTTGTATTCCAGCAAATCGGAAGCGGAATAGAACAAACGGTCGAGAATGGCGCACAGCGAACCGTTTACTCCGGCGTAATATACCGGCGAACCGATAACTACTGCGTCGGCATCTTGCAATTTTTCGATTAAAGTGGTGTAAAGTTCGTCTTTAAAGATACATCTGCCCAGTTCGAAACATTTCTGGCAGGCGGTACAGCCTTGCACGGGTTTCATGCCGATGTGGACAAATTCGGTTTCAATGCCGTTCGTTTTCAATGCGTTGGCAACTTCTGTCAGAGCCACAAAGGTATTGCCGTTTTTGTGAGGACTGCCGTTGATTAATAATGTTTTCATCCTAATTATTTTCTAAAAAATTAATTCGGCAAAGATAAACTTTCTTATCATTCGTATCATAATAGTATAAACAAAATAAAAGCTAAATATGTATTGTTAATTTATTTGTAATATCTATTATTCATCTATTTTTCCTGTTATTTTCTTTTTACAGGCACAAGTTACGGCAAAGCCTAAACTTGCAACAAACAGGGGCAATTATTCAGTTTGATGGAAGGGAGTTTCTTTTTGCAAATAATCCAGTATGGCTGAGGACACATGGCTAATATTTGTGTTTTCTTCTGCATAGATGCCTTTCCAGAGATACTCTTCCTTCTGCATCTTTTCGCATAATTGCAGTAAGGGTTCGCATCCTGCCTGACGAAAAATACTGCAAATCTCATCGTTCTCCAAAATATCCGAATGTGTCAGCGCTTGCAGGTTATCTATTCCCCAATATTTCTTGTCGTCTTTTTGCAGTCCTGTCAGTTCTTCTAATTTTTTGCCTTCGGGTGTACCGTTGTTTGTCAAAAACAGGAAAGTGCGAATAATAATCATTCCGTCGGTTAAATCGGCTAACAAATAACCAACTTTTAGATTCTCTATGTAAAATTCAATCAGCATACCCCCATCTTCTTTGATACTGATACTGGGGACCATCAATGCCTGAAAGATGTGAAAATTAATTAATCCCGGAGTTGGTATGCCGGTTCGTTCGGCTATGCGCTTCAAGGCATGCGGCTGTATATATACGGGTACATTTAGTTTGCCGAATTTGCTTTGAGGGTCAAATTTTGAAACGGGTATGTCGGGATAAATTAATTGTGTATCGCGAATAAGACCTACACGGGTACACAGGCGAGAATTGCCATTGAAAGTAACATATACGGTATCCAGCTCTACTTTTTCGAGTTCGATTGAAAATTTGCCTCTAAGTGATTCTTCGTCCACATTTATATGAATATGGTATGTATGCTGAGCAGCAGATAAATCCATTTCGAGCATTATGACTGCCTCGGCTAATCGTACTAATGAGTTGAAGTAAGTGTGGTAAATTCTTTTATAGTTTTTTACCAACGGGTCAAAAAGTTCCATTCCTTCAAATGGAACGACTTCAAACTCAAACATTTTAGCAAAGGACTGAAGAACATGGATAAAATCTTCACCCGAAACAGTCTTCCCCGATCCTTCGATGACTTCTAATTGTGTATTATTGCTCCAATGCCTGAGAATAGCTTCCAAATCTTTGAGAAATGCTTTTGGCACAACTGAGTCTTTCCATGGAAGCACTCGCAAGCTGTACCCTCTGAGAGTATAAAGAATGTCTATAAAAAGCGGCGGCAATACATTGAAATAGGATTTATCTCCAATAATTTCGCACATTTTTCTCAGCCGTTCCCGAAATGCTTTTTTCAATTGAGCATCCAATATCTTTTGTTGTTGGTGCGGGGTGATTTTTTTTGATTTTTTAGCCATAATTCAAATTACTACAAGGATTATTTAAAAAAACGCCTGCAAATGTAAATAAAAAATGGAAGTCCAACACCATAGCTTGTCGCTTACGCAGTTCGGCATAGCATCTCGCTATGCCGAACGGAGTTTCCATAATATTTTAGCTAAACACATTAGGTTAGTTTTAATTTCATTAGAAAGAACATGCTAACGGCAAAAATAATATTGTATGAAAATGAAACAGCTATAAAAAACCAGCCATACAAAAAGCCTTCGGAAATGCCTTTTATAAACAAAACAGCAAGCCAATAAAATAGAAATTTTATGATTGTTTTATTCATACCGGTTAATGTAGAAAATTTCACTGTTATTCCATTGTTTGTACGCCTATTGGCAGTATTACATCAACTGTCCAAGTTTATTAAATAAAATCTACATCTTTATCATAAGTTCGGACGAGGTTCTACCACATTTATTCTATTTTGGCGGGTTCTACCTGCAACAACAAAACTATCCTCGTTTGCCGTAGCTTACCTGCTGCATTACTTATAAATCATATTGGCAAAATTTTAAGCAAACAATCCAATCTCTTATAAATCTTGCATTTAAATGGCATTCAGCACCACCTCGGCAGCTTTTTCCGAAGGAAGCATATCTTTCGGCTTCAATTTCGCGAGCTGCTCGCTGGCTTGCTCCATTTGCTTGTTGCGCTTTTCTTCGCTTTGCAAATACGAAAGCACTTCGGGCACGATTAGATCGGCTCGGCAGTTGCGCAACACAAATTCGGGGATAATAAAACGGTCTGCCAGTATATTTATCAAATTGGCATACTTCGTAATGGCTAAAAGCTCCGCAATCAGGTTTGTCAGCGGATTGAATGTATAGGCAATAACATGCGGCGTGCCGCAAGCCGTAAGTTCCAGCGAAACCGTACCCGATGCCGCAAGAGCAAACTCGCTCATACAAAAAGCTTCGTATCGGGCTTGCTGTCCGACAACCATTTTATACGGCAAAGCAATGTGTTTAAAATAGCCCTCAATTTCCTCCCGCATTGCCTCTACCGAGGGTATAAGTAAAAACAGGTTTGGAATTTCTTTTGCCAGCCTTTCAATACATTCTATAAAAATGGGCGAAAGCCGGCTCACTTCGCTGTGCCGGCTACCGGGAAGTATGCACAGCACCCGCGCAGTGTCGGGAATACCGGCTTTGGCGCGCAAACGGGGAATATCGGTAGGGAGATTCGCGGTGTTTTCTATCACCGGATGCCCCACAAAGGTGCAATCCAATCCGTATTTCTCAAAATAAGGCGGCTCGTTGGGCAAGAGCGTCATCAGATGGTCGATAAGCTGCGCAGCCTTTTTTGCTCGCCCTTTTTTCCACGCCCAAACCTGCGGTGCCACATAATGAACCTTGGGAATTGTGTTGCCTTTGCTTTTTAATATTTTTAAAATGGAATTGATAAAACCCCAGCTGTCTACCGTTACCACAACATCGGGCTGCACACGGTCGATATCTGCCAATACCGCTCTCCGAAGTCGCAAAATGACGGGCAGTTTAGGTATTACCTCCATAACTCCCATCACCGAAAGATCTTTGATATTGAATAACGATTGAAATCCTTCGGCTTGCATCGTTTCGCCGCCAATGCCGAAAAACTCGGTGTTGGGCTGCTTCGCCCGAATGGCTCGTATCAAACGCGAAGCCAGTATGTCGCCCGACGGCTCACCAACAACGAGGTAGATTTTTAGCCCCTCTAAATCTCCCTGTTGGGTAGACTTGCAAAAGCGTGTATTGTTATTCATTTTATTATTATTTATCGGTATTATCCAATTTTAGGCTTGTCCGTCATTGCGGGCTTAACCCGCAATCGCACAACAACAATTGATCCTATGTATGTACGATACCGCGTCATTGCGAGGAACGAAGCAATCCGGAAAAAGGCTATAAACAAGCTTATTTTTTTAGTCCGATAATAAAAATACCGTTTTCGTCGGCTTTTTTAATTACAGCATCCTTTTCGATAAGCAAAATCCCGCCTGCCTCTACGGCAATCCCGCCGATACCGTATTTGATAAACAAATCGATGGTTTGCAACCCGATAGCAGGCAGGTCGACCCGCATATCCTGCCCGGGTTTGAGCACCTTCACCATCACGGGTTTTTTACCTTCCTTGCGCAACGATGCCGCACGCGCCAGCATCATATCCGTTCCTTCTATTGCTTCCATTGCCAGCACCAAGCCTTCCTGCACAACCACTGCCTGCCCGACATCTACCGCACCGATGGCTTTTGCCACCGTCCATCCGCGTTCAATATCGTCCATATCCTCTTTACTTGGCTTCACCTTTCCGTATATGCCTTCCTGAAAAAGCATCTCAGGCACCACTTCTTCAATGCCCACAACTTTGAAACCGCGCTTTTCTATTTCGTCCATCACAACGCGGAAAAGATTATCGTCGCTCATCTTTTTCATCGCTATTTTGGCAATGATTTTTACCGCCTCCCAATCGGGTATCAGTTCCTTGAATGAGGGACGCTTAATACCTCCTGCCAGCACAATATTGTGTACATTATGCTCTTTGAGAGCTTTCATCATTTTGCCCACTTCGCCCAATCGGGCAAAAATATGCGGTGCTTCGGCAAGTTGTTCTTCATCGGCAAAAGGCTCCAATCCTACCACAAAAATGGGAATGTCGTTTCTATTGCAATGGCGAATAATTTCTACGGGCATCATGCCGCTTCCGGCAATTAAGCCCAAGGTTTTTCTTTCTGTCATGGGAGTATGTATTTTCAAATTTATCGACTGCAAATTACTTAACTATCAACAAAAAATAGTTCTTTTTTCCTTTTTGTGCCAACAGATATTTGCCCGAAATCAAGTTTTCGGAAGTGATAACGGCTTCCGTATCTGTAAATTTATCTTTATTCAACGAAAATCCGTTTGCTTGAAACATTTTTCGCAATTCGCCTTTTGAAGGAAACACGGCTGTTTTTTCGGTAAATAAATCAACGGCTTTTACTCCTGCCTCAATCTCGCTCTTCGAAATTTCAAATTGCGGAACGCCTTCAAAAACAGATAACAATGTTTCTTCATCTAATTTTTTCAGGGCTTCGGAAGTAGCGTTTCCAAACAAAATACCGGAAGCCTCAACCGCTGCCTTATAGTCCTCTTCGGAATGCACCATAATGGTGATTTCTTTTGCCAACGCTTTTTGCAACGGACGCAAATGCGGAGCTTCATTTTGTTCGGCAACCAACGCTTCGATTTCTTCTTTGGAAAGGAAAGTAAAAATCTTGATGTATTTCTCGGCATCCTCGTCGCTCACATTGAGCCAGAATTGATAAAACTTATACGGCGAAGTGTAGCGTTTGTCCAGCCATACATTACCGCTTTCGGTTTTGCCGAATTTTCCGCCATCGGCTTTCGTAATGAGTGGACAGGTGAGCGCAAACGCCTCCCCTCCTGCCTTGCGGCGTATCAATTCCGTTCCCGTGGTGATATTTCCCCATTGGTCGCTACCACCCATTTGGAGTTTGCAGTTATAGTTTTCGTATAAAAACAAGAAATCGTAAGCCTGCACAAGTTGGTAAGTAAATTCGGTAAACGACATACCGTCGGAAGCCTCGCCCGAAATGCGTTTTTTCACACTGTCTTTTGCCATCATGTAGTTAACCGTGATGTGTTTACCCACATCGCGAATAAAATCGAGGAAAGAAAATTCTTTCATCCAATCGTAATTATTTACCAGCAAAGCAGCGTTGGGCGCATCGCTTGTAAAATCGAGAAAACGAGCCAATTGCGCTTTGATTGCCTCCTGATTGCGACGAAGCGTTTCTTCGTTCAACAGGTTTCGCTCCTGCGATTTACCCGAAGGGTCACCAATCATGCCCGTTGCCCCTCCTACAAGAGCTATCGGGCGATGTCCCGCACGCTGAAAATGACGAAGCATCATCACGCTTACCAAGTGTCCTATATGCAGCGAATCTGCCGTAGGATCAATGCCTACATACGCCGAAGTCATTTCCTTTTTGAGTTGTTCCTGTGTTCCGGGCATAGTACTATGCACCATGCCGCGCCATTCGAGTTCTTCTACAAAATTCATCTTCGTTTATTTACTGTTTGAGGGCGGCAAAGGTAAGTATTTTTATCAGAATTGCAGGATACGATGCAGTGAAAATTAGACCGAGAGTTACAACTTAAAACAAAAAAACACACAAATATTTCTTTTATACACAGGAAAAGTATATTTTTGCCCTCCGAAAATTTAATTTACAAGAATTCTAAAAAAATATCAGTTTTATGTCAAAAAAGAATACCACCCATCCGACAGGTATCGGCGAAAACATCGAGGTAGCTATCAGCCGCACAGAAATGTTTATTGAAAAATACCAAAAACAGCTTATTTACGGCGTAGTGGCTATCGTAGTGATTGTATGCGGCGTTATTTTGTTCAACCGCTTTTATTCGTCTCCGCGCGAATTGGAAGCGCAAGACCAAATTACCAAAGGCGAACGCTATTTTGCTACCGACTCGTTCCGATTAGCTATAAACGGCGACGGAGTGGATTACCTCGGATTCAAACGCATTATCGAAAATTACGGCAGCACTAAAGCTGCAAACATGGCATACGCCTACGCCGGAATCAGTGCCTACAAACTCGGCGAATACGAGCAGGCTATCGGCTACTTGAAAGATTTCGACGGCAACGGCGATATTAATGTAAGTCCCGTGCTCAACGGTTTGATTGGCGATGCATACGCCGAACTCAACAATACCGACGAAGCTCTCGCCTACTACAAAAAAGCCTACCAAACGGACAACATCGCTTTCAGTCCCTTGTTTTTGAAAAAAGCAGGACTTATTCTTGAAAGCAAAGGTGAAACAAGCAAAGCCGTAGAACTTTATACCGAGATTAAAGACAAGTATTTCCAAAGTGCCGAAGCGCAAGATATAGACAAATATATTGAACGCGCCAACTTGAAAAAATAATGGCAACACAGTATCAAAACCTTTCGAGCTACGATGCAAACAGTGTACCCAATGCTTCGGATATGCGATTTGGTATCGTAGTATCCGAGTGGAACGACGAAATAACCAATGCGTTGTTGCAAGGCGCGGTAGATACTCTGAAAAAACACGGTGCAACGGATAAAAACATCTCAATACATTCTGTGCCGGGGGCTTTCGAACTCACATTTGGTGCAAAACTTCTTGCCGAGCATACAAAAGTAGATGCCGTAATCGGTTTGGGCTGTATTATTCGGGGCGAAACGCCACATTTCGATTTTATTTCGCAAGGAGTAACGCAAGGTTTTGTCGAATTAAATATGCGTTACGATATTCCTTTTATTTTTGGAGTATTGACCAACGACACGATGCAGCAATCTATCGACCGGGCTGGTGGAAAACACGGAAACAAAGGCGACGAAGCTGCCGTAACGGCAATAAAAATGGTAGACTTAGTTAAAAAGATAAACGATTAAACAAAACAATAATGGCGAAAGAAATAACACCCAACACCGGATTGGCGCACAATGTGCTTGCCGGTGGCAGTTTGCTAAAAGGAAATATTGTTTCCGACAGCGATTTCAGAGTTGACGGAACGGTAGAAGGAAAAATACAGTGCTCGGGGCGCGTGGTTATCGGTCCGAAAGGAGAAATCATAGGCGATATCGAATGCAACAACGCCGATATAATGGGGAATTTGAAAGGGAATATTGTGGTAACCGATACGCTTTCTCTCAAATCGACCGCAAATGTGCGAGGCGATATCAAAACCAAAGTATTGATTATTGAACCCGAAGCTGTGTTTTGTGGCACTTGCGATATGGGTAACAGCGAAAAAGCTGCTCTTTCCGAATTTATTGTGAGCGAAGAAAAAAATAAAGAAGATTAATTTCTTTCTCGTAACTATAATGTAAAAGAATACCACGACAATGAGAAAACTGTTTATTTTCATTTTTATTTCGTTGTGGACAATAGGCAATGCGACTGCCGAACGCTTGTCGGACAAAGCACAGGTAAGTTTGCTCACTTGCGGCAAAGGGAACGAATTGTATGCACAGTTTGGGCACACCGCTATTCGTGTTTCCGACCCTGCCTTGGATATTGATGTGGTATATAACTACGGTATGTTCAATTTCAATACACCGAATTTCTACATGAAATTTGTGAAAGGACTTACCGACTATCAATTGGGAATTGATTTTACCGTCGATTTCGTGATGCGCTACCGCGAACGCGAAATTCCTGTTTGGGAACAAACGCTCAACCTCACGCAGGAAGGGAAACAGCAGATTTTTGACGCGCTGATGACCAATTATCTTCCAGAAAACAGATTTTACCGTTATAATTTTATTTACGACAACTGTGCTACTCGTCCGCGCGACATGATTGAACAGGTTTTTGGCGGACAGATTGATTATCGCAGCGAACACCCGGAAACCGAAACTTTCCGCGATTTGATTGGACAGTATGTCGGCAAAGATTCGTGGGAAAAATTTGGGATCGATTTCCTTATCGGAAGCCCTGCCGATGTAGTAGCTACGCCTCGCGAACGCATGTTTCTCCCCATAGAATTGATGAATTACCTGCAAATCGCGCGCCAAAGCAACGGAACAGCAGTAGTAACGGAGAAAACCACCGTGGTAGATTTACCCGAGAAAGAAACGGATACACCCTACCTGTCGCCGCTACTGGTATCGTTCCTGTTTATGATCGTGGTATTTTTGCTGAGTTTCTTTTTTAGTAGCCGTCGATTATTGTGGCTCGACATGTTGCTGTTTTCAGCTGCCGGAATATTAGGCGTAATTCTTTTTTATCTCGCCAATTTCTCGCTGCACCCTTTGGTGTCGCCCAATTACAATTTGTTGTGGATACAACCCCTACATCTGCTGTTTGTATTGCTGTTACCTTTCCGTAGATTGTATAAAATCCTGGTTTGGTACCAAATACTCAACGCATTGGCTATTTTGCTTGCTCTCAGCGGATTTCTCTTTTTACCTCAAAAATTCAATCTTGCCTTTTTGCCGCTTATGCTCGCAATACTTATCCGTGCAATACAATTCATTCGTTTACAGGAATTGTTTACCCACTTGCAAGATGAAAAAGATTTGAACAATTAACAAAGTATGAAGAAACTTTCTATATGTATCTTGTTTGCTTGTTTGTTTGGCAGTATTTCGGCACAAAAACATGAAGTAAACGAACGCCCCCGCCTTGTTGTAACAATTGCTATCGACGGACTTCGGTCGGACTATCTTACTATGCTGTGGAACGGATTGAGCGAGGGAGGATTTCGTCGCTTGATAAACGATGGAAGCTACTGTCGCAATATGAATTATCCCTACCGCAATGTAGGCAATGCGGCAGATTATGCCAGCGTATATTCAGGCTCAATGCCTGCCGACCACAGTATTTGCGGCGATACTTACTGGGAACCGGCATCGAATCGCTATTATTCTTATCTCTATGATAAAGAACGAAAAGGAATCGGGACAGATGTAAAAATCTCGCCCGTCAATTTTCTGTCGAGCACTTTTGTTGATGAATTGAAACTCAATACAATGGGTAAAGCAAAAGTGATAACCATTGCCATCAATGCCAATGAAGCTGTGATTATGGCAGGACACGGAGGAAATGCCACCGTATGGATAGACGACCGGCAGGGTACTTGGGCAAGCACCAATTACTATACTTCACTGTTACCGCAATGGGCAAGCAAGATGAATAGCGAAAACCCGGCGCAGGAAAATGTAAATCGTAACTGGACAAACCTTTATATCGGTTCGCAATACAAAACGATTTCGGCACAAAATCAGGCAAGCGCGTTTTTTGCTCATCCGTTCGAATCGTCCAACAAGGACTATCCTTTCGAACGCTTAAAACAGTCGCCCGTTGCCAACACCATGGTGAAAGATTTGGCTCTTGCCGCGCTGAAAGACGACTACATCGGGATTGACGAAACGCCCGATATGCTCAACCTGCAATTCACCGTACGCGGATTCAACCAAGCCAGTACGGGCGTGCTCACCGCCGAAACCGAAGATCTTTACCTTCGTGTAGACCAAGACCTTGCCGAACTGATTGATGCCATCAATAAAAAATGCGGCAACTCGAATGTAATGTATGTTGTTTATGCACCGCAAAGCGAATATGTTTCGCCCGATTTTTTAAAGATGTATGGTATTCCGTCGGGCTATTTCGTGGCAGACCGTTCGCTGGCATTGCTCAATTCGCACCTTATGGCTACCTATGGTCAGGGCGATTTCATACACAGCTACGCCAACCACCAGCTTTTTCTCAACAAATCGGAAATAGAAAAACGCAACTTGAATGTACAGGAAGTAACCCGTAAAATAAGCGATTTCATGGTGCGCTTTCAAGGGGTGCAAATGGCATTTACCGCCGAAGAGATGGACAGGGTTGATTGCAGCAACGACCGCATGCAGCAGATACGCAATTCGTACAACCGAGCCCACGGAGGCGACATCATTCTATACATGCAACCCGGCTGGGTATCGGTACCCAACGAAAGCGTGAAGGTAGGATTATCAACCCGCATCAACAATCATGCTCCATTTATTATCAGCGGCTGGAAAGTGAAACGACAGCTTATCAAGCAAGCTTTTTCCGCCCTCGATATTGCTCCAACTATCTGTAATATTCTCCACCTTAATTACCCCGACGCCAATTTGGGGCAAGCACTACAGGATATTGTGGAGTGAAATAAATAGCCTCGACAATTGGACACCTATCTTAGCATAAACACTTCGAGCGAAGGAATATACAAGGAAAAAGGAAGTCGCTTCACTGCTTTTGCCTATCCCCTGTCTTCGGTCGACGAAGCCAAATCGCTGTTGCTCGATTTACGCAAACAGTACCACGATGCACGACATATTTGCTATGCTTATGCGCTTGGAACGGAAGTTGTTGAGATCCGGGCAAACGACGATGGCGAACCGTCGGGTACGGCAGGACGCCCCATACTGGGCGTAATTCAAAGCCACCGGCTGACAAATGTACTTATTGCCGTGGTGCGTTATTTTGGAGGAGTAAAACTCGGAACTTCGGGACTGATAAATGCCTACCGAGAAGCTGCTGCCGATGCCCTGCGCAACGGAGAAATTGTGGAGCGTATCGTAACAAAAGAACATACCGTGGAATTTGATTACCCGCAGGTAAACGAAGTAATGCGAGCAATAAAAGATGAAAACTGCGAAGTGATAGAGCAGGATTTCGGGTTGCGTTGCCGGTTGCATTTCCGAATACGCAAAGCCTCCGAAGAACAAATGCTTGTGCGATTGCAAAAAATTGAAGGCTTACGGTTAGGTTAAGTAGAGA
The DNA here is from genome assembly GCA_031271465.1 of Prevotellaceae bacterium. Taxonomy (GTDB): domain Bacteria; phylum Bacteroidota; class Bacteroidia; order Bacteroidales; family Paludibacteraceae; genus JAFGVL01. Next base: position 26,489 of record JAISVR010000010.1, on the reverse strand, counting down.
CGGTGTGCTCCCCGTCTCTACAGAATAAGACTTGCCCAAGTGATGTTCTTTCACTTGCCCAAGCGACTACCTACGACTTGCCCAAGTGATTGCCTATGACTTGCCCAAGTAACTGCCTGCGACTTACCCATCTTATTATCCTGTATATTAGAATATATCACAACTTGATTTCAGTAAGAGCTTCTCGCCACCATGCAAAAACTTCGTCATGTAGATGTCAAATTGCTGTAGAGACCGGGCACGCACCGTCTCTACTTATTTTATATCAAAGCAATAGCTGTTTTTCCTTTCAAAAATACTACCTTTGCCGCTGCTCCGAGGCAAATACACAGCAATTTTTATTTAATACTAAATGAATGAATAATTTCTTTTTCTCCGTACAAGTAGTAACTCCACTGATTCTGTTGATGCTCGGAGGTTATGCAGGGGCATACTATAAAATCCTGTCACCCGTCTTTTTAACAGAAGCAAACAAATTTGTATTCCGGTTTGCACTGCCGTTCCTTTTGTTTCGCAATGTATTTTCGGCAATTCACCACGGCGATATTAACGGCAACCTCATTTCGGCAAGCCTTATCACCATTATCGCCATGATAGTGCTTTCATGCCTGCTTGTACCGCTGTTTGTAAAGCGTAACGGACAACGGGGCAGCATGATACAAGCCATTTATCGAAGCAATTTTCTTATCTACGGCATTCCACTCGGCATGAGCATATACGGCGAAGCAGCCATGCGCCCTATCTCAATGGTAATGGCGGTGTCCATTCCACTTTACAACATGTCGGCAGTGCTCATTCTGGCTTACTTTTCCGAAAATCGCACAAGCCGCGTGTTCAGTTGGCAATCTCTTGTCGATGTGCTACGCAACCCGCTTATAATCGGCTGCGCAGTGGGAGCCGTATTTGGCGTTTTTCATCTCGAACTGCCTCCATTCATCGACCGTCCCATAGCCGATATAGCTGCCATTGCCACACCGCTGGCACTGATTGTAATGGGCGGGCAATTTCGCTTCCGCAGCCTGCATAAAAACATACGCATGGTGGTATCGGCATCTGTATTTCGCCTCATTATTATCCCTGCGGTAGCCATGCTGATATTTATTTGGATAGGCTTTCGCGGAGTGGAACTCTGTGCGCTGTTTTGCCTCTTTGCCACCCCTACAGCAGTGGTAAGCTACATCATGTCGGAAAACATGGGTTGCGACGGCGAACTCTCGGCACAAATCATTGTGCTCACCACCGCTGCATCATGTTTCACTATCTTTGCTTTCGTCTTTATAATGAAAACAATGGGAGTACTTTAAAAAAATATATACTAAAAGTTAAGAATCTAAGAACAATACAAATTTATTTATTATGAAAAAAAATATCATTCTCGCCTTGCTTATTGTGTACAGCAGCAGTATATTTTCACAAAATAAACTTGAGTTTATCAAGCTGCTCGAAGCTTCGATGAAAATCAAAACACTGTATGTCGATACAATCAACAACGATAAAATGATGGAAAGTGCCATCAAAGGAATACTCGAGAGCCTCGACCCACATTCAGTGTATATTCCCAAAGAAGAAGTAAAAAAAATGAACGAACCGCTGGTGGGCAATTTCGAAGGTATCGGGGTGCAGTTTCAAATGCTCGACGACACGCTTTTTGTGGAAAATACCATTACCGACGGACCATCGGAACGCGTGGGTATTCTACCGGGCGACCGCATCGTAGCAGTAAACGATTCGTCCATTGCCGGTCAAAAAATGACAACTACCGACATCATGAAACGCCTCCGCGGGAAGAAAGGAACTACGGTTTCTGTCAAAGTGTTGCGCCGAGGCATTCCCGAACTTATCGACTTTAAAATTACCCGCGATAAAATTCCACTCTACAGCGTTGATGCCTCGTATATGGCTACGCCTACAATAGGTTACATAAAATTGAGCAAGTTTAGTGCTACTTCCGAAAAAGAGTTCGATGCAGCCTTCCGTAAATTGCAAAAGCAAGGTTTGAAAGATTTAATCCTCGACCTGCAATCGAACGGCGGCGGCTACCTGCAAACCGCCATCGAGCTTGCCGACAAATTCCTCGGAGGCAAACAGTTAATTGTTTACACCAAAGGTAGAAACGACAAGCAAACAAACTACATTGCTTCCTCGCGAGGCGAATACCGCAACGGGCGATTGATTTTACTCATCGACGAATATTCGGCTTCGGCAAGCGAGATTCTCTCGGGTGCAGTGCAAGATTGGGACAGAGGTATCATCGTAGGTCGCCGCAGCTACGGCAAAGGCTTGGTACAGCAACCAATCAACCTAAGCGACGGCTCGATAATTCGCCTCACTACCTCGCGCTACTATACTCCTTCCGGACGCAGTATCCAGCGACCATATAAAGACAAAAGCGTGTCAAACTATCGACACGATGTAGTGGAGCGTTACAATCGCGGCGAACTTATGCAGGAAGACAGCATTCATTTCCCCGATTCATTGCGCCGGCAAACGCTCGTACTGAAACGACCCGTATATGGCGGAGGTGGTATCATGCCCGATATTTTTGTGCCGCTCGACACTTCCTATACCTCCAAATATCTCACTAACATTGTGGCAAAAGGTATTGTTAATTCTTTTGCATCCAAATTCATAGAGGCTCATGAAACGGAACTGAAAAAACAATATCCCTCATTTGAAAAATTTGATGCACATTTTGAGGTAACGGACAGTATTTTGCGGCAACTCGTAAAAACTGCTGAGAACGAGAAGGTGGAATTCGACCAAGAAGGTTTCCAACGCTCTAAACAGTTTCTTGCCATACAGCTCAAAGCCCTTTTTGCTCGCCGCCTGTGGTCTATCAACGAGTTTTACCAAGTGTACAACACTGAAAACGAAATATGTAAAAAAGCAATCGAAATTTTGAGTACTCCCGATATGTACGAAAATGTATTACGAAAAACAGAAAAGCAAAAAAATAATTGAGTAGGCAAAAGGTTTATTGTCAAATCCTTAAAAAGAAAATGAGATTTTTATTCAAAAAAAGCAGTCGGAGAATTTGCAGATTAAAAAACATGTTCTATCTTTGCACCGCTTTTGGAGAAAAGCACTACTCATAATGAGGGCGTTTAGCTCAGCTGGTTCAGAGCATCTGCCTTACAAGCAGAGGGTCGGCGGTTCGAATCCGTCAACGCCCACGACTGAAAGTCAAGCACTTATGGAAATTTTCCATAAGTGCTTTTTCTTTGGTTTACATTAAGTTTACATTTTGTGCCGAACTTATCAGGATAAACACTCTATTTCCAAGTCTAAATAGTCTATTTATTTCTCTGTCCGCACGCCTTTAAACTTCCCACCAGTCGTTTTTACATCCATAAACTGACCATTGCTTGTATTTCTTTTTACATACATACCAGTTGTTGGATTAAATACTTGACTTCTACCTTTGACAGCTCCTATTCGGGCGTTGTCGCCTATGGGTTTATTTGTTGCCATATTATAAAAGATTTTTCTTAAATAAATTATTTCATACTGAGGCATTTATTCAACAGCCCAAGAGATAGAAAATCAGAATACATCTTCTTTATTCATTCAGTAAAAAATCTATCTCTTTAATTTTTTCTGTAATAAATTTGTATTTCTAATTATGAATTACTATTTTTGTTGCACGAATTAAACAAAAATAAGCAATGTTGCGGCAAAGATACAACTTATTTTATGTTTCACAAATAAAACGACTGTTTTATTAATAAAAATTTATATGGAATCAACTCTTAACACAGAACTTTTGGCTACAATGCTGAAAAACAAACGAAATAATAAGGGTTTAAGAGCAGTATCGCAAGAGATAGGTGATGTCAGTTTTGCCACTCTTTCAAGAATTGAACAAGGGAAAGTCCCCGATGTTGACACTTTTATAAGAATTTGTAAATGGTTGGGCGTTTCTACTGATACTTTTATCATTGGCGCAGAAAATCTTGAATCTGCATCTACACAAGATAAAGTAATTGCTCATTTAAGAGCGGAAAAAACTTTAAGCAAGGATACTGTCAATATGCTTATTAAAATGATTGATTTAGCTTACAACTCTAAATAATAACATTTTGGCAACAAGTATTCTAAAAAGAGGTTTTAAAACTGACGCTGAGCGTTTGGCGAAAGAGTATCGGGAGAAATTAAAGATTCACCCGTGTGGAGCACTATGTGCATTTAAGTTAGCCGAACATTTGGAAGTTCCTATTTTTAGTGCAACTGAATTTGTTTCTGATGAAAAAGATATTGGTTTATTAAAAGGTTTAAAAGGTGAATTGAGCGAATGGAGTGCTTTGACAATGGTAACTAAATCTGGAAACAGAATAATTATCCATAATCCATATAACTCAAATGTTCGTCAACAAAGCGATTTAATGCACGAATTGGCTCATATAATTTGTAATCATCAAAGAATTCAACAAGTATATAATTTTGAGATACCATTTGGTATGTTGGAATACGACGAAGTTCAGGAAGAGGAAGCCAAATGTTTGGGTGCAACATTTCAATTGGCAAAACCGTGTTTGTTGTGGGCTCGAAAAAACGGTAAGACGATAGAATATATTTCGTCTTACTTTAATGCAAGTGAGGAAATGATTAGATATAGAATGAATACGACAAATATTAAATTTTGATTGATTCAGTCGCGTCATTTTCTTTAATGTTTAACTTAAAAAAGAAAAAAATGAAAATATTTAAACGAAGAATTAGAAATTTAGAAAATTATCTTTTAGGGATAAAAGAAAATGAGGAATTTTACATTGGTATAACCGATATTGAAAGTATTAAAGAAAAACTTGTCAAAGTTGGCTTTTCCTCTGATTTGAAAGCCGGCGAGCTTGTTTTACCTTCAATATTAGGACCTATATCACGATTCAATGCTGACGGAAAGTATATAAAAAGAAAAGACCTTCCAAAAGAAGAATACTTTATTTCGCGATTGTGGTCTTGGACTGATTGGGCAGGAACAGAATATGAAAAAGTTGTATACATTGCAAGGGAAAGATACCAGCGAGATTTTATTGCACCCCCAAATATTGAGTTAAAAATAGAAGATTCGCAAGAGTCAAAAGTATTAGTTGCTTTAAAAAGCGTAAATAAAAAAGAAAATTTTGAACTTATAAAACACACAATTAATTTATTGTTAGAACTATTTGGAGAATGTGATACGTTAAAATCAGACTTTCAGCTCATACAAGCCCCTCAAGTCATTAGATTAAACTGGAAGATTTTGCCACCAGGAGAATATCCGTGGAAAAAAGTTGAACCCTTTATGAAAGAAAAAATAGAGCGACAATCTAAGGGCAACAGACCTGTTCTTAAATATCGGATTGAAAAAATCGCTTCAAAAAATCCTAATTTTGTTGCTATTGGGCAGGGTGGATTTTATGAATACAGCGTTTTTGGATTCACGGAAAAGTCTCTTTACATTTTTGAAAGTATAAAAACAGGTAATGCGACTTATGTTTTTGACAAAGATTGGGCAGAACTAACAAAACTAACAAAAAAGGAAATTTTAGATGATAATCTTCACAAAAAAAGGATTATTCACAAGCAAGGGTGGGATAATGAGATAGATGCATTAATTTAATTCTATCTAATCACTCACACAAACAAAGTTTCGGGCTCCATATTTGAGTCCAAAACTTTTTATAGAGCAATCCTATTAAAAACAGAAACGGTCTCAAAAATGGAGCCCATTTGAGACCGTTTGCTTTTTAGAGTGATTCAGCCACAGATAGTATTTGTTCGGAATGCTGGTAAATATCGTCCAACGTTTCAAGTTTGTGCTTTATTTCTTTGCGACCTTCGCCCTGAAACGCAAGATAATCGCTTGACGAATTGAAATAAAGGCGACACAGCACCGATTTATTCAGGAAGACTGAAAAGTAACTTCTGGCATCTCTGTAAGTAATGCTTTCGGCTGGGAATTTGGTGCGAAGAATTGATTTGATAATATAGAAGGCTTCTAACTCCTCATCTGTTGTTACAATTTCAACACTTTGCTCTTCGTGCGCGTGCGCGTCTATGGGTACACTGTTTAATTGTTCGTTTGATTCAGGCTTTAATGCCGACTGAAGACGGTCTGAAATTGCGTCATTAATAAAATTCGTTATTGACTGCTTTATTAACGGCGTAAATTGTTGCAGGATTTTTGCCGAAACGACACCGCTGTATATTTGGCGGACAAACAATTTTACAAACTCAGAACTCGGATTTGTAAATTCCTCAGTAAGAATGTTGCTAAGTTCGCCCATATATTTGAGTTCATTAGCCGAACTGAGAATATTGTCCAAGTCAAAATACATTTTATGAAACTTTTTCAGTTCTTCTATTTGGTTGATTTTCAATTCAGACAAATTGATGTCCAAAAAAGGTTTTTCGTCCATTTTGTTGGGACTTTCCAAATCGGTGTAAAAACGATAAATGATGCCATTTGTCAAAACGCCAAACTTGGCGTTAGACACGTGGAAATACCGCAATAACTGATTATCGTGTAAATTCAGGTTTTGTTCCCAATGTTTACACTCAACGAGAATAATCGGCTTGCCTTCTTTAAAAATGGCATAGTCAATTTTTTCTCCTTTCTTTGTGCCGATGTCACAGGTAAACTCGGGCAGCACTTCGGCAGGGTTAAATACATCGTACCCCATTGCTTGCAGGAATGGTAATACTAAAGCCGTCTTGGTGGCTTCTTCGGTGGTGAGACTGTCTTTTACTTTATCGACACGCTCAGCAAGTTGTTTGATTGAATCTTTGAAATCCATATACATTACATTTAATTTGATTTTAAAACTTTCGATTGATTATCTCGTATTCAAAAGTTCTTCCAATTGTTTTTCGTTTGCTTGTTTATAAGCCTCTATATCAACAGGCTTATTAAGCACAGCCAAGTCCTTACTTAAAACTACTACAGCTTTAGTCCACTCATCGTGGTTTTCGCCATATTGTACTCCTACCGTTACAACATAAAAACCCTCATTTATATCTGCTTCTTCAATAGTTTCAACAGAAGATGCACTAACGGCTTCTGCTATCTCTAAGTTCTTATCTTTAAACGAAGGAATATTTTCGTATTTATAAATATCAGACAAGCGTTTTCTATTCTCATAGTTTCTTTGAGATATATCTGCGACAAATTCCAATCTTTCCCTTTCGTCTTTTATGAATTGGACTTTTGTTTGATGGTTGCTTACCATTTGGGCATTTTCAAATAATCCGAAAATATTGTTTTGAGCGTACTCTTCGGCGATTTTAATAGCCTTTTTATCAGAACAAGAAGCAGTAAGTATTGCAATTACAGCAATGGCAAGAAATAAGATTTTAGTTTTCATTTTTTTATTTTTTAAAATTATTCTACATTAAACTATTGGTTTCTAATTAATTGTTTCTTCAATATCTTGAAAAAACAATAGGTTTCTAAAATGGTTATTTACATAGGCGTTTTATTTTTTTAGATTAAACATTTATATCTCACTATCACACACAAAAAAAGGCGCAGGTCACATCTCATTGGATAAGAGGTACGACCAAGCACCTATCTGCCTAAATGAAGATACAGCCCGCGCCAAGCGCGAGCGATAACTCATTGTTAATTAGGCAGAATAAAATTTGGTCGTTTTCTTATCCCTAAAACAATAGCTAACGCTATGATACAATATGTAATTGACGGCAAAGATAGCAAAAAACCTATTCGCTTTGTTATCTTTTTTATTGTGATTAATTTATTGGGGTAGCAAACTCATATCTGGTAGCATCAACATAAATGTTATGTTTTTGAGCGTACCAAAACAATGTGTTTATGCTATGTTGATTTTTATCTGTCAAACAAGCTGAATATTGCCTATCAGTCTCTTTGGTGGTATAACCTTGATAAATTCGGCTAATCCGATGAAAATAACTCCGTCCGGCTTCCCCAAACTCTTTTGCAATGCTGCAGCCAATAGCAAACCAACTTTTGTATTCTTCGGTGATGTCAATGTCCAGTAGTTCTATTTTATCAATCAGTTGCTCTACTCGCTTCTGGGTTATCCCTTTTTGAGAATTTATATCATTTACAGACAAAGGGTTATCTTCCAAGATACCGCAATATTTTTTTGCTTCAAGATTAATATATGGGTGCTCATCATAGGACGCAAAGCGCAGACGCCCAACATCACGACAAGAGGCGTCAATCTCAATGCCACAAGCAGCGAATGCCACTTGCAAATGCTTAAAGTGTTCTTTGTGTTTTTCGGGATTGCAGATTGGAATAAGGACATAAAAACCATCGCCAGAAACAGATTGAGCACAAAATGCTACACAATCTAACGCTTGTATTAAGGTTTTTAAATCTGGAAAATTTTCTAAATCAGCATTTGGCTTTTTGTCAATATCAATACAAATAAAACCCGAATGACTGACAAGTTGGTCTGCGCCCCTCACCTTAAAAAGACCGGAGGGAGTTATTGCGGGAAGATTCTCTTTTAAGGATTTTCGTTTAGCCTCGTCGTCTGTGTTCCGTATTGTTTCAACCAAGGTTTTATGTTCATTTGACACAAGCCAATCATATAAATAAACTGTTTGAGGCTCTTTTGAGCGTACATTTTTGAAAGCGCTAACTTGAATATCTAATATATTTTTCATAACTAATTGAATTTTAACAATCTAATTACTGTATTTTACTGCAATTTGCTGCATTTTCACTATCACTACATAAACTGCATTGTAGTGCAGCAACATATATATATGTTGCACTATATTGCAGATGTAGCGCAGTTTGTTTAAGTAAAATTAAGTTCATATTTTCCATTTATTTTTTTGTTTATCAGGCTTTTTTTTAAGGCATTAGAAATATGCTCACAGGCTGTTCGTTCCTTTATACCGGAAATTTCCATATACTCCTTGACCAATTCTGCGTGCTGATATTCTTTGTTTTTCTGAAATAAGAACTGCATATTTTCTTTGATTCGCTGTTCTTTTGCTTCGGTTTGGGAAAGTTTATGTTCCGGTTCAGCAACTTTGGGTATGCCATTTTCGTCAAGTATAAAAGCCCAATCATTTATTGGAGCATTACGAGATTCGCTTTGTTCCACACTGATAGTCCCAAATTTATCTTTTTGGACTTTGTATGTTTCAGAACATTTGTTTACCAACTCTGTGCCTAAATGTCCTCTCATATTTCCGTCCGCCTTATTTTCGTGTAAAACACAGCATAAAGCCACATCGTACTGTTTGCTTAATCGTAATAATAAATTCATAATTTGGGCGCTTTCTTCAATAGAATTGAAATCACGCAACAAATCACGGACTCCGTCAATAAAAACTATATCAGGATTATACTCCCTAATTGCGTCTTCTATAATCGAACATCTTTTTTCTGTGTTGTATTCTCGGAGTGCAAGTGCGATAAATCTATCGTTGTTCTTTGTTTCGTCCCAACGGCAAAGCCTATGTACTTTGCGAGCATTTTTTGATACATTCAAAGGGTTTTGTTCGGTATCAATATGGAGTATCCGAATATTGTCGCTTATCGCTGTTAGTCCGACAAAACTACCTTTTAATAAAGCCACTTCAAGACAAATAATAGCGTGCGTTTTCCCTTGTTTTGCTTTCGCTTTTATTGCTTGAATGTCCCCTTTGGAAAGGCAACCGATTGCGTTTTGTTCAAGTAAAAAATTGACTTCTGGATAATTGCGTGTCAAGTCAATACGAACCGAATTAAGAATTTCACTGCTATTTATAATTTTAGGGGCATTAATAGGCTTATGTTCTAATTGTGGCTGGTAGAATTTTGAAAAATCTATCTTTTTCATCGTTTAACCCTCCTTTCCCTGAATTTATTTTCAAGTGCTTGTAGACGCTCTTGTTTGGTCTTTACTTCGCCCGATTCTATCCAATCAATAATTGCTTTAGAATCAAACAACACCCGCCCATTAACTTTTCGGCTACCGGGAATTTCTTGCTTGGCATTTTTCACGTGGATTGTGTGAATTGACAAACCCATAAAATCTGCTAACTCTTTTACTGTAAAATATTTAGGAAGTTCTTTTTCTTCTCGTTTCCCTAATATTTTATCAATGACTTTGGTGAATAAATCCTCTATTGCGTCTTCTGTTGCAATAATCTGTATCTGTCTCATTTTTGCTATTTATTAAATCAAACATAGCCTTCGTACGTAGGCAAACTTTGTGTTAACTTTGCAAAATTGAAAATAATTATAGCGGTGGAAGAATCGGGGATTTTTGGAGTCTCGTAAGTTTTTGACACAAAAAGAAATCCCCTCAAAAAAGGGGATTTTAGAGGGGAGAACACGGGGATAATTATTGAATCTCTTTATCTAATATTAAATGCTGTCTCATTAGTTCATTTTTTCGGTCGGAACATTTACTTTCTTTTGATTCTTTTGGTGGCTCAATGTCGTAATATGAAGCAATAGCTTTAACAATACCCGAAAACTTGGACTGTTTTTTAAAAAAGTTTTTTTCTTTTACAACCAAACAAATGGCATTGAAATTAATATCACTAATTCCTTCATAGTTAGAAAACACTTCTTTCAATTCGTCTAAATACTTATATAGACTGTCTTTTTTTAATGGTATCACTATTTTATCAAGAGCATTTTTGCTTACAGTTTTATCAGACTTTTTTTCATTTTGCCTTGATATTTCACCTTTTATAAACTCTTGATATTTAATTATTTCTATGGCATTAGAAATATCTGTTTTTATTTTTTTCCTTTCACCATTTGGATATGTATCTGCAAGCCATCGCTCAACAACCTTTAATTCTTGGTGGAGCCACCATAGAAAAAAGAACTTAATATCATCATTGTCAGTGGAAACTTCTTCAAATTTTCTATTTTCTATAAATTTTTGTTTCTGCACCTCATAAATTTTAAATCTATATTCTTTTATTTTCCCAAAATTATGAGTTGGGTTAATAGGCAATCCCATACTTTCAATAAATTTATGGAAAGGAATTTTTTTGCCGCCTTCCTTAGGTCTTTTATCATAAAAAGCCAATGTTTTTTTAATCATATCAATCCGTCACTTTGTTTAGCAATCAAATCATCATCAAAACTATCTAAATACACGCGGGTTGTTTTCATATCTTCGTGTCCGAGCGCTTGCTGAATTACTTCAACGCTTGCTCCACTACCGAGCATTGCCATTGCGTAACTATGCCGGCTGTAATAGGTGGAAATTTTAGCCAATGATTCGGGAAACTCCAACTCTTTCGCTATTTCTTTCAGATAGCCGTTATATTTCTTTCGCCTGTTAATAATATGCTCGTTCAATGCCTCATCTTTCAAATCTCGCGTAACGCACGGAAGCAAGTAGTCCCCAACGGTTGGGTAGTTCTCATAAAACCAATCTAATTGCTCTTGTATTTCCGAACGCACCGGTATTGAATATGATTTGTGTGTCTTGCTCCGTTTATAGTTGATTACTTTTATTTGCCTGCCGTCTTTGGTTATCGTATAATTTATATCCGACTTTTTCAGTTTGGCGAGGTCAATATATGAAATTCCGTAAAGATAGAACGAGAGCAAAAACAACCGCCTGCTATATTCCAACGGCTCGCGGTCAAAAATAGTATTTTTAATGATAGAAAGAGAATCTTTGGGCAAATATCGCTTTTTTGTTTCTTCTTGTAACGAGTTGATATTAAAGATATTCTTTGTGTCCGAATATTCATTACTGAAACAGTAGACTTCCTTACTGCCGCAGCCGTCTTTTATGGCAAAGTTCATCAACGAGCGCAATGTTCGTAAATAATAACTCATTGTGTTGCCCGATAGTTCTCTGTCATTTTTCATATAAAGATAAAACTTGTTTACCATATCATAGCCAAAATCCTGAAAGTACAATTTATCAACTCGTATCTTCTTGTCCTTTTGGAATAAATCAAATATCAATGTAAGATGATGATAGACACGAGCGTTACCGTATCGCTTTTCTTCTTTCAATTTTTTGATGTGGTGCTGCAAATATTCAACAACAAGAATCTTTTTGCTCTCATTGATAAATTTTTCTTCAAACATCGCGAAAGTCCAATCTATATCGTCTTGGTCAAACTTGTCAATAATTTCCTTCGCTTTGATGCGTTTTCGCTCAATAAAGGCATTATTGACCTCATAACCGTCTATTTGGATTTTCTTTCCGTGTTCGTCCTCGCCATAAATGATACGATTAACTCGCTTGTCTCGTACGAAACAGCCATTTACATCGTCCCACTGTTTTGCTGAGGCAGAGAAACCCAAAGCAAAATACTTTCTTTTGCTGTTGCCTTTGGAAATTCGCAACATAATGGGTGATGAACCATCTTGAAGCACTTTTGAAGTGTAACGGATAACAGATACTTTTGCCATAAGAAATAAATCATTATTTTCGGTGCAAATATAGTCGGTTTACATTAAGTTTACATTATTAAATGAAACTAACTATAAAATGACCTTTTCAGTAAGTCATTGAAATACATCACAAATGTAATGATTTATAACCAATTATGAAACGTTTGAAGCGCTAAAAAACCCTTCTTACAAGCAGAGGGTCGGCGGTTCGAATCCGTCAACGCCCACAAACGGCAAAAAAGTCGAAAGACAAGGAAAGCCAATTAAAGACAAAAAGTCTGTTAGTCAGTAGATTAACAGACTTTTTTTATTCTACCACCGGACAAAAACGACAGCGTTGGACAAAAGCCGGGTGAGCAAAAAGTGAGCAAAACAAATTGTCAAATTCTGCTCACTTTTTCGCAGTTTAATGACTGGTTTATAAGGCGTTATAATGACCTAACTTGGCTTTTCGGAGGGCTTCATTCTTTGGGTGACTGTGTATAATTTTGTCAAATTAATTAAAAAGAATGAGTTATGAAAAGTACGTATCGAATCCTTTTTCTGATCAGAAAGGGGAGATTAAACAAGGATGGACAAGCCAGTATTATGGTAAGGGTCAGTATCGGGGGTGAGAAAACCGAATTCAGTTCGCTGGCTTTTGTGAAGCCTGAGTTGTGGAGCCCGTTGGGCAGGGTTGCGGGCAGGACGAAAGAGGCGCAGCAAATCAATGATTCTCTGGACAGGATAAGGATTGGGCTGGACAGGCATTATAAGGCGATTCTTGAGAAGGATGGGTATGTGACGCCGGATAAACTCCGGAATGCGTATCTGGGCAAAGAGATTTGTTGCAATACGGTGCTTTCGCTTTATGGTGCGAAGGTGGAGCAAAAGCGCAGTCTGGTGGGTAAAACGATTCGTTGCACTACTCTTTCCAAGTATCTGGCTACGCAAAAGCGTGTGGCGTATTTCATGTTGTATAAATATAAGAAAACGGATATGCCTATCCGTGAGGTGGATTTTCAGTTTGTAACGGATTATGAGGTGTATTTGAAGTCTGTTTGCGAATGCGGGCATAATTCTACGGTGAAGCATCTGCGCTACTTGAAGCAGATTGTGACGAATGCGCTGAAGAACAGGTTTATTTCTATCGATCCTTTTGATGATTATACGCTGGTTATAAGCCGGTGAAGAAGGAGTTTTTGATTGAGCCTGAAATCAGGTTGCTGATGGGCAAGCAGTTTGAGTCGAAACGCTTGGCTGAGGTGCGGGATGTGTTTTTGTTTCAGATTTTTACGGGCTTAGCGTATATTGATGCTGCTAATTTGACGGTGGACAATATTATTGAGGATGGCTGGGGTCAGAAATGGATTCAACTGACGCGGCAGAAGTCTTCGGTGCAGGCTAATATCCCGTTATTGGAGGTTCCGCTGGCAATTCTCAAGAAATACAGCGGGTTGGCTGACGGGAAACTGCTGCCTATTCATAGCAACCAAAAGATGAATGAGTATTTGAAAGAGATTGCGGCTTTGTGTGGTATTAATAAGCGGCTGACGAGCCATTGCGGGCGGCATTCGTTTTCGACTCTTATGCTGACCAAGGGTGTTTCTATCGAGAGTGTATCGAAAATGCTCGGGCATACTAACATCACTACGACACAGATTTACGCAAAGGTGCTGAACCAGAAAATTGCTACGGAAGTAAACAGGGTACGGAGCGAGTTTGATGGTATGGGGGTGTTGTATCGGTAATAAGAATTAAGGCAGAAAATAAGTTGAAACATACTTTTGATTTATTTTCTGCGTTTTAAATGTTTGTTATATTTGCAAAAAAGCTATTAGTCTTAAAATGTGAACTATTGATAATATAATAAAAAAATATGAACAGATTATTAAAAACTTTTTCGGATTACTACAATCAACAGGATTTTAGATTATTCCTGAATTCATTAGCACAAAAAGTGTACGAAGCTTTAGGAACTTCATATTCAAATTCAGACGGAGAGGTCAAAATTGTAACTGATTTATGTAAAGCCATAGACGGCGAGTCATATAATAAAAGATTGAATTTTCACGCTAAAAAAATCCATGATTCACGTTCGTTTGTTGAGTTTCACAATCAGAATAGGCTAACAACAAAAGAATTAGCGGATATGGTTATCATATCAATTGCTACAAAAGATAGAGAAATTGTTTTTGAAAAAACAGCGTTTATTCAAAACAAAAAGGAAGACGCAGAAAAAAATACTTGGAAAATAGACCAAGACCAACTATACCTACTTCACAACTTCCCAACTTTCAAAGGTCAAAAAGGAATTTTTAAAAAGAATTTTACTGATGAAGTCATATTTCAAAACTATTCTGAATCATTGGGAAATTACGGATTATTTCAAAGTCCCGGCGAAATGATTTTAGTTAATGCTTTGACTGTTTTTCGACTTCAACAAGGCGATAAGATTTCATTTTCCGATATTAGAAAATATCCAAATACTCAGAATAATGTTTTTTCGTTCCCGCTCATTGATTATCCATTTTGGGATGAAATGCTTTACAGGTATTTTAAACATTTTCCAAAATACGGTTTCCCTTTATTGAACTTGCCATTTCTTGGTAATAACATTATCTCATTTAATGTTTATGAATTTATCCGTAATTGGTCGCTATTCAACATAGGAGAAGTAGTTAGTATTGGCGATAAAGTAGCAAATTACGACCTTCGAAATTTCAATAGAACTTTATTGCATAGCGTAGGACTTTCGAACTCTATAAATTTAAGAACAGAAAAGCAACAATATGAATCTGATGATGATTTAGTTATATTAGTTGCTCATATAAATCTTGATGAAAAAGAATAAAGATGTTGACTAATATCAAACGATTTCTTTGATATAAATCTGAATCCTCACTCCTATGAACATCGAAGAATTCCGCGAATACTGCCTATCTATCAAAGGCGCTGATGAATCGCTGCCGTTTCTGCATCATAATGTGTTGGTGTTTAAGGTCATGGGTAAGATGTTTGCGTATATTCCGTTGGCGCCCAAAGACGGGATTTTCAAGGCTGACCTCAAGTGCGACCCCGATAGGTCAATGGAGTTGCGCAAAAAGTATCACGGCATTACCGAAACGGATTTTAAAACGCTGCTGTGGAATTTGGTCACGCTGGAAAGCGATGTGCCTGATAGCCTGATCATAGAACTGATTCGGCATTCGGCTGATGAGGTGATTAAAAAGCTGCCCAAGCGTAAGCAGGAAGAGTACCGGAAGATGTAATCATTTTAGAAAGGCTCTGCCGGACGCTTATCCCGGCAGAGCCTTTTTTCAATTTCTTTATTCTTCCCTTGCGGTACGAATTATCATTAAGCCGGACATGACGGTTACGCTTACATATTCTTCGGCATGAAAACCGGCTGCTTCGAGCCAGTTGCCGCAAAGGCGCAGGTGGGAAACCACCTTTGAATAGTTCCAACCTGTTAACCGGCGGTAAAACGGCTGCAACTTGATGTAACGCACTTTCGGCTCTTCGGCGCGCAAGGTTACAGACTCTTCTTCAATTTGTTTTTGGATGACCCTTTTAAAGGTTGGGAACCGGTTCGGTTCGTTGGTTTTTGATTGACTTTTTGTGTTCAGCATAACAAAAAATTAAATAGTTAATAAATAAAAAAGGATAGGTCTCTGCTGAACACATCAAAGGCAAGCCTTGAAAAGTCTCGGGACTTACACCCGTAAGCCTATCCCTATAACAATTTTCTTTTCAGAAAACTTGCCATAGTGTAAAATGATGTATTCAGCACGACAAAATTAGAAAAATTCTTTCAAAGAAAATAAGTTATTGGGCAAAAAATAAAATTCAGAGAAAATATCCGGTAACCGATAATAATAATCATGTCTAAATGGTAATCAGGATATTTTTTGACAGAACGATTGCCTTCTGTTTGAACCTGTCGGAATTTCCGACAAGTTGTAATTTGCTATAATTCAGGCAATTGATATATTTTCCGAATGCTTTGTAAATTACCGAAAAAAAGTGCTTGAGAATTTTTATAAAAAGGAACTGCTTCTATCGCAATGGTAGGGAAAGAATCAAAGCGAGTAACGGAGTTAATTTATTGAATTTTAATACATTGAATAATTTGATTGCTTTTTAGTAACGGAGTAAGTAACACAGTAAGTAACGGAGCTAAATATTGCCGAAAAAATCTATAATAAAGTTGGAAATATTATTAGAAGGTTAAACAAATTCAAATATCTCGTTCAGCTCATCATTTTTTGGAGGTAGTTGTTTATTACGCTAAGATTGAGATATATAAATTTATTTAGGCAGAAGTCAATGTGGACTGAAAATCAAATATTTATAATAAAGTATGTATTTTCTTTAATAGGGATACATAATTTGTACACAAATCGGAGAATATGGGTATATGAACAAGAGGCTTATTTTGTTATTGGATTATCTCTGAAATATCCGCTTTTGAAGAGTTTTTCGTCCTCATCGTACATTTCTTTGTAGAGCTGGATATATTCGGTAGTTGCTTGTGGATTGATGTCGAAGTAGTATCGACACAGCTTCCGATACAATGCTAAAATTTTCTCGTCACCAGCAAAGTCTAACATATAATCCAACAAGATTTCAATCTCTTTTTCTTTTTTGCTTTTGCGACTGATAATATCATTAACGGCAGAAGCGTATATTGATTCGGCTTGTGAGTATATCGCCTGAAGTTCTTTAGCTATTTCTCGAATATCATCGGTTAATGCGCGGTGCTGTTCGTCTTGGTTACTCATCGTGTAATCTTCCATTTCTTTTGTGTAGGTAAAATATTAGGTGAGATAGACAACTTATAGATTGTTATCGGATTCAGTGTCTTGAATAAGGATTCGGTGTCTTCCTGTGGATTTATTGTTTCAAGCATAGCCCCCAGTAAAGCAATGGTTTGGGGAGTGTATTTGAGGGCTAACTTCTTGATTTTGTTGATTTGCTGCTCATCGAATTCCGAAAGTAAATGTAGCAGTCTTTGGCAAACCTTATCAGGTGTTGTATCAGGAATATTCTTGAAAAAGCGCAGACAATCAAGTAATCGCAGTAACGGTATGTTTTCTTTGGTTATTGCATTTTCCTGTCTGATAAAACTGATACGATAAATACCACGAACAAGGGCTTTTTTCTCTCTACGCATACCTATCTGCAAAATAGCAGGTACTTGGGTTGTCAGCTCCAAATCGTTAAAAACTGAATACCCTGTTATATAACCTATAAGTTTGCCATCTTGGGCAAGTAAATCTTTTACAGTTTGATAAGTATCAGGTGGCAGTTCTCCGAATTTCCCTGTTTCTGGTTTATAGAAGCGTCCTTTCGACAGTTTACGCAAAATACCCTCTGCAACCAAATCGTTGAGTATCTTACTTACTCCTTTGGGGTTTTTCGCTGTTTCCGGAAAATCAGAAACAGTAAATACTTCGTTTGGAGGAAATTTAGATATTGTATTTTTGATTGTATCGAGCATTTGGACTAACATTTTGACAATAGAAGTACATAAATATCAATTATTTGAGTTTTATCTCTGGCATCTTTGTTTTTAAACTCAGGATCGATATTATGGCATTGTTCTTTTATAATACCGCGCCTATGAATTGCAGGTTGCAAACAATAACGGTCAAATTCATCTAAATTTACATCTGTTAGTTGTATCCAGTGAGGAAACAACAATTTCATATATGCAGTTGTAATGCGTTTTACAGCATTGAAATCACGCATATCAGCGTCTTTTTCAAATGCAACGAGTTCATCAAATAATAAAGAGTATTGATTTTGTGTGCGTAGAGAATGAAGAATTTCGGAAAAATATTCAACATTGATTGTCCAACTTTTAAAAATCATACTTTTATTAATTCTTGGTAAATGCCAACCTTCAATAAAACAATGAAATCTATCTAATAACGCTGATTCTCTAAAATTCAAAGGTAAAGAGTTAAAGTATTTATTTGACATTGGACGCCGATATTCATTCAGTGGAATATTTCCCATTAAAATTAATCCACATTCCGAAGAAAATTCATTGTTATCTATGGTTGTTTTTCCGCTTTCAAGATATGATTTAAGTGCTGCCTGTAGCTCGGAAGGTTCTTGAAATACGATTGTTTGAATTTCGTCAAATGCTGTAAAATCGTGATTTTTAATAATCCCATTTTGTTGCTTTTGCTTGTCATAAAACAATTTGGCACGAGTTACTTTTCCTCCACTAACAAGCCAACCATATTTTGATAAATTACCAAATACATAAGATTTTCCGGTTCCTTTTGATGCCAATTCTATTACATTCAATCTTGGCTCTACAAAAATCAGTAACCGTGTTAAAAATTCCAACTTCTGAGCAATACTTTCAAAACCATTCGCATCATATTCCATTGCAGAGAGAATCACATCCAGCCACTCTTCTGTTGTAAATGCTTTACGAGCTTCGCGTAAATAATTAACATCTACAGATTTATACGGCTTAAATGGCTTGAAATCTACCATTTCGACATGATATTTTTTTCCATCTTCGTCCGGCAGCAAACAAAGTTTAATGATACCCCATTTTTCGCCGTCAACTAAATCTCCCTTATGTTGCGAATAAACATATTCAGGAATTTGTCCTTCATTCAATTTAATACCTAAATCCGGAATGGCAAAACGACGAATACTTTTTACAAGGTCAATATATATGATAAAGCGTGTTAACAAGGTTATTTGCTCGCCTTGACCGAGTTTATCTTTTACCGATTCTGCTTTTTGTGGAATTGTTGTGTCAAGAAATGAGGTTAATGCACCTCTATCGACGTGTCCGGTTTCATTAATATATCTTTTCAGAATAAAATCTTTAACAAAAGACGGCAAGTTTCTACCATAAAAAACACTGTAATTATCTTGGTCTTTCAAGATTGCAATGTCGGGGAATACCTGTTTTATTTTTTGCCCGATATTGTTCATATTTTTGCTGTTTATTTTAAGTTAATCATCACCAAGTATTACATCCAATGCATTGATATAAATAGGTATTTCCTCAATCTCTATTCCGAATTTCTTTTCAATCATAATATCAACTATCATCATCCCATCGATAAGAATAATTGGGACAGCACCTTTCTTTGTTGTTGCATTTAATGCTTCTTTAGAAAATTGTGAAGTTGTAAGAAATATTCCTTGTTCATAGTCTCCTTGAATTGCACCTCTGAATTTGTCTATTTCAGTTCTTCCAACAGTAGCATTTTTCCATCTCTTACATTGGACTGCAACATTAAGATAAGAAATACCGACTTTCAATTTTCCATATCCATCAATACCTCCGTCTCTTTTAGGGCGAGTTACTTTTAAATCTTTGAACCCATATACTTTCAATAGTTTTTTACAAAATAACTCAAATGTATCAGGTTCAATTTCTTTTAATTGATTTAAGAGTTTTCTTTTAAAGGAATTAGTACATTGAAGGTGTATTTCTTTCAGCTTTACAATTTGTTTATTTTCGTCAGTCTCAGTTTCTTTTAGTTGTTTTGTTGTATTTGGCAAGTCTTTAGAGGAAGATAATAGACTATATGTACCGTCTTTATGAATTTGAAAATATTTCTTTCGAGAAGCAGAAGGAATATCCACTCCTACGCAATGTCTCCTAACTTCAACACGAACAACGCTATATGGATTTTGAGCCTTAAATTTATAGTAACTCTTATCTATTATTTGGTCATAAATGTCCTTTATAGATAATGGTTTCCCTTTATCCTTTAATACTTTAGATATTGCCTCTATGATTGTTCGCTGTTTCATAATATTAAACCAATATTCTATCTGAAATACTTTTTTCTATGGCAGGAAATGATTTTAGTCGAGCAAAGAAATTAATTTCTTCAAATTGTTCTAAAATTCTTTTCCTATCAAAAAAAATATGGTCAAGAATTCTATCATGTTGAAAGAATTTTTCTCCCATATTTGAAATTGCACATGGGATAAACATAATATGAAGAGGACTTTTTTCAAAATAAAAATACCCTTTAAAAAACTCAGTATCAGATTGTTTTGTGTCCCAATTTTTCCCACATGCACATTGACTAAGGACTATAAGCATATTTGGTATTTTATCTGTAAAAGGAATCCAAGCGATTAAATCACATCCTCGTTCCTGTACATTTTGAGGAGAAATACAACTAATTTTGTTTTCATTTATATTAATACCTATTTCTTTTGCTAATGTTTTAATTTTACTTACCGCATTTCCCTTATAGCCTGAATTTTTACCAAAAGATTTTACAATGGCTTTTGATGGTAAATAGGATGTTAATGTGTAATATGATAACAACTCAAAATCTACGGTTAATTCATGTTTTATCGTATTGAAATAGTTGAGATTTGAGCATAAAAGTAATAATATATACATCTTTTGCTTATCCGATAAATTTTCCTTTAACCTTATCTGATTATCAAGAACAACAAAAGGATATTCATCATTAGCATATAAACTCTGCCTGTCTTTACAAATTTCAAAAATCGAATAAAATCGTTCTGCTATAATATCATTTCGCTCTGCTTCCAAAGAGGCTATTTCTTCCAATTTTTCTTCCTCCGAATCTAATTGCTCAGTTTCTAATATATTGAAATCTTTAACATCTTGTAATTTGTCCGAAATATCAGCAATAGTTACCTCTTCTTTCAAAAACAATGCGTGTAACTCTACAAAATCAGCATAAACATGTTCTATGTAATTTGACACATTAGGAGTTTCAATTGTAAAGTTTTCAAATTGTTTCTCTAATTTCTCATTAAAACTCATCGCCACCATCGCCAAATACTCCTTTCTTTTCTTGTTCGTCCTTAGCTTGTTTTATTTTTGAAGTAAGTTTTCTAATTTGGATTAAATCATCATCTAAATCAGAATAAAAGTCACTTATTTTATGAACCAAAGCATCTGCTTGTTCCAGTGATATTAGTGATTTCTGTACATTTGAAACAAACATAGATTCTATATCTTGCGTAAATTCGAAAGCTCGATTCAAATCTTTTCCATCTCTAAATGCCTCACAAGCTATTGAACTTCCCAAAATTTTATTTAACTTTTCTAAGTCATTACTTTTCCCTTTTACTCGTGTTTTATTTTGGTCATTTTTTTCAAAAAACCAAAAAATCAACTCTTTTAAAGTTGTTTTGTTAATATTTCCTAAGGGATTGTTAGAAGACATATTAACATCCAAAAATGAAGCAATATTATTTTTACTTAAAGAGTCAACTAAATATCCAACATAAAAAGTCGTATCATCTAAGTCCTTTATTTTATAAAATCCTTCATCTTCAACAATTTTATATAATTCATATGAAACAAGAACTCGTTTAACATAATCTCTACGACTTCCTATCTTTTTTGCAAGTTCTTTGCTTGCATTATCTATATTCTTTCCATCAAACAAATTTACATACAGCTGATACAAATAGCGTGATTTTTCTGTAAGTCCCCAAGGCTTTATGCCTGTAATGTGTCTAAATCCCAAATATTTTCTTATTTCATCTTCGCTATTAAAAACCAAACAAGGTATTTCTGTCGGACGAAAATTTGCTTCATCATAAATTTGTTTTACAGAAATCTTTTTTACTGAAGCTAACTCAGGCTCATTTAATAATTTTATAGAAGTTAACCGTCTGTTTCCTTCTAATACTTTGTATTTATTGTCTTCCACAGGAACAACCAATAATTGTTCACCTCTAAAAAAATCATTTTCTCCAATCGCTTGCATTAATTCAAGCGTTGCAGCTTCCAATAACATATAGTCAATAATTTCCCTTTCATCTAAATTATGCTTAGATTTTGGAAGACGAGGATTACAAGGGTCAAGAAGTAGTTTCTTGTAATTTATTGTTTCATAAACAGGATTTGTTGACATAATTATATTTTTTATTTCCTTTCCCAATATTGATTAACCTTAAATAACTTCGCTTTGTCAAATTCTTTGATATTTGAAATCGCTTGCCCTTTTTGAATTTTTGACATACTTTGAGCGATTGTGTTTGTATCTTTTCCCGATAATCCGAGAAATTTCTCCATTGCTTTTGTATTATTTTTATCTTTTATGTCAAGTAAAAAAGCAATTTCGCACATTGAAGAAAAATCAAATCCTTTTTGGTTGTATTCTTCAATTCCTTGTGACAGTAAAACAATTGAAACACCTTTTGAGCGGATTTCCCGTAACATTTTTTCTAAAATTTCTTCGTACTTTTTTTCTTTGAATAAAACATGCGCCTCATCAATCAAAATTACATAACGCAATGATTTTATGTTGTTTTCTGTTGGACTGTTGTCCATATTCATAAATGTATTGTATATGTAATTGATTATCAAAAATAAAGAGGTAAAACGCACCGAAGTCGGCAAATCACCTGACAGCGACAAATAAAGATTTTTATTAAAAAAATTTGATTCGTTTTTTCGGTCTTCCAAAAAGATTTTGTAACGACTCAAATCGTTCATTATTTCCGTCAAAGTATCTTGTTTATCGTAAATTTCTTGTAATTTCTCATTAATCTGTTGAATTGTCGGATATGTTCCGCCTCGTTGTTCAATAAATGCTTCCGAAGTAGCCTCTCGAAGCTTCCCCTTTTGTTTTATTCCCAAATTTGAGTATTTACAAACAATATCTACAAATTTATCAATACCCATATTTTTGTTGTACTCATTTACATTGTCAATAAAAGTGAGAGGATTAACAGGGAAATGAGTTTTTTCATTCGGAAGTCCTATAAACTCGGTTTTCGTATCATTAAAAAACTTTTCATAGTTTTTTATATCATCTTGTTTTAATCCTTTGAAATCTAAATAAATATAATTGATATGACCGTTTGATTTTTCATAGATTTGCGAAATAAAATCAAGGGCGAATTGCGTTTTTCCTGTGCCGGAATTTCCTGCAACCGCAATATGGCAATTATTATATTTTGTACTATCGTTGATGCTTAAATAAATAGATTCGTTTGTGTCAATTGTTTTTCCAACTTCAAGCTTAATTAAGTTTGAAAAATATGATTTTTCAATGTGTTGCTGGTTATTTTTAACGTGTTCTGTTGAAGCGACAACATCAACAAGATGTCGTGTTCCTTTTTCGATATGCTCGTTTAAGAAATCAAAAAAAGTATATTCGCTCGTGTCAAAAATTTTGTCTAAAAGTTCCAAACCATTGTCAATATGCAGTTTTACATATTTGGGAATATTATCGTCTGTTTTGTATGTATCGTAATGCTGACAAATCAAAGCAATATAAAAATCCCGAAATTTAGAGTCAAAAAGAATGTGGTCTTTGTACTCTTTTCCTTTAGAATCGGTTGAGGCAAAATCTTGATACACATTAAACTTAGTTCCTTTTTGTAAAGAATAAGCCAATGCAATTCTTGCAATTACATTTTCAGGAGTGCGGTCTCCGAGTTTTGGGGTAAGACGGCGAATAATTTCCTGACTTTTCTCTGATGTTTTTATATTAATTTGCATTGCTAATCTGATTATATGTTGAGAAAAAATCATCGGGTTCAGTTTCTAAAAATTCTGAACTGTCTGACGAAGTATTATTGATTAAGAATGTTTTACAAACATTCGATTGCAATAATTTGTACTCGTTTTCTGTTAATTCTTTGTGCAATAATGGGTAAATCACAACCTGTTTGGCTACATTGGGATAAAAATGTTTGATAATATTTTCAGCGTGCTGGTTGTCAAACTTTTGCATTGGCGAATCAATGAAAACAGGAAAATCAATTTCCGATTCCGAAACAAGCGAGCTTAACAACGCCGAAGCGTATAATTGTCTTTCTCCCATTGAAAGTCCGCTTTTATCAATTATTTTGTCGGATTTATCATACAAATTAATATCAATATCTTCACTTGTAAGTATATCAACATCAACTCGTTGTACAAAATCTTTTTTATGTAAAAGTCGAGTTAAGGCATCAAGCATCTTTGCTTGTAATGATTCTTTTTTTTGCCCTTTGAATTTTGTGATAAAGACTTCCAATGTTTTGATTAACTGTTTTGTTTTCTGTTCTTTTTCTGAATATTGAGCAGAATCATCAATTTGTTTTCTAATCGCTGTTTGGTCTTGTCTGTGTTTTTTTAAAACCTCTTTTAAATCATCAATTTTTTGATTTAATGAGCCTATCTCCTGTTCTTTTTCGCTGATTTTTTGGTCTAAAATTTCTTTTTTATCTCTCAAATCGGCAATATGATTATCTTGTGCATTCTTTTCTGCATCTCTAATTTTACGGTTTATTGAATCTAGCTGATTTTTGATATAAGAATACTCGTTGTTCAAACTTTCAAATTGATATTTGAAATTATTTTTGACGGAAGAAATCAGTTGATTTATTTCATTCGTTTGATTTGCCGAAAAATCGTGAATGATTTTTAGATTTTCATCTATTTCTTGTACATCTGAATAAAAATATTTCTTTACCAATTTCTCAATTTGCTTTTCATAGAAATCACAAATTTGAATCCTATCAAATACTACTTTTGAGTTTGGTTTTTCTAATTCAATATCTTGCCGAATTTTAATAATTTTTTCTTTTACATCGTCTTGTTTATATTTTTGCTCAGATAATAATCTTTCATTTTCTATCTGTTCGACAACATTTGACAATGTTTCGCCTGCCAACGCAAATGGAATAAAGTCAAAAATTCCTTTAAGTTGTTCTTGTTGAATGTTTTTCTTTTGTTCTAAATTTGATTTTTCTTCCCGTAAATTTGTGAGTTCTTCCAAACTCATTTTGTCGCCTGCTTTTACAAGTTTTAATGAAATGTCGTCAGATTCGTGTTTTTTCTGATTTATTTCTTCTTTTAATTCTTTTATTTTATTCTCATTGTCTTCAATATCTAATTCTGCCTTTTCTATGTCAGCCTCTAATTGAATCAATTTTTGCTTGTCTTCCTTTTTTGCCGATTTTTTACGGTATTCATCTAATTTATCTTCAAGATTGTTTTTTAGCGTTTCATATTTCTGAATGCCAAGCACTTCTGAATATGCTTGACTTAATTGTCGGCGTTGGTCTTTTTGATTTATTTCCGCAAGTGAAGTAATTTTTTCAGCATCAAAAAAGAAAAATTTCGCAATAGCAATCGGCAAAATAAAATCTCGGATAAAAATTTCTTCGCCTTTTTGATTGTCTTGTGATAAATTTTCAATAAGTTCTTGCGGTTGTTCGCTTATCAAAACTTCGATTTTGTCGGAAGTGCCTGTAATTATATTGTAACTACGCTTTACAACTACATCGCATAAAACATTTTGTACATTAACGCCCGAAAAAGCAATTTTCACTGAAAATTCTGTTTCACCTTCTTCGACAGCTTTGCGATTCATACTGTCGGCGATATATTTAGTATAATTGCCTTTGTCGTCAATTTCTTTTTTGTACATCGCATCAACTTGTTCCATATTTTTGCCGTACAAGCACCAAACAAGCGACATCAGAAAAGTTGTTTTTCCAAAGCCGTTTTGCCCGCTGACAATAACAATGTTTTTTTCGTCTTTGGGCATCAACGAAATTCGATTTACGCCTTTGTAAATTCTGAAATTATTGAGTTCTATTTCCTTGATATACATTATGCCGATTCTTTTTTAAGATATTTTTCAATGACTTGTTCCATTTCGTCTTTCAAACCTCTCTTACGATTCAAAAGTGCTTTTTGCTTTTGTAATTCAAGAAGTTCTTGAATCAAACTGAAATCTTGACTTTCGCCATTGCAAACTGATTTTAACAAATCAATTTCTTTTTGCAATTTCTCATCTAAATTTTTCATATCTAATTCTTTATGATAAATTTTATTGTAAATTTCCGAAACAGTCTCATAATCTATGATTGCCTTGTATTGCTTGTTTGGAATAGCCAAATCTCTACGCCAAATTACCTGAATTGCAATAAGTTCTGAGTTTTTTATCAGCTCTATGTTCGGATAATGTTTTTGAATCTCTTTTTGTGCCGTTAAAATTTGTTTTAAAAGCTTTATTCTATACTCTATTGTATAATTTCCTTGATTATGTCCGTCTGCAGTTACTGCTTTTTGTCCGTTTCGCCTTGTTTCCTCTCTGTTTTCTGAAACATTACGCTCGTCAAACATACTTTTCCGTAAATCCAAAAGTGGTTTCAACCATTCTTGTCCGTTATCAAC